>CAWKJV010000041.1:0-6533 GCA_963849965.1 uncultured Actinomycetota bacterium | reverse complement strand
TATATGCCCTCTACTTGAACTTACGTTACGTCTGTGGAGGTGAACATCATCCGCGACCCGTACAACCTCTACTTCACCCCGGACGGCGCTCCGCCCTCGTCATGGCCTCACGGTTCCGGCGCCATCGACGTCCTCGACCCGCACACGATGAAGCTCGTACGCTCGCTGCACGTGCCGACTGCGCGGGCGTCAACCACGCCGACTTCACCGCCGACCTCACGACGTTCGTCGCCAGCTGCGAGTTCAACGGCCGCCTCCTCGTCGTCAACCGCCTCGCCACCCGCGTCCACAAGATCATCGACCTCAACCAGGTGAAGACCCCGGGCGCCATCCCAGCCGCGCCAGCAGCATGGGCGGTCCGCGCAACGGGGCTCGCCAAGGGCGCCACGGCGATGCCACAGGACGTCCGCCTCGACCCCGGACGCCAGATGGTTCATGGTCGCCGACATGCTCCGCAACGGCGTGTGGTTCATCGATGCGCACACCTTCCGCGTCGACCACTTCGTGCCGACCGGGATGGGCGCCCATGGCATCTACCCCTCGCGCGACGCGGCTCGGATCTTCGTGTCCAACCGCGATGACGGCTCCGTCACCGTCTTCGACGCGAGCGACCAACCGGCCCGTGACGACGTGGCGGCTGCCCGGCCACGCGACCCCCGACATGGGTGGCGTCACCGCCGACGGGCGCCAGCTGTGGCTGTGCGGCCGCTACAGCGCCGAGGTCTACGTCATCGACACCCGCAACGGCCGCCTCGTCGCGCGGATCCCCACCGACGCCGGCCCCCACGGGCTGCTCGTCTGGCCCCAACCGGGCCGATTCTCACTCGGCCACACGGGCAACACCCGCTGACCGACGCCATGCCCAGCACGCCCCTCTCCGCCGCGTCGCTCCTGCTGACCGACTGGGTGGCGTCCCCCACGGGACTGGCTCTCCTGGTGCTGGTCGCCACGCCGTACGCCGTCAGCCTCCGGCGTGCCCGACGTCGGGGCGTCAGGTGGCCGTGGTGGCGGCCGGTCCTCTTCGTTCTGTCGGTCTCGGTTCGCTGGCGTATGCCGTGTGCGGCCCTCTGGCCGTCCACCGCACCGAGGTCTACTGGGTCGCGTGCCTGCAGGTCGGCGTGCTCGCGTCGGTGACGCCGGTCGGGCTCGCGCTCGGGGACCCGGTCGGGCTGCTGCGCGCCCGCGTCGCCGCCGCTCCCCGGGCCGGCAGCCACTCGGTGCTCCGGCTGCTCGAGGGTCGAGCAGCTCGCGCTGCTGATGTTCCCGGCCGTCAGCTCGCTGCTCGCCGTCGGCACCGTGCTGCTCGTCATGCTCACGCCCGTGGTTCGAGCTGACGACACGGTCCCCGACGGCGGCTGCGGTCCTCTACGTCGTGCTGCTGCTCACCGGCCTGCTCTTCGTGCTGCCGCTGCTGACCGAGGACCTCCTGCCCGCGGTGGGCGACGCCGCCCGTGCGCACGTTCCTCGCGTTCGTCGACGGCCTCCTCGACGCCGTACCGGGGATCATCGTCATGACGAGCTCGACCCTGCTGGCCCCGGGCTTCCCCGGCTTCGCCTCGGGTGTCAGCGGCCTGAGCCCGCGCCATGGACCAGAACTACGGGGGCGGCGCACTGCTCGTGGTCGCGGAGTCGATCGGCATGCCCGGTCATCGCGGCCGTCTTCGTCGAGTGGGTCCGCAGCGACGAGCGCGAGGCCCGCGAGATCGACGAGCAGCTCGACCGCCCCCGGGACCGACCACTCACGGTCGACGGCCGCCCCGCGCCCGTCGACGCACCTTCCGTGGACGCCGGAGACCAGTCCGACCGACCTTGGTCGGAGGACGACCCGCGGCTGGCAGCGAGGTTCCGTCGGCGGGACTGAACGACGCGGCATACGCCGTCGCCGGCGCCACACGCTCGCATCGTCCACGAGAACGGCCCGCCACCCCGGTGGGGTGACGGGCCGCTCGCACGCGATCCGGACGGGTCGTCAGACCTCGGCAGGAGCCTCGGCCGAGTCGGCGTCGGCGGCCTCGGCGCCTGTCGCCCTCGGGCGAGGACCGCAGCGAGGCTGAGCTTGCCGCGCGGGTCGATCTCCTTGAGCTCGACCTGGATCTTCTGGCCGATCTTGACGACGTCGTCGACGCTGTCGATCCGCTTGCCGCCGACGAGCTTGCGCACCTCGGAGATGTGCAGCAGGCCGTCCTTGCCGGGCAGCAGCGAGACGAACGCACCGAAGGTCGTCGTCTTGACGACCGTGCCGAGGAAGCGCTCGCCGACCTCGGGCATCTGTCGGGTTCGCGATGGCGTTGACCGCCGCGCGAGCCGCCTCGGCCGAGGGGCCGTCGACCGCACCGATGTAGACCGTGCCGTCGTCCTCGATCGAGATGTCGGCGCCCGTGTCGTCCTGGATCTGGTTGATCATCTTGCCCTTCGGGCCGATGACCTCACCGATCTTGTCGACGGGGACCTTCACCGTGATGATGCGCGGGGCGTACGGGCTCATCTCGTCGGGCACGTCGATGGCCTCGGCCATGACGTCGAGGATGTGCAGACGCGCGTCGCGGGCCTGGGTCAGCGCGCCGGCGAGGACCGACGCGGGGATGCCGTCGAGCTTCGTGTCGAGCTGGATGGCCGTGACGAACTCCTTGGTGCCGGCGACCTTGAAGTCCATGTCGCCGAAGGCGTCCTCCGCACCGAGGATGTCGGTGAGGGCGGCGTAGCGCGTCTCACCGTCGACGGTGTCGGACACGAGGCCCATCGCGATGCCGGCGACCGGGGCGCGCAGCGGCACACCGGCGTTGAGCAGCGACAGGGTCGAGGCACAGACCGAGCCCATCGACGTCGAGCCGTTGGAGCTGAGGGCCTCGGACACCTGACGGATCGCGTACGGGAACTCCTCGCGCGTCGGCAGGACCGGCATGAGGGCCCGCTCGGCGAGCGCGCCGTGACCGATCTCGCGGCGCTTCGGCGAACCGACGCGGCCGGTCTCACCGGTGCTGTAGGGCGGGAAGTTGTAGTTGTGCATGTAGCGCTTGCGCGTGACGGGGTCAGCGTGTCGAGCTGCTGCTCCATCTTGAGCATGTTGAGCGTCGTGACACCCATGATCTGGGTCTCGCCACGCTCGAAGATCGCCGAGCCGTGCACGCGCGGCAGCACCTCGACCTCGGCGCCCAGGGCGCGGATGTCGGCGAGGCCACGGCCGTCGATGCGGACCTTGTCGCGCAGGATGCGCTGGCGGATGAGCTTCTTCTGCACGGAGCGGAAGGCGGCGGAGATCTCCTTCTCGCGCCCCTCGAACTGCTCGGCCAGCTGCGCCTTGACGGCGTCCTTGATCTCGTCGAGACGGCTCCTCACGCTCCTACTTGCCGGCGATGGTCAGCGCGGCGGCGGTGTCACCGGCCGCGGCGGCCTCGACAGCGGCATACACGTCGTCCTCGTAGTCCAGGAAGATCGGGAAGTCCTGCACCGGCTTGGCAGCCTCGGCGGCGAGCTGGGCCTGGGCCTCGCACAGCTCCTTGATGAACTTCTTCGAGGCCTCGAGGCCCTCGGCCACGACCTCCTCGGTCGGGGCCTGCTTGCCCTCGTTCTTGACGAGGTCCCACGTCGACTCGGTCGACTCGGCCTCGACCATCATGATCGCGACGTCGTCACCGACGACACGGCCGGCGACGACCATGTCGAAGACCGAGCGCTCGATGTCGGAGAAGTTCGGGAAGGCGACCCACTGGCCGTCGATGAGCGAGACGCGCACGCCACCGATCGGGGCCGGAGAACGGCAGGCCGGAGATCTGGGTCGAGGCGCTGCGCGGCGTTGATGGCGAGCACGTCGTACTGGTGGTCGGGGTTCAGCGAGAACACCGAGATGATGACCTGGACCTCGTTGCGCAGACCCTTCTTGAAGGTCGGGCGCAGCGGCCGGTCGATGAGGCGGCAGGTGAGGATGGCCTCGGTCGAGGGGCGACCCTCGCGACGGAAGAAGCTGCCGGGGATCTTGCCGATGGCGTACATGCGCTCTTCGACGTCGACCGTCAGCGGGAAGAAGTCGAACTGGTCCTTCGGCTGCTTGCCGGCGGACGTGGTGGACAACAGCATCGTGTCGTCGTCGAGGTACGCCGTGACGGCGCCGCCGGCCTGCTTGGCCAGGCGTCCGGTCTCGAAGCGGACCGTGCGGGTGCCGAAGGAGCCATTGTCGATGACGGCTTCGGCGAAGGTGATGTCTGGACCCTCCATGTGGGCCCTCGCTTTCTTTTTCTCATGTGCCGCGCACATCGTCGTTGTGTGCGTGGTTCCTTCTTCGGGCCGGCTGGCCCTGGTGCAGCCGACGGCGCCGGGCCCGCACCTACGACGAAAGGCGGCCTCCGCAGGAGCGCGGTGACCGCCTTTCGTCACGAACTCATCGACGCAGGCCGAGTCGCTTGATCAGCGAACGGTAGCGCTCGATGTCGGTCGCCTCGAGGTAGCGCAGCATGCGCTTGCGGCGGCCGACCAGCAGGAGGAGACCACGACGGCTGTGGTGGTCGTGCTTGTGGGCCCGCGAGTGCTCGGTCAGGTCCTTGATGCGCTGCGTCAGCATCGCGATCTGGACCTCGGGAGAGCCGGTGTCGCCCTCGACCGTGGCGTACTCGGTCATGATCTGCTTCTTCACGTCAGCGTCCAAAGGCATGGATGAACCGACTCCTTCTCATTCTCGTTGCGCGGTGCTCCAGGGCATGTCCACCTGGGCGCTATCGATCCGCGGCCGGTCTACGGCGTCTCCAAGCGTAACAGCGGGGGACGGGCCGCCCTAATCGGCCCACCCGGAGGGCACGTGACCGTTTCGTGACCATTGCGACGTTCGGGCTCGGCCGCGGCATGGGTATGTGACGCGTTGCTCGGGGAACCCCTCTTGAAGGAGCTAAGCGACACCATGATCGTTCTCGGACTCATCTTGCTGATCATCGGACTTCTGGTGAAGTCCCTCAGCATCCTTGTGACCATCGGCGCCATCATCCTGGTGGTTGGCATCGTGCTCTTCGTGCTCGGCGCGACGGGTCGCGCCATCGGCGGGCGGAAGCACTGGTACTGATCGGTCGCAGCAACCGGCAAGAACAGGACGCCCCCGCGGATTCCGCGGGGGCGTCCTGCTGTGTCGGCTCGGAAGCCGATGCTCAGAAGTTGATCATGTGGCCGACGATGCCCTCGACGGCCTCCTTGACGGCCTCGGACGAGCGTCGGGTGCGCGAACACGTTGCGCGCCACCTCGTCGGCGGTGAGGTCCCACTTCTGCGCCAGCGTCGAGCACCGGCAGCAGCTCGGTGACGTCGGGGCCGATCAGGTGGGCGCCGAGGATCTCGTTGTGCTTGGCGTCGGCGACGACCTTGACGAAGCCCGACGGCGTCGCCGAGGCCCATCGCCTTGCCGTTGGCGGTGAAGGGGAACGTCGCGGTCTTGACGTCGTAGCCCTTCTCCTTGGCCTGCGCCTCGGAGTAGCCGAACGAGCCGATCTGCGGGTGGCAGTAGGTGGCCCGCGGGATGAAGTCGTAGTCGACCGGCATCGTCTCGGCGCCGGCGAGCGTCTCGGCGGCGACGATGCCCTGCGCCTCGGCGACGTGGGCGAGCATCAGCTTGGCCGTGCAGTCACCGATGGCGTAGACGTTCGGCACGTTGGTGCGGCAGTACTCGTCGATCGCGACCGCGCCGCGCTCGGTCAGCTCGACCCCGGCCGCCTCGAGGCCGTAGCCCTCGGTGCGCGGCGCGAAGCCGATCGCCGAGAGCAACTTGTCGGCCTCGAGCACCTGCTGGTCGCCGCCGGCGGCCGGCTAGACGGTGACCCGCACGCCGGACCCGGTGTCCTCGACGCCCTCGACCTTGGTGCCGAGCAGCACCTTCACGCCGAGCTTCTTGTAGTGCCTGAGCGAGCTCCTTGGAGACGTCGGCGTCCTCGGTGGGCACCATCCGGTCGAGGAACTCGACGATCGTGACGTCGACGCCGAAGTTCTTCATGACGTAGGCGAACTCGACGCCGATCGCGCCGGAGCCGGCGATGATGATCGAGCCGGGGAGGTTCTCGTCGAGGATCTGCTCCTCGTAGGTGACGACGTTCGTCGCTGACCTCGACGCCGGGCAGCATCCGGGTGACGGCGCCGGCGGCGATGATCAGGTTGTCGAAGGTGAGCTGGCGGGTCGAGCCGTCGTTGAGCGCGACGTCCATCGAGGTGGCCGAGGTCAGCGTGCCCCAGCCGTCGATCTCCTGGACCTTGTTCTTCTTCATCAGGAAGTGCACGCCCTTGACGATGCCCGTCGGACACCTGGCGGGAGAGCGCGTGGGTCGGGCCGTAGCTCATCGTGGCGTCGCCCTCGATGCCGAACTTCGCCTTGTCGTGGGTGAGCATGTGCGCGAGCTCGGCGTTCTTGAGCAGCGCCTTGCTCGGGATGCAGCCGACGTTGAGGCAGACCCCGCCCCAGTACTTCTTCTCGACGACCGCGACCTTCTTCCCCAGCTGCGACGCGCGGATCGCCGCGACGTACCCACCAGGACCAGCACCGAGCACCACGACGTCGAAATCAGCCAT
>CAWKJV010000040.1:0-31634 GCA_963849965.1 uncultured Actinomycetota bacterium | reverse complement strand
GGTCCGCACCACGACTCCACCACCACGCAAGGAGCAGTTCCATGAAGCGCAGCAAGAACTACCGCGCAGCCGCCGAGCTCGTCACGCCCGGCAAGGTCTACGCCCCGCTCGAGGCCGTCCGCGTCGCCAAGCAGACCGCCAAGGCCAAGTACGACGAGACCGTCGAGGTCGCCATGCGCCTCGGCGTCGACCCCCGCAAGGCCGACCAGGCCGTCCGCGGCACGGTCAACCTGCCGCACGGCACGGGCAAGACCGCCCGCGTCCTCGTCTTCGCCAACGGCGACAAGGCCGAGGCCGCCCGTGAGGCCGGCGCCGACCACGTCGGCTCCGACGACCTGCTCGAGAAGGTCCAGGGTGGCTGGCTCGACTTCGACGCCGTCGTCGCCACGCCCGACCTCATGGGCAAGGTCGGTCGTCTCGGCAAGGTCCTCGGCCCGCGTGGCCTCATGCCCAACCCGAAGACCGGCACCGTGACGATGGACGTCGCCAAGGCCGTCACCGACATCAAGGGCGGCAAGATCGAGTTCCGCGTCGACAAGCACGCGAACCTCCACTTCATCATCGGCAAGGCGTCCTTCGACGAGACCAAGCTCGTCGAGAACTACGCCGCCGCGCTCGAGGAGATCCTGCGTCTGAAGCCGGCCAGCTCCAAGGGCCGCTACATCGAGAAGGCCACCGTCTCCACGACGATGGGCCCGGGCATCCCGCTCGACTTCTCCAAGACGCGCAACCTCCTCGCCGAGGAGGAGCAGGCCTGACCGCCTGACCCAGCAGTTCGAGAGCCCGTCACCCCCTGGGGTGGCGGGCTCTCGTCGTCACTCGTCGCCGAGCGCCCGGATCGGTGGGGTGCTCCGGCGCGACCTCGTGGGAGTGCGCGAGTACGGTCGAAGGATGAGTCGTCACAGCGCACGCACCACGACACGTTCCCGATGGGTCCTCGGCGCTCTCGTCGTCGGACTCCCACTCTCCCTGCTGCCGGCCACGGCCGGCGCCCAGCCGACGACGGCCCCCGCCGCCACAGCACGACCGCGGCTGGCACGGCAGACCCGCTCCGCTGCCCAAGGTCCCGGTCATGACCGGGTCCGGGGGAGCCGTCAGCTCGGTCGACCGGGATGCCTCGCAGGTCGGCATCGACGTGCTCGCCCGCGGCGGCAACGCCGCCGACGCCGCGGTCGCGACAGCCGCGGCCCTCGGGGTCACCGAGCCCTACAGCGCCGGCATCGGCGGTGGCGGCTTCCTCGTCTACTACGACGCAGCGCAGCAAGAAGGTCTCGCACCATCGACGGCCGCGAGACGGCCCCGGCGACGTTCACCGACGAGACCTTCACCAACCCCGACGGCACGCCGATGGACTTCAACACCGTCGTCAACTCGGGCCTGTCGGTCGGCGTCCCCGGCACGCCGGCGCTCTGGGCCAAGGCCCTGCGCGACTACGGCACGCTGTCGCTGGGGCGATGCCCTGAAGCCCGCCGAGCGCCTCGCCGAGAAGGGGTTCGTCGTCGACCAGACCTTCCACGACCAGACGGCCGCCAACGCTGCCCGCTTCTCGACCTTCCCCGAGACGGCCAAGGTCTTCCTGCGCGACGGCCAGGCGCCGGCCGTGGGCTCGGTCTTCACCAACCCCGACATGGCCAAGGCCTACCGGACCCTGCGCACCCAGGGCGTCGACGTCCTCTACCGCGGCCGTCTGGGCGAGGCCATCGTCGCCGAGTCCAACGCCCCGCACACGGCCCCCGGCGTCAGTGTCATGGGCGGGCAGATGACCCTGCGCGACCTCGCCGCGTACCGGGCGCTGACCAAGGCGCCGATCCACTCGCAGTACAAGGGCTACGACGTCTACGGCATGCCGGTCCCGAGCTCGGGTGGCATCGCCGTCGCCGAGATCCTCAACCTCATCAAGGCCTACGAGGACCGCACCGGGGTCAAGACCTCGCGCGCTCTCGGACGTCGACTACCTGCACCGCTTCTCGGAGGCGTCGGCGACGGCCTTCGCCGACCGCAACCGCTAGGTCGGTGACGTCCCGGGCGTCCCGGTCAAGCAGCTGATCGACCCGGCCTTCGCGGCCGAGCGGGCCTGCCTCTTCGACCCGACGAAGGCCCAGCCGCGTCCGATCCCGTTCGGCTCGCCCGACGGCTCCTACACCTCGTGCGCGCCCGGCACGGTCGCGCAGGGCCGAGCCGTACGAGGGCCAGTCGACGACGCACCTGACGGCCACCGACCGCTGGGGCAACGTCGCCTCCTACACCCTGACCATCGAGCAGACCGGCGGCTCGGGCATCACCGTGCCGGGCTACGGCTTCCTGCTCAACAACGAGCTCACCGACTTCAACTTCGCCCCGCTGACGCCCGGCGTCCCGGACCCGAACCTGCCGGGTCCCGGCAAGCGGCCGCGCTCCTCGATGAGCCCGACGATCCTGCTCGACGACGGCAAGCCGTTCCTCGCGGTCGGCTCGCCCGGCGGCGCCACGATCATCACCTCGGTGTCGCCAGACGATCCTCGGCTACCTCGACCGCCACCTCTCGCTCGTCGACGCGATCGCGGCGCCGCGGCTCAGCTCGCGCAACGGGGCGAGCGAGGGCGCTGAGCCGGCGATCCTCGACGGCCCGACGGGCGCGGCGCTGACGGCCATGGGCCACACGCTCGCGTCCGCGGGCACGCCCAACGAGATCGGCGCGGTGACGGCGATCCGCAGCCTCGGGCCGCGGCACGTTCGAGGCGGCGGCCGAGACGACCCGTCGCGGTGGTGGCTCGGCGATGGTGGTCCACCCCCGCTGACCGTCCACGTCCACCAGGCTGAGCGTCAGGCCGGTCCCCGCCCGGGGCCGGCCTGACGCGTCCCGGGGCGTCGGCGCGCGCTCGTGACCGGGGCAGGTCAGGCCGGCTTGGGCGTGGGCCACGGCCAGGCGGTGCAGCCCTGGAGGCCGTAGGTCTGCTGCATCATCACCGGGGCCACCTGGCCCTTGCCGCCGCAGTACTCGTGCGGGTGGCCGATGCCGTGGCCGACCTCGTGGTTGACGAGGTAGACGCGGTACGCGGCGACGTCATTGCCGTACGCCGCGGCTCCGAGCACCCAGCGACGAAGGTTGAGCACGACCCGTCCGGAGTTGTGGCAGCTGACCTGGCCGCGCGTCTCCAGCGGCGCGCACAGCCGGTCGGTCGTGTCGGGGCTGGCCAGGGTGATGCGCAGGTCGACCGACGGCGCCCTTGGCCGCCTCGGCGGGCGGCACGTTGACGAACCGGACGCCGTCCTTGGTCTGCCAGCCGCGGGGGTCGGTCAGGACCGTCCCGACCGTGGTGGCGAAGTCCTCGCCCGAGATGTCGATGCCGTCCTCGACCTCGACCGTGTAGCGGACCGTGCGCCCGCTCGCCGGGGTCGGGACGCAGCGCGGAGGCCGGCATCGAGACGACCGTGAACCTGCCGGACCCGGCCTCGATGACGGCGCCCTTGCCGTCCGTGCCGTCGCCGCCGGTGCTGCCGGGCCGGTTGGGCGAGCTGCCGCCGACCTGCGAGTCGGTCGACGCGTCAGGAACCTGCTCGGCCTGGTCCGTCGGTGACACGCGGTGACCCGACCGTCGCGGGAGCGGGAGAGGCATGCGGAGTGGGACGGTCGGCCATCGGCTCGCGGGCACCCGCCTGAGACACGGACCACACGTCGGCCGCGAGGCAGAGCACGACGGCCAGGACGGCCCACCACCGACGGCGGCGGACCGCCTGCCGCTGGGCGGGGGTCGGCCGGCGCACGGAACTGCCACTCGCCATCGACGTCACGGTAAATTCCTACCCGCTGTGGACGGGGGACCGGCACAGGACCCGCCGGGGAGCGCCGAACCCGATTTGGTCGGGACGGATCGAGCCCGTACTCTGGTCCACGACCAATGACCGCCGGTTGGAGGGCGTGGGCAACCACGATCTCCCGAAGGTTCCGCACGATGCGGGCAGCCAGCGCAGGACACTCAGCCTCACGGCATACCTCGTGTATGTCGCTGCGAGCCCCGAGCGCCCTGCGCCGGGGCTCTTTTCGTGCAGGCCCTCCGGGCCCCTTCGACGGGCGGCACCACGCAAGGGAAGGAGGCCCAGATGGCGAACGCCGAGAAGAGCGCAGCCATTGCCGAGATCACGGACAAGTTCCGTGAGTCCGGTGCGGCCGTTCTCACCGAGTACCGCGGTCTGACCGTGGCCCAGCTCTCGCAGCTGCGCACCTCGATCCGGGAACACGCCACCTACGCCGTGGTCAAGAACACGCTCACGGAGCGCGCCGCCAAGGAGGCCGGTATCACGGCCTTCGACGGCCACCTCCAGGGCCCGTCGGCCATCGCCTTCATCACCGGTGACCCGGTCGAGGCGGCCAAGGGTCTGCGTGACTTCGCCAAGGCACACCCCCTCCTCGTGATCAAGGCTGGCGTCCTCGACGGCAAGACCTTGTCCCCCGAGGAGATCACGAAGCTCGCGGACCTCGAGTCCCGCGAGGTTCTGCTGGCCAAGCTTGCGGGCGCCATGAAGGGCTCCCTCACCAAGGCCGCCTACCTCTTCGTCGCTCCTCTGTCGCAGACGGCCCGTGTGGTCGAGGCTCTGCGTCAGAAGCGCGAGGAGCAGGGCACCGCCACGGAGGCTCCGGCCGCCGAGGCAACCACCGACGTCGCCGAGGGTGGCGACGAGAGCTGACGCCCTTCGGCGTCCGCTCGATTCATCAATCAGCCACTCACGGCAAGTAACAGGAAGGAAGCCACCATGGCGAAGCTCAGCACCGACGAGCTCCTTGACGCTTTCAAGGAAATGACCCTCATCGAGCTCTCCGAGTTCGTGAAGCAGTTCGAGGAGACCTTCGAGGTCACCGCTGCTGCCCCCGTCGCCGCCGCCCCCGCGGCCGGCGCTGGCGGCGCTGCCCCCGCCGAGGAGGAGGAGAAGGACTCGTTCGACGTCGTTCTCGTCGCCGCCGGTGAGAAGAAGATCCAGGTCATCAAGGAGGTCCGCGCGCTCACGAGCCTCGGCCTCAAGGAGGCCAAGGACCTCGTCGACGGCGCCCCCAAGCCCGTTCTCGAGGGTGTCGACAAGGCTGCGGCCGAGAAGGCCAAGGACCAGCTCGAGGGCGCCGGCGCGACCGTCGAGCTCAAGTGATCTGACCCGGCCGGTTCAGCCGGCCGGGATCACTGCTCTACCGCGAAGGCGGGTCCGACCATCTGGTCGGGCCCGCCTTTCGCTTGTGTCCGTCCCTCGTCGAGTGCCCACTTCCTGACGTCGGGAAGTGGGCACTCGACTCATCACTCCAGTCGAGTGCCCCGTTCGCGACGGTAGCGCTCGGGTCGAGGTGATACGCGGCGGCATACGGTCGCGGATCACCTCGAACCGCGCGGGTGAGGGGTCCGAGCGGGTCAGGCGGCGTGGGCCAGGGCGTCCTCAAGTGCGGCGAGGACGAGGGCCACCCGGTCGGGGCGCGCATTGTGACCCATCAGGCCGATGCGCCACACGGTCGAGGCGAACTCGCCCACCCCGGCGCCGATCTCGAGGTCGTGGCGCTCGAGGAGGTAGCGGCGCACCGCGGCCGAGTCGACGCCTTCGGGGACGCGGACCGTCGTCAGCTCGGGCAGGCGCGAGCCCTCCTGCGGCGAAGAGGGACAGGCCCATCTCCTCGAGACCGTCCTGCAGGAGGCGCCCTGCCTCGGCATGACGGTCCCAGACCTTCTCGAGGCCCTCGTCGGCGATCCGCTGAAGGCCGGCGTGCAGGCTGACGACCATCGCCGTCGGAGCCGTGTGGTGGTAGGTGCGCTTGCCGGCGCCGGACGCCTCACCGACGTAGCCGCCGAGCAGGCCGAGGTCGAGGTACCACGACGAGGGCTTGACGACGCGGCGCTCGAAGGCGCGGTCGCTGATGGTGAAGGGGGCGAGTCCGGGGGCGACGCCGAGGCACTTCTGCGTGCCGGCGTAGCCGATGTCGATGCCCCAGTCGTCCGCGCGCAGCTCGATGCCGCCGATGCTGGTGACCGCGTCGACGAGCAGCAGCGCGTCACCCTTGAGGGCGCCGAGCGCGGCGATGTCGGAGCGGACGCCCGTGGAGGTCTCGGCGTGGACGGCGGCGATGATCTTCGGCGAGGGATGTGCCCCGGCGACCCGCTCGGCGTCGACGGGTGTGCCCCACTCGTGGTCGACGCGGACGACCTCGGCGCCGTGGCGGCCCGCGACGTCGACCATGCGCTCGCCGAAGAGCCCGTTGACGGCCACGACGACGACGTCGCCGGGGGAGACGGTGTTGACGAAGGCGGCCTCCATCCCGGCCGACCCGGTGGCCGACAGGGGCAGGGTGCGGCGGTTGTCGGTGCCCCAGACGTGCCGGAGCAGGTCGCACGTCTCGTCCATGATGGCGAGGAAGTCGGGGTCGAGGTGCCCGAGCAGCGGCGCCGCCAGGGCGAGGGTCGCCTCGGGGTAGGGGTTGCACGGTCCGGGGCCGAAGAGGTGACGCTCGGCGATCGGACGGCGGGTGGTGGCGGGCGGCGTCGTGGTCATCAGAATCCAGCTCCGGGGTTGAGGATGCCCTGCGGGTCGAGGGCGTTCTTGATGCGGTGGGTCAGGGCCATGACGTCCGGCCCGAGCTGCTCGGGGAGGGCGTCGCGCTTGAGGCGGCCGATGCCGTGCTCACCCGTGATGGTGCCACCGAGCCCGATCGCGAGACTCATGACCTCCGAGAAGGCCAGGGTGGCGCGCTCCTTCGCGCCGGCGTCACCGGCGGGGTAGACGATGACGGGGTGGGTGTTGCCGTCCCCGGCGTGCGCGACGACGGGGATCTCCACCTCGTGGCGACGGGAGATCTCGGCGATGCCGGTGAGGAGGTCGGGCAGCCGCGGCACCGGCACACCGACGTCCTCCAGCATGATCGCGCCGCGCCGTTCGATGGCGACGATCGCGGCGCGCCGGGCCGCCACGAACATCTCTCCCTCGACCGCGTCCGTCGTCGTGAAGCACTCGCGAGCGCCCCCGACCTCGCACAACCGCTGCATGACGGCGATCTCCTCGCCGCGAGCTGCACCGGGTGCGTCCGACTGCGCGAGCAGCATCGCACCGGCGTCACGGTCGAGGCCCATGCTGCGGTGGTCCTCGACGGCGTTGACCGAGGTCTGGTCCATCAGCTCCATCATCGACGCGCGGAGGGTGTTGCCGACCGCGACGACCACTCGGGCAGCGTCCTCGACGGTGTCGAAGGTGGCGACGAGCGTCGCGGGCGGCGCCTGGGCCGGAACGAGCCGCAACGTCGCCCTCGTCACGATCCCGAGGGTGCCCTCGCTGCCGACGAAGAGCTTGACGAGCGAGAGCCCCGCGGTGTCCTTGACCCGCTGGCCGCCGAGCTGCACGAGCGTGCCGTCGGCGAGGACGACGTCGAGGCCGAGGACGTAGTCGGTCGTGACGCCGTACTTGACGCAGCACAGCCCACCGGCGTTGGTCGCGACGTTGCCGCCGATCGAGCAGATCTCGAACGACGACGGGTCGGGCGGGTACCAGAGCCCGTGCTCGGCCGCGGCCTGCTTGACCTCGACGTTGAGGGCGCCGGCCTCGACGACGGCGGTGCGCGTCGCCGGGTCGATCTCCACGGCCCGCATCCGCTCGAGGCTCAGCACGAGGCACCCGTCGATCGCGTTCGCGCCGCCGGACAACCCGCTGCCCGCTCCGCGAGGCACGACGGGTATGCCGTGCGCGCCGGCCCAGCGCACGGTGGCCTGCACGTCGGCCGCGCTCGACGCGCGGACCACGGCGAACGGCATACCGGCGCCGGCGTCAGCCGTGTAGTCGAAGCGGTAGGCCGCCACGCTGTCGGGCTCGGTCACCAGGGCGCCCGGCGTCAGGGACTCGGCGAGCTCCCCGAGGGCCCGCAGGTCGGGAGCGTCCTTGCTCACTGTCGTCACCGGACCACCGTAACCACGACCGTCGGGTCGCGCGTCCCGGCCACGCGACGGCGTATGCCGTCCCGCTCGGCCGTGAGGACCGGCCGCCCCCGCTCCGGCGGACACCGGCCGGCGCCACATCGATCCGTCGACCCCGCCCGGTAGGTTTGCCGCATGGGATGGCTGTCGCGCACCTTCAAGCCCGATGCGGACGACGTTGCCGGCAGAACGGAGCCCGCTCGGGGCGGCGCACCGGCGGCGCCGTCCGTCCCGGTGCCCGCTGCGGCCGGACGGACGACAGGGGCGTCGAGCCCGCAGGGGCGCTACGGGCCGCTCGTCTCGGTGACCCGCTTCGACACCGCACCGCCGGAGCTCGAGTGGCAGCTGCCCCTCAACGGCGAGCTCTACCGGGTCGTGCCGGGCTCCGACCGCCCGGACTACTCACTCTTCGTCCTCGAGCGGCCGGTCCACTTCTACCCCCGCGACGGCTTCGACCTGGGCCGGGTCGAGCCGCAGCAGCAGGTGCAGGACCGGAAGGGCCGCACCATGGTCCGGGTGCACGCCATGCTGCTGTGCGCACGCTTCGTCGGTCAGCAGCTGCATCCGGGCATGACCGACCTCGCCGTCAACCTCGCCTACGTCATCGACAACTCCCTGGCCCGCGACGCCGAGGTCGACTTCGCCAAGATCGAGTTCGCCGGGACCGGCTTCCTCAGCGAGGGCCACACACCCGGTCGAGACACGGACCCGGCACCCGAGCCGACGTCGGAGAACGCGGCCACCACGCGGCATACGACCTCGGACGTTCTCGACGAGCTGGCCTGGACGCTGCGCCACGGGATCGAGGAGCAGCGGGGGGCACCCCTCCACCGGATGACCGCAGCCATCACCGTCGATGGCGACCACCGTCTGACCGGGCTGTCGGGCAACGCCGACGGGCAGGCCCCCGTGCCCACCCCGGACACGTTCGGGCGCATGGCTGAGGTGCTCGAACGCCTCGCCCGACTCGACGGAGGCGAGCGCATCGCGTCAGTCACCCTCCGCGTCGATGACGACGGGGTCAGCCACGAGGTCACCGGCACCGACGGCTGAGAACCGCCGGCTGAGCACCGGCCTCAGGCGCCCGCCCCCTCCTGGTAGCCGCGCACGAGCGCCGGGTCGACCTGCCGGCCGACACTGACCTCCCAGACGCCGCCGTCGAAGCTCTCGAAGACGAGCAGGCCGCCCGAGCCGTCGGCCGCGACGAACTCGACGTAGTCGCATGACCCGCTCGCCCCCGTGCCGGTGTGCCCGGTCGCGGTGTAGGTGGCGTGCCCGGAGTCGTCGAAGATCCACTCCCGCCCGTCCATCGTCACGCCGCCGGTGTCGGGCTCGCCGAAGAGGTCGTGTCTCGGGGTCCAGTGCACGACGGTCAGACCGCCGCGTGGGCGGATCGACAGCCACTCCGGCGGCCCCGGCGTGCTCTCCAGACAGTGCTCGCTCCAGCGGGTGTCGGCCATCACGAAGCGCAGGCTGCCGACGACCCGGCGCGCTCGCCCCTCGAGCTCCATCACGGCGCCCGGCGCCACCTGGGACGCCCGCAGTTCTGCCCGCATGCACTGCTCCTCGTTCTCATGGTTCTCACAGGCTCGTGACGCCGGGCGCGACGAGTCCACCGCGCCGAACTCACCCGTAACTTCCCCCGAATCCT
This sequence comes from uncultured Actinomycetota bacterium, assembly GCA_963849965.1. Taxonomy (GTDB): domain Bacteria; phylum Actinomycetota; class Actinomycetes; order Actinomycetales; family Dermatophilaceae; genus Terrabacter. The sequence continues at coordinate 22,073 of CAWKJV010000040.1, read as the reverse complement.
CTCGTTTCCCCCGTAGCCGAGTCGAGACGGCCAGAGAGACACAGGTAGGTGCCACATGGGTGTGGAGATCGCGGTCACAGGTCTGACCAAGACCTTCGGTTCGCAGACGATCTGGCGGGACGTGACCCTCACGCTTCCCGCGGGGGAGATCTCGGTCATGCTCGGGCCCTCGGGCACCGGCAAGTCCGTCTTCCTCAAGACCCTCGTCGGGTTGCTCAAGCCGGACGCCGGCTCGATCGTCATCAACGGACGCGACCTGACGCGGCTGCGGGAGGCCGACCTCTACGAGGTGCGCAAGCTGTTCGGTGTCCTCTTCCAGGACGGCGCCCTCTTCGGGTCGATGACCCTCTACGACAACGTCGCCTTCCCGCTGCGCGAGCACACGAAGAAGACCGAGGCCGAGATCAAGCGCATCGTCAGCGAGAAGATGGAGCTCGTCGGTCTCTCCGGCGCCGAGGGCAAGCTCCCCGGTGAGATCTCCGGTGGCATGCGCAAGCGCGCCGGCCTGGCCCGCGCACTGGTGCTCGACCCCGAGATCCTCCTCATCGACGAGCCCGACTCAGGCCTCGACCCGGTGCGCACCTCCTACATCAACCAGCTCTTCATCGACCTCAACGCCCAGATCGACGCGACCTTCCTCATCGTCACCCACGACATCAACACCGCCCGGACCGTGCCCGACAACATCGGGCTGCTCTACCACAAGCACCTGGCGATGTTCGGTCCGCGCGAGATGCTGCTGAGCTCGGAGGAGCCGGTCGTGCGCCAGTTCCTCAACGCCCAGACGGTGGGCCCGATCGGCATGTCGGAGGAGAAGGACGCCGACGAGCTGGCAGCCGAGGAGGGCCAGGAGCTCCCCCCGCTGCCTCCCATCGCCCTCCAGCTGCGCACGAGCGACGGCTCGCGGCGCCGCGCGGAGCGCCCGGCAGGGGAGTGGTGCCGCGCCAACGGCGTGACCCCGCCGCCCGGCTCGTTCCTGTCCGACAAGGCGGGCGTCCCGGGGGTCCGTTCCGAGTCGCCGGCCACGCCGACGGCCGTCCAGCCCGCCACCCTGACGGAGTCCTCCGAGCTCGTCGGCGAGGTGAGCTGACGTGGCCGCGCCCATCACCGGTGTCCTGAAGCAGTCGGGCTCCCTCTTCGCCCTCGCCCTCGACGTCATGCGAGCACTGCCGAAGCGGCCGTTCCAGGTCAAGGAGTTCATCCAGCAGGCGTGGTTCATCGCCAGCGTGACCATCCTGCCGACAGCCCTCGTGTCCATCCCGTTCGGCGCCGTCATCGCCCTCCAGCTCGGCACGCTGACCCGCCAGCTCGGCGCCCAGTCCTACACCGGAGCGGCGAGCGTGCTCGCGGTGCTGCGCGAGGCGAGCCCCATCGTCACGGCCCTGCTCATCGCCGGCGCGGGCGGATCGGCGATCTGCGCCGACATCGGCTCCCGCAAGATCCGCGAGGAGATCGACGCGATGGAGGTGCTCGGCATCAGCCCGATCCAGCGCCTCGTCGTGCCGCGCGTCCTCGCCTCGATGCTCGTCGCCGTCCTGCTCAACGGCCTCGTCTCCGTCGTCGGGGTCGTCGGTGGCTACGTCTTCAACGTCATCGTCCAGGGCGGCACGCCGGGCGCCTACATCGCCAGCTTCACCGCGCTGGCGCAGCTGCCCGACCTCTGGACCGCCGAGATCAAGGCGCTGATCTTCGGGGCCATCTCGGCGGTGGTGGCCGCCTTCAAGGGGCTGGGCGCCGGCGGCGGCCCGAAGGGCGTGGGTGACGCCGTGAACCAGAGCGTCGTCATCACCTTCATGCTGCTCTTCGTCGTCAACTTCGTCATCACGGCCGTGTACTTCCAAGTCGTCCCGCAGAAGATCTGAGGAGCGACGATGTCGACCAGGACGGACAAGCCGAGCCGCAGCGCGAGTGCGGAGCGACTCCTCGACCTCGCGTCAAGGCCCTCCCGGGCGCTCGACTCGCTCGGGGAGCAGATGCGCTTCTACGTGCGCTCGCTCGCGTGGAGCGGCCGCACGCTACGGCGCTACAAGAAGGAGGTCGTCCGCCTGCTCGCCGAGGTCTCCCTCGGCACCGGGGCGCTCTCCGTCATCGGCGGCACGGTGGGCGTCATCGCCTTCCTCGCCTTCTTCACCGGCACCGAGGTCGGTCTGCAGGGCTACTCGTCCCTCGAGCAGCTCGGCACGGGGGCCTTCACCGGCTTCTTCTCGGCCTACCTCAACACTCGCGAGATCGCCCCGCTCGTCGCGGGCCTGGCGCTCGCCGCGACCGTCGGCTGCGGCTTCACGGCGCAGCTCGGCGCGATGCGCATCTCCGAGGAGGTCGACGCGCTCGAGGTCATGGGCATCCCGTCGCTGCCCTTCCTCGTCACGACCCGCATGATCGCGGGCTTCATCGCCGTCATCCCGCTCTACGTGCTGGGACTGCTGAGCTCGTATGCCGCCACGCGGTTCATCGCCACCGTCGTACTTCGGTCAGTCCGAGGGCACCTACGACCACTACTTCCACCTGTTCCTGCCGCCCGGTGACGTGTTCTGGTCGTTCGCGAAGGTCATGGTCTTCGCCGTCGTCATCATCCTCATCCACTGCTACTACGGCTACACCGCCTCGGGTGGCCCGGCCGGCGTCGGCGTCGCGGTCGGCACGGCGGTGCGCACCTCGATCGTCGCCATCAACATCGTCGACTTCTTCCTCTCCCTCGCCATCTGGGGTGCCACGACGAGCGTGAGGATCGCCGGATGACCATCGCGCCGACCGATGCCGCCACGGACGTCAGCACCGACGCGACACCCGGCCCGCTCACCCAGCACACGCGGAAACGTCTGGGGCAGAAGGCATACGGCATCGTCTTCCTCCTCGTGCTGGCGCTGCTCCTCGGCCTCGCGATCGCGTCGTTCCAGAAGCGCTTCACGCCCGTCGTCATGGTCACGCTCGAGACCGACCGCCTCGGCAGCCAGCTGCAGGAGAGCTCGGACGTCAAGCTGCGCGGCCTGCTCGTCGGCGAGGTGCGCAGCGTCGAGGCCACGCCGACCGGGGCCCGGCTCGAGCTGGCGCTCCAGCCCGACGAGGTCGCGAAGATCCCCTCGAACGTCACCGCCCGCCTGCTGCCCAAGACCCTCTTCGGCGAGCGCTACGTCGACCTCGTCACGGCGGCCCAGCCGGCCCGACCGATCCGGGCCGGCGACGTCATCCCGCAGGACCGCAGCCGGGTTTCCATCGAGCTCGAGACGGTCCTCGACAACCTCTACCCGCTGCTGCGCACGGTCCAGCCGGCCAAGCTCGCGACCACCCTCAACGCGCTGTCGACGACGCTCGACGGCCGGGGTGACCAGATCGGTCGCAACCTCGTGCTCGTCGACCGCTACCTCAAGGCGCTCAACCCCAGCATGCCGACCATCCGACAAGACATCACCCTGGTCGCCGACACCGCTGACCTCTACGCCGGCGTCGCCCCGGACTTCTTCCGCCTCACCGAGTCCCTGCGGGTCACCAACAAGACCATCGTCGAGAAGAACCAGCAGCTCGCGGCCTTCCTCGTCGGCACGGCCGGGTTCGCCAACGAGGCGGCGGGCTTCCTGCGCGACAACGAGCAGCGCATCATCCAGGTCGGGCAGGTCAGCAAGCCGACCCTGCAGCTGCTCGCGGAGTACTCGCCCGATCTACCCGTGCGTGGCCTCGGGCCTCGTCAACTGGCTCCCGCGCGCCAACGCGGCCTTCGCCGGTGGCACCTTCCACATCACCCTGGAGGTCGTGCCGCCCCGCCAGCCGTACCGGCCGGGGGAGGAGCCGCGCTGGGACGACAAGCGCGGACCCCACTGCTACGGCCTGCCCACACCGGGCGGCTCCCAGTCCAACCCCTTCCCCGGCAACCACTTCGACGACGGCACCCAGCCCGCGAGCACCGCGCAGCCCTTCTCCGCCGTGCCGCAGGCGCTGCTCGGCAACGCCTCCGCCGCGGACTCCGGCAGCGCCGGCACGGCCGACGAGCAGCGCGTCGTCGGGCGCCCTCCTCGCCCGCGACGGCCAGCCCGCCGACCCCGGCGCGAGCAGCATCCAGACCCTGCTCGCCGGTCCGATGATGCGCGGCACGGTGGTGAGCACCCGATGAAGGTCAAGGGCTCACTCATCAAGCTCATCATCTTCGCGGCGGTCACGCTCTTCGCGACGAGCATCCTCGCGCTGACGATCGCGAACATCCAGCTCGGGTCCAAGGCGACCTACACGGCCGTCGTCACCGACGCCACGGGCGTCATCCCGGGTCAGGACGTCCGCATCGCCGGAGTCCGGGTCGGCGAGGTGACCGACGTGCGCGTCGCCCGCGACGCGACGTCCGACGGCGCCACGGCCGACATCGAGTTCTCGGTCCTCAAGAGCTCGGTCCTGACGCAGGGCACCGAGGTGACGGTCAAGTACCGCAACCTCGTCGGCCAGCGCTACCTCGCGCTGTCCCAGGGCGCGGGCGCGCCGGCGGCCCTGGCCGACGGCTCGACGATCCCGCTCTCGCGCACCCACCCCGCCCTCGACCTCACCGTGCTCTTCAACGGCTTCAAGCCGCTCTTCGCCGCGCTGTCCCCGAGCGACGTCAACGAGCTCTCGGGCCTGCTCATCCAGACCCTGCAGGGGGAGGGCGGCGACGTGAACACCCTGCTCGCCAAGACGGCCAGCCTCACGTCCACGATCGCCGACCGCGACGCCGTCATCGGTCGCACCATCGACAACCTCAACACCGTGCTCGGCACGGTCGACGCCCACGACCAGCAGCTGCTCTCACTCATCGACCAGCTCCAGCGGTTCACGAGCGGGCTCGCCGCCGACCGCGAGACGATCGGCCGCTCGCTGTCCGGCATCAACACGCTCTCCGCCGAGACCGCCGACCTGCTCGTCTCGACGCGCCCGCTCATCAAGGACGACGTCGCCCAGCTGCGCACTCTCGCCACGACGCTCAACAAGCCGGGGAACGTCAAGGAGTTCGAGGACTTCATCACCGGCGCGCCGGGGCGCATCACCACCCTGACCCGCACGGCGACCTACGGCTCGTGGTTCAACTTCTACCTCTGCAAGTTCGACACGCGGAGCCCGATCCTGCCCGGCGTGAGCCCCACCTACGACGTCGCGTCAGCGAGGTGCAAGTCGTGAGCATCCCCTTCCGAGAGCGCAACCCGGTCCCGATCGGCGCGATCGGCCTGCTCGTCATCGCCGTGCTGCTCTACCTGGCCTTCAACGCGTCCAGCCTGCCGATCATCGGCGGCGGGACGGCATACAGCGCGGCCTTCTCGGAGGCCGGCGGCATCAAGCCCGACGACGACGTGCGCATCGCCGGCGTCAAGGTCGGCAAGGTGACGGGCGTCGACCTCGAGGGCGGCCACGTCCGCGTCGACTTCACGATCACCGAGGACGCGAGCTTCGGCCCGCAGACCGGTGCCTCGATCCGGATGAAGACGATCCTCGGCGAGAAGTACGTCGCGCTCGACCCCAAGGGCCAGGGCCAGCTCGACCCGGACGCGCAGATCCCCGTGACGCGCACGGTCAGCTCCTACGACATCGTCAACGCCTTCCAGGACCTGACGACGACCACCGAGCGCATCGACACCGGCCAGCTGGCCACGTCCCTCAGCGTCATCGCCACGGAGTTCAAGGACAGCCCGCAGTACGTCAAGGCCACCCTCGACGGCCTGTCCCGCCTCTCGCGCACCGTCGCGAGCCGCGACGCGGAGCTGGGCTCGCTGCTCCAGCGGGCCAACAGCGTCAGCGGTCTCGTGCGCAGCCGCAACGAGCAGGTGAGCACCCTCATCAAGGACGCCGACCTGCTCATGGTCGAGCTCGTCAAGCGCCGCGACGACATCCGCACGCTCTTCCGCAACACCTCGGCGCTCGCGACGCAGCTCACCGGGCTGGCCCGGGACAACCGGGCCCAGCTGAAGCCGGCCCTCGCCGAGCTCGACAAGACGCTGGCCCTGCTCCAGAAGCACGAGACCGACCTGCAGAAGACGATCGATGCCATGGCCCCGTTCACGCGGGTCTACGCCAACACGCTCGGCACCGGTCGCTGGTTCGACACGTGGGTCTCCAACCTCGTCGTCCCCGTCGGTACGCCGGGGCTGGCCCTGCCCGGGACGAAGCTGCCCGACCTGCTCCTTCCCGGCACCTCCGGAGGTGGTCGTTGATGTCCGCGTCCCGCGTGTCCCGCGCGTCTGGCGCGTCTCGTATGCCGTTCGGCCGCCTCCACGGCCCCGCCACCGTGCTCGGCAAGGTGGTGACCGGCCTCGTCGTCGTCGCGCTCGTCGCGGCCGCCGTCGTCTTCTGGCCGCACCAGGGTCAGACGGCGGTCAGCGCCGACTTCACCCGCGCGGTCGGTCTCTACCCGGGCTCCGACGTGCGCATCCTCGGGGTCAAGGTCGGCAAGGTCGACACCGTGACCCCCGAGGGTGACCACGTGCACGTGACCTTCAGCTACGACGACAAGTACCGCGTGCCGGCCTCGGCCAAGGCCGCCATCGTCGCGCCGTCGCTCGTCTCGGACCGCTACGTCCAGCTGCTCCCCGTCTACCAGTCAGGGCCGGCGCTGGCCGCCGGGACCCGGATCCCGCTGGAGCGCACGGCAGTTCCCGTCGAGCTCGATCGCGTGTCCCAGAGCCTCGACGACCTCATGGTCGCGCTCGGACCCGACGGCGCCAACAAGAACGGCGCGCTCAACGAGCTGCTGCGCACGTCCGCGGCCAACCTGAACGGCAACGGCGACAAGATCAACGGCACGGTCCACGACCTGTCGACCGCGCTGTCGACCTTGTCCGGCAGCCGTGACGACCTCTTCGGCACGGTGAAGAACCTCCAGTCCTTCACCTCGATGCTGGCCACGAACAACGCGCAGGTGCGTCGGCTCAACTCCGACCTCGCCACCGTCGCGACCCAGCTCAGCGAGGAGCGCGAGAACCTCAAGGCGACGCTCGAGAGCCTCGGTGTCGCGGTCGACGAGGTGTCGGGCTTCGTCGCCGACAACCGCGCCCTGCTCAAGAGCGACCTCGACCGGGCGGTCACCGTGACCAACGCGGTCGCCAAGAGCCGCCAGGCGCTGGCGCAGGTCCTCGAGAACGCGCCGGTCGCCCTGTCGAACCTCCAGAACGCCTACCACCCCGAGACCGGGACGCTCGACACCCGCAACAACGCCAAGGGTCTCGACGACCCGTTGCTGCTCGTGTGCTCGATCCTGACCGGGCCGACGCAGACCGGGAACACCAAGCTGTGCGACTCGCTCAAGAAGGCGCTCCTGCCGAAGCTGCCCACCCTCCCCTCGCTGCCGAGCGGCTCTGCGCTGCAAGGCACCCCGCAGCCGAGCGGCCTGGTCAACCTGCGCGGTGCCGACCCGACCCTCGGCGGACTGCTCGGAGGCTCCCGATGACGTATGCCGGCCCACGGGGTCCAAGCCCCCCGTGCTCCCCCCGACACGGACCCGGCTGACGGCCGTCGCGCTGAGCCTGCTGACGCCTCGTAGGGGTCTCCGGGTGCAGCGCCTACGACCTGCCGCTCCCCGGCGGTGCCGGCACGGGCGACGACTCGTACACCGTGACGGCCGAGTTCGCCGACGTGCTCGACCTCGTGCCCCAGTCGTCGGTCAAGGTCAACCAGGTCACCGTGGGCTCCGTCGAGGACATCCAGGTGACGGGCTGGACCGCGACGGTGCGGCTGCGCCTGCCCGGGAACGTCGTGCTGCCCGACAACGCCACGGCCGAGCTCAAGCAGACCTCGCTGCTCGGCGAGAAGTACGTCGCGCTCGCGGCCCCGACCGACGTGCCGCCCCAGGGCCGCCTCGGGCAGGGCGACCGCATCCCGCTCGACGCGCACCAGCCGCAACCCCGAGGTCGAGGAGGTCCTCGGCGCGATGTCGCTGCTGCTCAACGGTGGTGGCGTCGCCCAGCTGAAGACCATCGAGGTCGAGCTCAACAACGCGCTCCGTGGCCGCACCGGTGACGTCAAGGACCTCGTCACGCAGCTGAACACCTTCGTCGGCGGACTCGACGCCCAGAAGGGCGAGATCGTCCGCGCCATCGACAGCATCGACCGGCTGTCGTCGACGCTCGCGAAGAACCAGGCCAAGATCGCCGCAGCGCTGGACGAGCTGCCGAAGGGCCTGACGATCCTCGCCGACCAGCGCCGCCAGCTCACCGCGATGCTCACGGCCCTGCAGCGACCTCGGTGAGGTCGGCACGCGCGTCATCCGCGGGTCGCGAGCCGACCTCGAGGCCAACCTCCGGGCGATCAGCCCGATCCTGCGGCGAGCTCAACAAGGCCGGCGACGACCTGCCGAAGAGCTACCAGCTGCTCCTGACCTACCCCTTCCCCAACAACGCGCAGAACACCATCAAGGGCGACTTCACCAACCTCTGGGCGACCCTCGACACCAACCTCGGCACCATCGCCGACAACCTCGGCGTCGGCCGGCTGCCGAACGTCCCGGGTGTGGCACTGCCCTCGGTGCCACTGCCCTCCGTTCCCCTGCCTCCGGTGCAGGTGCCGAAGCTGCCCCTGCCGACGGTCCCGCTGCCGACCGTCACCCGCGTGCCGGTCCCGACGCTGCCAGGTGGGCTGCTGGGCTCGGGCCCGTCCGGGGCGGGCTCGGCCGACGCCGCGTCCTGGTCCACGCTCTTCCCCACGGGAGGTTCCCGATGATCACGCGGACCGTGCGGCTCCAGCTCGCCGCCTTCGCCCTGCTGTCCGTCACCCTCGTCGCCATCCTCTCGGCCAGCTACGTCGGGCTCACCGACAAGATCGCCGGCGGCAGCTACGTCGTCTCCGCGGACCTCGCCCAGTCCGGCGGCATCTTCGTGGGCGCCGAGGTGACCTACCGCGGCGTCACGGTGGGCAAGGTCGAGGCGCTGCGCCTGTCAGGTGACGGTGTCGCGGTCGACGCCAGGCTCGATCGGGGCACCGAGATCCCGAAGGACACCAAAGCCGTCGTCGAGAACCGCTCGGCAGTGGGGGAGCAGTACCTCGACCTGCAACCGCGCACCGTCCCGGGCGCCCTTCCTCGCCTCCGGTGACGTCATCCCGCGCGACCGCACGGCCTTCCCGATCCGCATCGACCAGCTGCTCCAGCACGTCGACGACACGGTCACGTCGGTGCCGCGGGACGACCTCGTCACCACGGTGGACGAGCTGGCCAAGGCGTTCAAGGGCGGCGGCACCGACCTGCAGCGGCTCATCGACTCGGGCAACGCCCTGACCACCGCCGCCTCCGAGGCGCTTCCCCAGACGACGCGCCTCATCGACGACGGCCGGATCGTCCTCGACACCCAGGTCAAGAGCGGCGCCGACATCCGCACGAGCGTGTCCGGCTTCGCGAACGTCGCCGACGCCTTGCGCGAGGCCGACCCCGACCTGCGCGTCGTCCTCGACCGCGGGTCCGTCGCGGTGCAGCAGCTCGACGCCCTGATCTCGGAGAACAAGCAGAGCCTCGCCGCCCTCCTCGCCAACTTCATCACCATCGGCAACGTGACGACGGCCCGTCTCGACGGCATCGAGCAGCTTCTCGTCACCTATCCCGACGTCGTGACCGGTGGCTTCACGGTCTTGCCCGGCGACGGGACCGCGCACTTCGGTCTCGTGCTCAACGTCGACGACCCGAAGGCCTGCGAGGCCGGCTACGAGGGAACGACGAAGGTCGACCCGCACCGCACGACGGGGCTGCCGCCCGTCAACCTCGACGCCCACTGCGCCGCCTCGCGCGGATCGGGTGTCAACGTCCGCGGTGCGCAGAACGCCCCGAAGCCCACCCGGGGAGGCCAGGGCGGCCAGAGCTACCCGATGGCCTTCGGCGCGACCCCCGTCGCTCTGGGAAACCGGGCCGTGACCTCCGGCAGCCCGTCGTCGTTGACAGTGCAGTCGCCGGTCGCACCGGCCGGTGGCAACGGACGGACCGACAACGGCACGAGCTGGCTCTGGATGATGCAGGAGGCGCTCCGCTAGCCGGTGACGGAAGGAAACCCCCTCAATGACGATGGTCAACACCCACGTCGGAGACCGAGCGGTCGCAGCCGCCCGAGAGCTCTGCCAGACCGCGATGCCGGACAGCTCGGACGCGGCCGCCCCGGACGCGACGGACGCCGCGGGCTCGGGCCGCCCCGACGCGCCACCATGCGGGCCGCAGGGGAGGCCGCACGTGGCGCCCCACCCCGCGCCTGATGTGGGTCCTGGCCGCGGTGCTCCTGCTCGCTGCCGTCGCGGTCACGGCGACCCTCGGTCGGTCGGTCTGGCAGCAGCAGCGCGACGCCGACAACCGCGCTGCGGCTCTGGCCGCCGGTCGCCAGATCGCGGTGAACTTCGTGACGATGAACGCCGCGTCCTTCGACGCCGACACCAAGCGCGTGCTCGACGAGTCCACCGGCGCGTTCCAGAAGGAGTACGCCTCCACGCTGGCCCAGCTGAAGCCGGTCGTCACCGCCAACAAGACGGTCTCGACCGTCGAGCGGGCCGAGGCCTCGCTCGTGTCGAGCGACGACGACTCGGCGAAGGTCATCGTCGGGATCGTCGCCCCGACCTCCAACGCCTCGACCCCTCAGGCCGAGAAGAAGACGTACCGGCTCCGGCTCGACCTCGTGAAGGTCGGCGACGCGTGGAAGGTGAGCACCCTTGACTTCGTCAGCTGATCCCCGCCGTCCGGTCGGCGCAGCCAGCCCCCGCAAGCGGGTGGCCGGCGCCCGCCGTCGGCCCTCCGCCGACGCGACCTGCTGCCTCGACGCTCGTGCTGCCGCCTCACGCCGCGCCACGAGCGCCCGGTCGACGTGGAAGCCCCGACGAGCGAGTCCGACGAGGCAGAGCGAGCACGCCGGGACCCGCCGGCGCACCGCGGGTGCCGCGCGGCTCAGGGCGGCCTGTGGGCTCCCGCGATCGGTGCCGGCCTCGCCCTCGCCCTGCTCGCGGCATCCCTCGTCTACGCCCTGCGCCCCTCCGTCTCCGACACCGACCGCACCGCCGCCGTCGGCTCGGCCCGCACGACGCTCGAGAGCCTGCTCAGCTACAGCGGCGCTGCGTTCGACAAGCACATCGGTGAGGTCACCCCCCAGCTGGCCTCCCCGTTCAAGGACCAGTTCACCAAGGTCGCGGCCACCGACATCAAGCCGATGGCCGTCAAGAACGACGCCACGGTGCAGGCGAAGGTCTACGACGCCGGCGTGATGGATTCGACGGGTGATGGCGGCGAGGGCACGACCGTGCGCGTCATGGCGTTCGTCAACCAGGCCACGACCACCAAGGCGCAGCAGGCTCCCGCGATCGACCAGAACCGGGTCATCGCGACCATGCGGAAGGTGGGCGACCGCTGGCTCGTCAGCGAGCTGTCCGCCTACTGAGTCGGCCGAGACCCACCCTCGGTCAGCCGCGGTTCCACGGTTCCGGAGCCGCGGCCCCGGGTGGTTTTCGGGGGTTCGCGGGGGCGCAGGCCCGCCAGGGCCGTGAGCCCCCGTGGGTGCATACTTCCTGCTGTGAAGCTCCTCCAGGCCAATGGCGTCCCCGAGTCCCTCGCCCGAGTCCACCAGCCCGAGGCGCGCCCCCGTGCGGGTCGGCCTCGTGCAGCACGAGTGGGTCGACGATCCCGCGGCGCTCGTCGAGACGCTCCGGGACGGCATCCGCACGGCGGCCGAGGCGGGCGCCTCCATCGTCTTCCTGCCCGAGCTGACCCTGTCCCGCTACCCGGCCGACACGCTGCCCGAGGGCACGCCCTCGGCGACCGCCGAGGACCTCGACACCGGCGCGACGGTGACCTTCGCCCGTGCCGCGGCTCGCGACTTCGGCGTCCACGTGCATGCCTCCCTCTACGAGCGCGCCGACCAGGGCGACGGGCTGGGCTTCAACACCGCCGTCGTCGTCGCCCCGAACGGTGAGGTCGTGGCCCGCACCCGCAAGACCCACATCCCCGTCACCGCCGGCTACTACGAGGACAAGTACTTCCGTCCCGGGCCCCCGGACGACGCGTATCCCGTTGTCGCGCTTGGCGACCCGTCCGCTCAGGCTCGGGCTCCCGACGTGCTGGGACGAGTGGTTCCCCGAGGTCGCCCGGCTCTACTCCCTGGCCGGCGCCGAGGTGCTCTGCTACCCGACCGCCATCGGCTCCGAGCCCGACCACCCCGCCTTCGACACCCAGCCGCTGTGGCAGCAGGTCATCGTCGGCAACGGCATCGCCAACGGCCTGTTCATGGTCGTGCCCAACCGCTTCGGCACCGAGGGCCTCATCACCTTCTACGGCAGCTCGTTCATCTCCGACCCCTACGGCCGGATCCTCGTCCAGGCGCCGCGCGACGAAGCCGCCGTCCTCGTCGCCGACCTCGACCTCGCGCAGCGCCGTGACTGGCTCGAGCTCTTCCCGTTCCTCTCGACCCGCCGGCCCGACTCGTATGCCGCCCTGACGGCCCCCGTGCGCGACGAGCACCGTCGCGAGGCGGGGCAGTGACCGACGCCGTCCCGACGCCCGGGGACGCGGCCGGCGCGGCCGGCGCGGCCGGATGGCTCATGCCGTCAGAGACCGATCGACACGAGTGCACGTGGATGGCGTGGCCGAGCCAGGGCTACACGCTCGGTGACACCCCGGACGAGGTGGCCACGGCTCGCCGCACGTGGGCTGCCGTCGCGAACGCGGTCGTCCAGTTCGAGCCGGTCCGCATGGTCGTCGTCCCCGGCGACGTCGCCGTCGCCCGAGAGCACCTTCACCCGGACGTCGAGCTCGTCCCGCGGCGCTGGACGACGCGTGGATGCGCGACATCGGCCCGACCTTCGTCCGGTCGGCAGACGGCACGCGCCTCGGAGCAGTCGACTGGGTCTTCAACGGCTGGGGCGCCCAGCCGTGGGCCACGCTGGGAGCACGACGCGCGTATCGGCGCCCTCGTCGGCGGCCTGAGCCGGCGCCGAGGTCATCGGCTCGCCGCTCGTCAACGAGGGTGGCGGCATCCACGTCGACGGGCTGGGCACCGTGCTGCTCACCGAGACGGTCCAGCTCGACCCGGGCCGCAACCCGGGACTGACCCGCGCGGACGTCGAGGCGGAGCTCGCCCGCACCATCGGCGCCACGTCGTGCGTGTGGCTGCCACGGGGCCTGACCCGCGACTACGACGAGTTCGGCACCCGCGGCCACGTCGACATCGTGGCGACGATCGCGAGCCCCGGCGTCGTGCTGCTCCACGAGCAGCGGGACCCGTCGCACCCCGACCACGCCGTCTCGCGCGCCCTGCGGGAGCTCCTCGAGGACGCCCGCGACGCTCGGGGCGAGCGCTTCGAGGTCGTCGGCGTCCCGGCGCCGCGCACCCTCGCCGACGCCGAGGGGCCGGTCGACTGGTCCTACATCAACCATCTCGTCGTCAACGACGGCGTCATCGCGTGCTCGTTCGGGGACGAGCAGGACGACGCGTCCCTCGCGATCCTCGGCGAGGCATACCCGGGGCGCCGGGTGGTCGGGGTGGATGCGCGTCCGCTCTTCGACCGCGGCGGCGGCATCCACTGCATCACCCAGCAGCAGCCCGCCCTCTGATCGAAAGAGCAGTTCCGTCGGGGGCCGCCAAGGGCCGGGCGACGGACTGCTCTTTCGATCGGGGTCAGGCCTGGGGGAGTCGCTTGTGGATGTCCTCGCTCATGCGCACGACCGAGAGGTAGAACTCGAGGGTCATGCGGATGACGGCGAGGTAGATGATGACGAAGACCGGGCCGAGGATCGAGCGCGGCGAGACCGGTCCCGACGCTGTTGGCGAAGCCGACGAACACGAAGATGAGCCAGGTCGCCACGAGCGCCACGGTCGCCAGCAGGTAGACGAAGCGCACGAGGATCGGCGTGACGAAGTTGGTGAAGCTGAAGTCGAAGAGCGCGGTGAAGAAGCCGGCACCCTCCGTCGCGGGGTCGGGGATGCTCGACATGCCGCCGGGACCACCGGTCGGCGCCGCCGGGACCATGGGCGGCGGGGGAGGCGGGCTGCCGGACCCGGGCGCGGGCGAGGCGGGCTGGCTGCTCGGCAGGGGCGTGGTCGGGTCGCTACCGGCCGGGCGGTTGAAGGACGGTTGCTCGGGCGGGTTGGGATCGGACATGGCTTCCCTCTCGGAAGGAGACGTCAACGGATCTCTGGCGTGCCCATGCTAGGGCGGCGCCGTGTCGCAGCCGGCCCCGATCAGCGCGATCGCGCCGGCGTGTTCCCGCAGGTCAGCGGGGTCCCGGCCCGCGCCGCGCGGCGTGTCGCGACGCGCCTGCGACAGGCGTGGGTCTTGACGCCGGGCCCGCGGAGGGCCATATTCGTCGCGTTCGCATCGCGAGCTCCCGGTCCGGGGGGCGTGGCAGGTCACGTCGAGGGCATCCGGTCGTTTCGAGACCGGTGGGCGCCTCGGCGGACGATCTCCGCCCCTTGACCCGGCTGGACACTCCTGCCCTTTGTGGGTAGGCTAGGCCTTTGCGCTGCCCATGCCCACCCTTCGCGACCTCGGTCAGGCCACTCCCCATGCCATTCGGCATCCGGCATGACCTCGGGACCCGCGAGCGGAGCCATGCGGCAACGCGGATCTGAAGATTCGAAAAAGGCCCGTGGAAGGACCCTCCTTGGCTGCCTCGCGTACTGCGACGAACATGTCCACCGCACAGACCCCTTCGGGGCGTCTGTCCTTCGCGAAGATTCGCGAACCACTCGAGGTCCCTGACCTCCTGGCGCTTCAGACGGAGAGCTTCGACTGGCTGCTCGGCAACGAGCGCTGGCAGGCTCGCGTCGCCGCGGCCAAGGCCGAGGGACGCACCGACGTCCCCGACCGGTCCGGGCTCGAGGAGATCTTCGAGGAGATCTCCCCGATCGAGGACTTCAGCGGCTCGATGTCGCTGTCGTTCCGCGACCACCGCTTCGAGGAGACCCGCAAGACGATCGAGTCGTGCAAGGAGCGCGACCAGACGTATGACGCACCCGCTCTTCGTCACCGCCGAGTTCATGAACGCCCAGTACGGGTGAGATCAAGAGCCAGACGGTCTTCATGGGCGACTTCCCGCTCATGACCGAGCGCGGCACCTTCATCATCAACGGCACCGAGCGTGTCGTCGTCTCGCAGCTCGTCCGCAGCCCGGGCGTCTACTTCGAGCGCACGCCCGACAAGACGTCCGACAAGGACATCTACACGGCCAAGATCATCCCGAGCCGCGGTGCCTGGCTCGAGTTCGAGATCGACAAGCGCGACATGGTCGGCGTCCGCGTCGACCGCAAGCGCAAGCAGTCGGTCACGGTGCTCCTCAAGGCCCTCGGCTGGACCGAGGCCCAGATCCTCGAGGAGTTCGGCGAGTTCGAGTCGATGCGCCTGACCCTGGAGAAGGACCACACGCAGGGCCAGGACGACGCGCTGCTCGACATCTACCGCAAGCTGCGTCCGGGCGAGCCGCCGACCAAGGAGGCCGCGCAGACCCTGCTCGACAACCTCTACTTCAACGGCAAGCGCTACGACCTCGCCAAGGTCGGCCGCTACAAGGTGAACAAGAAGCTCGGTCTCGACGCCTCGATCAACGACTCGACCCTGTCGATCGACGACATCGTCAAGACGATCAAGTTCATCGTCACGCTGCACGACGGCCAGGACTCGATGAAGGGCGTCAAGAACGGCGAGGAGATCGACGTCCGCGTCGAGGTCGACGACATCGACCACTTCGGCAACCGTCGCCTCCGCTCCGTCGGCGAGCTCATCCAGAACCAGGTCCGCACCGGCCTGTCGCGCATGGAGCGCGTCGTCCGCGAGCGCATGACGACGCAGGACGTCGAGGCGATCACCCCGCAGACCCTGATCAACATCCGCCCCGTGGTGGCCTCGATCAAGGAGTTCTTCGGCACCTCGCAGCTCTCGCAGTTCATGGACCAGAACAACCCGCTCGCGGGTCTGACGCACAAGCGTCGTCTGTCCGCGCTCGGCCCGGGTGGTATCTCCCGTGACCGCGCCCAGATGGAGGTCCGTGACGTCCACCCGTCGCACTACGGCCGCATGTGCCCGATCGAGACGCCGGAAGGCCCGAACATCGGCCTCATCGGCTCGCTCGCGTCCTACGGTCGCATCAACGCGTTCGGCTTCATCGAGACGCCGTACCGCAAGGTGGACCGGCGGTCACGTCACCGACGACATCGACTACCTGTCCGCCGACGAGGAGGACCACTACGTCGTCGCCCAGGCCAACGCGCCGCTCGACAAGCGAGAACAACTTCACCGAGGACCGCGTGCTCGTGCGCACCAAGGGCGGAGAGGTCGAGCTCGTCCCCGGCGACGAGGTCGACTACATGGACGTCTCGCCGCGCCAGATGGTGTCGGCCGCGACCGCGATGATCCCGTTCCTCGAGCACGACGACGCCAACCGCGCGCTCATGGGCGCCAACATGCAGCGTCAGGCCGTCCCGCTCGTCAAGAGCGAGGCGCCGCTCGTCGGCACCGGCATGGAGTTCCGCGCCGCCCTCGACTCGGGCGACGTCGTCCGCGCCGAGAAGGCCGGTGTCGTGCAGGAGGTCGTCGGCCGACCTCGTCACCGTCGCCAACGACGACGGCACCTACCAGACGTACCGCATCGCCAAGTTCGCGCGCTCCAACCAGGGCACGAGCTACAACCAGGTCGTCGTCGTCAACGAGGGCGACCGTCTCGAGGCCGGTGGCGTCATCGCCGACGGTCCCGCGACCGACGGTGGCGAGATGGCGCTCGGGCGCAACCTGCTCGTGGCGTTCATGTCGTGGGAGGGCCACAACTACGAGGACGCGATCATCCTCAGCCAGCGTCTCGTCCAGGACGACGTCCTCTCCTCGATCCACATCGAGGAGCACGAGGTCGACGCCCGCGACACGAAGCTCGGCCCGGAGGAGATCACCCGGGACATCCCGAACGTCTCCGAGGAGGTCCTCGCCGACCTCGACGAGCGCGGCATCATCCGCGTCGGCGCCGAGGTCCGCGACGGCGACCTGCTCGTCGGCAAGGTCACGCCCAAGGGCGAGACCGAGCTGACGCCGGAGGAGCGCCTGCTGCGCGCCATCTTCGGTGAGAAGGCGCGCGAGGTCCGTGACACGAGCCTCAAGGTGCCCCACGGCGAGACCGGCACGGTCATCGGCGTCAAGGAGTTCCGCGCCGACCTGGGCGACGACCTGCCGCCCGGTGTCAACCAGCTCGTCCGCGTCTACGTGGCCAACAAGCGCAAGATCACCGACGGTGACAAGCTCGCCGGCCGCCACGGCAACAAGGGCGTCATCTCCAAGATCCTCCCGGTCGAGGACATGCCCTTCCTCGAGGACGGCACGCCGGTCGACGTCGTGCTCAACCCGCACGGTGTGCCGCGTCGTATGAACCTCGGCCAGATCCTCGAGCTGCACCTCGGCTGGGCCGCCTCGCGCGGCTGGAAGATCGAGGGCAAGCCCGGAGTGGGCCAAGGAGATCGCGCCCGACGCGCACGAGGCCCCTGCGGGCACGCGCGTGGCGACGCCGGTCTTCGACGGTGCCTCCGAGGACGTCGTCACGGGTCTGCTCGACTCGACGCTCAAGACGCGCGACGGGGTCCGCCTCATCGACGCCTCGGGCAAGACGCGCCTCTTCGACGGCCGCTCCGGCGAGCCGTTCCCGGAGCCCGTCGCGGTCGGCTACATGTACATCCTCAAGCTCCACCACCTCGTCGACGACAAGATCCACGCTCGCTCGACGGGTCCGTACTCGATGATCACCCAGCAGCCGCTCGGCGGTAAGGCCCAGTTCGGTGGCCAGCGCTTCGGTGAGATGGAGGTCTGGGCCCTCGAGGCGTACGGCGCTGCCTACACGCTCCAGGAGCTGCTGACGATCAAGTCGGACGACGTTCCCGGCCGCGTGAAGGTCTACGAGGCCATCGTCAAGGGCGAGAACATCCCCGACTCGGGCATCCCGGAGTCGTTCAAGGTCCTCCTCAAGGAGATGCAGTCCCTGTGTCTCAACGTCGAGGTCCTGAGCAGCGACGGCACGACGATCGAGATGAAGGAGTCCGACGAGGAGGTCTTCCGCGCGGCGGAGGAGCTCGGCATCGACCTGAGCCGGCGTGAGCCGTCCAGCGTCGAAGAGGTCTGAGAACAAGGCCACCACACGACTGACGGTGCGTATGCCGTCCGGCCCGCCGAGCGGCATACGCACCCCACGTCTTCGAATCCCACTCAGACCAAAGACTTAACGAGAGTTACGAGAGAAGGAACCACGTGCTCGACGTCAACTTCTTCGACGAGCTGCGCATCGGCCTCGCCACCGCGGAATCCATCCGCCAGTGGAGCCACGGCGAGGTCAAGAAGCCCGAGACCATCAACTACCGCACCCTCAAGCCCGAGAAGGAGGGCCTGTTCTGCGAGCGCATCTTCGGCCCCACCCGGGACTGGGAGTGCAACTGCGGCAAGTACAAGCGCGTCCGCTTCAAGGGCATCATCTGTGAGCGCTGTGGCGTCGAGGTCACGCGCGCCAAGGTGCGCCGTGAGCGGATGGGCCACATCGAGCTCGCCGCGCCCGTCACCCACATCTGGTACTTCAAGGGTGTCCCGAGCCGCCTCGGCTACCTGCTCGACCTCGCCCCGAAGGACCTCGAGAAGGTCATCTACTTCGCGGCCTACATGATCACGTCCGTCGACGAGGACCAGCGTCACGCTGACCTGCCGTCGCTCGAGGCGCAGATCCAGGTCGAGAAGAAGGAGATCGAGAACCGCCGCGACGCCGACGTCGAGTCCCGCGCGCAGCTGCTCGAGCGCAACGTCGCCGAGCTCGAGGCCGAGGGTGCCAAGGCCGACGCCAAGCGCAAGGTCCGCGACCAGGCCGAGCGCGAGATGAACAACATCCGCAAGCGTGCCGACCAGCAGGTCGAGCGCCTCGAGCAGGTCTGGGACCGCTTCAAGAACCTCAAGGTCCAGGACCTCGAGGGCGACGAGATCCTCTACCGCGAGATGCGTGACCGCTTCGGTCTGTACTTCGAGGGCGGCATGGGCGCCGCGGCGATCCAGAAGCGCCTCGAGTCCTTCGACCTCGACGCCGAGGCGGACCTCCTCCAGGAGATCATCGCCACCGGCAAGGGCCAGAAGAAGACCCGCGCCATCAAGCGCCTCAAGGTCGTCAACGCCTTCCAGATGACGACGAACCACCCGTCGGGCATGGTCCTCGACGCGATCCCGGTCATCCCGCCGGACCTGCGCCCGATGGTGCAGCTCGACGGTGGCCGCTTCGCGACCTCGGACCTCAACGACCTCTACCGTCGCGTCATCAACCGCAACAACCGCCTGAAGCGCCTGCTCGACCTCGGTGCCCCCGAGATCATCGTCAACAACGAGAAGCGCATGCTCCAGGAGGCCGTCGACAGCCTCTTCGACAACGGCCGTCGTGGTCGCCCGGTCACGGGTCCCGGCAACCGTCCGCTCAAGTCGCTGTCCGACATGCTCAAGGGCAAGCAGGGTCGTTTCCGCCAGAACCTGCTCGGCAAGCGCGTCGACTACTCCGGCCGTTCGGTCATCGTCGTCGGCCCGCAGCTGAAGCTGCACCAGTGCGGTCTGCCCAAGCAGATGGCGCTCGAGCTGTTCAAGCCGTTCGTGATGAAGCGCCTGGTCGACCTCGACCACGCGCAGAACATCAAGTCGGCCAAGCGC
Source organism: uncultured Actinomycetota bacterium (assembly GCA_963849965.1). Lineage (GTDB taxonomy): Bacteria > Actinomycetota > Actinomycetes > Actinomycetales > Dermatophilaceae > Terrabacter. The sequence goes on along the minus strand of CAWKJV010000040.1, from coordinate 2,480 downwards.
ATGGTCGAGCGTGCCCGCCCGGTCGTGTGGGACGTCCTCGAAGAGGTCATCACGGAGCACCCGGTGCTGCTCAACCGCGCACCCACGCTGCACCGTCTCGGCATCCAGGCGTTCGAGCCGCAGCTCGTCGAGGGCAAGGCCATCCAGATCCACCCGCTCGTCTGCTCGGCCTTCAACGCCGACTTCGACGGTGACCAGATGGCTGTCCACGTGCCGCTGTCGGCGGAGGCGCAGGCCGAGGCCCGCATCCTCATGCTGTCGAGCAACAACATCCTCAAGCCGGCTGACGGTCGCCCCGTCACCATGCCGACGCAGGACATGATCACCGGCATCTACCACCTGACCGACGCGGTCGACGGTGGCGGCATCGGTGCGGGTCGCGCGTTCTCGTCGCCCGTCGGAGGCCCGCATGGCCTTCGACCGTGGCGAGATCCTGCTCGGCTCGGCGATCAAGCTGCGCCTGACCGACGCGGTGCCCCCGGCCGGCTTCGAGCTGCCCGAGGGTGTCGAGGCCGGCGAGGACGGCATCGTCGCGAGCATCACGCTCGAGACGACGCTCGGCCGCGCGATCTTCAACGACACGCTGCCGCTCGACTACCCGTTCGAGAACCGTCCGGTCGACCGCAAGCGGCTCTCGGCGATCGTCAACGACCTCGCGGAGCGCTACTCCAAGGTCCAGGTCGCCGCGTCCCTCGACGCCCTGAAGGAGGCCGGTTTCCACTGGTCGACCCGCTCGGGCTGCACCGTCGCGATCTCCGACGTCATGACGCCGGACAACAAGACGGCCATCCTCGAGGGCTACGAGACGCAAGGCCGCCAAGGTCCAGACGCAGTACGAGCGCGGTCTCATCACCGACGACGAGCGTCGCCAGGAGCTCGTCGAGATCTGGACGCAGGCGTCCAACCAGGTCGCCAAGGAGATGGAGACCAACTTCCCGCGCACGAACCCCATCTACCGGATGGTGTCCTCGGGTGCTGGTGGTAACTGGTTCCAGATCCGTCAGATCGCCGGCATGCGTGGCCTCATGGCCAACCCGAAGGGCGAGATCATCCCGCGCCCGATCAAGGCGAACTTCCGTGAGGGCCTCACGGTGCTCGAGTTCTTCATCTCGACGCACGGTGCCCGCAAGGGTCTGGCCGACACGGCGCTGCGTACCGCCGACTCGGGCTACCTCACGCGTCGTCTCGTCGACGTGTCGCAGGACGTCATCATCCGTGAGGACGACTGCGGCACCGACCGTGGCCTCAAGCTGCCGATCGCCGAGGTCAACGAGACCACGGGCACGCGTCGCTCGAGCGACGTCGTCGAGGCCTCGGTCTACGCCCGCACGCTGGCCGAGGACGTCGTCGTCGACGGCGAGACGCTCGCCGTGGCCGGCATCGACCTCGGTGACGTCGTCATCGACGCGCTCTTCGCGGCCGGTGTCGACGAGGTGCGGATCCGTTCGGTGCTCACCTGCGACAGCAAGGTCGGCACGTGTGCGGCCTGCTACGGCCGTTCGCTCGCGACCGGCAAGCTCGTCGACATCGGCGAGGCCGTCGGCATCATCGCGGCCCAGTCGATCGGTGAGCCCGGCACGCAGCTGACGATGCGTACCTTCCACACCGGTGGTGCGGCCGCGGCCGACGACATCACCCAGGGTCTGCCGCGTGTCGTCGAGCTCTTCGAGGCCCGCACCCCCAAGGGTGTGGCCCCGATCGCCGAGGCCACCGGCCGCGATCGAGATCGAGGACACCGACAAGGCGCGTCGCGTCCTGCTCACGCCCGACGACGGCTCCGAGCAGCACGCCTACCCGGTCAGCAAGCGTTCGCGCCTGCTCGTCGGTGACGGTGACCACGTCGAGGTCGGCGACAAGCTGGTCCAGGGCGCGATCGACCCCAAGCAGGTCCTTCGCATCCTCGGCCCGCGTGCGGCGCAGAAGCACCTCGTCGACGAGGTGCAGCGCGTCTACCGCCAGCAGGGTGTGTCGATCCACGACAAGCACATCGAGGTCATCGTGCGGCAGATGCTGCGGCGCGTGACGATCATCGAGGCCGGCGACGCGGACCTCCTCCCGGGCGAGCTCGCCGAGCGCGGCCGCTTCGAGGACGAGAACCGTCGCGTCATGGCCGAGGGTGGCCGCCCGGCCGCCGGTCGTCCCGAGCTCATGGGCATCACCAAGGCCTCGCTCGCGACCGAGTCGTGGCTGTCGGCCGCGTCCTTCCAGGAGACGACCCGCGTGCTCACGCAGGCCGCCATGGAGGCCAAGTCCGACCCGCTGCTCGGCCTCAAGGAGAACGTCATCCTCGGCAAGCTCATCCCTGCCGGCACGGGCCTGCCCCGCTACCGGAACATCAAGGTCGAGCCCACCGAGGAGGCCAAGGCCGCCATGTACTCGCTGCCGAACTACGACGCGTACGACTACGCGGGCTTCGGCACGGGTCCGGCGAGGCGATCCGTCTCGACGACGAGGCGCTGGGCCTGGACCAGTTCTGACCG
>CAWKJV010000039.1:0-41474 GCA_963849965.1 uncultured Actinomycetota bacterium | reverse complement strand
GCCATCGCCATGCCGACGGCTGACGCGAGGCCGGAGCCGAGCGGGCCGGTCGTGATCTCGACACCGGGGGTGTGGTGGACCTCGGGGTGTCCGGGCGTCAGGGAGCCCCACGTGCGCAGCGACTTGAGGTCGTCGAGCGAGAGCCCGTAGCCGCTGAGGTAGAGCTGGATGTACTGCGTCAGGCTCGAGTGGCCGCAGGACAGCACGAACCGGTCGCGTCCGAGCCAGGTCGGGTCGGACGGGTCGTGGGTCATGACGTTCTGGTAGAGCAGGTAGGCCAGCGGGGCCAGGGACATGGCCGTACCGGGGTGGCCGTTGCCGACCTTCTGCACGGCGTCGGCAGCGAGCAGTCGGGTCGTGTCGACCGCGCGCACGTCGAGGTCGCTCCACCCGGCCTTCCTCGCCACCGGCAGTGGCAGACCCGGGTCGCGCTGTGCCAGCAGGCCCTTCGTCTTCGCCGTCCGCGTGGTGGTGGTTCTGGTGGGCTTCTTCGCCTCGAGGGCGGTGCTGGACGCAGCAGTGGGCACGGAACGGGTCTCCTTCAGCAAAGGGGTTGATCACGTACGGCCACGAGCCTAGTCCCCGCGCTGTGACGGACGACACCTCGCCCGGTGGCCGGCACCGCGGCGTGCCGGCCGTCCTCGGCGACGGTCTAGACTTGCGATCGCAATGCTCACGTACCCAAAGGGGTCGGAGCGACGTACCAGCGGTGAGGATCTTCGTGACAACGGTGGACCCCCGCGCCGATCTCTCGGCGCTCCACGGTCCGGACGGCAGCGGGGTGAAGTTCCTCGTCGGACAGTACGTCTCGCTGATGAAGCCGCGGATCATCGAACTGCTCCTCATCACGACGATCCCCGTCATGTTCCTCGCCGAGCAGGGCGTGCCGGACCTCTGGCTCGTCGTCGCGACAGTCGTCGGCGGCACGCTCTCGGCGGGCGCTGCCAACACCCTCAACTGCTACATCGACCGCGACATCGACGCGATCATGCACCGCACGAGCCGACGCCCGCTCGTCACCGGCACGGTGAGCCCTCGCGGCGCTCTCGTCTTCGGCGTCGCGCTGACCGTCGTCTCGACGGTGTGGCTCGGGCTCCTCGTCAACTGGCTGAGCGCCTGGCTCGCCCTCGGCGCACTGCTCTTCTACGTCTTCGGCTACACCCTGCTGCTCAAGCGCCGCACCGCGCAGAACATCGTGTGGGGTGGCGCGGCGGGGTGCATGCCGGTGCTCATCGGCTGGTCCGCCGTCACCGGTTCGCTCAGCTGGTCGGCGTTCATCCTCTTCCTCGTGATCTTCTTCTGGACGCCGCCGCACTACTGGCCGCTGTCGCTGCGCTACAAGGACGACTACGCCGCGGCCCACGTGCCGATGCTGCCGGTCGTCGAGCGCTTCGTCGTCGTCGCGCGGCAGGTCGTCGTCTACTCGTGGGCCATGGTGCTGACGTCGCTGGCGCTCGTTCCCGTCCAGCACGTCGGCTGGGTCTACACCGCTGCCGCGGTCGTCGCCGGGGCGCTCTTCCTGACCGAGGCGCACCGGCTTCTCGCCAGGGCACGGGCGGGCGCGGCCGAGGACGTGCTCAAGCCGATGCGCCTGTTCCACTTCTCGATCACCTACCTCACGATCCTCTTCGTGGGCGTGGCGCTCGACCCCATCTGGCACCTGCCGCTGCCGTTCTTCTCCTGAGCGAGACCCAGACCGCCACGCACCAAGCAGCGCGCTCAGGACGTCGGCGTGCCGTTCTCGAGGTAGAGCGTCCCTCCGGCGTGCCGGTGCAGGGCCGTGAGGAGCCGCTCGTTGTACGGCGCCACGTGTCCGGGCCAGTCGCCGGGGCCGGTCCAGTGGACGTCGCGGATCTCGCGTTGCTGCAGGTGTGCCCGCTCGATGACGGCGGGGTCGACGGTTCCGAGGTCGAAGACGAAGACCGTGGCGTCGGCCCACCCGTGCAGGGCCGGCAGCCAGTTGACCGCGAGCAGGGGGCCGGCGCTGACGACGAGGTCCAGCTCCTCCCGGACCTCGCGCACGACGCAGGCGGCCGGGGACTCGTGCCGGTCGACGACGCCGCCCGGCAGGTCCCACTCGCGCTTGTAGACGAGCTCGCACAGGAGCACGTGACCCGAGCCCGACCGCAGGACGCCCTGGGCGATGGCCCGCTTGGTCGGCAGGGTCGAGTCGAGCATCGCCGTGAAGCCCTGCTGCGTGTCCGGCAGGGCGTCGTCGCGGCGGCGGCCGAGCACCACGGTGTCCTGCCGCACCCCGGCAAGCGTCGCGTTGCCGCGCAGCTGCCCCTCGCGCCGCAGGCCCGCCCGCAGCGCGGTGCGCACCGATGCCCGGTTCTCGGGGTTGACGTGCGCCTCGACGCGTTCGAGGGCGAGCGCGTCGAAGGCCCACTCGACGAGCACGCGCACCGCCCGCGACGCCAGCCCCTGCCCGCGGAAGGGCGCGTAGACCGCCCAGGAGAGGACGCCCACGCCGGGGTCCTGCACGCGGACGTCCACGGTGCCGGCGGCGCGTCCGCGCCACTCGACCAGGTAGGTGACCTTGGTCCGGTCCGCCCACTCGGTCCGGGTCCGTTCGATCCAGTCGCGATGCTCGTCCGCTGACGGTCCGACGGCCGGGAAGTCGAACCAGCGGGCGATCTCGCGGTCGTGCAGGGGGCGCGTGACGTCGCTGTCGTCGAGCGTCCACGGACGCAGCACGAGCTCGCCCTCGCGGAGCGTCGGCTGGTCGGTCACCACCCCAGCCTAGGGAGGTCCTGGCGTCAGTCGGGTCAGACGGGGTGGCGCCTCGTCGAGAGGACCCCGAAGGTCAGGGCGACGACGAGCAGGCTGGCGCCGAGCATGTGCACGAGGACGAGGAGCTCGGGAAGCTTCGTGAAGTACTGCACGTAGCCGATGAGGCCCTGCGCAACGCGTCACGAGCAGCACCATGGTCCAGGCCCGACGCGCCTCGTCGGTCGTGGCGCTGATGCGCACCGCGACGAGGGTGGCGATGACGAGTCCGCAGAAGAGCATGACGGCATCGGCGTGCATCCACGACACGAACCGCGGGTCGAAGCCGGTCCGTGCCGGCCGGTCGGCATCACCGGAGTGCGGTCCGGAGCCGGTCACGATGACCCCGAGGAGCAGCACCACCGCGCCGACCGCGCTCGTGCCGAGCGCCAGGGTCCGGGCGAGCGGGTGCACGACGAGCTCGCCCGGGCCCGACACGTCGTCGCTGGCTCCACGCACGAGCGCCGCCGACAGCGCGACGAGGACCATGGACAGCAGGAAGTGCGGCATGACGCTCCACGGGTTGAGTCCCGTGAGGACCGAGATCCCGCCGAGCACGGCCTGCGCGGGGATGCCGGCGAGGACGCCGACCGCGACGAGGTGGAGGCGACGACGCTGCGGCCAGCGGGTCATGACCACCCAGAGCGAGACGAGCGCAAGGACGCTCACGACACCGGTCAGCGTCCGGTTCCCGAACTCGACGAGGTCGTGGTAGGCGCTCGCCGGAGTGCGGACCGGCGTGAAGGAGCCGGGCTGGCACTCCGGCCAGGTGCTGCACCCCAGCCCACTGCCGGTCAGGCGCACGATGCCCCCGGTGACCACGATGCCGACCTCTCCGACGAGGTTGGCGAGCAGGAGCGGACGGACCCAGCGCGCCGGGACGGCAGGAAGGTGACCCGCCGCCCGGGCGAGACGGCTCGTGCCGGTCGCGCGGTCGACGTGGGTCACGGTAGGTGTGGAGGACACCCCGCAAGGGTATGCCGCCGGGCGCGGTGCTCCCGCATCACCCTGGGCCGCTCGGGACCGGTCTCCGACGCCTCGGACGGCCGGTCAGGCCAGGTCGTGCCAGACCACCTGCGAGCCGGCGTGGCCGGCCACGACGACGGTCACGACCGCGGCGACGGCGGCGAGCACGACGAGCGTCCCGACGAGCACGCTCGACCGCGTGCCCGCGGGGCGACTCCTCCTCCGGCGGCCGCACGAACCAGAGCGCGACGAGGGTGAGGACCATGAAGAGGAGACAGAACAGCCTGGCGCGGTCGCCCCACGCGACGTGGGTGCTCAGCAGCGTCGAAGTCCGTCGTGCCGGCGCGCGACGCCGCGACACGCGGCGCTGCAGGGCCTCACCGCTCTCGGCCGCGACGAAGGCCGAGGACCCGGAGATGACGGCACCGGCGGCGGTCGGCCAGCGCAGCACGCGCCGCCAAGCGGGCCGGACGACGTAGGCGACCGCGCGACAGCTGCCGACAGGGGCACGAGCACGACGACCGCATGGATGACGAGGGCATGCATCGGAAGACCCAGGATCTCGTCGAACACGTCGCCTCCAGGCCGGTCGGGTCGTCGGTGTCGAGCGGTCCGGTCAGTCTCGTGCGTTCAGTCGTCGAAGCGGAAGAGACGCGCCGCGAGGACCGTGGCGACCAGTCCCCAGGCGACGACGACACCGAGGGCGGGCAGGTTCAGCCGTCCGTCCACGAGAGCCGAACGGAGGCCGTCGGCCAGGCCGGCGGAGGGCAGGTAGGCAGCGACGTGGGACACGCCGGCGCGGCAGCTCCGTGCGCGGCACGATGACGCCGCCCAACCCGAGGAGCAGCACCCACACGAGGTTGGCGATCGCCAGCACGGCCTCGGCCCGCAGGGTGCCGGCGAGCAGGAGGGCCAGGGCCACGAAGGCCCACGTGCCGACGACGACGAAGAGGACGGCATACGCGATCCCGGACGTCTCCGGTCGCCACCCGAGGACGAGGCCGAGGACGGCGATGACGCCGATCTGCAGCACCTCGGCGGCGAGCGTGGCCAGCACCTTGGCGGCGACGAGGCCGCCGCGGCCGAGGGGCGTGACCCCGAGGTAGCGCAGCACCGCGTAGCGGCGGTCGAAGCCGGTCGAGATGGCCTGCGCCGTGAACGCGGTCGAGATGACGCAGAGGGCGATGACCCCGGCCGTCGCGACGTCGATGCGGGTGCCGGGGCCCAGGCTCGGCGAGGTCGTCAGGCTGAGCCCGACGAGCGCCATCGCGGGCAGGACCAGCGAGACGAGGAGCTGCTCGCCGTTGCGGAGCAGGCTCCCGACCTCGAACCCGGCCTGGGTGAGGATGCGGCGTCGCTGCGTCGCGGCCCGGGGGGTGCGTCGACGTCCTGGGGGTGGTCGGGGTGGTCACGCGGCTCCCTTGCGGGTCAGGCTGAAGTAGACGTCCTCGAGGGAGCGGTTGCCGGTCACCGATCCCGGCGTGCCCTCCGCGACGGTGCGTCCGGCGTTCATGATGACGAGGTGGTCGGCGAGCCGCTCGGCCTCCTCGAAGGAGTGGGTCGTCACGACGACGGTGGTGCCCGCGTCGCGCTGCTCGGCCACGAGGTCCCACACGTCGAGACGGCCGTGCGGGTCCAGACCGGCCGCGGGCTCGTCGAGGAAGAGGACCTCGGGGCGACCGAGGAGCGACGCGGCGAGCGCGAGGCGCTGCTTCTGGCCGCCCGAGAGCCGGCGCACCGTCGTCGACGCGAAGTCCGTGACGCCGAGGCGGCGCGCGACCGAGTCGACGTCGACGGGGTCGGCGTAGAGCCGGGAGAGGTGGTGGAGCAGGCGCAGCGGCTTCGTGCCGTTGGGCAGGCCACCGGCCTGCAGCATGACGCCGACGCGGGCGCGGTGGTCGGCGCTCGCCTGCCACGGGTCGGTGCCCAGCACCCGCACGGTGCCGCTGTCGGGACGGCCCAGCCCGACCGCGCACTCGATCGCGGTCGTCTTGCCCGCCCCGTTGGGCCCGAGCACCGCCGTGATGCGTCCGACCGGCGCGCTCCACGTCAGTCCGTCGAGGGCGGCGACCTGACCGAAGGTGCGGTGGAGGTCGGACAGTGTCACCGCAGCGGTCATGGCTCATGAGTCTAGGCTCGGTCCCGACGACCCCGGCCATCGCACCTCGGTCGCCGCCGCGTACCCCTACGCTCTGCGACCACCGCCCACCCTCGACCGACCGACCACTCGACCCTGACGGAGACCCCACCCGTGAAGATCGACCCAGCCGCCAAGCCCTTCACCGCCCTGGCCGCCGTGCCCACGGTGATCGCCGCGCTGGCCCGCCGACCGCGTACGACCGCCGCCCTCGGACTGCTGACGGCAGGGGTGACCCTCTTCTTCCGCGACCCCGACCGCACCCCGGACCGCACGCCGGTCTCCGACCCCGACGTCGTGCTCGCCCCGGCCGACGGCATCGTCATGCACGTCGGGGAGCCCCAGGCGGGCATCGCACCGCCCGGTGAGTGGCAGCAGGTCAGCATCTTCCTGTCGCTGCTCGACGTGCACATGAACCGCTCGCCCTACGGCGGCCGGGTCGTGGACGTCACCCACACGCCCGGTCGGTTCCTCGCGGCGTACCGCGCCGAGAGCGCCACGAAGAACGAGCGCAGCGAGATCATCGTCGAGCGGGTCGTCGACGGCCGGCGACGCCGCGTCATCTACCGCCAGCTCGTCGGGCAGCTCGCGCGCCGCATCGTGACCCGGATCGAGCCGGGCGACGAGATCGCCACGGGCGCCCGGATGGGCCTGATGAAGTTCGGTTCCCGCATGGACGTCTTCGTCCCGCCGGAGGTGCAGCTCGAGGTGTCCAAGGGCAAGCGCGCCATCGGGGGAGAGACGGTGCTGGGTCGCTTCCCGGCGGCGGACCCCTCGTGAACGGCGACTCGGCCTCCGACGAGCGACCTCGGCGGCGTGACCGCGTGGGCCGGCGGATGCGGCTGGTCTCGGCCACCGGCGCCCGCGTCATCCCGCTCGACCGGCTCAACCCGCGCGTCCGTGCCCGGGCCACGCTGCCGAGCCTCTTCACCCTCGGCAACATGCTCTGCGGGTTCTCGTCGGTGCTGCTGTCGTTCCAGGGACACTTCCGCGCGGCAGCGGTCCTCGTCGGGATCTCGATCGTCCTCGACATCTGCGACGGCGCGGTCGCCCGCGCCGTCGGGGCGATCACCCCGTTCGGCCTGCAGTTCGACTCGCTCGCCGACCTCATCTCGTTCGGGATCGCGCCCGCCGTCCTCGTCTACACGTGGGCGCTGCCGGCCTATCCCGTCTGGGCCTGGGCCGGGGCGATGTTCTGGCTGGCCTGCGCCGCCTACCGCCTGGCCCGCTTCAACGTCACCATCGACCCGCTCGCCGACAAGCGCTACTTCGTCGGCCTCGCGAGCCCCGGTGCGGCCGGCGTCGTCATCTCCACCGTGCTCGCCATCGGCGACCCGCTCTACGACTGGGCGCCGCTCGTGCCCGGTCGCGGCAGGCGTCGTGCCGGCGGCCCTCATGGCGTCCTCGTTCCGCTTCCGGTCCTTCCGCGACCTGCTCTCGCCCCGGCACCTCCGGATCACGGTGCCGCTCGGCGTCGTCATCGCCCTGGGACTCGCGCTCTTCCCCGGGGCGACGGGCATGGCGCTGGCCTACGGCTACGTCCTCACGTGTCCGCTCGGGTGGGTCACGGCGCCGCTGCGCCGGCGCTGGTTCGGGGAGGACGCCGTCGCCCCGCCGCGCACCCGGATGCCGTCCGTGATCATGCCCCCCGAGCTCGATGACGACCGGACGACGACGCGGACGACGAGCACGACGACGAGCACGACGACGAGCACGACGACGAGCCCTGCCGGTAAGGCCGTCCTAACTGGAGTGGGCGGCCCATTTACGTCACAATGGTGTGGTGTTTATCGGTGAGCACGCCCCGCGTGAGACGAAGGACGGCGAGGACGTCCAGCACGTCTCGCCGCTCGAGTCCCGCACGCGCTCGCGGGTGCTCCACATGGTCTCCGCCGACGGCCCGATCACGGCCGCCGAGCTGGGGCGCCACCTCGACCTGACGCCGGCCGCGGTCCGCCGCCATCTCGACGCCCTCGTCGAGCAGGGCGCCGTCGTGCCGCACGAGCCCACCGGCGGGCGCCGCGGACGCGGTCGTCCCGCACGCGCCTACGTCGTGTCCGACGCCGGGCACAGCGCGCTCGAGGCCGACTACGACTCGCTCGCCGTCGAGGTGCTGCGCTACCTCGAGGCGCACGCCGGGTCCGGCTGCCGTCGGCGACTTCGCCCGCAGCCGCGTCGGCGGCCCTCGAGGAGCGGTATGCCGCCCGCCTCGCCGCCGCCGGCGACGCCCCCGCCGCTCGCACCGAGGCGCTCGTCGAGGCGCTGAGCGAGGACGGCTTCGCCGCCACGGCCCGACCGGTCGGCGGCCGGCGGGCTCACCGGGGTCCAGCTGTGTCAGGGGCACTGCCCCGTGCAGCACGTCGCTGCCGAGTTCCCGGCCTTCTGCGAGGCCGAGACCGACGCCTTCTCCCGGCTGCTCGGGGTGCACGTCCAGCGCCTCGCGACCCTCGCCGGCGGCCACCACGTCTGCACGACTTTCGTCCCGACCGGTGGGATCGGCACTCGCCCCCGGAAGACCACGCAGCCCTCGGGTGTTGACCCAGAGGCTGCCCAGACCCGCACGAGCACCAGCACGAGCACCAGCACCGACACGCTCACGCACGTTCAAGGAAGGTTCCTCATGACCACCCACATCGAAGAGCTCAACCCCGGCCTCAAGGGCATCGGCACCTACGAGTACGGCTGGGCCGACAGTGACGTGGCCGGGTCCACGGCGCGTCGTGGGCTCAACGAGGACGTCGTGCGCGACATCTCGGCCCGCAAGAACGAGCCCGAGTGGATGACGAAGCTGCGCCTGAAGAGCCTCAGCCTCTTCGGCAAGAAGCCGATGCCCGCCTGGGGCTCGGACCTCACGGGCATCGACTTCCAGAACATCAAGTACTTCGTGAAGTCCACCGAGAAGCAGGCGGCCACGTGGGACGACCTGCCCGAGGACATCAAGAACACCTACGACCGGCTGGGCATCCCCGAGGCCGAGAAGCAGCGCCTCGTCTCCGGCGTCGCCGCGCAGTACGAGTCCGAGGTCGTCTACCACCAGATCCGCGAGGACCTCGAGGCCCAGGGCGTCATCTTCCTCGACACCGACACGGCGCTGAAGGAGCACGAGGACCTCTTCCGCGAGCACTTCGCGACGGTGATCCCGGCCGGCGACAACAAGTTCGCCGCGCTCAACACGGCCGTGTGGTCGGGTGGCTCGTTCATCTACGTGCCCAAGGGTGTCCACGTCGACATCCCGCTCCAGGCGTACTTCCGCATCAACACCGAGAACATGGGCCAGTTCGAGCGGACGCTGATCATCGCCGACGAGGGCTCCTACGTGCACTACGTCGAGGGCTGCACCGCCCCGATCTACAAGTCGGACTCGCTGCACTCGGCCGTCGTCGAGATCATCGTCAAGAAGAACGCCCGCGTGCGCTACACGACGATCCAGAACTGGTCCAACAACGTCTACAACCTCGTCACCAAGCGCGCGACCTGCGAGGCCGGGGCGACGATGGAGTGGGTCGACGGCAACATCGGCTCCAAGGTGACGATGAAGTACCCCGCCGTCTTCCTCATGGGCGAGCACGCCAAGGGCGAGACGCTCTCGATCGCGTTCGCCGGCGAGGGCCAGCACCAGGACACCGGCTCCAAGATGGTGCACGCGGCTCCCTACACGAAGAGCTCGATCATCAGCAAGTCGGTCGCCCGTGGCGGCGGTCGCGCGAGCTACCGCGGCCTCGTCCAGGTGCTCCCCGGCGCGCACCACTCGGCCTCGACCGTGCGCTGTGACGCGCTGCTCGTCGACACGATCAGCCGCTCCGACACCTACCCCTACGTCGACATCCGTGAGGACGACGTGTCGATGGGTCACGAGGCCACGGTCTCCAAGGTCTCCGAGGACCAGCTCTTCTACCTCATGTCCCGCGGCATGGCCGAGGACGAGGCCATGGCGATGATCGTGCGCGGCTTCATCGAGCCGATCGCCCGTGAGCTGCCCATGGAGTACGCCCTCGAGCTCAACCGCCTCATCGAGCTCCAGATGGAAGGAGCCGTCGGCTGATGGGCCTTCTGGCTGACACGACCACCGACACCCCCGCCATCACCGAGACCCAGCAGAGCGAGACCACGGTGCCCGACGCCGCCCCCACCGCCACGACCACCGTCCCGGCGCCGCCGCGCACACGGACTCCGCCGCGGCCTTCGTGCCCAAGCAGTCGCGTGCCGAGCGCACGGCGTCGTTCGACGTCGCCGCGTTCCCGCTCCCGACGGGCCGCGAGGAGGACTGGCGCTTCACGCCCGTCAAGAAGCTCGCCGGCCTGCTGGCCGAGGGCGCGACGGGCCAGCTCGACTGGATCACGAAGCTCCCCGCGGGTGTGACGACCTCGACGATCACGTCCGAGCAGGCGCAGGCTCTCGGCATCCTGCCACCGCAGGACCGCGCGGCCGTCGTCGCCGGAGCGGCCGCCGACGGCGCGCTGCTGCTGGACATCCCGGCCGAGGCCGAGCTCGACGAGCCCGTGCGGCTGTCGCTCGTCGGCCAGGGTGGCGAGCCCGTGCACGGCCACCTGGTCGTGCGCGCGGGGCGCTTCTCCAAGGCGACGGTCGTCGTCGAGCACACCGGCTCGGCCCGCTACTCGCAGCTCGTCTCGGTCGTCACCGGCGACGGCTCGGACCTCACCGTCGTGTCCGTGCAGCGCTGGGCCGATGACGCCCAGCACCTGGCCCAGCACGACGCGCTCGTCGGTCGCGACGCCCACTACAAGCACCTCGCGGTGAGCCTCGGCGGCGAGGTCGTCCGCGTCAACGCCAACGTGCGCTACGCCGGACCGGGCGGCGACGCGACCCTGCTCGGCGTCTACTTCGCCGACGCCGGCCAGCACCTCGAGCACCGCTCGTACATCGACCACAACGCGCCGCACTGCAAGAGCCGGGCCACCTACAAGGGCGCGCTCCAGGGCGAGACCGCCCACACCGTGTGGGTCGGCGACGTCCTGATCCGCGCCGAGGCCGAGGGCACCGACACCTACGAGCTCAACCGCAACCTCGTCCTGACCGACGGTGCCCGCGCCGACTCGGTGCCGAACCTCGAGATCGAGACCGGCGAGATCAAGGGCGCCGGGCACGCTTCTGCGACAGGGCGTTTCGACGACCTGCAGCTGTTCTACCTCCAGTCGCGCGGCATCAGCGAGGACGAGGCCAAGCGCCTGGTCGTGCGCGGCTTCTTCGCCGACATCATCCGTGAGATCCCGCTCGCCGACCTGCGCGACGAGATCACCGCGGCCATCGAGGAGGAGCTCGCGTCGACGGCATACGCGGCTCCCACCCAGCAGACCCCCAGCATCCCCAGCACCAACAAGGAGAACTGACCCATGAGCACGCTCGAGATCAAGGGACTCACGGTCTCGGTCCAGACCGAGGACGGCCCCAAGGAGATCCTGCGCGGGGTCGACCTCACCGTGAAGTCGGGGGAGACGCACGCGATCATGGGGCCCAACGGCTCCGGCAAGTCGACGCTGGCCTACAGCATCGCCGGCCACCCGAAGTACACCGTCACCGGCGGCACCGTGACGCTCGACGGCGAGGACGTCCTCGCCATGAGCGTCGACCAGCGCGCCCGCGCCGGCCTCTTCCTCGCGATGCAGTACCCCGTCGAGGTCCCCGGTGTCACGGTCAGCAACTTCCTCCGCACGGCCAAGACGGCCATCGACGGCGAGGCGCCCAAGCTGCGCACGTGGGTCAAGGACGTCAAGGCGGCCATGGGCAACCTGCGGATGGACCCCGTGTTCGCCGAGCGCAACGTCAACGAGGGCTTCTCCGGCGGCGAGAAGAAGCGCCACGAGATCCTCCAGATGGAGCTGCTCAAGCCCAAGGTGGCCATCCTCGACGAGACCGACTCCGGCCTCGACGTCGATGCGCTGAAGATCGTCTCGGAGGGCGTCAACCGCGCCAAGGAGTCGACCGACCTCGGCGTCCTGCTCATCACCCACTACACGCGCATCCTGCGCTACATCAAGCCTGACTTCGTCCACGTCTTCGTCGACGGCAAGGTCGTCGAGCAGGGTGGGTCCGAGCTGGCCGACCGCCTCGAGGACGAGGGCTACGACCGCTACCTCGTCGCGACCCCGGCCGTGGCTGCCGAGGCCTGAGCCCCATGACCGACGTCCTGCCCTTCACGGATGGGGAGCTCGCCGCGATCCGCGGCGACTTCCCCATCCTGGCGCGCACGGTGCGCGGCGGCAGGCCGCTCGTCTACCTCGACTCGGGGGCGACGTCGCACAAGCCGACGCCGGTCCTCGACGCCGAGCGCGCGTTCTACGAGCAGCACAACGCTGCGGTCCACCGCGGCGCGCACCAGCTCGCCGAGGAGGCGACCGACGACTTCGAGGCCGCCCGCGCGACCATCGCGTCGTTCGTCGGGGCTCCCGCCGACGAGGTCGTCTTCACGAAGAACGCCACCGAGGCGCTCAACCTCGTCGCGTACGCCTTCTCCAACGCGGCACCGACCGACGACCCCAAGGACGAGCGGTTCGTGCTCGCGCCCGGTGACGAGATCCTCGTGACCGAGATGGAGCACCACGCCAACCTCGTGCCGTGGCAGGAGCTCGCCCGACGCACGGGCGCGACCCTCCGGTGGGTGCCGGTCGGTCCCGACGGCGCACTCGACCTGAGCGGTCTCGACGACCTGCTCACCGAGCGCACCAAGGTCTTCGCCTTCACGCACGTCTCCAACGTGCTCGGCACGGTCAACCCCGTCACCGAGCTCGCGGCGCGGGCGCACGCCGTCGGGGCGCTCGTCGTCGTCGACGCGTGCCAGTCCGTGCCGCACCTCGCGGTCGACGTCGCGACGCTCGGCGCCGACTTCATCGCCTTCAGCGGCCACAAGATGTACGGCCCCATGGGCGTCGGTGTCCTCTGGGGCCGCGGTGAGCTGCTCGAGGCCATGCCGCCCTTCCTCACGGGCGGCTCGATGATCGAGCTCGTGACGATGGAGCGCTCGACCTACGCGCCGGCGCCGCAGAAGTTCGAGGCCGGCGTCCCCAACGCGGCGCAGGCCGTGGGCCTGGCCGCGGCGGTGCGCTGGATCGAGGCGATCGGCATCGAGCGCATCCACGCGCACGAGGCGTCTCTCGTCGACCAGCTGCAGCGCGGCCTCGCGGAGCGCCCCTGGGTCCACGTCGTCGGTCCGGCCGTCGGCACGCCCCGGGGTGGCGCCGTCGCGTTCGTCGTCGACGGCGTGCACGCCCACGACGTCGGGCAGGTGCTCGACGACGCCGGGGTCGCCGTTCGCGTGGGGCACCACTGCGCGTGGCCGCTGCACCGCGCCCTCGGGGCCGCGGCGACCACCCGCGCGTCTTTCGCCGTCCACAACACGCCCGCCGACGTCGAGGCGCTGCTCAAGGCTCTCGACCGCGTGCCGGTCATCTTCGGGATCGACACCGAGAGGGAGGCGAGCTGATGGACCTGTACCAGGAGCTCATCCTCGAGCACTCGAAGCGACCGCACCGCGCCGGTCTGCGCGAGCCGTTCGACGCCGAGGTGCACCACATCAACCCCACGTGCGGCGACGAGGTCACCCTCCGCGTCGACGTCTCCGGCACCGGCCCCGACGCCGTCGTCACCGACGTCTCGTATGCCGCGCAGGGCTGCTCGATCTCCGTCGCCAGCACCTCGGTGCTCGCTGAGGAGGTCATCGGCCACCCGGTGGGCGAGGCGCTCGAGACCTTCGAGGCGATGCGCGCGATGCTGACCTCCAAGGGCCAGGTCGCTGGCGACGAGGACATCATCGGTGACGGCGTCGCTTTCGCCGGTGTCTCCAAGTACCCCGCCCGCGTCAAGTGCGCCCTGCTCGGCTGGACCGCCTTCACCGACGCGCTCGCCCGAGCCGGCGTCGACATCTCGTCCACGAGTTCGCCCTCCCCGCAAGGAGTTCCGTCATGACCGCAACCACCACCCCACCCAATGTGGCCGACGTCGAGGAGGCCATGCGCGACGTCGTCGACCCCGAGCTCGGCATCAACGTCGTCGACCTAGGCCTCGTCTACGGCATCACCGTCGACGCGCAGTCGCACGCCGTCATCGACATGACGCTGACCTCCGCTGCGTGCCCGCTCACCGACGTCATCGAGGACCAGACGGCGCAGGCCCTCGAGGGTCTCGTCACGGCGCACCGGATCAACTGGGTGTGGATGCCGCCGTGGGGCCCCGACAAGATCACCGAGGACGGCCGCGAGCAGCTGCGCGCGCTCGGCTTCAACCTCTGAGTCAGCACCACCCGCGCCCGTGACGACGCGCGTCATCGAGGTCGACCCCGAGCGGTTCGACCGATGGATGGCGGGCTTCGCCGAGCGCCACGGCCCCTACGACGCCGCCGAGGAGACCACTCCCGGCGGCGTCGTCGTGTCCGCCCGCGCCGCCGACGGATCCACTGTCGTCGCAACGCCGTTCGCGCACGAGCCGCTCGGCGTCATCCTTGTCCGGCGAGGAGGGTATGCCGTGGGGCTCGCCCTCGCAGGCGCGTTCACGGCCTCCAAGGTCGGCACCCGGCACGTGCAGTCGCGCACGGCCGCCGGTGGGTGGTCGCAGCAGCGCTTCGCGCGCCGCCGTGGCAAGCAGGCCGACGAGCTCGTCGACGCCGTCGTCGGCCACGCCCGACGGGTGCTGCTCGGGGACGACGAGAGCCCACCCACGGGGGCGGACGGCATACCTCACGGGCTGGTCGTCGGGGGAGACCGGACCCTCGTGCGGGAGGTCCTCGACGCCCACGCGCTGCGTGCCCTCGCGGGGCTGCCGATGCGTGAGCTCTACGACCTGCCCGACCCGAAACGCGACGTGCTCGAGACCGCGCTGCGACGAGGCCGGGCGGTCCGCATCGAGCTCACCGACCCCTGACGATCGAAAGAGCGATCCGTCCGGACGGATCGCTCTTCGACTGGGTGGTGAGGTCAGCTGACGGTGTCGACGCCGAAGGTGTTGCACTGGTTGATGTCGCCGGTCTGGTAGCCCTGCGTGAACCAGTTCTGACGGGCGGCGGACGAGCCGTGGGTCCAGGTCTCGGGGGTGACGCGGCCCTGAACCTTCTGCTGGATGCGGTCGTCACCGACGGCGGAGGCGGCCGAGAGCGCGGACTGGATGTCGGCGTCCGTGATGGGCTTGAGCAGGGGGGTGCCGCTCGCGTCGGTCGTCTCGGTCGCGTGCTTGACCCACGTGCCGGCCAGGCAGTCGGCCATCAGCTCCATGCGGACCGACCCCGAGTTGGGGCCCTGCGGGTCCTGCTGGGCGCGGTTCAGGATGCCGAGGAGGTCCTGGACGTGGTGGCCGTACTCGTGGGCGATGACGTACTCCTTGGCGAGCTGGCCACCGTTGGCGCCGAACTTGCTCTGGAGCTCCTGGAAGAAGCTCGCGTCCACGTAGACCTTCGCGTCGAGCGGGCAGTAGAAGGGGCCCACCTGCGCGTTCGCGGTGCCGCACTTCGACTGCGTCTGGCCCTGGTAGATGACGGTCTTCACCGGCTCGTAGTTCATCTGGTACTTCGGCAGCGCCTTGGTCCAGTAGTCCTGGACGCTGTTGACGGTCGCGATGATGAGGCACACGTCGTTCTTGTTCGCGTCGGCGCCCGTCTTGCACTGGGAGAACTGTCCCTGGTCGACCTGTCCGGCGGCCGCGACCTGGTCGCTCTGGAGCTGCTGGGAGGGCAGGCCACCGGCCGTGCTGCCGGAGTCGCCCCCGCCGAGGATCTTGCCGCCGCCGAAGATGAGCATGAGCACGAGCAGGATGAGGCCGCCGATGCCGCCTCCGACCTGGATGCCGCCGGGGAACCCACCGCCTCCGCCGCCACCACCGAAGCCACCGCTGCCACCGCTCTGCACCTGTGAGGTGTCGAGCTGGGCGTTGTCGTTGAAGCTCATGTGCCGCTCCTCGGGCTCGGGACCGGGGACCTCCCCGGTCCGGTCGTGATCACCCTAGTGCGCGGCGACCGGTGTGCGTCGGCGGCTTCGTCGCCGCCCCGGCGGGCTCGTTCCCGCTCTGGCCGGGTTCAGCCTTGGGAGGGCGGCTTCGGCCGGGCCCGGCCGTCGTCAGCGGCGCCGGCCGCCTTGACGAGACGCGCGGCGAGGTCCTCGGTGGCCTGCACGAGCGCGGGTGACCCGACCACCTCGAACGTCAACGGCGTGACGGCGAGCTGGCGGGCGTACCAGTCGGGGTCGTCGGTCGTCGCCCGCAGCCGGATGCCGCCCTCGACCGCCTCGAGGGCCCCGAGGCTGCGCGGTAGCCATCGGGACGCCTCGTCGAGGTCGGCCCGCAGGAGCACGTCGACCTCGTGTCGCCACCCCTGCGAGAGGTGCTCCTCGAGGGTGCGGAGCGCGTCGAGGTCCTCGGGCGGGGTGAACCGCTGCGATGTCGGGAAGGCCGAGAGCACGCGGTCGACCCGGAGGGCGCGCTGGGCGCCGCTCGTGTGCGACCAGCCGAGGAGGTACCAGCGGCCGTGGCGCAGCACGACCGCCCACGGGTCCACCTCCATCGGTCGTTCGCGTCCGTCCTCGAGCCGGTAGTCGATCAGCACCCGCCGCGCCGACGTGCAGGCCTCGACGAGCTTGGCCGTCAGGACCGGGTCGACGCGCAGGCTCGGGTCGGGCGGTGGACCGGTGATCCGCCGAACGGCCCGAACCGGCTCGGCGACCTGCTGGGGGAGCGCTCGGAGGATCTTGGACAGGGCGGCCCCGACGAGCTCGGTCGGGTCGGCAGCCCCGCGGTGCCCCTCGAGCACGGCCATGACGAGCCCGAGTGCCTCGGCGGCGGTGAACATCAGGGGTGGCAGGCGCAGCCCCCGGCCGACGCGGTAGCCACCGTGCGGCCCTGTGACCGACTCGATGGGCAGGTCCGCCTCGCGCAGGATGGCGACGTAGCGCCGGGCAGCCCGCTCGGTGACGCCCAGGAGGTCACCCAGGCGTTGGGCGGTGATGCCGGGGCTGTCCTGGATGGCCTCGAGCGCGAGGAGCGCCCGTGCCGTCGGACTCGTGTCGTGCCGCATGCCGCCACCTCCCGGACGCCGCCGATCGTCAGGTCCGACGGTAGCGCCCGGAGCCGACGCCGTGCACCGAGTGGTCGCGCTCCTATGCTCGTCGCATGGCCGTCCTGGGGACCAAGGTGCCCATCCCGACGCTGCGCCGTGACCTCGTCGAGAGGGACCGGCTGACGGCGCGGCTGATCGAGCGGCTGGCCGATGGGGACCTGCCCCGCCTGGTGCTGGTGTCGGCCGCGGCGGGCTTCGGCAAGACGACCGTGCTGGCCCAGGGTCTCGCACCCACGTTTGGGGGAACTGCGCACGCTGCCCGCGACGATGGCCATCTTCCCGGCCTCTGCTGCTCGAGCCCGAGGTGACACCGACGCCATGGCGCAGCATGCCCGAAGCGCCTTGTCGCTCACCGGGCCCCACGACCACTGGCCCGCGCGGGCGCCGGCGTCAGCGCCAGAAGTCGGCCAGCGCCTCCACGAGCGCCCCGCCCTGGAGGTAGCCCCCTCGCGCGGCCTGGGGACGCGTCGATGGATCCAACGCGTTGGCGTCGAAGACGTCACCCGCGCCGCTGTCCGGGAAGACCGTTTCCACGCGGCTGCCGCCTGCGCGCAGTTCGTCGACCTGGGTGGCAAGGTCCATGCCCCACTCGAGCGGCATGCGGGTCCGGCCGCCGAACGGTGACAGCACGAGCACCCGTCCGCACCCCGCGGCGAGGTCGGCGTTCTCGCTGCGGCGGTAGCCGCCGTTGAGGTAGCGCTTCTCGCCGATGCGATACGGCGTCATCGCCGAGGTGCTCGCAGCCACGGCATCCACCAGGTCGACTCCGCTGCGGCGGTCGAAGACGACCGGTTCGCCGGTCCGCGCATCGACGGCCGTGATGAGCACGCGCTGTCGAGGCCACTGATGGCTGGGCAGCCGTGCGGCGACGATGTCGCGCCAGCGGGTCCGGCTCGACGTTGCGGAGGCATCCAGCTCGAGCGCTGCGGCGCCCATCCTGCGGCGCATGTCGGACGGATCCTTCGACGAGCCGATGACCTCGTTCGACCACTCCAGGTAGCTCGGGCCGGAGGCGGTGGGGGCTCGTCCGCTGCCCGACCCGGCCCCGCCGGTCGGGGGCTGGTGCACTTCCGCGAGGATGGCGGCATACAGGTCGGCCGGCCTTGTCCCGCTGGTGATCTGGGCAGCCACCGTCGATCCTGCCGACGTCCCGATGATGAGGTCGGCATCGGTCACATCGATGCCGGCGTCGGCCAGCCCGGCGATGAGGCCGAGCTCCCACGCATTGCCTGCCGCTCCGGCGCCGGCGAGGACCAGCGCTCGCTCGGTGGAGTGGCCCAACTGCCGGTTTGCGTTGACCTGCTGGTTCGTGTCCATGGGAGTCGCCTTTCGCGAGTGGCCTGTCGGGCGCTCCCGTCGCGTCTACCTCGGTCGCGAGGTGGTGGACCGCGGGGGAGCACCCACTGCGGATACGGCATACATGGGTCTCACCTCCTGCCGATGGATCACGGTCATCGGAACGCTAGCAGGGTGCGAGTTGCCACGGCCGACAAAGGAGAAGGCCGACCTCCATCCGGATCCGGTGACGGCCTACGCTGGCCGGCGCATGATGGGCTCATGCCCAACGAGCCGTCAGCCGGTGCCGCGCCGGGGACACCGCCCGGCGACGGTTCCGGCCAGATGGGTTCCACTGCGGCGCCGGAGACCTACGTGTGGCCTCTGGTCGCCCTCGGTGTCGTCATCCTCCCGCAGGTTCTGGTACCGGCGAGGATGCGTGAAGGACCCCCGCTCGTCGTGCCCGCCATCGAAGGGATCGTGGTCCTGATCCTCCTCGCCGTGGCTGCGAAGCCGGGGCCCGTCCCACGGGCTGCTCGTCCCTTGGTGCTGTCGCTGTTCGCTGTTCTCATCCTCGCCAACACCGCCGCCGCGGTCAGGCTCGTGGCCCTCGTCCTGCGAAGCACCCCCGAAGGCGAGTCGCCACCGACCGTGACCCAGCTCCTCGTCACGGCCGTCACCCTGCTCGCCACCAACATCGTCACGTTCGGGCTGCTCTACTGGCAGATCGACGGCGGCGGCCCCGACGTGCGCCGGGCGGGTGCCGGGCGCCATCCCGACTTCCAGTTCCCCCAGACCGGCACCCAGGGACTGGCGCCGCCCGACTGGCAGCCACGGTTCCCGGACCACCTCTACGTGGCGTTCACCAACGTCGTCGCGTTCAGCCCGACCGACACCCTCCCCCTGACGCATCGCGTCAAAGGCTTGATGGCGGTCCAGTCGATGATCTCGCTGGCGGTTCTCGTCGTGGTGCTGTCCCGGGTCATCAACATCCTCCCCCCGTGAGCCGGAGGACGGGGCGCGCTCGTCAGCCGCCGACCAGGGAGGTGAAGAGCTCGCCGTACTGGATGAGGTGACGATCGCCGAGGAACTGACCGGCCACCCGTTCGTGGGCCGCGGCCCCGAGCCGCGCCCGACGTTCCGGGTCCCTGAAGAGGCCCGCGGCGAGGGCGGCGAAGCGGTCGAGGTCCGTGGGGTCATCGAGCAGCACGCCGCTACGGTCGTCCTCGATCTGGTCGGTGATGCCGCCCACGGCGGAGGCGACGACGGGCCGCTGCTTCCACATCGGCTCGGTGACGGTCAGCCCGAAGCCCTCCATCAGGCTCTTCTGCACGACGACCGTCGCATGCCGCTGGAGCGCGTTGACCAGGTGCGCGTTCTCGTCGACGTCATCCATCGGCAGGCAGCACAGGTGCACACGCGCGCGCTTCGACGGCGCAAGAGCGGCACGCAGCCCCAGGCACTCGCCGAGCACCTGCGCGCCCTCGGGGTCGTCACTCACCCCACCCGCGTGCGGCCCCACGAGCAGCAGGTGCACGCCCTCGGGAAAGCGGTCCATCTGGTCGGTGAAGCCGGTGAGCACGCCGGCCATGTCCTTGAGGTGGTCCCACCGGCTGACCTGCAGCAGCACGTCCGCGCCGGGGGGCAGCGGTCGGCCCTCGTCCAACAGGAGACCGCGGTGGGCCCGGACCGTGCCCGCGGTGCCGTCGCGCCGGACGAACGCGAGACTGCCGTCCCCCGTGAGCTGCTCGACGATCCCGGCCCGGTGCAGGGCTCCCCGGATGCTGTCGGTCGTCATCGGCGCGTTCTTCGCGCTGAACGGGTCGAGCGACGGCGGGATCACCCGGACCCGGGGCGTCGGCAGCCAGCGGGGTGCGTACTCCCTCCGCGAGAAGACGCACGCGTCGGCGGCCTCCACGAACGGCCGGAGGAACTCCCAGCCACGGCCCGTGTGCCCGTCGGCCCGGTCGGCTCCGATGTGACAGCGCCAGACGACGTGCGCGCCCTGTTCCCGGAGCGCAGCGGCCATGCCTGCGGTCTGCGGATCGTGAAGCAGCACAATGTCCCCGGGACGCACCCGGTTCCGCCAGACCTCGAGGTTGCGCGCCATCACGTCGCGGTAGTGGTCCGTGTCCGTCTCGTCGAGCCCGCCTCCGTCCCCGGAGAAACCGTGGAGCAGGTTGTGCAACCTCTTGGTCACGGTGAAGAACCGCTCGTCGCCGGTGAGGACGAACCAGCGCGTCTCGACACCGGCGCCCCGCCCGTAGGCCACCAAGGTCTGGAGCATCTCCGCCACCCCGCCACCCCGTTCGGTGGAGCTGACGTTCCACACCGTGCGGCCCTGCAGCAGCAGCGAGGTTCGGTCCGCAGCAGCCTTGAGCAGCGCGACCCGTTCCGGCGGGAGCACCCGGGCAAATCGATCGATCGGTACGGCACCCACCGGCACCTCACGCATACTTCATCTTGCCGCACCCCCGCGCCCGCTGCCGACGTTCCGCTCGCAACCGACGTCAGGCCTGGTATGCCGGAGGGTGCGCTACGCGTCGTTCGTGTCGACCCGGGCCGCTTCGTCGGAGGTGAGAAGGACGACGTTGCCATCGGGGTCGTCGACCATGGCGGCGTAGGGGCCCGCGGTCTGCGTGGGTGGCATGCGGCTGGGATGGCCTGCGGCGACGAGGTCGGCCCAACGCCGGTCGACGACTGCGTTCTCGCCGACATAGAACTCGAGCAGCTGCTGGTAGCCCCCAGCCGGGCGCGTCCAGGCAGGATCGTAGGTGGCGGCGAACGAGGTCGTCAGCAGCAGACTGACGCCGCTGCCCATCCGATGAATGACGACAGGTCGACCGGACACCGGATCCGGGACGTCGAGACCGAGGTCGCGGTAGAACGCGATCGACGTCGCCAGGTCGCGGACCTCGAGGATCAGCATGCTGAGCTGGATCTCCATCGGCCCACTCTGCCACCGCCCGCTTCACGCCGCTTTCCCAGCCTGCATCGACCACCCCGCGGTACTGTCTCCGCGGCAAGGCACTTCAGACCATGGGGGACGCATGTCGCACAAGGTCGCCGGGTTGGTCATCGCGACCGCACTGCTGGGCCTCACCGGCTGCGGGTCGGGACAACCTTCCGCCCCTGCCTCCTCTCCCGCACCCGTCACCTTCGCCACGGTGCACCCGACGAAGGTGACCAAGCTGCTGACGTTCGTCGTCGAGAACCACTCGTTGGACCAGATGCGCGAAGCCATGCCGTACACGGCAGCACTCGGCAAGGAGTTCGCCCACGCGACGAGCTACCGGGCGGTGACGCACCCCTCGCTGCCGAACTATCTCGCGATGACGGGGGGCAGCACGTTCGGCGTCACGGATGATGGTCCGCCCGCCAGTCACACGACCGACCAGCCGTCGGTGTTCGGCCAGGCGCTGTCGCTGGGCAAGACGGCCAAGGTGTACGCCGAGGGGATGCCCGGCACCTGCGCAACGGAGAACTCCGGACAGTACGTCGTCAAGCACAACCCGTGGCCCTACTACCTCAGCGAGCGGTCCTCGTGCGTCCAGTACGACGTGCCGCTCACGGAGCTGAGCACGGATGCCGCCACCGGACGACTGCCCAACGCGGGCATGGTGATCCCTGACCTGTGCAACGACGCCCACAACTGCGATCTCTCGGTCGCCGACAGCTGGCTGCGGACCGAGATCGGCTTGGTGATGGCCGGTCCCGACTGGCTGGCCGGACATCTCGCGATCGTGGTCACCGCCGACGAGGACGACCACCATCAGGACAACCTCGTCCTGACCGCCGTGGCGCACCCGTCGCTGCACGGCGCCGTCGTCACGACGCCGCTGAGCCACTACTCGCTGGCGCGCCTCTACAGCGAGGTCCTCGCGGCGGAGCCGCTCGGGGAGGCCGCC
Source organism: uncultured Actinomycetota bacterium (assembly GCA_963849965.1). Taxonomy (GTDB): domain Bacteria; phylum Actinomycetota; class Actinomycetes; order Actinomycetales; family Dermatophilaceae; genus Terrabacter. Next base: position 19,369 of record CAWKJV010000039.1, on the reverse strand, counting down.
GCGGCTCCCTCGATGGCCACGGCATTCGGACTGGATCTCGCCGCCCGCTGAGGGAAGCGGTTCCTCGCCTCGCTGCGGCGTGCGACCTCTGTCAGAGGGTTCGTCTGTCAGTGGGAGTGCAACCTTGAGACTCGAGCAGCTGTACCGGATTCGCTTCACCTACCCGGAGAGCACCGCCGCCTCAACGATGTCGTATGCGTGTGTGTGGGCGAGGTGCGGGCGCCGGACGACCCGGCGGCACGGAGCTCCGAGCTGGTCATCGATGTCGCGGAGCTCGTCTGGGAACCCGTCGTGGAATGACGACAGCGCCCACCGGTCCTGTCTCGCTCACCACGAGGTCGGCTTCTGGGGCTGGTAGAGCCACACGTCGAAGAAGTGGTCGAGGTCCATCCCCGAGGTCTTCTCGGCCAAGGCGATGAAGTGGGGTGTCGTGACATTGCCGTAGCGGTTCTCCGTCACCCAGGTGCGCATGATCCGGAAGAACGTGTCGTCACCGACCTTGTGCCGCAGCGCCTGCACCGTCATCGCGCCACGGTCGTAGACCGTCCCGTCGAAGAGGTGCGCGGCGTCTCCCGGGTTGCCGGGTGGGGGAGCCCAGAACGACGTCTTCGAGGCGGGGGTGTTGTAGAGGGTGTCAAAGTAGCCTTGGGCACTCTTCCGGCCGCTGTGCTCGCTCCAGATCCACTCCGACCATGTCGCGAAACCCTCATGGAGCCAGATGTCCGGCCACTGGCGGAGAGTGACCGAGTCCCCGAGCCACATGTGCGAGAGCTCGTGGGCAACCGTCGTCTCATCCGGCATCCGGTCATAGACCGGTTTCGTCTGCGTCTCGAGCGAGTAGCCCACCGCGGGGGCGTTGTCCGCGACGGAGCCGACGGCGTTGAACGGATAGCGCCCATAGATCGACTCGTAGAACTGCACGATCTGCGGAAGCTTCCGGAAGACGTTGCCCGCCGGGAGGGTCGGGTCGATGGCAACGTAGGAGGGGATGCCTCCGACCTGCGAGACGGTCAGGTCGAAGCGCCCGAGGGTTGCCGTGGCGAGGTAGGGAGCCATCGGGTCGCTCTCGCGCCAGACCCAGGTCGTGCGTCCTCCCGTCGAGCGGTTCGACACGAGCACGCCGTTGGCCATCACGGTCAGGCCCTTGGGCACGGTGACCGCGAAGTCGAAGGTCGCCTTGTCCTGCGGGGTGTCGTTGACCGGGTACCAGCTGGGTGAGCCTTGCGGCTCCCCGACGACGAAGGCGCCGTCCGCGGTGGGGACCCACCCCTCTATCGACCCGTCGGGGTCGGTGACCGGGTGGGGCGTGCCGGCATACGCGATGGAGACGGTGAACGATCGACCGGCGCGAAGGCCGCTGCCGGGAGTGATGACGAGTTCCTGGTCGCCTGCACGTTCGTAGGCTGCAGGGGAGCCGTTCACCTGCACCTTGGAGATCGTGAAGCCCCTGAGGTCAAGGTCGAATCGGGAGAGGTTCTGCGTCGCGGTCGCCGTGATGACCGCCGTACCCTTGAGCTGCTTCGAAGAGGGTTCGTAGCCGAGCCTCAGCGAGTAGTGGGAGACGTCGTATCCGCCGTTCCCCGCTTGCGGGAAATAGGGGTCCCCGGCTCCGGAGGACCCTGGCGTGAAGATGTCCGCTCCCGCCGGTCCCGCGCTGATCAGGACCATTGCGGACGCCGCGAGCAGGGCACTCGTCCTTCGTGTGAACATCCTCGTCAACCCCTTGGCTGTCATCGTGGACCATTCGAGGGTAGGACTGTGCCCGGGCCGCGAGGCCTGCTTTCGGGGAATGCGCCGGTGCCCTCCGGGCTTGCGCCCGGAGGGCCCGTGCTCAGTGGCGCGCGTCCTTCGTGATCGCCTGGACGAGGCGCCCGGATGAACCGGTGCCCAGTCGTACGAACAGCGGAGTCTGGGCAAGGTCGGCGTCGTAGCCGTCCGGCCACGGTGTAGGACGCGCGTCCTCGCCTACGAACCGGGTCGCGTTCAGCTGGGACCCTTCCCTAGCCTTCGGGTATGGACGTCGAGGCATTGCCCCGGACCGGCACGTGCGAGGTGAGCACCCTCGGGCGTCGCAGCGGGAGAGTCCGCAGGGTCGAGATCTGGTACGTCGTCGTCGACGGGCAGATCGTCCTGACCGGCACTCCCGGTGGGAGGAGCTGGCTGGCCAACTTGCGCGCGCATCCCCAGGCGGTGCTGCACCTGCGTGCGCCGGCGAGCGAGCTCGACGTCCTGGCCCACGAAGTGACGGATCCGGTCACGCGACGACGTGTCACCGAGCAGGCATGGCGCCTCCAGCCCTGGTATGCCGCACAGCCCCACACCGTCGACGAGTGGGTGAGCGCCTCACCCATGGTGACGCTGACGCCGCTCACCGACGACGACAGGCCCCGATGACGCCAACGCGCCCCGGCGCGCCTGGCAGGAGACGGCACGAACGCCCGGTCCTCGAAGGTCGTGACCTCCTCCATCCCGTCGCCGGCCGAGCGGCGGCGCACTGCAGATCACGACACGGCATGGGCCTGGAACGACGTGTCGCATAGCCACCGCCAGCCGGCCACCGTGCCCCAGACTTTGCGTCATGGGTGATCCACGAACCGAGAAGGGCGAGGGACCACGAAGCGTCTCGCCGCCGACCATCACGCCGGTGCTCGTCGCCGAGCTGTTCCCCGAGGGCGAACGGATGCCCGTCTACGTGCACGTCATCGACCATCCCCGCGCACGGGTGCTGGTCGACACCGGCATGACCCAGCTGCACCCGGCGGTCGACGACATGGATCCTCACCTGACGCCACTCAGTGAGCAGACCGACTTCGACCTGGCCGGGATCGACGTTGTCGTCAACACGCACCTGCACTTCGACCACTGCGGCGGCAACCACCTCTTCACCGGCAAGCCGGTCTACGTCCAACGCGCGGAGCTGGACGACGCGCGGAGCCTGGACGACTACACGATCCGCGATTGGGTCGAGGCGCCCGGCGTGCAGTACGTCCCGGTCGACGGCACGCTCGAGCTGCTGCCGGGCATCCGGCTCGTTCCGACGCCAGGCCACACCCGGGGCTCGCAGGTCGTGGTCGTCGAAACGGACGGTCGGCCCGTCGTCATCGCCGGCGACACGGCCGTCTTCTTCGATGAGCTCGACGATCCCCGCACCGAAGGCCAGCGGCTGATCCGCGCACTCGCTCCCGAGGAGGTCTGGCTCTCGCACCAGCACGAGCCGTGGCGCCCGTCCAGCGACCACGACGGCTGACTCCGCATCTGTCCCAGGAGGGAGACTCGGCTGTATGGACCACGGGAAGACGCTGCGTAGCCAGGTGGACGTTCGCGTTGGGCTGTGCGGGTGGACGGTCTCACAGGCTTCGTACGTGCGGCGCTTCCCCGTCGTCGAGGTCCAGAACACGTTCTACGACCCGCCAACGGACGCCGTGCTGACGCGCTGGCGCACCCAGGCGGCGAACGGCTTCGAGTTCACGATGAAGGCGTGGCAGATCGTCACCCATGAGTCCAACAGCCCCACCTACCGGCGCCTGAAGCAGCCGCTGCCGGAGAGCGCACACGGCCAGGTTGGAGCCTTCCGGACGACCCCCGAGGTCCTCGCGGGCTGGGAGCGGACTCTTGAGTGCGCCGCTCTCCTGCGGGCCAGCGCCGTGCTGCTCCAGTGCCCGAAGAGCTTTCGCCCGACGTCCGAGAACATCGGACGACTGCGGACCTTCCTGTCGCAGGTGGAGCGTCCGGCCGGACGACTGCTGTGGGAGCCCCGCGGCGAGTGGCCCACCGAGCTGCTCAAGGAGCTCTGTGCCGAGCTGGACCTGGTGCACGTCGTGGACCCGATGCAGACCGAGACGGTGACGCCGGAGCAGACCTACTACCGGCTGCACGGCACGTCGGGTTCGCGGCATGTCCATACCGAAGACGAGCTGCGCCGGCTCCGGGACCTGGTGGACGGCCGACCGTCGCCGTACGTCATGTTCAACAACCTGCCGCGCGTAGGCGACGCAGAACGATTTCTCGCCTTGCTCTCTCGCGACGGTGGGTGAGCTGACGGCGGCATCTCGCACGTGCGAGGAGAGTCGTCCCCACTGTGAGCGAGCGTCGGTGCTCACCGGGCTGTCACGGAGTCGTCGGAGCGTCGCGGGCGTGCTCCGAGCTGGATCTGTCTCGCAAGGTCGTGGGCGGCCGGCAGGTCGCTGTCCGCGTACACGAGCACGCGCACGAAGACCAGGACCGAGTCGCGCGGTGCGGAGATGTGCGTGGTCCCGGTTGGGACCTGGCCTGTCCATCGCGGCCCGGTGATGAGGTAGTCGCCCGCCTGCGTGCCGGTGGTGCGCGTGCCGACGTAGGCGAAGTTGGTGTTCCTATGGGGGTCGGTGAGCTGGACGCTGTAGTAGCGATCTGGCGCATCCGGCACGTGCAGCAGCTGAGCCCCGTTTCGCAGATCGAGCCAGCCGGCGCCCATGAGCGTGTCGCGGTTCACGCCCGTCGTTGCCAGCTTCGAACCACCGGTCGCCGCGAACGGATCAGCAAACAGCGCTTGGGGCTGCACGTAGAGCGAGTTCACGGGGATCGGGCCGTCGCCGAATCCCCTGACGAGGATCGCTCTCTTGAACACCGACAGCAGCACGCGGGGCCAGAAGTAGAGAGCAAGGCACCACGCCCCGACCGCGGCGGCGGTGAAGATGAGGAGCTGTGCGAGCTTCATGGCCGGGTCACGGGGCCTGCGCGACCGGGGGGACGGCATACCCGCCCTCGAGGACGATGCGGTCGGGCAGGTAGACCCGCAACCAGAGTGTGAACGTGCCCGTCGGCGCAGGCAGCCAGTTGGACTCAAGCCCGACGGGAGCGGCTCTCTGGATGTAGACGTCGACGGAGCCATCGGTGTTGGCCGCCAGCCCCGAGCGGTCGCTCACGCTGTACCGACGAATCGCGTTGGGGACGAACCGATTCCGGGCATCGCCCATCGTGAGCGACCAGAACGCGTCGTTGGGTGGTAGGCCCCCGGCCGGGAAATGAATGACGTAGGTGCGCAGGCCAGTCAGCCGCCGGCCGGCGCCGTCGACCTGCGTTGTCCAGTACATCGCCTCCTCCGGCACGTTGACCGGGCCCGGGAACATCCACGTACACGTGGCCCGCATCAGGACGCCGTTGCCGGGGACACCGCACTCTGGCATGGTGATCCAGCCGTTGACCTTGACGGCTTTGACCCTCGACAGGACCTCGACGGTGACGACTGCCAGTCCGATACCGACCAGGACGCCCTGGATGACATCGGTACGCACAGGTCGGGCGGGGGCCGTCACGAGCCTGACGATGGCGTAGACACAAACCGCCCCGACGAGTGTTGCCAGGAGGGCGGACCGTCGCCTGCTCACCGCGGGCCCCACGACTCGCACGCTTGCACGCCTCCCACTCTGCCCCAGCGGCCGCGCCGCGTCCCGCCGCGCGGTGTCGAAGTTCGGGCTGAGGATGATGAGCGCCCGTTGGGTCCTCAGGAGCCGCCTGCTGCCTCCCTCGCTGCGGCCAGGCGTTCCACGGTGTCGGGGTGGGTGGCGAACAGCAGGTACTCGAGACGGGGCGGGTGGACATCGGCGATGTTGACGGTGGCCAGGCGCAGCTGCATCGCAGCGAAGTCGGCGGAGTTGCCGGTCAGCTGCAGCGCATGCCGGTCGGCGCGGACCTCGACCCGGCGGGAGACGAGGCTCTGGAGGGGGCCGGTGACGAGGCCGGCCAGCGTCGCCACGGCGACGACCAGGCCGATCGCCCTCGGCGAGCCCATGGAGTCCACCCCTGCTCGGCGCAACAGCCCCTCCGACTGGCCCACCAGGTAGAGGGCCACGACCGCCGCTGCGGCGCCGATCGCCCCCAGCAGCGTGCCTACTTCCGGGTCGCGGTCCTTGGCGTGGCCCAGCTCGTGCGCGACGACGCTGCGCACCTCACCGGCCGGCGTCTCGCGCAGCAGGGTGTCGTAGACGACGATGCGGCGGGTGGCGCCGAGGCCGGAGACGTATGCGTTGAGCCCGGTGGTCCGCCGCGACGCGTCCGCGACCAGCACCTCTCGCACCCGTATGCCGTCCCGGGCCGCCATCGTGATCAGCTCGTCGCGCAGCGGCCCGGCCGGCATCGGTGTGAACGTGTTGAACACGGGCTCGACGAGGACCGGGAAGACGAAGGACAGCAGGACCACCAGAGCAGCGGCACCCGCTGCGCCGAACGCCCACCACCAGTCCGGCGCGAACCGGGTCGCGGCGTAGAACCCGGCGAGCACGACCGCGCCGGTCACGACGCCGACCGCTCCGCTCTTGAGCAGGTCCACCGCCCAGCTGCGCCAGCTCTGGGTGGACAGCCCGTAGTCGCGGAGCACGATGTGGCGCCACGCCGCAAACGGCAGTGATGCCAACCACAGCAGCATCAGGACGACCAGGCCGCCCAGCACGGCCTCGGCCAGCCAGTGCCCGCCGAACGGCTGGGCGACCCAGGCGACGATGCCCGCACCGGCCGGGGTGAGCCCGAGCAGCAACGCCGCCGCCAGTCCGGCCAGCAGAGAACCGTAGGAGCTCGGCCGGAGTGCGGCGTGCAGGGCCCGGCCTCTGGTGACCACGTCCGCGGGTACATCGTTCAGCGCCGCTGCGCGGGCGGCACTGCTCGGGCGTGGCACCCGCCAGGGCACCAGCGCGACCGCTGCGAGAGCCAGCCCGACCACAAGCGCGACGAGCACTGACAGGGCCCACCCCTTCGGGGTCACGGCCGCCCCTTCCCTGCACCAGACACTGCCGATGGCGGGTCAGCCGCAGCATGACAGCTGTTGCACCCACGACAACGTGCCACGCCCAGCATCCCATCCGAGCGAGCCGAAATCCTTTGAGCGCCGGCCGGCTGGGTCGCGGTCGAGCCGCGCGAGAACTAAGCCGCTTTCAGCCGCGAGCCAGAAGGATGCAGAGGACGGTGAGGCACGTCGTCAGCGCTCCCATTCCCCATCGTTCCAGCGGGTGTCGACCGGCGAGGTTTCCGGCCGTGTTCAACGCGAAGAGCACGGCGAAGCCCCAGCAGGCCAAGCCGGCCGCGGAGTGCTCGGAGGTCGTGCCAAGCACGCCACCGCGCAGGAGGAGCACCCCGCCGATCACGGGTAGGACAGCGGCGGTGACGAGGCTGGCGACCCGATGCCTGTAGGGCAGCCGGCCGTCGGGCATCGCGACCCGGCCGCCGTAGGCGGCACGTCCCCAGGGGGCTCCTGCGGCAAGCCCCACCTGGAACATGATCGAGACCAGCAGCAGTGCACTCGCGGCGATGGCCAGGTTGCTCATGGTGGCGGGAGTCATTGCGTTCCTATCGGTTGCTTCGCCGGTGCGAACGATTTTCCGATGCCGGCGGTCACGTCCTGCTCGCGCGGTTCAGTAGCCGGCGGTCGCCGCTTTGCGCTGTCGCTTGCCGAGCGGCGCCAACGCGAGATCGACGGTCTATCGGGCTGGAGTGGGTGCGCGGGGCGCACCCGCCTGGGCTGAGTCGGCGGCATCTTCGATCCGTTCCCGCAGCCAGTCCCGAATGACGGTGTTGAGCCGGAGGCCGAGCTCGATCTGCGGGGCGAACGCCTCCGGCTCTTCCGCGGCTCCGAGCTGGGCCCGGAGCTGCACCAATGCGTGGAGCTCGTCCTCGATGTGGCTCAGGTCGCGCCCGTAGGCGGTGCGCCGGTCGGCGGACTCGAGCAGAGGAGTCAGGAACAGGCGAACACCGCTCTCGTTCCGCTGGGACCGGTCGGGCTCGTCTTCCACCAACCACCGACGCAGCTCCTCGTGCCCGGCGACGGTCAGCCCATAGGTCTTGCTCCTGCGGGCCCCGCGCCCGACGACCTCGGCCAGCCCGGCGCGCTCGAGTTTGCCGAGCTCGGGATAGATCTGGCTGTGGCTGGCGTGCCAGGACGTGCGCAACGAGCGATCAAAGGTCTGAGTCAGCTCGTACCCGGTCGATGGGCGGCGGGCGAGCAGGCCGAGGATGGCGAAGCGCAGGGACACGGTGGAAGCCTAGACGCAACAGGTCGATCTTGACATGTCATTTTCCACATGTCGGTTGCTCAGTCCGCCACATCACCCGTGCGGAACCCCGGGCCGCGTCTACGATCGGTCTGAGCCGCGGATCGCAGCCATCGGCTGCACAGGACGGGCGTGAGGGTGATCTGGCGGGCAACGAGGTCTGGTCCACCACGGGACGGGTGGCACGGGGGGCCTGCCCTGACGAGGAGGAAGTGGGATGTCCGAGGCAGCAGATCCCGTGGGTACGTCGAGAGCCGCACCTGGTCGTCCGCTCGCGATTGTTGCGGGTGTCGCTATGGTCTTCATCGCCCTGCAGTTCGTGCTCGCCGGTTATGGCATCTTCGAACGGCAGTACCACAAGGCGGACGACGGGTGGTTTGAGCCGCACCAAGCGGTCGGCTACCTCACGATCTTGTCGCTCATCGCCGTCCTGGTGGTATCGCTCGTCACCCGGCAGGGACGCGACATCGTCGTCCGCGCGGTCGTGCTCGTGGTCCTCGGAATCCTGCAGCCGCTGTTCGCCGGGCTCGGCGCCGACACGAACCCCTGGTTCGGCGTCCTGCACGCGGCCGTTGCCGTCGCGATCGCCGGGATCGACGGCTCGCTCATCGGGAAGGGCGCCGCCCGTGCCTCGACGCAGCCCTGACGGGGCCATCAGGGCCATCAGGGCCATCCCTCGGGTTCGTCAGGGCTCCAGCCGGGCCTGCGCGGCCACCACGCCGGCAGGGCACAGTGATCCCCGTGTAGCTGGCACCGAAACGCCTGGCCAGCCCGGCTGCTCGTGGCGCCGCACGAACACTGCGGTCTGACGCATCGGCCGTCCTCGCCCCTGGATCCAGTGGTGGAGCGGGCGGATCTGGTTGGTCGATGACCGCAAGGTGGACGATAGGGGTGTCCCCTGCAGACCAAGGAGTCGAGATGACATCGCACGGCGAGCACAAGCCAGGGTCGAGCCTCCGCAAGCTGATCCGCCTCACCACGGTGGCACTCGCGGCCGCGGCGGTCGTCAAGGAGCTGCGCACCCCCGCCGAGGAGCGCCGGTGGCACGGTTCCCTCGGTTTCGTGCCCTACGACCTCCGGATGCCAACGTTCGCCCGGTTCAAGGAGCGGATGTGGAACCCGGACAGCACGCACGTGATCAACCCGCGGGTGTTCGGTGTCGGCTGGACGGTGAACGCCGGCCGGGTGGTGGAGCTCGTCCGTGAGCGGGTCTTCGCCCGCTGAGCTCGCAGCTCACGTCCCAATGGCGTCGTTCGCCACACAGGTCAGCGTCAGCATCTGGCCGGAGATGGACACCACCCAGAGGGTCGAGGCGGACGACGTCGTAGGCGGAGAACGCCCGCCCCAGCAGGTGGTCGTCGACGTGGGCCTCTCGATCGGCAAGGCCTCTGGCGTGCGCGGCGTGATGCGTCGCTCGATCGGTCTTGATGACCCGGCTCGGCGCGAGAGTCGTTGGTCCGTTGATCGCTTTACCGAGCGCCTACCAGAGCTCGACGTAGGCTCCCTCTCATGGCTGAAGCTCCCCGCATCACGTACGTCCTTGTCGACGGGGAGAACATCGACGCCACCCTCGGCACCTCGATCCTTGGACGGCGCCCTCGCCCTGAGGAGCGCCCAAGGTGGGAACGCCTGCTGCAGTTCGCGCAGGAGCTATGGAAGCAGCCGGCCGCTGGACTCTTCTTCCTTGCCGCAAACAGCGAACTCCCCATGCCCTTTGTCCAGGCTCTGATGGCGATCGGCTACCGACCGGTCCCACTCTCCGGCGCCGCGGGCGAAAAGGTGGTCGACATCGCCATCCAGCGAACCCTGATCGAGATTCGCCAACGCCGTGCGGACGTGCTCCTGGTCAGCAATGACGGGGACTTCGTCGACCAAGTGGGTGACCTGCTGGACGGTCGGCGGGTGGGCGTCGTCGGATTTCAGGAGTTCCGCAGCAACGCGTTCCTGGAGCTGACCGCTCAAGGTCTGGCGACCTTCGACCTCGAGTACGACGTGCAGGCCTTCAGAGAATCACTGCCGCGTATACGAATCATCGCCATCGAGGACTTCGACCCGGCCGACTTCCTCTGAATCCGGTGACGGCCGCGGGACGGCGAGCACGGATAGAATCATTGCTCGCCGACCATCGTCGATAGGCACGGCATGTTCGCGTTCATCGCGGCCACGGACGCGGAAAAGGCCACACCACGTCGCGGCGACGAGTTGATCGCCGCGGCTGAAGTGGTTATGGACCGCGCCTTCACCTTGGCCGCCCCACCGCTGCAGGTGTGGCCCTGGCTGGCCCAGCTGGGCAAGAGGCGCGCCGGGTGGTACCTGCCTGCCGGCCTCGAACGGTTCTTACCGGCCGCCAGGCGAGCAGCCTGGGAGATTCAAGACCGATGGCAGCACCTGCAGGTCGGCGACACCGTCCCTGACTACGGCGGCAAGAACGAAACATTCCGGCTCGCCCACATCGAACCACCGACCGCAATCGTCTACACCTCCCAGCGCGGCGCCACCAAGGTCACCTGGTCCATCACTCTGGAACCGGCCGGCGCCGGCACCCGAGTCTTCCTACGGCTGAGAATGGCCCCCGTCCGCCGTAGATGGCTGGCCGAAACAGCAGGGGAGCTCATCGACGTCCTCACCATCGCCGCCATGGCCACCGGCCTTCGGCAGCGCCTGAGCGCCCGATCCACGTGACTCGTGTCGGGCCCCCCAACGGCCAGAGGGCCTTTGGGCGCTCGACCGCGACGTCCCGCGGTGGGGGCTGCCAAGGCGGAGTGACGCGGCCTGCATCTGGTTCGGACGTGGAGGTCTTGGGTCGTCCGCCAACCTGTACTGCTCGGTCTGTATTGCTCAGTGGAGGGCGGGCCGGTAGACGAGCTCCACCGTGCGACCGTCGAATGCCTGGTTCTCGACCAGCTCCAGGTCGAAGTCGGCAGAACCCCTGAAGATCGGGTCCAGCCCCGTTTGGCCGGTGATGACGGGGAAGAGCGTCACCTGGACCCGGTCCACCAGGCCCGCCGCCATCAGCGCCCGGTTCATCGACAGGCTGCCGTGGGATCGCAGCGGCACCTCGGAAACCTCCTTGAGCTCGGCGACGACGTCGACGGCGTCGCCGCTCACGACGGTCGCGTCCGGCCAGTCGAGCGGTCCTTCCAGCGTGGTCGACACCACGGTTGCCGGGAGGCTCCGCATCCGAGTGACCCATGCGTCACGCACGTCGGACTCCTCGGTGCTCGAGGCGAGCATCTGCGCGAACGCCCGATAGGTGTTCGCCCCGAAGACCATCCGCTGCTCCCCGGCGTACAGGGCGAGGCGGTGGGCGAGCAGCTGGGGACCTTGCTTGCCCCAGTAGCCGGTCCAGTTGCCGCCGGCGGCGCCGTAGCCGTCGATGCTGGAGAAGACATCAAACGTGTAGGTGGCGGTCACGGCGTCCTCCTCGAGTGCGGTTCATCCGTGTGGATGCACAACGACTACCGCTGCGGGCCTCCTCGCCGTCGGACTCCTCCAGGGCCTCGTCCAGGCACCGCAACTTCGCCCCCAGGACATCCTGTCCCGCATTCCACGGCGCCGCACCCCGACGCGGCGCGGGGACGACCCCGTCCACCCGCAGGCGGGCTGGTCCGCTGGGGATCTGGACGACGGGGACGATTGTCGGCGTGGGCCATTCGTCCAGAATGGCCGACTCGCCTCGACGTTGGACCGTCGTAGACAGATCACCAGACGGTGGTTACTTTGGGCAGATCGTCGAGGGGGAGCACTGCCACTTCGGACCGATCGAGAGGGATACGTCCATGTCTCGTCACCTGAATACCTGCCGCCCGTCCATCGCGATCCGGGAGGCCTGACGTGTCCGGCGGCGGTCCCGAGCTGAAGAAGACGCTCAACCAGCGACAGCTGACGATGATCGCCATGGGCGGTGTGATCGGGGCCGGCCTGTTCGTCGGGTCGGGGACGGTCATCCACGCCACCGGGCCGGCCGCGTTCCTCACCTACGCGTTGTGCGGGGTCCTCATCATCCTGGTGATGCGGATGCTCGCCGAGATGGCCGTGGCCAACCCTTCGACGGGCTCGTTCGCCGACTACTCCCGCAAGGCGCTCGGCGACTGGGCCGGCTTCTCCGTCGGCTGGCTGTACTGGTACTTCTGGGTCATCGTCGTGGGCTTCGAGGCCGTTGCCGGCGCCAAGGTCATCAACTTCTGGCTCCCGGGTGTGCCGACCTGGGTGCTCAGCCTCGTCCTCATGCTCCTCATGACGGGCACCAACCTCATCTCGGTCTCGTCGTTCGGCGAGTTCGAGTTCTGGTTCGCCGGGATCAAGGTCGGCGCGATCATCGTCTTCCTCGTCTGTCGGCGGTCTGTTCGTGCTTCGGGATCTGGCCCAACGCCAATCTCGACTTCAGCAACCTCACCGCGCACGGCGGCTTCTTCCCCAACGGCGAGCTGGCGGTCACGGCGGGGGTCGTGACGGTCATCTTCTCGATGGTGGGCGCCGAGATCGCGACCATCGCCGCGGCGGAGTCCAACGACCCCGAGCGGGCCGTCTCCAAGGCTGCCAACTCGGTCATCACCCGCATCGCGATCTTCTTCGTGGGCTCGATCTTCCTGCTCTGCGTCATCCTGCCGTGGAACTCCTCCACGCTCGAGGCATCGCCCGTACGTCGCGGCGTTCCAGGAGATGGGGATCCCGTATGCCGACCACGTGATGAACGCTGTCGTGCTCACGGCCGTCCTGTCGTGCCTCAACTCGGGCCTCTACACCGCATCCCGGATGCTCTTCGTCCTGGCCGCTCGCCGCGAGGCTCCCGCGTCGATGGTGTCGGTCAACTCGCGCGGTGTGCCGGTGGTCGCCATCCTGTCCTCGTCGGTCGTCGGCTTCCTCGCCGTGATCATGGCGGCGGTCTCGCCCGACACCGTGTTCTCCTTCCTGCTCAACTCGTCCGGCGCCGTCATCCTGTTCGTCTACCTGCTCATCGCCATCTCGCAGATCATCCTGCGCTACCGGGCCGACCCGTCGACGCTCAAGGTGAAGATGTGGTGGTTCCCGGCGCTCTCGGTGATCACGGCGCTCGGGCATCGTCCTCGTGCTGGTCCAGATGGGCCTCACCGAGGACGTCCGCATCCAGCTCGTGCTGAGCCTCGTCTCGTTCGCCGTCGTGCTCGTCCTCTTCTTCATCAACAAGGCCCGGATCGCCCGTCTACCCGAGCGGGTCGCTCCCTAGCAGACCGGCGAGGCGCGCCGCGTGCTCGTCCTGGCGAACCAGACCCTCGAGGCCGACGAGCTGATGAGGGAGCTGCAACGCATCGACGCCATGGGCAAGGCGACCTACTACGTGTGCGTCCCGGCCAGCGCGGTGGAGACCGGCACCGCGTCGACCCACGGCGCGGTGTCCGTGCGGGATGCGACGACCGAGGCCGCGCAGGGGCGGCTGGACCGGACGCTCGAGGCGCTCACGGCGCACCATCTCGACGCCTCCGGTGGCATCGGCGACTACCGACCGCTGCGTGCCCTGCGGACGGCGGTGAACCAGTTCGACCCCGACCAGATCGTCATCGTGACGCTCCCCGCCGCCGATTCGGTGTGGCAGCGGTTCGAGGTCGTCGACCGCGCGGCTGAGCTCGGCCTGCCGGTGACCCACGTCGAGGCCGCCTCGCTGGTCGCGCCAGGTGTGATCGATGACGATCGTCGTCGCCTACACCGCACAGGACAGCGGCATCGTCGGCGCTCGAGCTGGCCAGCGTGCTGTCGCGCTCCACCGGCGAGCCGCTGGTCGTCGCCGTCGTCGTCACGACCCCGCACGCCGCGGGCGTCCCGGAGTTCATCGACGGTGACTACGTCGGTCCCCTCACGGAGTGGGGGCGCGCCGTCCTCGACGAGGCCAGAGCACAGTCTGCCGCCCGGCATCGAGGCGTCCTTCGAGGTGCGTCAGGCGTCGTCGATCCCCGGCGGGCTGCTCGAGCTGGCAGCCGACGTCGGCGCGTCCGCCATCGTGCTCGGCTCGTCGAGCAAGGGCCCTCTCGGCCGGATCTCGCTCGGCAGCGTCACGGACCGGCTCGTGCACTCCGCCCCGCTGCCGGTGCTCCTCGCCCCGCGCGGCTATCGCGCCGGACCGACCGCACGCATCCGCCGGGTCAACATCGGCTACGGAGGATCCAGAGGCTGCGGGCGCACGTGGCCGTCGTGGGGGCGCGGCTCGCCGAGGCGCTCGGCGCGAGCGTGCGGGTCGTGTCGTTCGCCGTCCGGCCCCCCCGGAGGTTCTACGGCGGCGTGGAGGAGTCGGCCGACGAGCTCGTCATCGACCGGTGGGTGGCGCGCATGAAGGACGCCCTCCGTGAAGCAGGTGGAGGCGGCCGATGCCGGCCGCCTGGGTGACCGGCTCGCCCGATCGCTCGTGGTGGGTGAGGGCGTCTCCTGGAGCAAGGCCATCTGGGATGTCGACTGGAGCGACGGTGACCTGCTCGTCGTCGGCCCGAGCTCGTCGGCCCCGGCCGCTCGGCTCTTCCTCGGCTCCCGGGCCTCCAAGATCGTCCGCTCGGCGCCGGTGCCCGTCTACCTGGTCCCGGCCCCGCGCAGCCACTGAGCCGACGCGACCCTCGACGCGCCCGACGCCCCTTGGCGAGGACCCCCGCGAGACGAGAGCCGCTTGGCCAGGTAGGGCGCCGTGGCACTGCCCTCGGCCCGTGCGACCTCCTCCGGAGTGCCCGCCGCCACCATGCGACCGCCCTCGTCCCCGCCGCCCGGGCCCAGGTCGATGACCCAGTCGGCGCTGGTGATCGTGTCGAGGTGGTGCTCGACCAGCACCACGGTGTTGCCGGCGTCCACCAACGCGTGCAGCTGGCGTCAGCAGCAGGGCGATGTCGGCGGCGTGCAGCCCCGCGGTCGGCTCGTCGAGCAGGTAGAGCGCGTGGCCGCGGCGGGCCCGCTGCAGCTCGGTCGCCAGCTTGATCCGCTGCGCCTCACCGCCACTGAGCTCGGTGGCGGGCTGCCCCAGGCGCAGGTAGCCCAGCCCGACCTCGCGCAGCGTGATCAGGCTGCGGGCGGCGGCCGGCACGTCGGCGAGGAAGTCCGCCGCCTCGTCGACGGTGAGGGCCAGCACGTCGGCGATGTTCTTGCCGCGGTAGTCGATCTTCGAGCGTCTCGGCGTTGTAGCGCTGGCCGTGGCAGGTCGGGCAGGGCGCATACGTGCCGGGCAGGAAGAGCAGCTCGACGGAGACGAACCCCTCGCCCTGGCAGGTCTCGCAGCGTCCGTCGGCGACGTTGAAGGAGAATCGGCCCGCGCCGTAGCCCCGCTCGCGGGCCTCGGGGGTCGCGGCATACAGCTTGCGCACCGCGTCGAAGAGGCCCGTGTAGGTGGCGAGGTTGGAGCGCGGGGTGCGCCCGATCGGGCGCTGGTCGACGCGGACGAGCCGGTCGAAGGACTCGAGGCCGGTGGCGTCGTCGACGTCGATCTCGAGCTCGGTGTCCTCCGCGTCGTCCGGGGCCTGGCCGAGGTGGCGCCGCACGAGCTCGGCGAGCACCTGCGTCACCAGGGTCGACTTGCCCGAGCCCGAGACGCCGGTCACGGCCGTCAGGACGCACAGCGGCACCTCGACCGAGAGGTCCTCGAGGTTGTGCCGGGTGATCCCGCGCAGGTGCAGCCACCCCTGGGGCGTGCGCTGGTGTCGCTGGACGGACTCGGCGCGTCCGAAGAGGTGCTTGCTGGTGATCGAGTCCTCGACGTGCTCGAGGCCTGCCACCGGGCCGGAGTAGAGCACGTGGCCTCCCTGCTCGCCCGCTCCGGGACCGATGTCGACGACCCAGTCGGCCCGACCCACGATGTCGAGGTCGTGCTCGACGATGAACAGCGAGTTGCCCGAGCGCTTGAGCGTGTCGAGCACGTCGAGCAGCGGCTCGGCGTCGGCGGGGTGCAGCCCGGCGGACGGTTCGTCGAGCACGTACACGACCCCGAAGAGTCCCGACCGCAGCTGCGTCGCGATCCGCAGGCGCTGCGCCTCGCCGGGGGAGAGGGTCGTCGAGCGGCGCCCCAGCGAGAGGTACCCCAGCCCCAGGTCGAGCAGCACCTGGACCCGCGCCACGAGGTCGGTGCAGATGCGCACCGCGACCTCGGTCGCCTCGCCGGAGTCGGCCGACGACGTGGCAGCCCCCGCGTCGGTGAGCTCGGCCACCGGACGGATGCGGGCCACCAGCTCGGTGAACGACAGGGCGTTGGCCTGGGCGATGGTCAGGCCCGCGAAGGTGACCTCGAGCGCGTCGGCCCGCAAGCCGGTGCCGTGGCAGGCAGAGCACGGGACGCTGCGCACGAAGCGCATCGCCTTGTCGCGCATCATCTGGCTCTTGGAGGTGGCCAGCACGTGGTGGACGTGCGCGCGAGCGCTCCAGAACAGCCCGTGGTAGCCGTAGTCGATGCGGTCGCGCTCCGGCTTGATGAGCACCTTGGGCTGCTCGTCGGTGAAGAGGAGCCAGTCGCGGTCCTTCTTCTTGAGCTTGCGCCACGGGGTGTCGACGTCGATGCCCAGCCCCGACACGATGCTGCGCAGGTTGACGCCCTGCCAGGCACCGGGCCACGCGGCGATCGCGCCCTCGCGGATCGTCAGCGAGGTGTCCGGGACCAGCAGCTCCTCGCTGACGTCGTGCTCCTCACCCAGCCCGTGGCAGCGTGGGCAGGCCCCGGCCGCGGTGTTCGGCGAGAACGCCTCCGCCTCCAGCCGGGACGCACCGTCCGGATAGGTGCCGGCGCGCGAGTACAGCATCCGCACCAGGTTCGACAGCGTTGTCAACGTGCCGACGCTGGAGCGCGAGCTCGGGGCTCCACGCCGCTGCTGGAGCGCCACGGCCGGAGGCAGGCCGGTGATCTCCTGCACGTGCGGGGCGCCGACCTGCTGCAGGAGCCGACGCGCATAGGGCGCCACCGACTCGAAGTAGCGACGCTGCGCCTCGGCGTAGAGCGTGCCGAAGGCGAGCGAGGACTTGCCCGAGCCGGACACGCCGGTGAAGGCCACCATGGCGTCACGTGGGACGTCGACGTCGATGTTCTTGAGGTTGTGCTCGCTGGCTCCGCGGACATGGACGTAGGGGTCGCTCGGGTCGTGGTGCACACCCCCTGTCTAGCCGCTCCCCGGCTGGTGCACACCATCGGGTGCTCCGCCGAGGTGCTCCGGCCTCAGGAGACGACGACGGCGTCCGGCGTCGTCGTGGTCAGCCGCATCCGGACCGGCACCTCGTCACCGACCTGTGGGGGAGCGACGCCGTCGGGAAGCACGATGAGGCTGCACTGCATGTGCGGCGGCTCGGCGAAGCGCGGCATGACGCCCGACACGGTGAACGGCGACCGCACCCGGTGGGCGGCCTCGAGCACGCCCTCGGTGACGGCGATCGCCCGCGACCGGGCCGTCGCAGCCGACGACGGGCTCTCCATCGCGACACCGTGCGACGTGCCACCGCTGACGACGACGAGGTGCCCGGCGGCGACGCCGCGTTTCCGGTAGCCGACGCGCGTGCCCTTGCTGACCGGTCGCACGTCGAGCACGTGCGCGCGAACCTCGTAGGAGGCCTTGTCGGCATACCAGAGGTCGGTCCCGATGCGCGGCCGGAACTCGTGCTCAGGGAATCGCTCTGCGAGAGTGGCCAGTTCGGCAGCAGAGACGTGCGAGACGAACCAGGTGAGCACGCCGGGGACGGCGGCGATGTAGCTCGCGATCTCCTCGACGTGACCGGTGCCGAGCGGCAGGTGCAGCGTCACGCCGACGGCGTCCGCCGACCCCGCGAGCTCGGCGACGTCGGCAGCAGGCGCCCCGAAGCGGTTCATCGACGTCAGGCCCTCGACGACGACCCGCGCATCACCGTCGACACCTCGGAGGCTCGAGACGTCGGCGTGCGTCGTCACCGTGTGGATGAGGCGACGGTCGCCGACATGCGGCTGCCCGGAGTGGATTGCCGCACGATAGGGCTCCATGACGAGCACGTCGCCACCGAATTCCGCCAGGGCGGAAGGGACCTCGGCGTACGTGCCGACAGCGATCATCGGGACGCCCATCCGGGTGGACTCGGCGCACAGCAGGTCGCGACCGAAGCCGTAGCCGTTCCCCTTGATCACCGGAACGACGCCGAGGTGGTCGGCGACGAAGCGGTCGTGACCGGCGCGCCAGCGCTCACCGTCGACGTGCAGGACGAAGGACACGATGGGTCACCGCCGCTTCATGTAGAGGTCGAAAGCCTTGTAGAGCAAGCGATTCAGCGGCAGATCCCACTCACCGGCCAGCCGCACGGCCTCGCCGCCCGTGCCCACCTTGAACCGGATGAGGCCGATGTGGGGGTTGGCCTCGTCGACGGTGTTCGTGATGCCACGCAGGTCGTAGACGGTGGCGCCCGCGGCCAGGGAGTCCTGCATCATCCGCCACTGGATCGCGGTCGAGCCCTGGAGCTCGCGCTTGGCCGCCGACGACGCGCCGTAGGAGTACCACGCGTGCTCACCGACCCGGATGAAGATCGTCGCGGCGAGGACGTCGCCCTCGTGCTCCGCGAGGTAGACGCGGATCCGCTCGGGGTCCTCGGACGCCAGGGCGGCATACATCTGCTCGAAGTAGGCGAGTCCGCGAGGCGTGAACCGGTCGCGCTCGGCGGTCTCGACGTAGGTGCGGTGGAAGTCCGGCAGGTCCGAGGCATCACCGACGCGCACCTTCACACCGTTCTTGACGGTCTTCTTGATGTTGCGGCGCCACAGCTGGTTCATCCCGGCGAGCACGTCGGCCTCGGTGCGGCCCGCGAGCGGCACCTGGAAGACGTACTCCGGCTGCCCGGCGGCGAAACCGTCCTCGGGACTGAGGTGCCGGAAGCCGAGGCGCTCCAGCTGGGCGACGACGGCCGTCCCCACCGGCTCGACGACGTCCGGGGTCGCCTCGTCGTAGCGACGGACCGCCGGGTCGGCGATGGCGTCCTTGATCGTCGCCGTGCCCCAACGGTGCGTCGCGACGGGCGGCCCGACCCGCAGCGCGAAGGCGCCCTTGGCCTTGAGGTGGTCACGCAGGGCGCGGAGCAGCTCGACGAGGCGCGGCGAGGACCAGTCGATGCACGGCCCCTCGGGGACGTAGGCCAGCGACCGCTTGATCCGCGGCAGCGACCGGTGCAGCACCAGGGCGGCGCCGACCATCTCGTCGCCCGCGAACCAGCCGACCGACTCGGAACGCCAGTCCTTCTTCACGTCGGCCCACGCGGGTGTCTGCAGGAAGCTCGCCGACGGCTGGGTCCGCAGCCACGCGAGGTGCTCGGCTGCGGTGATGTCACGGACGGCGATGGGCGAGTTCACGCTGGCTCACGCTACCCGAGCGCGACGGCGCGGCCGACTCGCCTCGCCCGCCACCCCGCACACG
>CAWKJV010000038.1:0-15896 GCA_963849965.1 uncultured Actinomycetota bacterium | reverse complement strand
TCGGTGGGCCGAGGCCAGGCGCCGGATCTCACTGACGAGCAGGTCGAAGAACGGCGTGACCTGCTCCGGCTCACGGCCCGCCGCGAGGTCCCGCAGTTGTCTCGCGACGGCCTCGACGTACCAACGGCGAAAGAGCTTGTGGTCCGGCGGCGTCTCCAGGGTGAGCAGCCGCGCGGCCCGGGAGTACGTGTCCGCCTCGTCGAGCGCCGCCAGGTAGGCGTCGGCGGCGTCGGCCGCCGACAGCGGCAGCTGCAGGGTGAGGCTGGTCCGCTGGTCCCCCCGCCGGGAGGCCGCGATGGCTTGCCGCTTGATGGCGTTGCGGGCGTCCCCGAAGCTGTGCACGACCGTCTGGACCAGGGCGGCGAACGGCTCGGACGACCGGGTCTTGTCGTCGGCTGCGGCGAGCGACAGCTCACGCACCAGGTTGTCCATGTGCGCCTTGGCCTCGATGAGCAGGTCGGTCGGGACGTCACCGAGGACGACGGTGTAGCGGAGCTCCGCCGCCGAGGCAGCACGCGTGTCGACACCGGAGAGCTCCTCGACGGCCTGCACCGACTGGAGCGGGTCGTCGGCGGCGGTCACGCCGAACTCGGCCCACACGACCTTTCCGTGCTCGTCGACCGAGACACCCCACCGCGCGCTCAGCGCCTCGACCAGCAGGATGCCGCGACCGGTCATGTTGTTGGTGCTGCGGTTGGGCGGACCGGGGTTCTCGGGCTGGCGTCCCGGACGGCGACTCGAACGCGGCCGGCGGCACCACTGACAGACACCGAGACCGGCGCGGTGCCGTGCTGGCAGGCGTTCGCCAGCAGCTCGGCGGCGACCACCGTCGCGTCGTCGACGGAGTCGTGGGCACCGCGCGCGAGCAACTGGTCGTGCACGAAGCGGCGCCCGGCAGGCACGGCGTCCGGCTCGTCGCCGAGCTCGAAGGTCACGACGTCGTCGAGAACGTCCGTCAACGCCATGCCCCATTCCTGCCGCGGCGGAACTCGCCGCTGCTGGGCGGGTCCGGTCGTCCAGGCGAGGCTACCTCGCGGGCGCTTCGGCGAAGACGGTCGACCAGTCGGACTTCATGCTGACGACGGTCCAGTCCTGGCCGCGGGCCCGGTCCAGCGACTCCTCCGCCCCCGCGGTGTAGCCGAACTCGCGGTCGTCGTCGTCGTGCAGGACCAGCAGGCGGAGCCCGGCCGTCGCGGCGCCGCGGCGTACTGAGCATCGGGATGTCGCCGTTGGAGTTGCCGCCGCCACCAGCGGCTGCCGGCCGGTCCGGCTCCAGATCCGGACCGGCTTCATCGGGCCGTCGTCGAAGACGTCCATCTGCGCCTCGTAGACAAGGGTCCCGCTGCCTCCGTCCTCGCGGTACCGCAGCCCCGTGGAGCTGCCGATGACACGTTCCGGGGGATGCCGTAGATGTCGTAGGTCACGGGTCGCATGAAGTCCCGGTCGCCGCCGGACGCGATGTAGGTGGCGAACCCGTTGGCCTCCAGGTAGCGCAGCAGCTCGACCATCGGCAGGTAGGCGCAGTCGCGCAGCAGGCGACCCAGGCTCGGGTGCGGCGCCTGCCGGAGGAACGCATCCGCTCGCGCCGTGTAGGCCGTGACGGTCATGCCGGCGAACGCCTGCAGGATGCCGCCCATCAGGACTTTCACGTCGCTGTCGTCACCGTGGTAGTGCTTGGTGATGACGGCGCCGAGCCATGCGTAGTCCTTGTCCCACGCGGCCTTCCACGGCTGACGGTCGCGAAGTGCGGGGTCCTCCTCGGCCATCTCGGTGAACCGGTGCAGGATGAAGCCGAGCTCCACCGGCATCGGCTTCTCGCACCAGAGGGTGCCGTCGTTGTCGAAGACCGCGACCCGGTCGTCCGGCGGGACAGTCGCACCACCCTCGTCGGTGACCCGCTCAAAGTCGACGATCGCGGCACGCGTGTGTCGTTCCAGGATGCGAGCGGTCCGCCGGCTGCCCGACGTCGGGACGCTCATTCGCGCATCAGCATCAGGGCGGCCTCGCGCTCGAGGTCGATGTACGGCTCGCCGCTGACGTCGACGGCGACCCGCTTGATGGTGCCGCCGGTGAAGCGGTACGGGCGCTCGCCGGGGTAGTCCTCGGTCACCGGGTCGCCGACGTCACGCCCGACGGCAGCCCCTCGCCGGCGATCATGAAGCCGCCGGGCTGGAGCTTGATCCGGCCCTCGCCGACCTTGGTGTCGCCGTGGTAGAGCGAGAGGATGCCGGTGGCCACCGGCGGCGGGTCCATGCCGTCCTTCTCGAACGAGGCCGACAGGATGAGGTTCTCGCCGGTCGGCAGGTCCTCGGTCGCCGACGACCTTCTGCTCGAACATCCCGACGAAGCTGTTGACGTAGTGCAGCCGGTTGTCCTTGACGTAGAGGCTGTGGCCGCCGAACCGCGACCCCTGGGCGAAGAGCACGCCCTGCGCGCCCGGCTCGGGGATGTCGACCAGCGCGCCGATGACGAACGACCGGCCGCGCACCACGACGGCCTGGGCCTCGGGCACCTCGGCGTGGTTGGGGAAGTAGACGTAGCGGTCGCGCGGGGCCGACAGCTGGGGCCGCGGGGACACGAGGATCTCCAGCGCCGAGCGGTCGTCGAGCGGGAACCCCTCGTTGGCGCCGGCCTCGGCGTACCAGAGGTTGACCATCTCGCGGAGCTTGTCGGGCTGCTCGGCCGCCAGGTTGTGCAGCTCGGAGCGGTCGACGTCGACGTGGTAGAGCTCCCACTCGTCGTCGTTGAAGTGCGCCCCAGCCGCTGATCGTCGGGTGCGTGGTGATGGCCTTCCACCCGTCGTGCCAGATGCCGCGCGACCCGAGCATCGAGTAGAACTGCGTCTGCCGCTGGCCCGGGCGCCTCGGGTCGTCGAAGCTGTAGCGCATGCTCACGCCGTCGAAGTGGCTCTGGGTGTGGCCCTTGATCGTCGCCGGCGCCTCGATGCCCAGGGCGTCGAGCACGGTGGGCACCAGGTCGACCGCGTGGTGGTACTGCTCGCGGATCTCGCCCTTGGCCGTCATCCCGGCCGGCCACGAGATGACGCACGGGTCGGACGTGCCGCCGTTGAACTCGTAGCGCTTCCACATCTTGAAGGGCGTGTTGAAGGCCATCGCCCACCCGTTGGGGTAGTGGTTGTAGGTCTTCGGGCCGCCGAGCTCGTCGAGCATGGCGAGGTTGGCGTCGATGTCGTCGGGGATGCCGTTCATGAACAGCATCTCGTTGACCGACCCGTCCGGGCCGCCCTCGCCGCTGGCCCCGTTGTCGGAGACGACGATGACCATGGTGTTCTCGCGCTGGCCGGTCTCCTCGAGGTAGTCGAGCAGCCGACCGATCTGGGCGTCGGCGTGCGACAGGAACCCGGCGTAGACCTCGGCCATCCGCGAGAAGAGCCGCTTCTCGTCATCCGACAGCGTGTCCCACGGCCGGGTGGTGTCGACCGGCCGAGAACGGCTGGCCCTCGGGGCCGGTGCGGGTCTGCGGGGTGCCGATCGGGTTCATCGGGGGCAGCTCGGTGTTCGGCGGGACGATGCCCATCTCGATCTGGCGGGCCAGGGTGGTCTCGCGCATCGCCTCGTAGCCCTCGTCGAAGCGGCCGGCGTACTTCTCGATCCACTCCTTGGGGGCGTGGTGCGGCGCGTGGGCGGCGCCGGGCGCGTAGTAGAGGAAGAACGGCTTGTCCGGGGCGACCGCCTTGGCGTCCATGATGAACTCGATGGCCTTGTCGGTGATGTCCTCACCGAAGTGGTAGCCCTCCTCGGGCGACCTCGGCTGGTCGACCGGGTGGTTGTCGTAGGTGAGCTCGGGGTACCACTGGCTGGTCTCGGCGCCGAGGAAGCCGTACCAGCGCTCGAACCCGCGCCCGGTCGGCCAGTTGCGACGCGTCGAGGCGAGGTTCATCTCGACGGTGGGGCACAGGTGCCACTTGCCGACCATGTAGGTGTTCCAGCCCCGCTCGCCGAGGATCTCCGGAAGCATGCCGTTCTCGGGCGGGATGGTGCCGCTGGCGTTGGCGAACCCGCTGGCGCCCTCGGTGATGCAGGCCATGCTGTTGCGGGTGTGGTTGCGCCCGGTGAGCAGGCACGACCGGGTCGGCGAGCACAGGGCCGTGGTGTGCCACTGGGTGTAGCGCACGCCGTCGCCGGCGATCTTGTCGATGTTCGGGGTGTCGATCGGGCCGCCGTAGCAGCTCATCGCCGAGAAGCCGACGTCGTCGAGCACGACGTACACGACGTTGGGCGCCCCCTCGGGTGCCTTCGGCGGCGCGAACGGGTCCAGTCCTCCACCGAGTCCCGGATGTCGACGTTGACCACACCACGAAACGGTTGCGCCATGACATGACTCCTTGCTAGTGATGCTCACGACGTCGGGCTCCGCTCCGACCATCCGACGGGACGAGGGCTGCAGCATCATCCTCCTCGGATGAGAAGCGCAGCCGCTCACAGCACGTCCGTGGTCAGCGGCCCGCGTCAGCGCTCGGCTCCGTGGCAGTCCGCCCAGGCAGCGCCACCCAGGCATGAGCAGGGGTCGCGCGGGCCGCGTCTCGGCGTCGCGGACGGCATACCAGTCCCGCAGCGCCGTGGCGTCCCGGCCTTGGCGCAGCAGGCCGGCCATGACCCGCATGGGCGCGTCGACGTGGTGGAAGAAGTCGCTGGTAGCCGGCGCAGAGGTAGTGCAGGCCGGGCTCGCCGTCGGGCGTGGTGATGAAGCGGTCCTTGGGGCAGCCGCCGTTGCACGCGAAGCGCACGTCGCACGACGCGGCAGTACGCCGGCAGGGTGTCGAGCTTGGCCTGCCCGAAGGCCCGCTGCTGCGGCAGGTTCGACCAGCTCGAGCAGGGTGCGGCCCTCGGCGATGTTGCCCAGCAGGTAGCCCGGCTCGACGTAGTGGTCGCACGAGTAGAGGTCGCCGTTGTGCTCGAGCGCCACGCGCGTCCCCGCAGGTGCGGGCGTGGACGCACAGCCCGGCCTGGTCCATGCCCATCCAGTGCGCGAGCGCGGTGTCGAACATCGACACGAACACGTCGCCGACGTCGTGCCGGGCCCACTCCTCGAAGACGTCGACGAGGAACCGGCCGTACTGCCTTCGCCCCGACCGTGCGGTGCGTGACGAGGTCCCCCTCCTGCCGGTAGAGCGGCCGGTCGCCGGAGCGGGTGCCCCAGCCCGACTCGGCCAGGGCAGCAGCTCGGCGGTCACCCGCTCCACGATCGGGATGAGCTGCACGAACGTCGCGCCGAGGTCGTCGCGCAGGAACCGGTAGACCTCCAGGCCGTGGCCCCGTTGGCGGAGTTGACCGTCGTGAGCGCGTTCCATTCGACGCCGTGCCGCTTGAGCGCCCCCAACCCACGCACCACCCGGTCGAAGGTCGGCTTGCCGCCCTTGTCGACCCGGTAGGCGTCGTGCATCTCGCGCGGCCCGTCGATCGAGACGCCGACGAGGAAGTCGTTCTCCGCAGGAACGCGCACCACTCGTCGTCGAGCAGCGTCGCGTTGGTCTGCATCGTGTTGAGGATCCGCTGCCCCGGCGCGGCGAAGCGCTGCTCGAGCTCGAGGGTTCGTCGGAAGAAGTCGAGGCCCATGAGGGTCGGCTCGCCGCCCTGGAACGCGACGACCACCTCGTCGACGCCGCGCTGGGCGGCGAGGAGCTGGCCGATGTACGCCTCGTGCACCTCGGGCGGCATCCGGAACTCGCTGCCGGGGTAGAGCTCGTCCTTGGACAGGAAGAAGCAGTACTCGCAGTCGAGGTTGCAGATCGCGCCCGTGGGCTTGGACATGACGTGGAAGGCCCGCCGCGCCGTCAGGGGCACCGCCGCTCCTCGTCCGTCAGGAACCGGATCCACGGTCACCCACCGTCGACCGCGTCAGTCGAGCAGGAACCATCCCGGACCTCCGCCTCATGATCGACCTACCTCTCGCCCGATGAGCGTGGCACCCAGAGGTGGCTCGAGGCATCACCCGAACCGGATGACCGAGACGCCCGCCAGGGGCCATTTTCGAGAAACCTTGCGGGAGCGACGCCAGCCACCGATCCTTGAGGCGTGGACCGTGCCGACGAGATGAAGGCCCTGGCCAGGGTCCAGCTACGGCTGCAGGAGCACTTTCCCGAGCTTCATGCCGAGGTCGTCGAGGCCGCAGTCAGGCTCGCCCACTCGGAGCTCACCGGCCCGGTGCGTGACTTCGTGCCCGTGCTGGTCGAGCACGCTGCGCGCGACCGCCTGTCGTTCGCGCTGCGCGACGGCGCCGGCCGCATCGACCCCGGCCGCGACAGCGCCGGCCGCAACGACGCCGCGCCGCCTGCGGCGGCGCATGAGTGACGCGGTCGTCGATGTCTGGGTGCGCCAGACGGGCATCCACCTTGCCTCTTCACCGCAGCTGGCCGGCGCGCTCGACGAGCACGAACGAGAGCGCTGGGCGCGGTTCGTCGACGCGCCATCGGCGAGGTCCTACCTCGAGCTCCACCTGTTGGCGAGGTCGCAGATCGGGCTCCTGCTGGGCCGGCCTCCGGAGTCCTTCCGCTTCGACAGGACCTGTCCGGACTGCGGCCGCCAGCACGGTCGTCCCCTCCTCGTCGACGACCCCGGCCTCCACCTGTCCCTGAGCCGCACGGGCTCTGTCGTCGCCGTCGCGCTCAGTCGCTCGGGGCCCGTCGGGATCGACGTCGAGCAGGTCGACGGAGTGCGGTTCGAGGGCTTCGGGCAGGTGGCCCTGCACGCCCGCGATCTCACCGCACGGGGCGATCGCGGCGCCGTCACCGATGCCACGTCGTGGGTGCGCAAGGAGGCCGCCCTCAAGGCCCTGGGTGTGGGGCTGCGCGTCGACCCGACGACGTTCGTGACCCCGCGCACCGGCGTCTTCGCCGAGGTCGTGCCAGGTATGCCGTGCCTGACGGTGATGGACGTCGACGCGCCCACCGGGTGTGCGGCCGCGGTGGCTCTCGCGTCCGGCCGGGCGCGCTCGAGGTCCGGCACCACTGAGTCCAGCGGCGCCGTCGTCAGGAGCCCGTGGCGACGGGTTCGAGGCGAGGGAGGGGAGTCGCCCACAGCCATCGGTAGAGGAGGGCTCGGGCCCGCTCGACGGCCGGACCACCAGCGCCGCCCGACGCGCGCTGCACGTGCACGTCGACGAGGTCGACGAACTCGTCCGTGGTCACCGACCCGTGCCGGTGGCTCTGCACCCAGTCGCGCAGCAGCGCGAAGAAGGTCGCCGTCGCCGAGGTGCAGCCGCAGGGCGTGCAGGGTGAGGGCGCCCCGCTTGTAGACGCGGTCGTCGAACATCGGTCCGGGCCCGGGTCGGCGAGCGACGAAGTCCTGGGCGAGGCCGCGCGAGGCGGGTGCGGTGCTGCGACGCGAGCGCGTCGGCCGTCGGGCCGCCGAGGCTGCTCGACCAGAGCCACTCGGCGTAGCAGGCGAAGCCCTCGTTGAGCCAGATGTCGGCCCACGTCGTGACGGTGAGGCTGTTGCCGAACCACTGGTGGGCGAGCTCGTGGGCGACGAGGCGCTGGTGCGCGCCGCGCCCGTCGAGCCAGTTGGGCCCGAAGGTCGCCAGCCCTGCGCCTCCAGCGGGATCTCGAGGTCGTCGGCCGTGACGACGACGGTGTAGTCGGCGAAGGGATAGGGCCCGAAGAGGTCCGAAGAGCCGGGTCATCTCGGGCAGCCGGGCCAGGTCGTGCATGACGTTGCGCTCGTGGATCGCGGGCAGCACCACCGCGATCGGCACGTTCGTCCCGACGAGTGCCCGTCGGACGTAGCGACCGACGTGGACCGACGCGAGGTAGGTCGCCATCGGGACGTGCTGCTCGAAGACGCGGCGCGTCCGGCTCCCACGCACCCGGGTCTCCACGAGGGTCCCGGTCGCCACGACGTCGTAGGGCGAGTCGGACTCGAACGTGATCCGGTAGGTGGCCTTGGTGCTCGGGTGGTCGTTGCACGGGAACCACGTGGGCGGCGCCGTTGGGCTGCGCGGCGACGAGGGCCCCCTCGGTGAGCTCCTCCCAGCCGACCTCGCCCCAGAGCGTGGCCGCGGGACCGGGCGTCCCGGCATACGTGATCGCGACCTGGGTGCGCCGACCGCGGGGGAGCGGTGCAGCAGGAGGCAGCGGCGCAGGAGGCGCTCGACGCCCTTGACGAGACCCGGGACCAGACCCGGGACGATGGCCGTGGCGACGATCGGTGACGGGCCTGCCGGGGACACCCCGCAGGGGGACGTCGATTTCGTATCCGCGCCGCCGACCGTGTAGTCTCGCCGTCGCACAACAGGTCGACCTGAAGGCGTTCTCGTGACGTGTTCTCGGCGTCGGCCGTGCCCCAATAGCTCAGTCGGCAGAGCGTTTCCATGGTAAGGAAAAGGTCTAGGGTTCGATTCCCTATTGGGGCTCTGGTCGGTCGGTCTCCGGTCCGGTCCGTCGCAGCCGCGGCGGGCCGGAGGGCGACAGCCCATGGCGGGGTAGCTCAGCTGGTTAGAGCGCACGACTCATAATCGTGAGGTCGCGGGATCGAGCCCCGCTCCCGCTACCACTTCCGCGCGCACCCGGTTCGATTTCTCGAATCATCGGGGTGTCGCGTAACCTTGGACGTCGCGCCTGCGTGTCACTCCGGGATGCCGCCCGGAACGCGTGACGCGCCGCGCGACACCCGTCGCAAGACGACCGAACACCCAAGCACGTTCCCGAAAGAGCAGGTTGCCGTGGCCAGCAAGAGCACCGACGTCCGTCCCAAGATCACGATGGCGTGCGTGGACTGCAAGGACCGCAACTACATCACCAAGAAGAACCGTCGGAACAACCCCGACCGTCTCGCGATGAACAAGTTCTGCCCGAAGTGCGGCAAGCACACGGAGCACCGCGAGACCCGCTGAGCACGACGCACGTCGACCGCTCCCTCGGCCCATCCGGGCCGGGGGAGCGTTGTCGTTCCTGCGTCGCCGCGGGCGCGGTGGGCGCGCAGGCTCGCGTCGGCGCGGGTCGATAGGGTTGCCCGTATGCCGGTGAACGCAGACTTCCAGGGCCGGGTCTACCCGCCCACCGAGACCTATCGGGTCAGTGCCGCCAAGATCCGCGAGTTCGCCGAGGCGGTCGGCTCCTCCGACCCGGTGCACGTCGACGCCGACGTGGCGCGAGCGCGCGGCTACGCCGACGTCATCGCGCCGCCGACGTTCGCGGTGCTCATCGCCCAGCAGTGCGACGCGCAGCTGATCCGCGACCCCGAGGCCGGCATCGACTTCTCCCGCGTCGTGCACGGTGAGCAGCGCTTCGCCCACCACCGGCCCCTGACGGCCGGCGACGCCGTCGTCGGCACGCTGCACGTCGACACCGTGCGCGAGGCCGGCGGCCACGCCATGGTCACGACCCGCACCGAGCTCGCCACCGAGGCAGGGCGAGGCCGTCTGCACCGCCACGTCGACCATCGTCATCCGAGGAGGCGAGTGATGAGCAGCCCAGCAGAGCACCCCGACGCCCGCGACCGTGCGGTCCTTCTCCGAGGTCTCGGTCGGCGAGGCGCTGCCCGCCGCTGACGGTCCACGTCGACCGTGCCCGCCTCGTGCAGTACGCCGGCGCCTCGCTCGACCGCAACCGCATCCACTGGGACGAGCGGTTCGCCAAGCAGGTCGGGCTGCCCGACGTCATCGCCCACGGCATGTTCACGATGGGCTCGGCGGTCACCCTCGTCACCGACTGGGTCGGCGATGCCGGCCGCGTCGTCGAGTACGGCGTCCGCTTCACCAAGCCGGTCGTCGTGCCCTACGACGACCGGCGCCGACATCGAGGTCTCCGGCGTCGTCAAGGCTGCCGACCCCGAGACCAGGCGCGTCACGGTCGAGCTGACCGCGACCGGCGGCGGCGAGAAGGTCCTCGGCCGCGCCCTGGCCGTCGCCGTCCTCGACTGAGCCGGCCGGTCCACCTCGTGCGCGAGCAACACGACGTCCCCCTGTCCGACCTCACGACGATGCGGGTCGGCGGCCCGGCGTCCCGGCTCGTCACCGTCGAGACCACCGACGAGCTCGTCGACGCCGTCCGCGAGGTCGACGACGCCGACGAGCCGCTGCTCGTCCTCTCCGGTGGCTCCAACCTCATCGTGTCCGACGAGGGCTTCGACGGCACGGTCGTGCACGTCGCCACCTCCGGCATCACTCCCGAGTCCGCCGACTACTGCGGCGGCGCGGTGGTCCGGGTCGCCGCGGGAGAGGTGTGGGACGACGTCGTGGCGCGAGCCGTCGTCGAGGGCTGGGCCGGCGTCGAGGCGCTGAGCGGCATTCCCGGGCTGCACGGGGGCCACGCCCGTCCAGAACGTCGGCGCCTACGGCCAGGACGTCTCGCAGACGATCGCCCAGGTGCGCACGTGGGACCGGCAGGAGCAGGCCGTCCGCACCTTCACGAACGCCGACTGCGCCTTCACCTACCGCCACTCGCGCTTCAAGGGCCACTCGCGCTACGTCGTGCTCGACGTCCTCTTCCAGTTCGAGGTCGCCGACCTCAGCCGCCCGGTGGCGTATGCCGCCCTGGCGAAGGGTCTCGGGGTCGAGCTCGGCACGCGCGTCCCCCTCTCGGACGCCCGCGACGCCGTCCTCGAGCAGCGCCGGGCCCGCGGCATGGTGCTCGACGACGCCGACCCCGACACGTGGTCCTGCGGGTCGTTCTTCACCAACCCGATCCTCACTCGCCGGGAGTTCGACGCGCTCGTCGAGCGGGTCGGTGAGCGGCTCGGCTGGGAGGGGCCGACCGCGCCGCGCTTCCCCGAGCCCGACGGCCGGCTCAAGACGAGCGCGGCCTGGCTCATCGACCACGCCGGTTTCGCCAAGGGTTTCGGGCTGCCCGCGCCGGCGGCGCTGTCGACGAAGCACACCCTGGCTGTCACCAACCGGGGCGGCGCGACGACCGCCGACGTCCTCGCCCTGGCGCGGCAGGTGCGCGACGGGGTGCGTGACGCGTTCGGGGTCACGCTCGTGAACGAACCCGTCATCGTCGGCGAGCAGCTCTGAGGCATGCCGAGCCTGTCGTGCGCCGGAAGGTCCGACGCAGGCGCGGACCCTGACCGGCACGGCGTCGAGGGCTACTTCGTCAGCGACGACGGAGAAGGTCTTCGGCGGGATGCTTCTTGCCGGTCGTGCTGACGGTGTAGGGCGGCCGGTTGAAGGCCAGGCTCAACGCGCTCGTCGTGCCGCGGTTGACCTTGAAGAAGACCCACCCGCCGGTCCTCTGCGATCGCGCTGGCGGCCTTCAGCGGGGTGGCGCCCCACCGCTTGGCGAACTCGGACGTCGGGCGCGACCGTCTGTGCCGGGCTTGCGGCCACGAGGGAGAGCATCGAGGGGTCGATCGAGGCCGAGTAGCGCGAGCCGGCTGTGAGCGGTCACCAAGACGCCCACGATCTCGAACTGCTTTGCGCCGACAGGCTGCCCGGCAGGCCACGAGAAGCGCCGGACGATGCGGTTGACGGTGATGGTGTGCCCGAGATCAGGGTCCTTGATCGTTGCCGTGATCGCCGTGGAGACCGCCCGGTCGACGGGCGGACGTCACTTGGGTCGGCGCGTCGCGCGGTCGACGCGGTCGACGCGGTCGACGCGGTCGACGAGGCCGAAGGGCTGGTCGAGACCGGGCTGGTGGCGGTCGGTGCGGTCGGGTCCGCGGTCGCGGCGGACCCCCCGCTGCACGCCGCGAGCGCGACGACGGGGGCGACGAGACCGACGACGGCGAGACGTCGCAGCTGGGCGCGGGAGGCGGTCGATGGGCGTGCGGGGGCAAGGGCAGAAGTCTTCATCTCCCCTCCAGCATGACCGGGCGCACCGATCCTGAGCAAACTCGACGGGCCGCGGCGACCGCCCTGACCACCTGGTCGCCGCCCGTTCCGTCCGCGTACGACCCGATCGTGGGGCGCGGTCGACGTCACGCCGGAGCGGCGAGCCACGCGTCCACGTCGGCGAGCGCAGCCTGCCGCAGGGAGGGCGGCATACGGCTCCCCTCGAGCGAGCCTCGAGCGAGGCGTGCGAGTTCTGCGTCGTCGAGACCGAGGTCGCGGGCGGCGGAGTACTGCGCGAGCAGGCGCGTGCCGAAGAGCAACGGGTCGTCCGCCCCGAGAGCCACGGGGATGCCGGCGTCGATGATGCGACGCAGCGGCACCTCGCCGGCGTGGGCATAGACCCCGAGGGCGACGTTGCTGCCCGGGCAGACCTCGAGCGTCACGCCGGCCTCGGCGACCGCGTCGAGCACCTGGGGGTCCTCGACGCTGCGCACGCCGTGTCCGATGCGGTCGGGGTCGAGGTGCTCGAGCGTCTCCATGACCGACTGTGCGCCGAGCAGCTCGCCGCCGTGGGGCACGAGCGCGAGGCCGGCGCGCCGCGCGATGGCGAAGGCCGGCGCGAAGTCGGCGACGAGCCCCCGCCGCTCGTCGTTGGACAGCCCGAAGCCGACGACGGCCCCTGCGTCGTCACCGGCGTGGTGGGCGGCGAGCCGGGCGAGCGTCCGCGCCTCGAGGGGGTGGCGCATCCGACTCGCCGCGACGACGACGGCCACCCCGATCTCGCCCTCCGCAGACACCTTCCGGGCCTCGTCGAGCACGATCTCGAGGGCCGGCGTGATGCCACCGACGAACGGGGCGTACGACGTGGGGTCGACCTGGAGCTCGAGCCAGCGGGACCCCTCGGCCACGTCGTCCGCAGCGGCCTCACGCACGATGCGGCGCATGTCGGCCTCGCCGCGCACGCACGCCCGGGCGGCGTCGTAGAGCCGTTGGAAGCGGAACCAGCCGCGCTCGTCGGTGGCCTTGGCCAGTCGCGGCGGCCAGTCCCTGACGAGGGCGTCGGGCAGCCGGATGCCATGCGTCGCCGCGAGGTCGCGCACCGTGTCGATCCGCATCGACCCGGTGAAGTGCAGGTGCAGGTGGGCCTTGGGCAGGTCCCGCACCGAGCGCGTCATGCGCGTCAGTGTGTCACCCGCCGCGCCGGGTCGCCCTCCGCAGGCGACGCCGGGGTCGCCAGGCCGTGGCCGTGCTCGGCGTCGAGGCGTGCTCAGACTCGTCGGGCTCGTCGGCGATCTCGTCGACGACGTGCATGGCGGCCTCCTCGGCCGACGCCCCGGCGCCGTCGACGCCCACGTCGCTGGCCCAGGCCTGCTTCTCGTCGTCCTCGTGGGCGCCCTCGTCGTCCGCGACGAGGCGGCCGGCGCGGGCGTCGCCCACCTCGTGGTCGCCGAGCCAGTCGTCCTCGGCGTCGATCGAGTCGGGGTCGTCGCCGCCGACGCGGTCGCCGTCGAGGCCGCTCTCGTTGTCGGGGGCGCCGTAGGCCGAGTCCGGGTCGGGCACCTCCTGGCGGATGCGCTCGTCGATCGTCTCGTCGATGGACTCCTCGTAGGCCGTCGTGCCGTGGGCGGTGACCCCCTGCGGGCGGTCGTTGGGGGAGTAGCCGCGGTCGAGCACGTCCTCGAGGTCGCCGTCCTCGAGGGTGTCCTCGGGCTGGAGCTGGTCCTCGTCGTCGACGCTGTAGGTCGTCAGGTCGTCGTCGATGTTCTCGTTGGGCTCGCTGTCGCTCATCGCGAGGCTCCTTCGGTGGCGGTGCGTGGTCGTGCTCCGACGCGTCGCGCCGTCGCCCGCTGCCCCTACCCCGGAGGCTCGGTCCTGCGTCAGCTTCTCGGCGGCGGCGAGGGCGACGCAGGTGGCGACGCCGGCCATGGCCGTGCGCACCTCGTCGAGCACCGGGAAGGTCGGGGCGAGGCGGATGTTGCGGTCGCGCGGGTCGTTGCCCAGCGGGAAGGACGCGCCCGGCCGGGCGTCAGCGCGATGCCGGCCTCCTTGGCGAGGGCGACGACCCGCGAGGCGGTGCCGTCGAGCACGTCGAGGTTGACGAAGTAGCCGCCGGTCGGGTGGCTCCACTCGGCGACGTCGAGACCGTCGAGCCCGGTCGTCAGGGCCTCGTCGACCGCGGCGAACTTCGGCGCGATGATCTCGCGGTGCCGCCGCATGTGCGCCCGCACCCCGTCGGCGTCGCGGAAGAACTCGACGTGACGCAGGTGGTTGACCTTGTCGGGCCCGATCGAGCCCATCGCGAGGTGCGCCGAGGTACCACTTGACGTTGGCCTCGCTCGCCGCGAGCACGGCGACGCCGGCGCCGGCGAAGGTGATCTTCGAGGTCGACGCGAACATGATCGGCCGGTTCGGGTGCCCGGAGGCGGCGGCAGAGGCTGAGGATGTCGGCGCTCTTGGCCTCGTCCTCGGTGAGGTGGTGGAAGGCGTAGGCGTTGTCCCAGAAGATCGTGAAGTCGGGTGCCGCGGTCGGCATCGCGGCGAGGCGCGCGGCGACCTCCTGCGACACGACGGCGCCGGAGGGGTTGGCGTAGGTCGGCACGATCCAGATGCCCTTGATGCTCGGGTCGTCCTTGACGAGCGCCTCGACGGCGGCCATGTCCGGTCCGTCGTGGTGCATGTCGACGGTGACCATCTCGATGCCGAACGCCGCCAGCATCGAGAAGTGGCGGTCGTAGCCGGGCACCGGGCAGATGAAGCGTGACCTTCTCCTCCTGGCTCCAGGGCCGCGGGGAGTCGACCCCGCCGAAGAGCAGGAAGTCGACGATGGTCGCTGTACATCATCGTCAGGCTCGAGTTGCCGCCGGCGACGACCTGGCGACGGCTCGACCCAGAGCAGCTCGGCGAAGATCTCGCGCAGCTCGGCCAGCCCCTCGAGCCCGCCGTAGTTGCGCACGTCGACGCCGCTGCGGTCCTTCGTCGACGTCGGCAGGTGCAGCAGGTCGTCCGACGAGGTCGAGCTGCGCGGCCGACGGCTTGCCCCGCGTCAGGTCGAGCTTGAGGCCGCGCGACTTCAGCGCGCGTAGGCTGACCTGCTGCTCGGCGAGGAAGCCGGCCAGGTCGTCGTCGGACAGGGACGCGAGGGAGGTGCGCGGGTTCGTCACGTCTCGATCCTGCCACTGCCTCAGCCGCCCCGGGCGGCCCGAGTCCGTATGCCGGGTCGCTGGTCTCGACGAGGGTCCACCGAGGGCCTCGCGAGGGGTGTTCCGGGTCGGTTCGCGCTGGGACGCGTCCGTCCCGTATGATCGTCCCTCGGACGGCTTCGCTGGCCATGCTGACGCATGCCGTCCCGCCGAGGACACCCAACGTCCTCGGTGAAGGGCAATAGCTCAATTGGTAGAGCACTGGTCTCCAAAACCAGCGGTTGGGGGTTCGAGTCCCTCTTGCCCTGCGCATCCCAGTGATGTGGTCGTCGTGCAAGGCGGCACGCGGCTTCTGCCCAGACGTGGGACACCACGCGTCCGGGCTCGCTGTCGCGGGCCGACACCCAGGCAGAAAGAAGGAATCGTGACGGAGACGAGCGCCAAGCGCGGGTCCGGCCGGGCCGACAAGGCTCGCGGCGGCAACCCGGTCTCGCGTCTCTTCGGCGCGATCAGCCTCTTCGTGCGCCAGATCCTCGACGAGCTGCGCAAGGTCGTGCGTCCGACGGGACCCGAGCTCGTGCGCTACACGACCGTCGTGGTCGTGTTCGTCGTGATCATGATGGCGCTCGTGTCAGGGCTCGACTTCGTGCTGAGCCGGCTGGTCTCCTGGGTCTTCACGGGTTCGCCGACCTGACGCACCAGCCCTGCGGCCCGCGTCACGGATGTCACCGCCAGCCCGCACCGGCTGGTCCACGAACATGGAAGTAGGTCAGAGCGTGTCCGAGCAGTTCGCCCACGAGGGCGCCCCGAACGGCGAGAGCACCGAGAGCGACGTCGTCGACCCCGCGGTCGAGACCGACGACCTCTCGGCGTCCGACGTCGAGTCGGGTGCTGGGGACACCGACTCCGACGTGAGTGACGAGAGTGCGACGCTCGAGGCCGCGCCGAGTCCGAGGCATCCGACGAGTCCGAAGAGGACGCCGAGTACGCCGAGGACGCCGAGTCCGACGACGCGGAGCCGGCTGCCCA
>CAWKJV010000037.1:0-39004 GCA_963849965.1 uncultured Actinomycetota bacterium | reverse complement strand
CCCACTGCCGTCCCGCTCGAGGCACCCATGGGTGCTCTGACCTGCGGAAACTCCGAAAAGATCGGCCTCGCGTGCACCCGGGGACCGACGTGTCAGGACACGCGGTCGATGACGATCGGGGGCAGGTCCGGACGCGAACCCTCCGGGGCGATCGTGAAGCCGCCCTCGAGAGCCTCGAGGGCGCGGGCGAAGCGCTCGGGTTCGTCGGTGTGCAGGGTCATCAGCGGCTCCCCGCCGCGCACCGTCGCGCCCGGCTTGTGGTGCAGCTCCACGCCGGCGCCGGCCTGGACCGGGTCCTCCTTGCGGGCGCGACCGGCCCCGAGGCGCCACGCGGCCACGCCCACGGCGAGAGCGTCCAGCTGGACGAGCACTCCGTCGGCGGGCGCCAGGACGTGGTGCGTCTCCTTGGCCGTCGGCAGCTCGGCCTCGGGGTCTCCCCCCTGGGCGCGGATCATCCGTCGCCAGACGTCCATGGCCCGACCGTCCGCGATGACGTCCGCCGGGTCGATGTCGGAGCGGCCCGCACCGGCGACCATCTCGCGCGCGAGCGCCAGCGTGAGCTCGACGACGTCGCCGGGTCCCCCGCCGGCGAGCACCTCGACGGACTCGCGCACCTCGAGGGCGTTCCCCGCGGTGAGCCCGAGGGGCGTCTCCATGTTGGTCAGCAACGCCACCGTGTGCACGCCGGCGTCCGTGCCGAGACGGACCATCGTCTCGGCGAGCTCGCGCGCCTGGCCCAGCTCCTTCATGAACGCCCCGGACCCGACCTTGACGTCGAGGACGAGCGAGCCTGTGCCCTCGGCGATCTTCTTGCTCATGATCGAGGTGGCGATGAGCGGCACGCAGGACACGGTCCCCGTGACGTCACGCAACGCATACAGCTTCTTGTCGGCGGGGGCGAGACCCGCGCCGGCCGCGCAGATGACGGCGCCGACGTCCTCGAGCTGATGCAGCATCTGCTCGTTCGTCAGGTCGGCACGCCAACCGGGGATCGACTCGAGCTTGTCGAGCGTGCCGCCGGTGTGCCCGAGCCCGCGGCCCGACAGCTGGGGCACCGCCACGCCGCAGGCGGCGACGATCGGTGCCAGCGGCAGGGTGATCTTGTCGCCCACTCCCCCGGTCGAGTGCTTGTCGCTCGTCGGCCGGGACAGGCCCGAGAAGTCGAGCCGCTCCCCCGAGCGGATCATCGCGTCGGCCCACCGGGCGATCTCGCGCGGGTTCATCCCGTTGAGGTAGATCGCCATCGCGAGAGCGGACATCTGCTCCTCGGCGACCGCCCCTCGGGTGTATGCGTCGATGACCCAGTCGATCTGCGCGTCCGAGAGCTCCTCCCGGTCACGCTTGGCGGAAATGACGTCGACGGCGTCGAAGGCTTCGCTCACGGCAACATCCTCACTCGACCACGCGGGTCAGGTCGTCGACTCCGAAGGCCTGCGGCAGCACCGCCGTCATCGGCAGCACCCCTTCGGGAGTCATGAGCAGGCACTCCGGCCCGCCGTTCTCCCACAGCAGCTGACGGCACCGACCGCAGGGCATCAGTGCCGTGCCGTCGGAGCCGACGCAGAAGACGGCCGTCAGCCGGCCTCCGCCGGTCGCGTGGAGCTCGGACACCATGCCGCACTCCGCGCAGAGGGCGACGCCGTAGGCGGCGTTCTCGACGTTGCAGCCGGCCACCACGCGGCCGTCGTCGACGAGCCCGGCCACGCCGACCCGGAAGCGGGAGTACGGCGCGTAGGCCCGCTCCATGAGCTCGACGGCGCGCAGGCGCAAGGCCTCCCAGTCGACGGGCGAAGGATCGGTCACTGCGCCTCACCCTTGCGGTACACGGCACCGTCAGCGGCCGGCATACGCAGTCGTTGCGACGCGAAGGCGAGGACGAGCAGCGTCGAGACGTAGGGCGTCATGCCGGTGAACTCGTTGGGGACGCTGGGAGACGCGAGGAACCAGGCCAGGGCCGCGACACCCATCACCACCATCGGCACGCCGGCGAAGGACTTGCCCCGACGACGCCGCACGAGCTGCCAGATGCCCCACGCGACCAGGCCGACGGCGATCGGCAGGAGGTAGGCGTGGACCACGTCGCCGCCGCCGCGCAGCTGCACCGCGTCGGTGTAGCCGAAGAGGGCCGCGCCGCCCGCGAGCCCGCCCGGGCGCCAGTTGCCGAAGATCATCGCGGCGAGGCCGATGAAGCCGCGACCGGCCGTCTGGCCCTCGCGGTAGAGGTTGCTGGCGACGAGGACGAGGAAGCCCCCCGCCAGCCCGGCGAGCCCGCCCGAGATGAGGACGGCCAGGAACTTGTAGCGGTAGACGTTGACACCGAGCGTCTCGGCCGCCACCGGCGACTCACCGCACGAGCGCAGCCGCAGGCCGAAGGCCGTGCGCCACAGCACCCACCACGTCACCACGAGCAGCAGCACCGCGATGACCGTCAGGACGTTGAGATTGGTCGTCACCGCACGCAGCACCGCCGCGAGGTCGGACACGAGCCACCAGTGCTTCTGCTCGAGGGTCTGCAGCGGGTCGGAGACCCCGGGCACGGACAGGAACGGCAGCTGCTCCAGCGGCGGCGACTGCGTGGGGCCACCTCCCGGCAGGCCGGTGAACGTGCGGACCGCGAGGTAGGCGCCGGCGCCGAGGCCGAGGAGGTTGATCGCCACACCGGAGACGATGTGGTCGACACCGAAGACCACGGTGGCAAGGGCATGGATGGCGCCACCGACGACGCCCATGAGGATCGCACCGAGGATGCCGGCCCACGGGCCGTAGTGGTAGCCGAAGAACGCGCCGCCCCACGTGCCCAGGATCATCATGCCCTCGAGGCCGATGTTGACGACGCCGGCCCGCTCGCTCCAGAGGCCACCGAGACCGGCGAGGCCGATGGGCACGGCCAGACCGATGGCGGCCATGAGGGCGCCCGAGGAGTCGATGTCGTTGGCGCCGGTGAGGACGCGGACCGTCGAGAGGACGACGAGGCCGCCCACGACGATCGCGGCCCAGAACCACCGGGGTCGACCCCCGCGACTTGCTGCCGGCGGCGTGGCCGGGGCGGTCTCGGTCATGACGGAGGCGCTCATGCCACCGCTCCTTCCGTCGGTGCGCCGGCTTGCCGGGCGAGCTCGCTGGCGACACGCCGCTGCTCCAGGCGGACGTTCGCGCGGCGGACGACCTCGTAGGCGATGACGACGGACAGCACGATGACTCCCTGGATGACGAGCACGAGCCGGTCACTGACCCCAGCGGTGATCTGCAGGCCGTTGCCCTGGGCGTCGAGGTAGGCGAACAGCAGCGCGGCGAAGGCGATGCCGATGGGGTTGTTGCGACCGAGCAGGGCGATGGCGATGCCGGCGAAGCCTAGACCGGCCTGGACGGTGTCGCCGTAGACGTAGTCCTGCCCGAAGAGCAGCGGCATGCCGACGAGCCCGGCCGCGGCACCGGAGATGAGCATCGACAGGAGGACCATCCGCTTGACCTTGACGCCGCTCGCGACGGCCGCCGACTCGGACCGGCCGGTCGCGCGCAGGTCGAAGCCGAACCGCGTCTTGTTGATGACGAACCAGTAGAGGAGGCCGACGAGGATGGCGAGCAAGATGAGGCCGTACATCTTGCTCGGCGTCGCGATGATTCCGTCGACCGAGATGCCGGGGACCCGGGAGTCCGGCGGCAGCGGCTTGCGTGCTGGTCGCGTTGCTGCCCTGGACGCTTCTCGGCGGTCTTGCCCAGCAGGAACGCCACGAGGAAGGTCGCGATCGCGTTGAGCATGATCGTGGAGATGACCTCGGAGACGCCGCGCGTCACCTTGAGCACGCCGGCGATCCCGGCCCAGAGCGCTCCGGAGACCATCGCGACGAAGAGCGCCACGATGATGTTGAGCCAGCCGGGCAGCCAGCCCTGGCCCGCGAAGAGCGCAGCTGCGAACGAGGCGACGCGGTACTGGCCGTCGACACCGATGTTGAAGAGGTTCATCCGGAAGCCGATGGCCACCGCGATCGCCGAGAGGTAGTAGACCGATGCGGCGTTGACGATCGCGACGACCTGGCGCGGCAGCGGCGCCTTGAACAGCTGGGCCCAGACCGCACCGACCGGGTCGCCGGCGACGAACAGGATGATGCTCGTCACCACGACGGCCACGACGATCGACAGCAGCGGCGCCGCGATCGCCATGAGGATGCGGCGGGCGTCGAAGCGGGTGCTCATCGGGTCTTCCCCTCGTCGTCGGCGGCCGGCTCGTCTGTGGACGCGGGCTGCGCCCCGGTCATGGCGGCACCGAGCTCCTCGCGCGTCACGACGTCCGGGTCGAACTCACCGGACAGCTTGCCTCGCAGGATGACCCGGATCGTGTCGGACAGGCCGACGAGCTCCTCGAGGTCCGCCGAGATGAGCAGGACTCCCAGCCCGTTGCGGCGGGCGGCCTTGATGTGGTCCCAGATCGCCGCCTGCGCGCCGACGTCGACGCCGCGGGTCGGGTGCGCCGCGACGAGGACGCGCGGGTTGCGGCGCATCTCGCGGCCGATGATGAGCTTCTGCTGGTTGCCGCCGGACAGCGAGCCCGATGTCACGTTGATCGAGGGGGTGCGCACGTCGTACTCCTCGACGATCGTCTCCGTCTCGCGCTTGGCCGCGCCGAGGCGTTGACGAGGACGTCGCCCGGGCCCGGTGACGTTGACCGCCTCGGTCTGGTGCCCGAGGATGACGTTCTCCCAGAGCGGGGCCTCGAGGAGCAGGCCGTGGCGGTGCCGGTCCTCGGGGATGTAGCCGATGCCGGCCTCGCGGATCTCGCGGACCTGCCAGTCGGAGATGTCGACGTCGCCGAGCAGGATGCGGCCGCTCGAGGGCTCGCGCATGCCCATGATGACCTCGACGAGCTCGGCCTGGCCGTTGCCCTCGACGCCGGCGATGCCGACGATCTCGCCGGCGTGGATGGTGAGGTCGATGTCCTCGAGCAGCGCGCGGCCGCCCGCCGGGTCGGCGAGCGACGTGTCCTCGATCGTCAGCATCGGGGTCTGCGTGACCGTCGACTCCTCGGTCGACGGCGAGGGCAGCTCGGAGCCGACCATCAGCTCGGCGAGCTGGCCGCGCCGTCACACCGGCCGGGTCGACCTCGGCGACGGTCGTGCCGCGCCGGATCACGGTGATGGCGTCGGCGACCTTGAGCACCTCGTCGAGCTTGTGCGAGATGAACATGACGGTCAGGCCCTCGGACTTCAGCTCACGCAGGTTGTCGAAGAGCTCGTCGACCTCCTGCGGCACGAGGACCGCGGTCGGCTCGTCGAGGATGATGATGCGCGCGCCGCGGTAGAGGACCTTGAGGATCTCGATGCGCTGGCGAGCTCCCACGCCGAGGTCGGCGACGAGCGTGTCGGGCGGCACCTCGAGCCCGTAGGCGTCGGAGATCTCGCGGATCTTCGCGCGCGCTGCGTCGCCGATGCCGTGCAGCTTCTCGGCGCCGAGGACGACGTTCTCGAGGACAGTGAGGTTGTCGGCGAGCTGGAAGTGCTGGAAGACCATGCCGATGCCGGCGTCGATGGCGTCGGACGGCGAGCGCAGCTGGAGCGCCT
Organism: uncultured Actinomycetota bacterium; assembly: GCA_963849965.1. Lineage (GTDB taxonomy): Bacteria > Actinomycetota > Actinomycetes > Actinomycetales > Dermatophilaceae > Terrabacter. The sequence goes on along the minus strand of CAWKJV010000037.1, from coordinate 33,449 downwards.
TGCCGTCCACCTCGATCGTGCCCTCGTCGGGCTGCTGGACGCCGTAGAGGATCTTCATCAGCGTCGACTTGCCGGCGCCGTTCTCACCGACGATGGCGTGGACGGTGCCCTTGTCGACGGTGAGCGCGATGTCCTTGTTGGCGACGACGCCCGGGAACCGCTTCGTGATGCCCTCGAGCCGGACGGCCGGGGCTCCGTGGTGGACGGCCGCCGGGGGCCTGCCCCCGGTCACGGGCGTGTTGCTGACGATGACACACACTCCTCATGCGGGCCCGCCTCGACGCGGGCGTCGATCGAGTATTGAACCACCACTCGCGAACCTAACAAGCCTCGCGGTGCCGGGTGGGTGAAGTCGGGAAGATGCGACGGCCCGGGCGGCGCTGCACGCGCCACCCGGGCCGTCCGGTGGGGCGACCCGTCAAGGCCGCTCCCCGTCCGGGATCAGGATGATCAGGACTTCGGGACCGTGATCTCGCCCGAGATGATCTTCTGCTTGTACTCGTCGAGCTTGCTCTTGATGTCGTCGATGTGGCCACCCGTCGTGGAGTAGTCGACACCGCCGGCCTTGAGGTCGAAGATCTTGTTGCCGTCCTTGAAGGCGTTGTTCTTCACCGAGGTGATGAAGTCGAACACGCCGACGTCGACCTTCTTGATCATCGAGGTGATGATGACGTCGCGGACGTCGGCCGGGGCCGTCTTGGCCTGGTCGGAGTCGACGCCGATGGCCATCTTGCCGGCCGACTTGGCCGCCGTGAAGACACCGCCGCCGGAACCGCCGGCCGCGTGGTAGACGACGTCGGCGCCGCCCTGGTACATGCCGTCAGCCGCGGCCTTGCCCTTGTCGACCGAGTTGAAGCCGGAGAAGTCCGGCGGCTGCGTGAGGTACTTGACGTCGATCTTGACGTCCGGCTTGACCGCCTTGACGCCGGCCTCGAAGCCCTTCTCGAACTTCTTGATGAGGTCGGTCTGGACGCCACCGATGAAGCCGACGTGGTTGGTCTTGGTCTTGAGGGCCGCGGCCGCGCCGACGAGGAAGGAGCCCTGCTCCTCGGCGAAGGTGATCTGGTCGACGTTGGGGCCCGCCGAGTCGGCCGACGCGTCGTCGACGATGGCGAACTTGACCTCGGGGTTGGCCTTGGCGGTCTCGCCGACGGCCTTGGCGTAGGCGAAGCCGACGGCCACGATGTTGTTGTAGCCGGCGTCGATGAGCTGCTGCAGGCGCTCCTTGCGGGCGGACTCCGCCTCGCCGTTGACCGCCGAGGCCTCCTTGACGTCGGCACCGAGCTCGGCCTTGGCCTTGTCGAGACCCGCCGCGGCGGCGTCGTTGAACGACTGGTCACCGCGACCACCCACGTCGTAGGCCATCCCGATCTTCAGCGCGCCGCCGCCGGTGCCGCCGGTCGAACCGCCCGTGCCGCCGGGGGACGTCGTGTTGCCGGTGCTGCTGCCGCAGGCCGCGAGGCCCAGCGAGGCGGCGGCGACAACGGCCGCCACCTTGGTTGCGTAACGCAAGAGAAGCTCCTTTGATTCTGCGGGGCCGACGACGACATCGGGCCCAGATAGCACGGAACTGTAGACCCCGGGACGAGAAGATCTGAGCACCTCGGGGCAACTCGCAGGAAGTGTTACCGATCCGCGACCGCACCCAGCAGGAGCCACCCCGGCGATGGCCGCGGTACCCGCCAGCTGGGCGGCTGCCGAGAAGACGACACCGGCCAGTGTTCGGGCCCCGACGACGATCGCGCCCTCGTCGATGACGAGGTCGCCGCGGTGCAGGTCGTAGGTCGGTCCGCCGGGCGCGCGGGTCCCGAGACGGGCCATGGCACCCTGAACGTGGGTGAGGTACCACGCGAAGTCCTCGCCACCGAGCGACTGCGGCGTCTGGGCGACGAACGAGCCGGTGCCCGTGACCGCTGCCGTGAGCGCGTCGATGCAGCCGGCGTCGTTGACGACCGGGGGCACACCCTTGGTGATCACCACGTCGGCCTGGACGGCATACGGCCTGACGACCTCGTGGACGACGGCCTCGAGGAGGCGCTCGACGCCGTCCCAGATGCTGGCGTCGAGCATGCGGAGGGTGCCGCCGACCTTGCCGGACGACGGGATGACGTTGTGCGCGCCACCGGAGTGGATCGACCCCCAGACCAGCGCCGCGCCCGCGCGCGGGTCGAGACGACGCGACAGCACGGCCGGCACGTCGGTGACGACCTTCGCGAGGGCATACGTCAGGTCCTGGGTCAGGTGCGGGCGCGAGGTGTGTCCGCCCCGTCCCGAGAGCGTGACCTCGATCTGGTCGGCCGCCGCGGTGATGGCGCCGACGCGCAGACCCACCTGGCCGGCGTCGAGGTTGGGGTCGCAGTGCAGCGCGAAGATGCGGTCGACCCCGACGAGGCCGTCCTGGGCCACGACGTCCTCGGCGCCTCCGGGCATGAGCTCCTCGGCGGGCTGGAAGACGAGACGGGCGCCGACACCGGCGGCCACGAGCCGGTCCTCGACCGCCTTGAGCGCGAGCGCCGCGCCGAGGAGCGCCGTCGTGTGCACGTCGTGGCCGCAGGAGTGGCTGACGCCGTCGGTCTGCGACGCGAAGTCGAGGCCGGTCTGCTCCCGGATCGGCAGGGCGTCGATGTCGGCGCGCAGCGCGATGCGGTGCGACGGGTCGGGCGCGCCGAGGTCGGCGACGAGCCCGGTGCCGCGCAGCCGGCGGACGCCGATGCCCGCGCGCTCGAGGCGCTCCGCGATGAGGGCCGTCGTGCGCACCTCGCCCCGGCCGAGCTCCGGGTGGGTGTGCAGGTCGCGGCGGATCGAGACCAGCTCCGCGGCGTGCTGCTCGACGGTTCGAGCGATGGCCTCGAAGGGCAGCGGCGCGGAGCGGTCGGTCACGAGAACGGGAGTCTAGCGAGAGGATGGGCGCATCCCCCGCGCACCCGGGGGTTGGACGAGCCACCAGGACGACGGAGAGAGGTCACGCGTGGAGCCGGAGTCACGCTCCGCGCGGTGCTCGGACCCGACGCCGTCCGGGCCGTCGTCGGGCTCGTCGACCGGGCGCTGCCGTTCACGACCGTGACGTGCGAGGCCTCCCCCGCGACCGTGTGGTGGCGCGACGTGCGTGACCCACGTGCGGGCCGGCGCGGACCCGCTCGAGCCGTGGCGCGCGGCGCTGCGCACGCAGATGGGACAGCGTCACGGCGTGCCGGCGCCGGCGCACGTGCCCGCCGCCTTCGTGCTCCAGTGGGTGTGCGAGATCGCCGCGACCCCGATCGCGTATGCCGCGTCGCTCGGTCCCTGGCTCCTCGTTCCCTCGGGTGGTGGGCTGGGTCTCGGGCTGGGTTTCGAGCTGGCCCCGGGGCTCAGTCCCCACCGGCTCGTGGTCGACCCGGACGCGACGTCGTTGGAGGTCGACGACGACCCGGCGCGCCGTCTGGAACGCGGCCACGCGGCATACCGCGGGCTCGTCTCGGAGGTCGTGACGGCATACGCCCCCGACGTGCGGATGGGCTCGCGGCAGCGGTGGGGGGTCGTCGACGACATGTGGGGCACGGCGGTGCGGCTGGCGCGCGGCGCGGCCGGCGAGAGCGTCGGACCGGAGCCGACGCGGGTGTCGTGCTGCTTCATCTACGCGCTGCCCGGGATGCGCGAGTGCGCCGCGTGCCCCCGCGGCGGCCGGTGACGCGCGGAACTAGGGTGACGGCCATGCTGCAGCACCTGCCGGGGTCCGACCTGCTCGTCGTCCACGAGGAGGTGCACGAGGCGCTCGAGGCCGGGGTCGGGGTCGTCGCCCTCGAGAGCACGATCCTCGCCCACGGGCTCCCCCACCCCGACAACATCGAGATCGGCGCGCAGATCGAGGACGCGGTGCGGGCCGGCGGTTCGGTGCCGGCGACCATCGCGGTGCTCGACGGGGTCGTCCACATCGGCCTCGGCGCCGCTGAGGTCGAGCGGGTCTGCACCGACCCTGACATCGCCAAGCTGTCGGTGCGCGACGTGGGCGTCGCTGCGGCACTTGGACTTTCGGGTGCGACGACCGTGGCCTCGACGTCGGCGCTGGCCCATCTGGCCGGCATCCGCGTCTTCGCGACCGGCGGGCTCGGCGGGGTGCACCGCGGCGCGTCCGAGACCTTCGACGTCTCCGCCGACCTCGGTGTCATCGCGTCGACACCGGTCCTCGTCGTGTGCGCCGGCGTGAAGTCGATCCTCGACGTGGCAGGGACGCTCGAGACGCTCGAGACCCTGTCGGTGCCGGTGGTCGGCTACCGGACCGACGCGTTCCCGGGCTTCTACCTGTCGGACTCGGGACACCCGGTGCCGTGGCGCGTGGAGTCGGCGGCCGAGGCGGCCAGGGTCGTCGTCATGCGCGACCGGCTCGGGACCGATGCGGCCGGCGTCGTCCTCGCGAACCCGCTGCCCGCCGACCGGCAGGTCGACCGCGAGCTGCACGACCGGCTGGTGGCGGAGGGGCTCGCCCTGCTCGAGCGCGAGGGCGTGCACGGCAAGGACGTCACGCCGCGGCTGCTCGAGCACTTCCACGCCAGCTCCGGCGGCGAGTCGCTGCGCGCCAACGTCGAGCTCGTCCTGTCGAACGCCCGGCTCGCCGGAGAGGTCGCCGCCGAGGTGGCGGCGCAGTCGGCGGGCCTGGCCGGGGCAGCCCGCGCATGACGGCGCGGGAGGTTCCGACAGGGCACGGTCCGACAGGGCACGGTCCGACGGGGCACGGTCCGACGGGGCACGGCGTCCGACGCGGCCGGTCGTCGTCGTCGGTGACGTCGGGCTCGACGTCATCACCCGCCCGTCCGGTGACATCCGGTGGCACTCCGACACCCCGTCGGCGGTCGCGCTCGTCCCCGGCGGGGCCGGCGGCAACTCCGCCTCGTGGCTCGCCGGCCTCGGGGCCGAGGTGACCCTCCTCGCGCGGGTCGGCGACGACGCGGCAGGGACGGCGTGCCGGGGCGAGCTCGAGGCCGCCGGTGTCACGTGCGCCTTCGCCGTCGACCCGGCGCTGCCGACGTGCATGGTGGTCATCCTCCTCGACGCCCACGGCGACCGGACGATGTTCCCGGACCGCGGGGCCAACCGGGCCTTCTCCGTCGCGGACGTCGACCTGGCCTCGCTCGGCCTGCCGCTCGACCCGCGGCCGCACCTGCACCTGTCGGGCTACGTGCTCTTCGACGCCGGGTCGCGGGCGGCGGGCCTCGAGTCGCTGCGCCAGGCGCGCGCACTGGGATGGACGACGTCGGTCGACCCGCAGTCGCCGGCGCTCATCGAGCGCGAGGGGGTCTCGGCGTTCCTGTCGTGGGTCTCGGGAGTGGACCTGCTGCTGCCCAACGAGAACGAGGTCGTGGCGCTCGGCGGTCTGGCCGCGATCCTCGGGCACGCCGGCGAGGTCGTCGCCACCTACGGCGCGGCCGGGGCTCGGTGGGTCGGGGCCGACGTCGACGAGTCGGCCGAGGCGCCGGTCGTCGAGAACGTCGACGCCACCGGGTGCGGCGACGCCTTCAACGCCGGGCTGCTCTCGGCCTGGCTGCGCGGCGAGGACCGGTCCAGCGCCCTGCGCGCCGGGGTGGCGGCCGGCAGCGCCGCGGCAGCCCGCGTGGGCGCGCGACCCAGCTAGCCGGCATACGCCCTCGGCGACCGGAGCTTCGGCACGGCCCAGCCCCTGCGCCGGGCGGACCGGCCGGATCGAGTCACCGAAAGTGGCCTAGAGACACGTTTTCGGGTCTCGCTCCGGCCGGACGACCCCTGTGGACAACGCGGGCGGCCCCCAGACCGCCGCTGCCAGCATCGGTCCATGCGCGCGGTCAAGGCACTCGTCCGGCTCGGAGGCACGGCCACCCGGCGGCAGCTACGGCTCGCCGTGGTGCACTGGCGTCACATCGACGCCGCGCTCGAAGCGGGGCTCATCCGGCGCACGTCGCACGGCCACTACTGTCTCGCCGGCGCGAACGCCGCCCAGGCTGCTGCCCACCGGCTCAGCGGCGCGGCCTCCCACACCACTGCCGCGCTGCACTGGGGCTGGAAGGTGCGGCTCGCATCCGCCGACCCGCACGTGACGGTCCGGGCCAAGCGCAGCCTGCCGAGCGGCGCGTCGGACGGTGTCGTCCTGCACTGGCGCGACCTCGACGCCGACGACGTCGCCGACGGGTGGGTCACGACCCCCGTGCGGACGGTCATCGACTGCTGCCTCGACCTACCGTTCGCCGACGCCCTGTCCGTCGCCGACTCGGCACGTCGAGGGGGCCTGCGGCCGTCGACGGTGCTGGCCCGGAGCGCGTGGCTGCCCCTGCGGCAGCGCGACCAGGTCGCTCGCGTGCTCGCCGCCTCCGACTCCCGGGCAACCGGACCCTTCGAGTCGTCGCTCCGGGCCATCGCACTGGGTGTGCCGGGGCTCGTGGTCGAGCCGCAGACACGGATCCGCTACGACGGGTTCTTCGCGCGGGTGGATCTCGCGGACGAGGGTCTCCGGCTCGTGCTGGAGGCGGACAGCCACGAGTTCCACACGGAGCGCAAGGCGTTCGACCGCGACTGCCGCCGCTACAACGGTCTCGTGACGCGCGACTGGCTCGTGCTCCGGTTCACGTGGGAGCAGGTCATGTTCGAGCCGGATGTGGTGCGTTCCGCCATCGAGGATCTCGTCGCGCTGCGCCGGTCGCAGGGCGTGCGCCGCCTCCGAACGGGACGACTAACCGGATCGCAGCCGCGAAAGGCGTCCTGAGGCGCGTTTCCCGGGTTCGATCCGGCCGGTCGGCCCGGCAGGGAGGCCGGGCACACGGCATACGGCCTCGTGTCAGAAGGTCTCGCGGGGCTGGTAGGTGCCCCAGACCTCGCGCAGCGCGTGCGCGACCTCGCCTCCGGTGGCGCGCGCGGCGAGCGCCTCCTTCATCGGGTAGAGCAGGTTGTCGGTGCCGCGGGCCGCTTCCTGGAGGCGGCCGAGCGCTGCCTTGACGGCGTCGTTGTCGCGGTCGGCGCGCAGCGCCTCGAGGCGCGCGCGCTGGTCCGCCTCGATCGTCGGGTCGACGCGGAGCGGCTCGTAGTGGTCCTCCTGGTCGAGGACGAAGCGGTTGACGCCGACGACAGTGCGCTCGCCGTTGTCGATCTCGAGCTGGACCCGGTACGCGGAGCGCTCGATCTCGCTCTTCTGGAAGCCCTGCTCGATGGCCGCGACGGCGCCACCCTTGTCCTCGACGGCCCGGATCAGCGCGAGCGCCGCCGCCTCGATCTCGTCGGTCATCGACTCGACGACGTATGAACCGGCAAACGGGTCAACGGTTTTCGTCACGTCGGTCTCGTAGGCGATGACCTGCTGCGTGCGGAGTGCGAGGCGCGCGGCCTTCTCCGTCGGCAGCGCGATGGCCTCGTCGAAGGAGTTGGTGTGGAGCGACTGCGTGCCGCCGAGCACCGCGCCGAGACCCTGGAGCGCGACGCGGACGAGGTTGACCTCGGGCTGCTGCGCCGTCAGCTGCACGCCGGCGGTCTGGGTGTGGAAGCGCAGCATCATCGACTTCGGATCCTGGGCGCCGAACTCCTCCTTCATGATTCGCGCCCAGATGCGACGGGCCGCGCGGAACTTCGCGACCTCCTCGATGAGGGTCGTGCGCGCGACGAAGAAGAAGGAGAGGCGCGGCGCGAAGTCGTCGACGTGCAGCCCGGCGGCCTGCGCGGCGCGGACGTACTCCATCGCGTTGGCGATGGTGAAGGCGATCTCCTGCACGGGCGTCGCCCCGGCCTCGGCCATGTGGTAGCCGCTGATGGAGATGGTGTTCCAGCGTGGCATCTCCTTGCGGCAGTAGGCAAAGATGTCGGCGATGAGGCGCAGGGACTCGCGCGGCGGGTAGATGTAGGTGCCGCGCGCGATGTACTCCTTGAGCACGTCGTTCTGGATCGTGCCGGTCAGCTGGTCACCGCCGACGCCCTGCTCCTCCGCGACGAGCTGGTAGAGCAGGAGCAGCGTCGAGCCGGGCGCGTTGATCGTCATCGACGTCGAGATCTTGTCGAGCGGAAGCCCGTCGAAGAGGGTCCGCATGTCGTCGAGGCTGTCGATGGCGACGCCGACCTTGCCGACCTCGCCGTGCGCGATGGCCTCGTCGGAGTCGTAGCCCATCTGCGTCGGCAGGTCGAAGGCGACCGAGAGGCCACCGGTGCCGGCCTTGACGAGCTGGTGGTAGCGCTGGTTGCTCTCCTTGGCGGTGCCGAAGCCGGCGTACTGCCGCATCGTCCACGGCCGCCCGGTGTACATCGACGGGTAGACACCACGCGTGAACGGGTAGCTGCCGGGCGCGCCGAGCTTGCTGTCCGCGTCGAAGCCGGCCAGGGCCGACGCGTCGTAGACGGGCTCGATGGGCAGGTCGGACTCGGAGCGCGCACCAGTGCTGTCAGCCATGCTGCCGAGCGTATCGGCGCGGGGGTCGGTCGCCGCCGCCCGGCCGCCGAACGTTGCCGATCTCACGTCACCGAGGGCGTATGCCGTGAGCCCGGGTCCCGACAAGACGTGGCCTCTCGACGGCCGAGAGGCGGCCAGACGTGGCCACTCGACGGTTGGGAGGCGGCCAGACGTGGCCTTTCGACGGTGGGGAGGCGGCCAGAGGTGGCCACTCGACGGTGAAAGGGAGGGGCGGGGGTGAGGTGGGTGGGGCAGTCAGGCGTCGGCGGGCCAGGTGGCGGCGATCTGGGCGCGGCGCTCCTCCCAGCTGGCGTGCACGCCGGCCATCTCGCGCGTCACGTGGTCGAGGAACTCGACCGACAGGGCGAGCCGGCGTCCGGCGGCGCTCCCGACTCCCCCGACGGCGTCGAGCCCGGCCCGGACCGAGGACTCCATCTGCGCGAGCAGCCGGTCGCGGCTCAGCATCGCCTCGTGCCACGCGTCGAGGTGCACGACGTAGACGTCGCGCCGCGAGCCGCGCTCGCGCTCCTTGCCGATGAGGTGGGTCTGGGTGAGGTACTGGACCGCGCCGGACACGGCAGCGGGGCTCACGTCGAGCGCCTCGGTGAGCTCGAGGGCCGTCATCCGACCGTCGGCGTCGGCGAGCAGCTGGGCGAAGACGCGGGCCGCGAGGCGCGGCATACCGGCCTCGGTGAGGACGTTGCCGAACCTCTCGACGTAGGCAGCGACCGCGCGTTCGTCGCGTTCGGTCATGGGGCGGCTCCTTCGGTCTCCGGGACTGTCACCCTATCGATCCGTCATATCATTCAGTAAACCGTGAATCTTGTGTACCGTCGATACATGACATCCGCGATCCAGGTGCAGGGGCTGCACAAGAGCTTCGGTCGCACGGTCGCCCTCGACGGGCTCGACCTCGACGTGGCGACCGGCGAGATCCACGGCTTCCTCGGGCCCAACGGCGCCGGCAAGTCGACGACCCTGCGCATCCTGCTCGGTCTCCTGCGCTCCGACGGCGGCACCGCCACCCTCCTCGGCGGCGACCCGTGGCGCGAGGTCGAGTCGCTGCACCGGCGCCTCGCCTACGTGCCCGGCGACGTCGCCCTGTGGCCCAACCTCACGGGCGGCGAGGTCATCGACATCCTCGCCCGGCTGCGCGGGGGCGTCGACGAGCAGCGCCGCGCCTCGATGATCGAGCGCTTCGACCTCGACCCGACGAAGAAGGGCCGCTCGTACTCCAAGGGCAACCGGCAGAAGGTGGCCCTCGTCGCGGCCCTGTCCTCCGACGTCGAGCTGCTCCTGCTCGACGAGCCGACTTCGGGCCTCGACCCGCTCATGGAGGCGGTCTTCCGCGAGGTCGTCCGCGAGTTCCGGGAGGCCGGTGGCACGGTGCTCCTGTCGAGCCACATCCTCTCCGAGGTGGAGCACCTCTGCGACCGGGTCAGCATCATCCGCGAGGGCCGCAACGTCGAGTCCGGCACCCTGACCCAGCTGCGCCACCTGTCCCGGACGACGGTCCGCGCGACGCTCGCCCATCGCCATCGACGCGGCGCAGGTCGAGGCCGTGCCCGGGGTCGCCGACGTCACGGTGTCCGGCGACCAGGTGATGTGCACGGTAGGCAGCGACGACCTCGGGCGCCTGCTCGAGCTGCTCGGCTCGCACGGGATCACGGCCCTGACCAGCGCTCCCCCGACGCTCGAGGAGCTCTTCATGGAGCAGTACCGCTCGACCCCGGCGGCAGCGACATGACCACCGTCACCGCGCCGGCGCGCCCACCCGCCCGCCCGGCCCCGCTCCGAGCCAGCGCCGGCCTCACCGGGACGATGTCGCTGCTGCGCCTCGCGGCCCGCCGCGACCGGGTGCTCGTGCCGGTCAGCGCCTTCGGCCTCGCCGCCTTCGTCGCGGTGTCGGCGAAGGCGACCTTCGAGCTCTTCCCCGACCTCGGGGCAGCCCAGGAGGCGATGGCACCGACCCTGTCCAACCCGGCGCTCGTCGCCATGTACGGCCCCATCTCGAGCCTCGGCATCGACTCGATCGCGACGTTCAAGTCGGTGCTCCTCGGCGGCGTCTTCCTCGCCCTGCTCGCCTACGTCGTCGTCCGGCGCCACACCCGAACCGAGGAGGAGGCAGGGCGGCTCGAGCTGCTCGGCGCCGGCGTCGTCGGCAGGCGGGCGGCGCTGACGGCGGCCGTGCTGCTCGGCACGTTCGCCGTGCTGCTCACCGTGGCCCTCACCGTCGTGTGGTCCATCGCCGTCGGGCTCCACCCGGCCGGCTCGGTCGCTCTCGGCGTCACCTGGCTCGTCATCGGCCTCTCGTGGGTCGGCGTCACGGCCGTCGCGGCCCAGCTGACCTCGAGCACCCGCGGCACGGCGGGGTGGTCGCTCGGAGCGCTGGCCGTCGCATTCCTCGTGCGCGCCGTCGGCGACACCGCGGCCGCGGACAGCCCGGCGCGGTTCCTCTCCTGGATCTCGCCGCTCGGCTGGGGCGTCAAGGTCTCGCCCTTCGGCGAGAACCGTTACTGGATCGTGGTGCTCGGCCTCGCGCTCTACGCCGCCCTCGTCGTCGTCGCCTTCGCTCTGCTCGACCGACGCGACCTGGGGGCCGGGGTGCTGCCCAGCAGGGCCGGACACGAGCGCAGCACGATCGCCTCGCCGGGGGCCCTCACCCGGCGGCTCGCCCGCGCCACGCTCGTCGGCTGGGTCGTCGCCTACGTGGTGCTCGGCGTCGTCCTCGGGTCGATCGCGCGAAGCGTCGCGACCTTCGTCGACTCCCCCAGGTCGCCGACATGCTCAAGGCCCTCGGCGGTGACGCCGGGTCCGTCATCGACCTCTACTTCGCCACCGAGCTTCACTTCGCGGCCATCGGTGCGTCCGCCCTGGCCATCGCGCTCATCACGCGGATGCACACCGAGGAGACGACGACGCATCTCGAGGCCATCCTGGCGACGCCGGTGAGGCGGGTCGCGTGGGCGCTCGGCCACGTCGTCCTCGCGGTCCTCGCCTCGGCGCTCGTCCTGCTCGTCGGTGCCACGGTGGCCGGCCTCGTCCACGGAGCCGACGTGGGCGACATCGGCGGGACCGTGGGTCGCCTCACGGGCGCGGCGATCTCGGCACTGCCGGCCGTCTGGGTGGTCATGGCCGTCGCGATGCTGCTCTACGGCGCCCTTCCCCGCTTCACCGGACTGGCGTGGGCCGCCCTGATCGTCTTCCTCCTGCTCGGCGAGTTCGGTGACCTGCTCAAGCTGCCCGGCTGGCTCGTCGACCTCTCGCCGTTCACGCACCTGCCCGCGCTGCCGGGCGGCACGCTGGAGTGGACGCCGCTCGTCGGGCTGACCCTCGTCGCCGCCGTCGTCGGCGCCGCCGGCCTCGCCGCCCTGCGACGACGAGACATCGGCTGACGGGTCGTCGACGCCGTCGCGCCGTCCCGAACTGGATACGGTGTGGCCCATGACAGGCATCCCCGGTTTCTGGGCCGTGATCCCCGCAGGCGGCTCCGGCACCCGGCTGTGGCCGATCTCCCGGCGTCACTCCCCCAAGTTCCTCCACGACCTGACCGGCTCCGGCCAGTCGCTGCTGCGCGCGACGTGGGACCGGCTCGAGCCGCTCGTCGGCGAGCGGATCCTCGTCGTGACCGGCGTCGCCCACGAGGAGGCCGTCCGCCGTCAGCTCCCGATGCTCGGCTACGACGCCGTCATCGGTGAGCCCTCGCCCCGCGACTCGATGCCGGCCATCGGCCTCGCCGCGGCCGTCCTCGAGCGCCGCGACCCGGAGGCCGTCCTGGGCTCCTTCGCCGCCGACCACGTCATCACCGAGCCCGACAACTTCCGGCGCGCCGTCGGCGAAGCGGTCGTCCTCGCGCGGCGCGGCGAGCTCGTGACGATCGGCATCGACCCGACCGGGCCGGCGACCGGCTACGGCTACATCCGGCTCGGCGAGCCGCTCGACGTCGTCGGTGCGCCGAGCGCCCACCGCGTCGACGAGTTCGTCGAGAAGCCCGACCTGGAGACGGCGACCCGCTACCTCGACAGCGGTGAATACCGTTGGAACGCAGGCATGTTCGTCGTCGGCGCGACGACCCTGCTCGAGCTGCTCTCCGAGAAGCACGCCGACATGGTCGAGAGCCTGCGCACCATCGCTGCCGACCCCCGCCGGATGCCGGACCTGTGGCCGTCGCTGCAGAAGATCGCCATCGACCACGCCGTCGCCGAGCCCGCCGCGGCAGCAGGCCGCGTCGCCGTCGTGCCCGCCGCCCTGGGCTGGGACGACGTGGGCGACTTCGCTTCCCTCACCCGGCTCGCCCCCGTGTCGGGCTCACTGCCCGGCATCACCGCCCTCGGCCCCACCGACGACATCATCAGCATCGACTCGCGGGCCACGGTCGCGGCCGGCGGCCGACTCGTCGCCCTCATCGGGGTGGAGGACCTCGTCGTCATCGACACGCAGGACGCCCTGCTCATCACCCGCCCCGACCGGGTCCAGGAGGTCAAGCAGGTCGTCGAGACCCTGATCGCCCGGGGCCGCACCGACCTCACCTGATCCGCCGAGTCCCCGGATCAGGCGAAAGCCCGTCCCCCGAGCGCCAGCACGGTCGACAGTGGTGGCATGACCTCGATGCTGCCCGAGGAGGGTGAGCACCTCGCGACCGGCTGGGAGGACGACCTCGCCCCGACCGACTCGCTCGTCCGACAGGCCGTCCTCGCGCACGTCTCCTGGGCCCGGGCCCTGACGACCGCAGCGCGCGGCACCTTCGCCGAGGGCCCGGACTGGTGCGCCGGCCGCGGCGGCGGCCCGTCGGCCCTGCACAACTGGGCGATCGTCACGCGCCCACCGCGGGACTGGGCGCAGACCGTGGGAGCCGTCGCGACGGCATACCCCGACGGTGTCGCGGCACTCGTCATCAGCCCCTTCCCGACGCCGGACCTGACCCGGCACGGCCTCGGGCTCGTCGGGCACCCGCCGCTGATGTTCCGTCCGACGGCCACCGCCACGACGACCCCCGCCACCCCGCTCGACGTCCGGGAGGCGACGACGGGCGAGCAGCTCCGGGACGCCGAGAGGGTGCTCGTCGAGGGCTACCCGATGCCCGACATGGCCGACCTGCCACCCGGCGACTTCTACCGCCCGGAGGTCGTGGCCGGCCCGACCAAGGTCTTCGTCGGCTACGGCGGTGGGACCCCGGTCGCCACCGCGGCCGCGCACTCGGCCGCCGGCGTCACCGTGGTCGAGAACGTCGCCGTCCTCGCGAGCGCCCGCGGCCAGGGCGCCGGCGCCGCGCTCACGTGGGCAGCGACGACCGCGTGGCCCGGACAGCCCGCGGTTCTCATCGCCAGCGACGACGGCCAGCCCGTCTACGAGCGGCTCGGCTACCTGCGCCTCGAGCGCTGGACCTGCTGGCTTCGTCCCTGAGCCCGCACCGAGGGCGTATGCCGTCTGCCCAGCGGGGTCAGCGACCTCTCGCCGGCGCCTGGCTCTCCTGGCTCGACTGGCTCGCCTGGAAGTCGAGGCACGCGGCATAGGAGGGCAGCAGGCCCGACTCCTCGGCAGCGGCGAGTGTCGGCGCGGCGGAGTCCTTGGGCGACAGGAGCGGCTCGATGCCGTCGGGCAGCCGAGCCCCACCGTCAGGGTCGAGCGGGTTGATGCCGTGCTCGGCCTCGGGGTTGTAGGCCGCCGAGCACAGGTAGTGCGCGGTGGTGCCGTCCTCGAGGGCGCAGAACGCGTGGCCGAGACCCTCGGAGAGGTAGACGGCGCGCCGGTCCACCGCGTCGAGCAGCACCGAGTCCCACTGCCCGAAGGTCGGCGAGCCGACCCGCAGGTCGACGACGTAGTCGATGAGCGAGCCCGACACGGCGGTGACGTACTTCGCCTGCCCGATCGGGCACGTCGGCGAAGTGGATCCCCCGCACCGTGCCGCGGGCAGACACCGAGACGTTGGTCTGCACCACGTCGAGCCGGTGCCCGACGACCTCGGCGAGGTGGTCGCCGCGGAACGACTCGAGGAACACGCCGCGCCCGTCGGGGAACTGGCGCGGCGTGATCTCCCAGGCGCCGGAGATCCACAGGGGGCGGATGTCCATCAGCGTCGTTCCCGTCCTTCGGCGATGAGGGAGTGCAGGTAGACGCCGTAGCCGCTCTTGACCTGGTCTTCGGCGTGCACCGCGAGCTGCTCGTCGGTGAGCCAGCCCTGACGCCAGGCGATCTCCTCGACGCACCCGATCTTCTGACCCTGCCGCGCCTCGACGACGTGGACGAACTGGCTGGCCTCGATGAGGCCCTCGAAGGTGCCGGTGTCGAACCAGGCCGTGCCGCGGGGCAGGACGCTCACGGTGAGGTCGCCGCGGCGCAGGTACGCGTCGTTGACGGCGGTGATCTCCAGCTCGCCCCGGGCGCTCGGCGTCAGGCCGCGGGCGATCTCGACGACGTCGTTGTCGTAGAAGTAGAGGCCGGGCACGGCATAGCTCGACCTCGGCTTCTCCGGCTTCTCCTCGATGGAGAGCACCCTCCCGTCGTCGTCGAACTCGACCACGCCGTAGGCCGTCGGGTCGGCGACGCGGTAGGCGAAGACGTGCCCGCCGACGACGTCGGTGTTGTCCTGCAGCCGCGTGCCGAGGCCGGGGCCGAAGAAGATGTTGTCGCCGAGCACGAGGGCCACGCTGTCGTCGCCGATGAAGTCGGCGCCGAGGATGAAGGCCTGGGCGAGGCCGTCGGGGCTCGCCTGCACGGCATACGTGATGCTCATCCCCCACTGCGAGCCGTCGCCGAGGAGACGCTCGAACTGCTCCGCGTCCTGCGGGCGTGGTGATGACGAGCACCTCGCGGATGCCGGCCATCATCAGCGTCGAGAGCGGGTAGTAGACCATCGGCTTGTCGTAGACGGGCATCAGCTGCTTGCTGATGCCGCGGGTGATCGGGTGAAGCCGGCTGCCGGTGCCCCCGGCGAGGATGATGCCCTTCATGGTCGCCAGCGTAGGGGACGGTGCCGCCCGGGCCTCGAGCGCGCACCGCAGGTGTCCATGAGCGCCATTCCGCGCGTCACCAGGTCGAGGCGGTGCGCCCCATCCCCCGGTAGTCCCAGCCGGCGTCGGCCCAGGCCCGCGGGTCGAGGGCATTGCGACCGTCGATGATGCGCGGCGTCCGCACGAGCGAACGGGTTCGGGCGGGATCGAGGGCGACGTACTCGGGCCACTCGGTGAGCAGCATGACGATGTCGGCGCCGATCGAGCGCCTCGTCGGCTGTGTCGACGACGTGCAGGTCGGGCCGCATCGCCCGGACGGGCGTCGGCGCCGGCGGGGTCGGTCGCGACGACGGTGGCGCCGCGTCCCCAGAGCCGTCCGGCGATGTCGAGGGCGGGCGAGTCGCGCACGTCGTCGCTGTCGGGCTTGAAGGTGAGGCCGAGCACCGCCACCTTGACCCCGACGAGGCGACCGCCGGCCATCTCGGCGGCGACGTCGACGGCGTGGTCGCGCCGGCGCAGGTTGATCGAGTCGACCTCGCGCAGGAAGGTCAGCGACTGGTCGACGCCGAGCTCGCCGGCGCGGGCCATGAAGGCGCGGATGTCCTTCGGGCAGGCAGCCGCCGCCGAAGCCGATGCCGGCGCGAAGGAACTTGTGGCCGATGCGCTCGTCGTGCCCGATCGCCTCGGCGAGGCGCGCGACGTCGCCGCCGGTGGCGTCGCACAGCTCGGCCATCGAGTTGATGAACGAGATCTTCGTGGCGAGGAAGGAGTTGGCAGCGACCTTGACGAGCTCGGCCGTGGGGTAGTTGACCACCAGTCGCGGCGTGCCCCGCTTCGAGGATGGGCGCATAGACCCGGTCGAGGGCGGCCCGGCCGATCTCGCCGCGCTCCCGGTCCTCGGGAAGGCCGTAGACGATCCGGTCGGGGGCTGTCGTGTCCTGCGACGGCATAGCCCTCGCGGAGGAACTCCGGGTTCCACACCACGACCGCGTCGAGGTCTGCGCCGGCCACCCGGTCGGCGATCGCCTGCGCGGTGCCCACGGGCACCGTCGACTTGCCGACGATGACGGCCGGGCCGCCGTCGGGCACCTTGGCGTGCTCCAGCGACGGTGTCCACGGCCGACCAGACGTAGGTCATGTCTGCGGCATAGCTGCCTGGCCCGCTGCGGGGTGCCGACGGCGATGAAGTGCAGGTCGCACTCGGTGATGGCGCTGGGATCAGTCGTGAAGGTCAGCCGCCCCGAGGCGAGCGCCTCGGTGAGAACCTCCTCGAAGCCGGGCTCGTGGAAAGGCGCCACCCCCCTGCCGAGCCGGTCGACCTTGGCGGCGTCGACGTCGAGGCCCACCACGTCGTGGCCGAGCCCCGCCATGCACGCAGCGTGAACCGCGCCCAGATAGCCACAGCCGATCACCGAGATATGCACGTGCGGCAGCATACGGAACACGGCCACGGGGCCGGTTGGCCCGCCGTGGCCGCCCCGCGGCGTCCCCGCGGCGTCCCCGCGGGAATCCCGACCGGTGAGAGGTTCGGTAGGCTCCGCGCCATGCGTCTTCTCGTCACGGGTGGGGCCGGTTTCATCGGCTCGAACTTCGTCCTCCGCACCCGCGCAGACCCGGCCCGACTGGTCGATCACCGTGCTCGACTCGATGTCGTATGCCGCCAACCGGGCCTCGCTCGATCCCGTCCTCGGTGACGGGGCTGGGGACGGGGCTCGGTGACGTGCGTCTCGTGGTCGGGTCGGTGGCCGACGCGGCCGTCGTCGACCCGCTCGTGGCCGACTGCGACGTCGTCGTGCACTTCGCGGCCGAGTCGCACAACGACAACAGCCTCGACAGCCCGTGGCCCTTCGTCGAGAGCAACGTCGTCGGCACCTTCACCCTGCTCGAGGCGATCCGCAAGCACGGCAAGCGGCTGCACCACATCTCCACCGACGAGGTCTACGGCGACCTCGAGCTCGACGACCCGCAGCGCTTCACCGAGGCCACCCCGGTCAACCCCTCGAGCCCCTACTCGGCGACCAAGGCCGGCGCCGACCTGCTCGTCCGCGCGTGGATCCGCTCGTTCGGCATCAACGCGACAGTGTCGAACTGCTCGAACAACTACGGCCCGCGCCAGCACGTCGAGAAGTTCATCCCCCGCCAGATCACCAACATCCTCCAAGGCACCAAGCCCAAGCTCTACGGCTCCGGGCTCAACGTCCGCGACTGGATCCACGTCGATGACCACAACGACGCCGTCATCGCGATCCTCGAGCAGGGACGTCTCGGCGAGACCTACCTCATCGGCGCCGACGGCGAGCGCAACAACCTCGAGATCGTGCAGCTGCTGCTCGAGCTGATGGGCCAGCCCGCCGACTGGTTCGAGCACGTCAACGACCGTCCCGGTCACGACCTGCGCTACGCCATCGACTCCACCAAGCTGCGCGCCGAGACCGACTGGCGCCCCCGCTACAGCGACATCCGCGCCGGCCTCGAGGCGACCGTCGCGTGGTACCGCGACAACGAGGCGTGGTGGCAGACCGCCAAGGACGAGGCCGAGCACACCTACGCCAGGCTGGGCCGGTGAGCCCCGTCGCAGGCGACGCGCTGCGGGTCCTCGTCACCGGCGCCGGCGGCATGCTCGCCCACGACCTCGTCCCCGCGCTGCGCGCGGCCGGGCACGTCGTCACCCTGATGGACCGCGGCGACCTCGACGTCACCGACCCGTCCGAGTGCCTGGCCGGCGTCGAGGGGCACGACCTCGTCGTCAACTGCGCCGCGTGGACCGCGGTCGACGCCGCCGAGACCGACGAGGCCGGCGCCTTCGCCGTCAACGCCGTCGGCGCCGCCAACCTCGCCCGGGCCGCAGCACGGGCCGGGGCCCGCATGGTGCAGATCTCGACCGACTACGTCTTCGACGGCGACGGCCAGCGAGCCGTATGCCGTCGACCACCCCATCGCCCCCCGCTCGGCCTACGGCCGCACCAAGGCCGCCGGCGAGTGGGCCGTGCAGGCCCTGTGCCCCGAGTCGTGGATCATCCGCACCGCGTGGCTCTACGGCGCGGGCGGCGGCAACTTCGTCACGACGATGCTGCGCCTCGCCGCCGAGCGCGAAACGCTGACGGTCGTCGACGACCAGGTCGGACAGCCGACGTGGACCGTCGACCTGGCCGACCTCATCGTCCGGCTCGTCGCCGCACCGGCCTCCTACGGCGTGCACCACGGCACCGCGTCAGGGCGCACGACGTGGCGCGGCCTGGCCCAGGCCGTCTTCGAGGAGCGGGGCCTCGACCCCGAGCGGGTGCAGCCGACGACGAGCCAGGCCCTGGGGCTGCCGGCCCCGAGGCCCTCGTGGAGCGTGCTGTCGCACGACTCGCTCGAGCGCGCCGGCGTCACCCCCATCGGCGACTGGCGAGCCTCCCTCACGACCTATCTGGCGGGCGGCGCGCCGGCCTGACCCGCCGAGGGCGTATGCCGTCCGCCTGGCTCAGGCGCCCCGCGCGGGCTGCTCGGTCGCGTCCAGGACGAAGTCCCAGAACTGCGCGACCTGCTGGGGCGTCTCGATGCCGACGGGCGCGTAGTGCGTCGGGCGCCGGCGCCGGTCGTGCCAGAAGCCGCCGGTGCCGATGGGGTCGGCGGTGCCGGTGAGCCACACGGCGGTGTCGGCGCCCGAGTCGGCGTCGCGCAGCAGCGGCCCGGTGACGGCGGCGAAGCGGGGCAGCGAGTCGGTGATGCCCGGGGTGTCGGCCCAGCCGGGGTGCATCGAGTGGACGCGGATGCCGTCGAGCTCCAGGTCGCGGGCCCAGAGCTCGGTGAGGACGAGCTGCATGCGCTTGGTCCGGGCATAGGCCGTGACCCCGGAGTAGTCGCCCGCCGTGTACTCGGGATCATCGGCGTCGAGGCGCTGGCCGTAGGCACCGCCCGACGTCACGAGGACGACGCGACCGCCGGCGAGCGCCTTGCGCAGGCCGTAGGTCAGCACGTGCGGGCCGAGCACGTGCGTGGCGAGGGCCAGCTCGTGCCCCTCCGGCGTGACCGTGCGCTTCGGTGGCATGACGCCGGCGTTGTGCACGACGGCGTGCAGGCGCGGCACCTGCGCGGAGAGCTCTCGCGGCGAACTCCGCCGTCGCCGCGAGGTCGCTGACGTCCGCGACGTGGGCCGTCACCTCGGCGAGGGGCTGCTCCTCGGCCAGCAGGGAGCGCGCGTCGTCGAGCCGCGAGGCGTCGCGGCCGGTGATGTGCACCGCGGCGCCGAGCCGGGCGAGCCCGCGCGCCGTGGCGAGACCGAGGCCGCCGCTCGCGCCCGTGACGAGGACGTGGCGTCCGACCAGGGCGCCCGGCACCGGGTCCTGCGGCCACCAGTTCCGGCGCACGGCCGGACCGATCTTCGTGTAGCCGAGGACCAGGGACTTGTCCATCACCCAGTCGAGCGCCGCGGCCGCCTCGTGGAGCACCATGCGCTCACCCTAGGCGGCCGCGTCGTCCGCGGACTGCGCGGCTGCTCGCCGCCTGACGGCTGCGGTGCTATCCGCGCGCACCCACCGAACGCCAGTACGCGTTGAGGGCGCCGTTGGTCTTGACGAACCACACAATCGGACCGATGACGATGATGGCGCCGAGCAGCGTCCACAGCCCCGTCACCGCTGAGACCGGCGCCTGCTGGCCGCGTCGCTCGTAGAGGCGGCCCACCTCCCCCGGGGTCAGGAAGGAGAGGACGATTCCGAAGAAGATCGCAATGACGAGCGCCAGACCGCCGCCCAGGCCCTCGCCGGTGTGACGCTTCATCTCCTCGTGGGTCTGGTAGTACCAGACCATCGGATAGATGCCGAGGGTGACGATGCTCAGCAGGATGCAGGAGCCCGTCGACCGAACCTTTCCGACCGGTCCGTTCGCGACCTGGGCGAACGGTCCGGGCTGCTGCCACGGGGCCACGGTTCCTGCGGTCGTCGCGGCCGGCGCTGGTGCGGCGAACGCGGGGGGCGGCGGCGGCCACGCCTGCGTGGTCTGCGGCTCGGTGTGGGGCTGGGTCACGGTGGTCTCCCTGTGTCGTCTCCGGGGCATGCGTCCCGGGTCGCGCCGACTCTAGGGTCGGAAACGGGATGTGTCCGGCTTTCAGGGACATCTGGCGGCATCGGATCGCCCGGGCGGATCGAACGGCTGCTGCGCAAAGCCGGCATCCTCCACGGCTGCCTCACCAGCCAGGGTCCGCGTGCGCCACACGCGAGTGAGTCGCGTTCACCCTGCTGCGACGCACGGTGACACTAGAGTGGCGGCGGCGCTCAACCAACGACGGTGGAGGTTCGCACGATGAGTGAGACGAGGCTCGACCCGGCTTCCAGTGCGGGGGGTTCCGGCCCCCGCGGCGTCGGGTCACCGGGTCGCGCGACGATCGCCGAGAAGACACTCCGGGTCGACCGATGGTGGGTGCAGCCGCTCGTCACCTTCAGCCTGCTCGTCCTCTGGCTGCTCTACGCGCTGGTCCGGACCTCCATGCAGCGGTACTACTTCGTCGAGCCGTACCACTACCTCACGCCGTTCTACTCGCCCTGCGTCACGGCCTCGTGCCTCCCGGACGCGCGCCATCTCGGCACCTGGATGGGTGAGCTCCCCCCGCTCGTTCCGTTCGCGTTCTTCGTGCTGCCGTTCCTGCTCGGCTTCCGCCTCACCTGCTACTACTACCGCAAGGCGTACTACCGGTCGTTCTGGCTCTCACCGCCGGCCTGCGCCGTGGCCGAGCCGCACGCCACCTACACCGGTGAGACCCGCTTCCCCCTCATCCTGCAGAACATCCATCGCTACTTCTTCTACGCCGCGATCGTCGTCTCGGCGATGAACACGCTGGACGCGTTCGACGGCTTCCACGGCAAGGACGGCAGCGTCGGCATGGGCCTGGGGACGCTCATCATGCTCGTCAACGCAGCCTTCCTCTGGCTCTACACGGCGTCGTGCCACTCGTGCCGTCACCTCATCGGAGGCCGGCTCAAGCACTTCTCCAAGCACCCGGTGCGCTACCGGGCATGGAGCGCCGTCTCGCGCCTCAACACCCGGCACATGGAGCTCGCCTGGACCACGCTCGGCACGCTCATGGTGACCGACGCCTACATCGCCCTCGTCGCGTCCGGGGCCCTGACCGATCTGAGGTTCTTCAACTGATGGCCAGCGACCTCGAGACCCACGACTACGACATCCTCATCGTCGGGGCCGGCGGCGCGGGCCTGCGGGCCGCGATCGCGGCCCGCGAGGCGGGACTGCGCACGGCCATCATCTGCAAGTCCCTGTTCGGCAAGGCGCACACCGTCATGGCCGAGGGTGGCATCGCGGCGAGCATGGGCAACGTCAACAGCCACGACAGCTGGCAGGTCCACTTCCGCGACACGATGCGCGGCGGCAAGTTCCTCAACTCGTGGCGGATGGCCGAGCTGCACGCCAAGGAGGCTCCGGACCGGGTGTGGGAGCTGGAGACGTACGGCGCCCTCTTCGACCGCACGCCGGACGGCCGGATCAGCCAGCGCAACTTCGGCGGCCACGAGTACCCGCGCCTCGCCCACGTCGGCGACCGCACCGGACTCGAGCTCATCCGCACGATGCAGCAGAAGATCGTCTCGCTCCAGCAGGACGACGAGCGCGAGTCGGGCGACCCCGAGAGCCGGCTCAAGGTGTTCGCCGAGGTGACGATCACCGACCTGCTCACCTCACCCGACGGCGCCATCGCCGGCGCCTTCGCCTACCGGCGCGAGTCCGGCCGCTTCGTGCGCTTCAACGCGCCGGCCGTCGTGCTCGCGACCGGCGGCATCGGCAAGTCGTTCAAGGTCACGTCGAACTCGTGGGAGTACACCGGCGACGGGCACGCCCTGGCCCTCCGCGCGGGATCGACCCTCGTCAACATGGAGTTCGTCCAGTTCCACCCGACGGGCATGGTCTGGCCGCCCTCGGTCAAGGGCATCCTGGTCACCGAGTCGGTGCGCGGTGACGGTGGCGTCCTCAAGAACTCCGAGGGCAAGCGCTTCATGTTCGACTACGTGCCGGACGTCTTCCGGGGGCAGTACGCCCAGTCCGAGGACGAGGGCGACCGCTGGTACACCGACCCGGACAACAACAAGCGGCCGCCCGAGCTGCTCCCCCGCGACGAGGTGGCGCGCGCCATCAACTCCGAGGTCAAGGCCGGCCGGGGGTCACCGCACGGCGGCGTCTTCCTCGACATCGCCTCACGGCGCCCGCCCGAGGAGATCCTCAAGAAGCTCCCGTCGATGCACCACCAGTTCAAGGAGCTCGCCGACGTCGACATCACGAAGGAGCCGATGGAGGTCGGCCCGACGTGCCACTACGTCATGGGCGGTGTCGAGGTCGACCCCGACACGGCGGCCGCTGCCCGGGTGCCCGGCCTCTTCGCGGCCGGAGAGGTCTCGGGCGGCATGCACGGGTCGAACCGCCTCGGCGGCAACTCGCTGTCCGACCTGCTCGTCTTCGGCGCCCGCGCCGGACGCGGCGCAGCGGCATACGTCCAGGGTCTCGGCGAGCGCCGCCCGAGTGCCGACCAGTCGGTCATCGACGCGGCAGCGGCGACGGCCGTCGCGCCCTTCGAGGAGGAGGGGGGCGAGAACCCCTACACCCTGCACCAGGAGATGCAGCAGACGATGAACGACCTCGTCGGCATCATCCGAACCGCTGAGGAGATCGAGGCCGCGCTCGCCAAGCTCGAGCAGCTCAAGGAGCGCGCCCGGCACCTCACCGTGGAGGGACACCGTCAGTTCAACCCCGGCTGGCACCTCGCGCTGGACCTGCGCAACATGCTCGCCGTCAGCGAGTGCGTGGCGCGAGCGGCTCTGCTGCGGCAGGAGTCCCGCGGCGGCCACACCCGCGACGACTACCCGAAGATGGACCCGCAGTGGCGCAGTCGCAACCTCATCTGCTCGGCCGAGGGCGACGGCATACGCGTGGAGGAGCAGACGATGCCGGCGATGCGCGCGGACCTGCTCGCCCTCTTCGAGACGGACGAGCTGGCGAAGTACCTGACGCCGGAGGAGATGGCGGCCGCCGCGACGAACGGCGACACGACAGGCAGGAGCGGGTCATGAGCTACGACGCGAGGTTCCGGGTCTGGCGCGGCGACGCCGAGGGCGGCGAGCTCGTCGACTACACCGTCGAGGTCAACGAGGGCGAGGTCGTCCTCGACATCATCCACCGGCTCCAGGCGACCCAGTCCGGGGACCTCGCGGTGCGCTGGAACTGCAAGGCCGGCAAGTGCGGATCGTGCAGTGCCGAGATCAACGGCATGCCGCGGCTGCTCTGCATGACCCGGATGTCCACCTTCAGCGAGACCGAGACGGTCACCGTCACCCCGTTGCGCGCGTTCCCCGTGATCCGGGACCTCGTCACCGACGTGTCCTTCAACTACACCAAGGCGCGCCAGATCCCGGCCTTCGCTCCCCCGGACCTCGCGCCGGGCGAGTACCGCATGCAGCAGGTCGACGTCGAGCGCTCGCAGGAGTTCCGCAAGTGCATCGAGTGCTTCCTCTGCCAGGACACCTGCCACGTCGTGCGTGACCACGAGGAGAACAAGGCGGCGTTCGCCGGCCCCCGCTTCCTCATCCGCGCCGCCGAGCTCGCCATGCATCCGCTCGATGCCCGGGACGACCGCGCGGACTTCGCCCGCGACGAGCAGGGCATCGGGATGTGCAACATCACGAAGTGCTGCACCGAGGTCTGCCCCGAGCACATCAAGATCACCGACAACGCGATCATCCCGATGAAGGAGCGAGTGGTCGGTCGCCACTACGACCCGCTCGTCTGGCTCGGCTCGAAGATCGGCCTGCGCAAGCGCTGACGACAGGCCTGACGACGGGCTGACGGCAGGGCCGGCCGACCACAGTGGAAATGGTCACACTCGGCGTGTACCGGGCGGTAGCCGTCAGGCCCGACAGAGCCACGGGGATAAGGTTCCTTCCGTGGCCACCAAAACTCTCCCGGTGACGGGATCGGATCGACGCGCAGTGGGCCGCCGGAGCACCGTCTTCATGAAGATGCTCATGGCCGTCT
Source organism: uncultured Actinomycetota bacterium (assembly GCA_963849965.1). Lineage (GTDB taxonomy): Bacteria > Actinomycetota > Actinomycetes > Actinomycetales > Dermatophilaceae > Terrabacter. Next base: position 9,113 of record CAWKJV010000037.1, on the reverse strand, counting down.
CGGGCGCCCTGTTCGTGTTCTACGTCCTGCTGCACATGTACGGCAACCTCAAGATCTTCGGCGGCGTCGGCGCGTTCAACGAGTACGCCGAGCACCTGCGGACGATGTTCACCCCGTTCCTGCCGTACGGCGGATTCCTCTGGCTGTTCCGCGCGGCCCTCATCGTGGCCCTCGTGGCGCACGCCTGGGCGGCATTCTCCCTGTGGAGTCGGGCCCACGGCGCGCGCACGACGCGGTACGTCGCTCGCGAGGCAGCGAAGGCCACCATCAAGAGCCGCATGATGCGCTGGGGCGGGGTCGCCCTGCTGCTCTTCCTCGTGTGGCACCTGCTCCAGTTCACGATCCTGAAGTTCAACGTGGGATCGGTTGCGGCTCAAGGCAGCCCCGGCCTGCTCGTCATCAGCAGCTTCCAGGTGTGGTGGGTCGTCCTCATCTACCTGCTCGCCCTCGTCGCTCTCGGGCTGCACCTCTACCACGGCGTGTGGAGCGCCACCCAGACCATGGGCTGGGCCGGCAACGCCGCCGCCCGCCGACGCGCCAAGACGCTCGGGACGGTCATCGCGCTCGTCACGAGCGTGGGCTTCGCGCTCCCGCCGCTCGCCATCCTTTTCGGAATCGTCAAGGGAAGCTGACCTGTGACCACGACACCCCCCACCGCTTCGACGACCGCCGCGTCGCCGGACTCGTCCACGGCCTCTACGCCGAGGGCGAGCCGATCCGCGACACGAAGGCCCCGGCCGGTCCCATCGACAAGCGCTGGAACACCCGCAAGTTCGAGGCCTCGCTGGTCAACCCGGCCAACCGTCGCAAGCTCTCGGTCATCATCGTCGGCACCGGTCTGGCCGGAGGCGCGGCCGCCGCGACCCTCGGTGAGGCCGGCTACCAGGTGAAGTCCTTCTGCTACCAGGACTCCCCGCGCCGGGCGCACTCGATCGCCGCACAGGGTGGCATCAACGCCGCCAAGAACTACAAGGAGGACGGCGACTCGGTCTACCGCCTCTTCTACGACACCGTGAAGGGCGGCGACTACCGCTCGCGCGAGTCGAACGTCTACCGCCTCGCCGAGGTCAGCACCAACATCATCGACCAGTGCGTCGCGCAGGGCGTGCCCTTCGCCCGCGAGTACGGCGGCCTGCTCGACAACCGCTCCTTCGGCGGCGTCCAGGTCTCACGCACGTTCTACGCGCGCGGCCAGACGGGCCAGCAGCTGCTCATCGGCGCCTACCAGGCGCTCGAGCGCCAGGTCGCGGCCGGCACGGTCGAGATGTTCAGCCGCCACGAGATGCTCGAGGTCGTCGTCGTCGACGGCAAGGCCCGCGGCATCATCGCCCGCGACCTCGTCACCGGCGAGATCGAGACGCACCTCGCCGACGCGGTCGTGCTCGCGTCCGGGGCTACGGCAACGTCTTCTACCTCTCGACCAACGCGATGGGCAGCAACGTCACCGCGACGTGGCGCGCGCACCGCAAGGGCGCCTATTTCGGCAACCCCTGCTACACGCAGATCCACCCGACCTGCATCCCCGTGGCCGGCGAGCACCAGAGCAAGCTGACGCTCATGTCGGAGTCGTTGCGCAACGACGGCCGCATCTGGGTGCCGAAGAACGCCGCCGACTGCGAGAAGGACCCGCGGGAGATCCCCGAGGAGGACCGCGACTACTACCTCGAGCGGATCTACCCCTCGTTCGGCAACCTGGTGCCCCGCGACATCGCGAGCCGTCAGGCCAAGAACGTCTGCGACGAGGGTCGCGGCGTCGGCCCCAAGGTCGGCGACTTCCGCCGCGGCGTCTACCTCGACTTCACCGACGCCCTCAAGCGGATGAGCGCCGACGCCGTCGCGGAGAAGTACGGCAACCTGCTCGACATGTACCAGCGGATCACGGGTGAGAACCCCTACGAGGTGCCGATGCGCATCTACCCCGCGGTCCACTACACGATGGGCGGCCTGTGGGTCGACTACGACCTCCAGTCGAGCATCCCGGGCCTCTTCGTCACCGGTGAGGCGAACTTCTCCGACCACGGCGCCAACCGCCTCGGCGCGAGCGCGCTCATGCAGGGTCTCGCCGACGGCTACTTCGTGCTGCCCGCACACGATCCGCGACTACCTCTCGCGGGCCCGTTCGAGAAGCTCGACGAAACCACGAGGCGGTCGCCGAGGCCCGTGCCTCGGTGGACGCGCGCGTGCCGAAGCTCCTGTCGATCAACGGCGACCGCTCGGTCGACTCCTTCCACAAGGAGCTCGGCGACATCATGTGGGAGTACTGCGGCATGGAGCGCTCCGAGGAGGGCCTGCTCAAGGCCATCGACCTCATCCGCGGCCTGCGCGACGAGTTCTGGCGCAACGTCAAGGTGCTCGGCAGCGCCGACACGCTCAACCAGAGCCTCGAGAAGGCCGGCCGCGTCGCCGACTTCCTCGAGCTCGGTGAGCTGATGTGCGTCGACGCGCTGCACCGCCGCGAGTCCTGCGGCGGCCACTTCCGCGCCGAGTCCCAGACCGAGGACGGCGAGGCGCTGCGTCACGACGACGAGTTCGCCTACGTCGCAGCGTGGGAGTGGGGCGGACAGGACGGCCCGCCGGTCCTGCACAAGGAGGACCTGGTCTACGAATTCGTCGAGCTGAAGCAGCGGAGCTACAAGTGAATCTCACCCTCAAGATCTGGCGTCAGGCCGGCCCGAAGTCCAAGGGCGAGATGGTGACCTACCCCGTCACCGACATCTCCGAGGACATGTCGTTCCTCGAGATGCTCGACGTGCTCAACGAGCAGCTCAACGCCCGTGGCGAGGAGCCGATCGCGTTCGACTCCGACTGTCGCGAGGGCATCTGCGGCATGTGCGGCCTGATGATCTCGGGCAAGGCCCACGGCCCCGAGGTCACGACGACGTGCCAGCTGCACATGCGCAGCTTCTCCGACGGCGACGAGATCACCGTCGAGCCGTGGCGCGCCGACGCCTTCCCCGTCATCAAGGACCTCGTCGTCGACCGCTCGTCCTTGGACCGCATCATCCAGGCCGGCGGCTTCATCAGCGCCAACACCGGCGCGGCCCCCGAGGCCCACTCGGTGCCGGTGCCCAAGCAGAAGGCCGACCGCGCCTTCATGGCGGCCGCGTGCATCGGGTGCGGCGCCTGCGTCGCGGCCTGCCCGAACGCGTCCGGCATGCTCTTCATGGGCGCGAAGATCACGCACCTCGGCGAGCTCCCCCAGGGCCAGCCGGAGCGGGACGCCCGCGTCGTCAGCATGGTCAGCCAGCACGACCACGAGGGCTTCGGCGGCTGCACGAACATCGGCGAGTGCTCGCTGGCGTGCCCGAAGGAGATCCCGATGGACGTCATCAACCAGCTCAACAAGGACCTGCGCCACGCCCTCGTGCACGGCGAGTGATACTGCGTCCGACACCGCACCGCAGACGAACCCGCCCCGGATCACCGGGGCGGGTTCGTCTTTGCGTGCGTTGACGACGACGTATGCCGTCCCGACGAGGTCTCGGGTCAGTCGCGGCCGTAGATGTCGCGCGTGTAGACCTTGTGACGGACGCAGTCGAGCTCGTCGGCGTGCCGGTTGGCGACGATGACGTCGGCCAGGGACGTGAACTCGTCGAGGTCCCGGATGACGCGCGAGTGGAAGAAGTCGTCGTCCTCGAGGGACGGCTCGTAGATGACGACCTCGATGCCGCGAGCCTTGATCCGCTTCATGATCCCCTGGATGCTCGAGGCCCGGAAGTTGTCGGAGCCGGACTTCATGACGAGCCGGTACATCCCGACGACCTTCGGGTCGCGAGCCACGATGTCGCTCGCGATGAAATCCTTGCGGGTCGTGTTGGACTCGACGATGGCGTGGATGAGGTTCTGGGGCACCTCGTCGTAGTTGGCGAGCAGCTGCCGGGTGTCCTTCGGCAGGCAGTAGCCTCCGTAGCCGAACGACGGGTTGTTGTAGTGGGAGCCGATGCGCGGGTCGAGTCCCACTCCCTCGATGATCGACCGCGTGTCCAGGGCATGCGTCGCGGCGTACGTGTCGAGCTCGTTGAAGTAGGCAACCCTCATCGCGAGGTAGGTGTTGGCGAAGAGCTTGATCGCCTCGGCCTCCGTGGGCTCGGTGAAGAGGACCGGCACCTCCTCGTCGTCGGCGCCCTCCGCCAGCAGCGACGCGAACTCCTTGGCCTCCGGGCCGGGGTCGCCCACGACGATGCGACTCGGGTGCAGGTTGTCCCACAGCGCCTTCCCCTCACGGAGGAACTCGGGGGAGAAGATGATGCGCAGGGAGGGGTGGGCCTGGCGCATCCGGACGGTGAAGCCCACCGGGACCGTCGACTTGATGATCACTGTGGACTGCGGAGCGTGACGCGCCACGGCCCCGAGGACCTGCTCGACCGACGTGGTGTCGAAGCGCATGGTGTGCGGGTCGTAGTCGGTGGGCGTCGCGATGACGACGAAGGACGCCCCTGCGTAGGCCTCCCCCGGGTCCGTGGTCGCTCGGAGGTTGAGGCCGCCACGGGCGAGGTAGGCCTCGAGGTCGGCGTCGATGATCGGCGACCGGCCGGAGTTGACCAGATCAGCCCGGGCAGCATCCACCTCGAGCGCGACAACTTCGTTGTGCCGGGCGAGGATCACGGCATTGGACAGGCCCACGTACCCGAGGCCCACCACCGTGATCTTCACATCTGCACCCTAGCGGCGTTCCTGACCCACGCCTGCCGGACAGCTGTCGGGGGTTTGCGTCGGCGGGTCAGCGGCGGCGCAGGCGTCGTGCGGCCGTGACGGCCAGGGCTCCGGCCGCGCCGACAACAGCTCCCGCGGCGACGCTGACGCGGTCGGTGGCGCGTGAGCGTGGCTCGCCGCGCCGGGAGGTCCCGGTGGCCCTCGCGACGGGGGTGGCGGCATACGGCACGAGGCTGGTGTCGGCGGGGGCGCGGAGCGGGGCGATGAACGCCGGACGCAGGGCGCGCGCCATGGGCGAGCGCTGGGTGTCGTCGCCGAGGTGGTCGAGGTCGACGTCGTTGGCGGCCCACGCGGCCGAGAGCAGGATGACCTTCGCCATCAGGTTGAGCCAGAAGAGCAGGCCGACGGCGACCGCGACGGCCCCGAGCACCGGGTTGCCGCTCGCGTGGCTGACGAGGAAGCCCCCGAACAGCTTGAGCAGCGTGAGGATGGCCGCGCCGAGGAGGGCTCCCTGACGGACGTTGTGCATCGGCAGCGGCACCCCGGAGAGCATCCGGAGCAGGACGACGAGGATGAGGGTGTCGAAGACGACCCCGACCACCAGTCCGGCGAGACCCACGAGGAAACCGTTGCCCGCCAAGCCGATCCAGCCCGCGACGCGCTCGGTGAGACCGCCGACGGTGCTGGTGAGGATGGCAGAGAGGGCGATCGCCAGGCCGAGCGTCACGAGGACGAAGAGGTCACGGGCCTTGGTGCGCACCATGCTGTCGGTGGACGCCTCGAGGCCGAAGACCCCGCGGATGCCGGTGCGCAGGGCGCCGACCCAGCCGAGGCCGGCGAGGAGCAGCGTCACGAACGAGATGATGCCGGTCACCGTGAGGGTCAGGCTCGCCGGCGCCTGTGACGCTGATGATGCCGTTGGGGTTGCTCGGCGTCTTGACCATCCCGGGCAGGGTGGCGTTGAGGGACTCGGCGATGGTCTGGACGAGGTCCGGCCTCCCCTGGAGCACGAAGCCGAAGATCGCGAAGGCCAGGGCGAGCGCCGGGAAGATGGAGAAGAACGCGAAGTAGCCGACGCCGGCCGCGAGGAGGTCTCCGTTGGCCTGGCCGTAGCGGGTCCAGGCGCGGTAGCCGCGGGTGGCCTTGAGCCGGTCCAGGACGCGCTGGAGGGCCGCCACGGCTCAGTTCCCGTCGAGTGTGAACTGGTCGACGGGACGCCACGCGCCGTCGTCGCCCTGCTCGTAGAGGTGGTAGGCGCCGACCTCGAAGGTGACCGAGTAGTCGGCGAGGTCGGTGAAGGCCCGGTCGAGGGACTCCGCGGAGACGTTGTGCGCCACGGTGACGTGCGGGTGGTAGTAGAAGTCGAGGTCGCGGGTGACCGGGCCGGAGCGCAGCGCCCGCTCGAGCGACTCGCAGTTGGAGACGCCTCGGGCCACCTGGATGAAGACGACGTCGGAGAGCGGCCGGAACGTCCCCGTGCCGCGCAGCACGACGTCGAACGGGGCGTGGGCGGCGGCGACGGCGGCGCAGTGGCCGCGGAAGGCGGCATACGTCTGCTCGTCGACCTCGGTCGGCGGGAGCAGGGTGATGTGCGTGGGGATCCGCCACGCCTGGGGATCACCGAAGTCGGCCCGGCGACGCTGGAGGAAGTCTCCGTGCGGGGCCGGGATGGGGATCGAGACGCCGATCGTCGTCGGGCGCGCATCACTCACGCACCAGACCGTATCGAATGGGGCGGCCGCGCAACGCACCTGGGTGCGTGCGCCTTTCAGCGGCCGAGTCGCGGCAGCAGACCGACCTTGTCGTAGACGCGGCGGACGGTGGCCTCGGCGACCGCGCCGGCACGCTCGGCGCCGTCGGCGAGGATGCGGTCGAGCTCGGCACGATCGGCCATCAGCTCGAGGGTGCGGGTGCGGAACGGCGTGACGGCCTCGACGACGACCTCGGCGACGTCCTTCTTGAGGTCGCCGTAGCCCTTGCCGGCGTAGTGCTCCTCGAGGAGGGCCACCGGCGTGCCGGACAGGGCGGAGTGGATCGAGAGCAGGTTGGACACGCCGGGCTTGTTGTCCTCGTCGAAGCGGATCTCACGCTCGGTGTCGGTGACGGCCGAGCGGATCTTCTTCGCGATGCGCGACGGCTCGTCGAGCAGGCTGACGAGACCGGCGTCGGACACCGCCGACTTGCTCATCTTGGCCGTCGGGTCCTGGAGGTCCTGGATCTTGGCCGTCGCCTTCATGATGTGCGGCTCGGGCACGACGAGGGTGTCGCCGAAGCGCTGGTTGAAGCGGCCGGCGAGGTCACGGGAGAGCTCGAGGTGCTGGCGCTGGTCCTCCCCCACCGGCACGACGTTGGCGTCGTAGATGAGGATGTCGGCGGCCTGGAGCACGGGGTAGGCGAAGAGGCCGACGTTGGTGTTGGTGCCCTTGGCCGACTTGTCCTTGAACTGCGTCATGCGGCTGGCCTCGCCGAAGCCGGTGAGCGTGCCGAGCACCCAGTAGAGCTCGGTGTGCTGGGCGATGTGGCTCTGGACGAAGAGCGTCGAGCGCACGGGGTCGACGCCGCCGGCGATGAACTGCGCCGCCGTGATGCGGGTGCGCTCGCGCAGCACCTCCGGGTCGGGGGCGACCGTCAGCGCGTGCAGGTCGGCGACGAAGTAGAAGGCGTCGTGCGTCTCCTGCAGGCGCACCCACTCGACCAGCGCACCGATGTAGTTGCCGAGGTGGAGCGAGTCGCTCGTCGGCTGCATGCCCGAGAGGCTGCGCGGCGTCGTGGTCGGGAGGGAAGGCGTCGAGGACATGGGTGCATTCTGGCCCATCGCGGCCGCGCTGACCCAACCGGCCGAAGTGGCGGTGCGGTCAGTCCGGGGCGGCCGAACCGGACTCGGTGCCGGCGCCGACCAGCGCACCGGTGCCGGCGCTGTCTACGTGCACGTCCGGCGCGGCGAGCAGCTGCCGGAGCCGCTTGTCCGCAAGCTGGTGAGCGAAATAGACGTCGCGAGCGTCCGTCACGCACCCATTGACCACGTGCCCCGATCTCCGACGGACCCGTTCCACTACGCTGCGACCACCGGGGGCATCCCGGACGCCACGGCCTCGACGTCCCCGCTGGAGGAGCCCGATGTACACCCCCAAGATGAGCTCGCGCCTCGCCGTCGAAGCGCTCGGGACCTTCTGGCTCGTCTTCATCGGCTGCGGCTCGGCCATCTTCAACGCGAAGTTCGCCGTGCAGGCCCTCGACGGCAGTCGGTCCAGCTCGGCATCGGCCACCTCGGCGTCGCCCTCGCCTTCGGCCTCGCCGTGACGACGATGGCCTATGCCGTCGGCCACGTCTCCGGGGCGCACTTCAACCCCGCCGTCACCATCGGCATCGCCGTCGCGAGCCGCTTCGAGTGGCGGGAGGTGCCGGCCTACGTCGGCGCCCAGGTCGTCGGCGGCCTGCTCGCCGGTGGCGCCCTCGCCGGGCGCTCTCCTCGACGGGACGCCCGGTCACCGGCAACCTCGCGGCCAACGGCTACGGCGAGCACTCCCCCGGTGGCTTCGCGCTCGGCGGGTGCTCATCGTCGAGGCTCTCGTCACCGCCTTCTTCGTCTACATCATCCTCGGCGCGACCAAGGCCGACGCCCCCAAGGGCTTCGCCCCGCTCGCCATCGGCTTCGGCCTGCTGGTCGCCTACCTCGTGGCGATCCCGGTGAGCAACGCCTCGATCAACCCGGCCCGCTCGACGGCCGTCGCCTTCTTCAACGGCAACGGCGCCGGCGGCCAGCTGTGGGCCTTCTGGGTCGCGCCGATCGTCGGTGGCCTCATCGCCGGGGTGCACCTTCGCCTGGATCACCGGCGAGCACCGCGACGACATGGACATCAGCGGCTCGACCGACACCGTCGACAACGCCGCCGTGACGCCGAGGGCCGCCCGGTCCTCGACGACTGAACCCAGCAATCTGAAGACTCCAGGCTACATTTCCGCTCAGATGAAGATATGATCTATATATGGCTGACTTGAAGGATGACACTTCACGCGTCGCGCTCATCGGCGACATCGTGCGCCCGCGAAGCCGGGCCGACCGTCAGGCTCTCCACGACGGGTTCGAGGCCGCCGTCGCCGAGGCCAACGGGGACGTGCCGAGCCAGGACCCGCCGTCATCACGGTCGGCGACGAGTTCCAGGGCGTCTACCCCACCCTCGGGACGCCCTCCGGGCCAGCTTCGTCGTCCGCGCCGAGCTCTTCCCGCACCGACGTCCGCTTCGGGCTCGGCCGCGGGGCCGTGACGACGCTCGACCCCGTTCGCGGCATCCACGACGGCCCCGCCTACTGGGCCGCCCGCGACGCCATCACCACGGCGGAGGAGCGGGCCCGCGAGCGCAGACGCGCACGTCGCGGACGGCATACGTCGCGCCCGGACGAGCCGCCGGCGACCGTGGCCGCCGTGCGGGCCGCGCTCGACTGTCTGGACTTCATGGTTG
>CAWKJV010000036.1:0-10584 GCA_963849965.1 uncultured Actinomycetota bacterium | reverse complement strand
TTGAAGGTGGTGCATATGATCGACTAGGTGGATATTTTGGGCCATTATATTGTTCCTTTTGTATGGTAAGATCTGCTGTAATAGTATCAATCCATTCTTGTTGTTCTGTACTTGGAACATATCGTTTAATAATATCTTGCCAAGATTCATGTGATTGCTGTAGTGCATTGTTGTTGAGCATTAGAATTTCCAGCTAAAACTTGAGATAGCATTGGCATCATTTGTGACATCATTTGACCTAAATCAGGCATTGTATTTTGAGGTTGTATATTTAATGTTGAGGATGTAGATTGAATAGATGGTACGGAGGAAATTGATTGTTCCATTTCTATTTCCTGTAGCATATCATCTGCTAAATTATCCAACATCTCATCATCTGATAAAGACATATTGTCTAAAATATCGTCATGACTCATAGTACTTTTAAATGTTCGAGCACAAAATTAATCAATATGAGAGAATATAAACACTATTGATTTGTATCCATCCGGATAAACTATACTGTGTGGTATAATTAACTCGGCTCCGGGGCACCCCCGAGCGGGGGCGGCGTCCACGGCTTCGACGCGGACGGGATCGCTGACGTCCTTGCGGTCACCTCGACGGGCGGCCTGCGGTTCTACCGAGGGAACGGCGCCGGCTACGTCACCGGCGGGTCACAGATCGGGCTCAGCTGGAACATGTTCAACACGGTGTTCTCCCCTGGCGACTTCACCGGTGACGGAAAGGCAGACCTGGTCGCCCGAACCCCGTCCGGGGCGCTCTTCCTCTACCGCGGCAACGGCGCCGGCGGGTTCACCGGTGGCGGCGTGCAGATCGGCGCCGGCTGGAACATGTTCGACACCGTCTTCTCTCCCGGCGACTTCACCGGCGACGGGAAACCCGACCTGCTCGGCCGCACCCCGTCCGGGGCGCTCTTCCTCTACCGCGGCGACGGCGCCGGCGGGTTCACCGGTGGCGGCGTGCAGATCGGCGCCGGCTGGAACATGTTCGACAGGGTGCTCGGTGCGGGCGACTTCACCGGCGACGGGAAGCCCGACCTGTTCGGCCGCACCCCGTCCGGGGCGCTCTTCCTCTACCGGGGCAACGGTGCCGGCGGGTTCACCGGTGGCGGCGTGCAGGTCGGCGCCGGCTGGGGCATCTACCGGACGGTCTTCTCCGCCGGGGACCTCAACCGGGACGGGCACGTCGACATCGTGGGGATCAAGGGTGACGGCAGTTTCAACGTGCATGCCGGGGACAGCAGCGGCCGCTTCACGCTGGCCGCTCGTCAGGCGGGGATCGGCTGGACGTTCCCTGTCGTCTTCGCGGTGGGCTGACCCCGACGCGCCACGTGCACTCGTCCCGCGAGACCTGGCCTGGGGAAGGGAGTGCAGTCAGGCGGGCCGCCACTCCCGTCTGATCAACCCGAAGACCCACGAGTCCGAGACCTCGCCGTTGACGACGCAGTCTTCCCGCAACGTCCCTTCATGCACGAACCCGAGCTTCTCCAGGACACGCGCCGATGCCACGTTCCGAGTATCAGCCTCAGCCTGGACGCGGTTGAGATCCAGCGTCTTGAAAGCCCACCGCAGCAACGCGCCCGCGGCCTCGGTGGCGTAGCCGCGGCCCCACGCGGCTTCATCGAAGCAGTAGCCCAGCGACGCGCTACGGTGGTCCGGGTTCCACCGGTTCAGGGTGCACCAGCCGATGAAGGCCCCGTCCGCGACGCGATCCACCGCCAGCCGCGCCCCGGTGCCGTCTTCTGCCATCTGCCTGCAGGCGGTGATGAACCGCTCGGCGCGTGTGCGCTCGGTCCACGGTGGGGCGTCCCAGTAGCGGAGCACGGAGGCATTGCTCTGCAACGCGAAGATGTCGTCGGCATCCGCGTCGTCGAAGGGGCGCAGTCGGAGTCGAGCGGTGTGCAGCGTCGGGGTGGGCAGCGACATGCGCGTGACTCTCCTTCGTGTTCGGTGGCTTCAGCCAGCCACCCAGGTCCCACCACTCGCAACGGGTTTTCGAGCAGGACTCCATCGGCCCAGACGGCTACGGCTGGCACGACTGCACCGACACCGTCGGCCACCCGTCCTGCTGAGGGTGGCCCCCGACCTGGGCCTCAGACGAGGGCGCGCAGCGCGAGCAGGTAGGACTGGAGGCCGAAGCCGGCGACGGTGCCCGTCGCGACCCCCGCCACGACCGACGTGTGCCGGAACTCCTCGCGTGACGCCGGGTTGCTCAGGTGCACCTCGACGAGGCTGCGACCGCTCGTCGTCACGATGGCGCAGGCGTCGCGGACGGCATACGAGTAGTGCGTGAAGGCGCCCGGGTTGAGCACGACGTCGGCGCCCACGTCGACGGCCTCGTGCAGCCAGTCGATGAGCTCGCCCTCGTGGTTGGTCTGGCGACAGTCGGCGACGAGGCCCAGGTCGCGCGCCTCGCGCTGCACCGCGGCGTGCACGTCGTCGAGCGTGTCGGAGCCGTAGACCTCCGGCTCGCGCGTGCCGAGGCGGTCGAGGTTGGGGCCCGACAGGACGAAGACCGTGGGTGCCGTCATGCCGGGGAGTCTAGTGAGCGGACGCGTCGGCGCGGCGCGACACGAGGCCGTATGCCGCCTGCAGCAGTGCGTCGTCGGGGCCGGCCAGACGGTTCGGCTGGGCCAGCCCGTCGAGCACGACGAAGCGCAGCGTCGAGCCGCGGGACTTCTTGTCGCGGCGCATCGCGGTCAGCAGGTCGTCCCAGCGACCCGCGGCATACGTCGTCGGCAGCCCGAGCGACTCGAGGACCGATCGGTGGCGCGCCACGAGCGCATCGCCCTCGGGGCCGGCGAGGTGCCCGGTCAGTCGGGCGAGCTCGGCGACGTAGACCATCCCGACGCTGATCGCCTCACCGTGCCGCCACGTGTAGTGCTCGACCTGCTCGATGGCGTGGCCGAACGTGTGGCCGTAGTTGAGGATCTCGCGCAGCGAGCTCTCGCGCAGGTCGGCGGCGACGACCTCGGCCTTGACCCGGACGGCCCGCTCGATGAGCTCGCGCAGGTGCGGGTTCGCCGCGCTGCGCGCGACGGTCGGAGTCGGCGGTCACCGCGGCCTCGACGAGGTCGAGGATGACCGGGTCGGCGATGAAGCCGCACTTGACCACCTCGGCGAGCCCGGCCACGAGGTCCGCCTCGGGCAGCGTCACGAGCACGTCGACGTCGCACAGCACCCCGGCCGGCGGATGGAAGGCCCCGACGAGGTTCTTGCCCTCGGCGGTGTTGATGCCGGTCTTGCCGCCGACGGCGGCGTCGACCATGCCGAGCAGGGTCGTCGGCACCTGGACGACGCGCACCCCGCGCAACCACGACGCCGCGACGAAGCCGGCGAGGTCGGTGACGGTGCCACCACCGACCCCGACGACGGCGTCGGTGCGGGTGAAGCCGGCCTGCCCCAGCAGCGACCAGAGCTCAGCGGCCACCGTCGCGGTCTTCGCCGCCTCGGCGTCGGGCACCTCGGCGACGTGGACGGCATACCCCAGCTCGTTCAGGGCCGCGGTCACCCGCGACGCGAGCTCGGGCAGCGTCGGCGGGTGGACGACGAGGACGCGCTCGACGTCGGCGCCGAGGAGGTCACCGACGCGGTCCAGCACCCCCGACCCGATGACGACGTCGTAGTCGTCGCCGACGGGGATGGTCGTCGGGGCGGTCGAGACGCTCACGCGCGGGCCGCCTCGAGCTCTGCCACGACGACGTCGACGACCTCGTCGGGCGTGCGCCCCGCGGTGTCGACGCGCACGGTCGCCACGCGCTCGTAGGTGGGCCGCCGCTCGTTCATCATCCGCACCCACGACGCACGCGGGTTGACCGACAGCAGCGGACGGGAGCGGTCGAAGCCGATGCGCCGGCTCGCGTCGGCGATGGCGACGTCGAGGAAGACGACCGCGTGGCCGGCGAGGGCGGCCTCGGTCAGCGGGTCCATGACGGCTCCCCCGCCGAGCGAGACGACGCCCGGCTCCTCCGCGAGCGCGCGGGCCACCTCGGCCCGCTCGAGCTCGCGGAAGACGGACTCGCCGTCGTCGACGAAGATGTCGGAGATCGAGCGACCCTGCGCCGCCTCGATCGCGGCATCCACGTCGTGGAACGCCACCCCCAGACGTGTCGCGAGGGCCCTGCCGACCGTGGTCTTGCCCGCGCCGGGCGGCCCGACGACGACGGCCACCGGACGGCTGACAGCCTCGTTCACCACGTGCGGAGCCCCTTCCGGATGCCGTCGAGGTATGCCGTGTGGTTGCGTGCCGTCTCCGCGACGGAGTCGCCGCCGAACTTCTCGAGGCACGACGCGGCGAGCACGAGCGCCACCATCGCCTCGGCGACGACGCCGGCGGCGGGCACGGCGCAGACGTCCGAGCGCTGGTGGATGGCCGTCGCCGCCTCGCCGGTCGCGACGTCGACCGTCGACAGTGCGCGAGGCACGGTGCTGATCGGCTTCATGGCGGCCCGGACGCGGAGCACCTGGCCCGTCGACATGCCGCCCTCGGTGCCTCCTGCCCGGCCGGTGCGGCGGGTGATGACGCCGTCGACGAGCTCCATCTCGTCGTGCGCCTCGGAGCCGCGGCGGCGGGCGGTCTCGAAGCCGTCGCCGACCTCGACACCCTTGATCGCCTGGATGCTCATCAGGGCCTGGGCCAGCTGGCCGTCGAGCTTGCGGTCCCAGTGCACGTGCGAGCCGAGGCCCGGCGGCAGGCCGTAGGCGAGCACCTCGACGACGCCGCCGAGGGTGTCGCCGTCCTTGCGGGCCGCATCGACCTCGGCCACCATCGCGGCCGAGCCCGCGGAGTCGAACGCGCGCACGGGGTCGGCGTCGAGGCGCTCGACGTCGTCGGGGGTGGGGAGGGCGGCGCCCGGGGGCACGACGGCGGTGCCGATGGCAACGGTGTGCGAGACGAGACGGATGCCGTAGGCCTGCTCGAGGAAGCGGGCCGCGATCTCGCCGAGGGCGACGCGGGCCGCGGTCTCGCGGGCTGACGCCCGCTCGAGCACCGGGCGTGCGTCCTCGTGCCCGTACTTCTGCATGCCGACGAGGTCGGCGTGGCCGGGCCGCGGACGGGTCAGCGGCTTGTTGCGCGCGACCTCCTTCTCCGCGTTGACGTCGTCCGACGCGGCATACGCCTCGTCGCTGACCGCCTCGGGGCTCATCACGGTGGTCCACTTCGGCCATTCGCTGTTGCCGATGCGCACCGCGATGGGCGAACCCAGGGTCAGCCCGTGGCGCAGACCGCCGAGGAACTCGACCTCGTCCTGCTCGAACTTCATCCGCGCGCCGCGGCCGTAGCCCAGGCGCCGGCGGGACAGGGCGGCCTGCAGGTCCTTCGCGCCGACCTCGACCCCCGCGGGGAGGCCCTCGATCATGGCGACGAGTGCGGGCCCGTGCGACTCACCGGCCGTCAACCAACGCAACATGCCCCGATCCTCCCACGCGGTCCGACACGGCCCCCGACCCGCCCGCTCCGCGGGACCGCTGGCGTCGCTCGACGGGCAGGCGGCCTCCCTCAGAGCAGCGGGCCCACCTGCACGACGAGGGAGATGAGCAGCCGAGCAGCATCCACGGCCCGAAGGCGATGTCGTCCTTGCGCGAGCCTCGGCGCAGGACGAGGCGCACGAGCCCGTAGAGCCCCGCGAGGATGAACGCGGCGATACGACGCGACGAGCGTCGTCGAGACACTGACGTAGCCCGTCGCCAGACCGACCAGCCCGGCGAGGGTGACGTCGCCGAAGCCGAAGCCACTGCCCAGCAGAGCCGCCACGAGCGCCAGCACGAAGTAGATGAGCCACAGCACGGCGCCGGCGATCGCCGCCCTGCGCAGCGCCGCCCAGTCGCCCGAGGCGAGCGACGCCAGGGCGAGCTGTGCCACGAGCAGCGGGTAGGCCGGCCGCGTCAGTCCTCGTGGCAGGCGGTGCACGTCCGCGTCGATCCACGTCAGGGCCACGGCCACGAACGCGAACGCGAGGTAGGCCGGGCTCAACGCCCACTCGGACAGGGGCCCGAAGCGCCACGCCAGCAACGCCCAGAGCAGCGCCAGCGCGACCGGCACGATCCGCGGCGACACCCGCGGGAGCGGCCCGCACTCGTCGTCGAGGCGGTAGTCGCCCGTCGCGAGCCGGCGCCGAAGCACCTCGCCGACGAGCCCGCCTGCGACGGCGAGCAGCCCGACGAACCACCAGGGCGCCCCCGATGCCCCGGACCACGTCATCGGCGCGATCACCGGTCGTCGGAGGCGTCGGTGCCCGAGGCGTGGCCCGCCCGGAGGGCCGACCGCAGAGCCTGCGACATCGCGTCCAGCGGAGCCGGCTGACCGGTCATGAGGCGCACCTGCTCGGCAGCCTGGTGCAGAAGCATGTCGGTGCCCTCCGCCATGCTCCAACCGCGCTCGCGGGCAGCCCGCTGCAGGGGCGTCACGCCCGACCCGTAGACCACGTCGAGGACGACGGGTCGACGCACGCGACCCGCCGCGCCGGGAAAGGTGTGAAGCCCGGGCACCGACGCGGGCGGCACCGTGCTGATGACCGCATCGACATCGGCGGCGGCGGACCAGTCCCCCATGCCGACGACGTGCGCGGTCATGCCGGCCGCCTCGACGTGCGCGAGCGTCTCGGGACGCACCCGCTCGCGGACCATGAATCACGATCGTGGTGCGTGGCCCGGTCAGGGCTGCGACCACAGAACGGGCGGTGGCGCCGGACCCGACGACCAGCACGCTCGAGGGGTCGGCGCAACCGGCCAGCCGCAGGGCCATCGTGATGCCGTGGACGTCGGTGTTGTGCGCGCTCCAGCCGGCTGCGGCGTCGACGTCGCGGACGAGCGTGTTCGCTGCGCCCGTCGCCGCGGCGATGTCGCTCACCGCGGCGGCCGCCCGTAGCCCGACCTCCTTGAGCGGCATGGTCAGCGACAGCCCGAGCCACGTCTCGTCGAGCCCGGCGAAGGCGTCGGCGAACCCGCCCTCGTCGACCTCACGCCGGTCGTAGGACCAGTCGCCCAGACCGAGGGCCGCATAAGCCGCACGGTGCAGCACGGGCGAGAGCGAGTGCCTGATCGGACTGCCCCACACCGCACAGTGCCGGGCGCCGCCGCGCCCCTCGCTCAGCACTTGCCCTTGTTGTCGGTGCACCACTTCTGGAACTGCGCCACGTTGCGCTGGTGCTCCTCGTAGGTCGCGGCGAACTTCGTCTCACCGGTGTCGAGGTTGACGGTCACGAAGTAGAGCCATGGGCCGGCCGACCGGGTTGGCAGCGGCGCGGAGCGCGCTCTCGCCCGGGTTGGAGATGGGGCCGGGTGGCAGTCCGGGCACACGACGCGTGTTGTAGGGGCTCTTGCTGTCGAGCATGGCCTGGGTCGGCACGCCACGTTTCTTGAAGATGTAGTTCACCGTCGAGTCGAACCCGAGAGACATCTTGGCCCCCAGCCGGTTCTCCACGACGCGGGCGACCTTCGCGCGGTCGGCCTCGTTCTTGGCCTCCCCCTCGATGAGGCTCGCGACCGTGACGACGCGCTCCATGCGGTCGGGTGAGAGGCCGAGTGCGTCCAGCCGCTTCGTCGACTCGGCGACCATCTGCTTGAGCTGGTCGAGGGCCGTCGAGGTGGAGCCGAACTCGTAGCTGGCCGGGAAGAGGTAGCCCTCGATGTTCCCCTTGGCCGACGGCGGCAGCCCGAGCTGGTCGACCTGCTTGGCTGCCTCGACGTACTTGGCGACGGGGATACCGGAGGCCGCCGACAGCTTGGCGTAGATCTCGCTCGCCCAGAGCCCCTCGGGGATGACGACGCGGGTGATCAGGCGGTTCTTGGGGTCGACGAGGAGCGCGAGGGCGTCGGCCGCCGTCATCTGCTTCTTCATCGTGTAGATGCCCGGCTGGATGCTCGCGCTCCTGGGGTCGTCGGCGGCGGCGTCGACGAACGCCTTGCTCGACTTGACGACGTCCTTGTCGGCGAGGGCCTGGGCGATCGCCGTGCCGTTGGATCCCGCGTCGATGGTCACGCGGACCTCTCCGGTGCCGGGGCCCGGGTAGTCGTTGGAGGCGAGGAACCCCTCGACGACGGGGCGCAGGACCTTGTACGCGACTCCGACGCCACCACCGAGGACGGCGAGGGCGAGGACGATGACCACGAGGCGACGCAGAACGGAAGGTTTGCCACGCGGCACGTCCCCGGCTGCCGCTCGGTCGGCACGACGGCCCCTGCGGCGGCGGCCGGCGAGCTCCTGCGCACGGATGTCGCCCCGGCTCGAGGAAGGGGCGGCCGTCGTGCCCTCGGCCGGGCCGTGGGTGGAGTCCGAGCCGTCGACGCCGTGGTCGACGCCCTCGTGGCCCTCGTGGCCCTCGTGGTCGATGTCCTCGTGGTCGCCGAAGATGGATGCTGCGAGATGGTCCTTCATCGACGACGTTCCTTCTTCCGTTTGCCCCCTGGCGTGACGGTTTCTCCGGGCGGACGGCCCGACAGCGACTCCGTGTCGAGAGCCGACTGCAGGATGAGCACCGCAGCGGCCTGGTCCACGACGGCCCGTTGCCCCCGACCAGGAACACCGCTGTCGCGTAGTCTGCGATGCGCGTCCACGGTGGTCAAGCGTTCGTCGACCATCCGCACCCCTACCGTACCCAGTCGCGCTGCGAGACGACCGGCGTAGTCGCGCGCGATCCGGGCGGCCTCACCCTCCTCGCCGGACAGCAACCGCGGCAACCCCACGACGACCTCGATCGCTGCGAGCTCGTCCACGAGCGCGACGATCGCGTCGACGTCGCTGTCGGCCTCGAGGTCACGGGGCAGGGTGCGCACCGGGTGGGCGAAGACCCCTGAGGCGTCCGACGCCGCGACGCCGACGCGGGCGTTGCCCACGTCGACGCCGACGCGTGCCCCGGTTCGGGAGTGAGGGTCGGTCAAGTCAGGCGCCCCGGCTGTGCAGCTGGTCCTCGACGGTGCCGAGCGCGGACGACACGCGCGTCGGGTCGGTGCCGCCACCCTGGGCCAGGTCGTCCTTGCCGCCGCCCCCGCCGCCCAGTGCCTGGGCCGCGACCTTGACGAACGCACCGGCCTTGAGACCCACCTCCCGCGCACGCTCGTTCGTCGCGACGATCACGACCGGGCGGCCGCCGGACACGGCTGCCATGGAGACGAGCACCGGACGGTCGTTGCCGAGGCGGCCACGGACGTCGGTGACGAGCTTGCGCAGGTCGTCGCCCGTCACACCGTCACCCGCGTCGTGGCTGACGAAGGTCACGCCGTTGATGTCGCGCGCGGACTGGACGAGACCGGCGGCTGCACCGAGCACCTGGCTCTGCCGCACGGCCGCGATCTCCTTCTCCGCGTCGCGCAGACGACCGAGGATCGTCGCGATGCGGTCGGGCAGCTCGTCCCGGCGCACCCCGAGGGTGTCGGTCAGCTGGCTGACGATGGTGGCCTCGCGCGCGAGGTGGGAGTACGCGTCGGCGCCCACCAGCGCCTCGACGCGTCGCACGCCCGAGCCGATCGAGCTCTCACCCAGCAGCTTGACGACGCCGATCTGACCGACGCGGGGCGTGTGGGTGCCGACGCACAGCTCGCGCGACCACTCACCGATGGAGACGACGCGCACGCGCTCGCCGTACTTCTCGCCGAAGAGCGCCATGGCGCCGAGCTTCCTGGCTGCGTCGATGGCCATGATGTCGGCCGTCACGGGCAGGTCGTCGAGGAGCACGGCGTTGATCCGCCCCTCGATCTCGGCCATCGCCGCCGCGGGGACGGCCTGCAACGACTTGAAGTCGAAGCGGAGCCGGCCCGGGGAGTTCTCCGATCCCGCCTGCGTCGCCGTGTCGCCGAGCTCGTCGCGCAGTGCCTGGTGGACCATGTGGGTCGCGGTGTGCGCGCGGGAGATCGAGCGGCGGCGCGTGACGTCGACCTCGGCCTCGGCGTCGTCACCGACACCCGCCTCGCCCTCGAGCACCGTCGCGCGGTGCACGACGAGGCCGGTGATGGGGCGCTGGACGTCGGTGACCTCGAGCAGCGCACCGTTCGCGAGGCGGATGCGGCCGTGGTCGGCCTGCTGGCCGCCGGACTCCGCGTAGAGCGGCGTGCGGTCGAGGACGAGCTCGATCTCGTCACCGGGACCCACCCGGTCGACGACGACACCGTCCCGGATCAGGCCGCGGATGCGGGTGTCGGTCTCGATCTGGTCGTAGCCGGTGAACTCGACGTCGCGCCCGAGGGTGTCGGACAGCTGCCGGTAGACGCTCGTGTCGCCGTGCGCCGACCTCTTCGCCCTGGCGTCGGCCTTGGCGCGGTCCCGCTGCTCGCCCATGAGCCTGCGGAACCCGGGCTCGTCGACCTGCAGGCCCTGTTCCGCCGCCATCTCGAGGGTCAGGTCGATCGGGAAGCCGTACGTGTCGTGCAGGGCGAACGCCTCGGCGCCGCCGAGCGTCGACGCACCGGACGACTTGGCCCGCGCCACCGCGGTGTCGAGGATCGTCGTGCCCGAGCTGAGGGTGCGCCGGAACGCCTCCTCCTCGGCATACGCGACCTGGCTGATCCGGCTGAAGTCGGTCTCGAGCTCGGGGTAGGACGCCTTCATCCGCTCCATGCTGACCGGCAGCAGGTGGTCGAGGGCGGG
>CAWKJV010000035.1:0-99115 GCA_963849965.1 uncultured Actinomycetota bacterium | reverse complement strand
CGGCGGGAGCGGTGATGACGGCCCGCAGCCAGCGGAGGTAGACGGCGACGCCGATGACGGCGTTGACCGCCGCGACGACCGCGAGCCAGACCCAGCCCTCGGCCACGACCGGTCGCAGGGCCGTGATCTTGCCGACGAGGCCGATGACGCCCGGCGGCAGACCGGCGAGGGAGGTCAGGGCCAGGGCGAGGGCGCCGGCGCGCCAGGGGCTGCGCTGCCACAGGCCCTCGTAGTCGGCGATCGAGCGGCCCTGACCGGGCCGGTCGCGCACGATGACGGCGACGACGGCGAACGCCACGAGCGTCGCGACGACGTAGGTGAGCAGGTAGGTGGCGCTGGCGCCGACCCCGAGCGCGGAGATGCTGACGAGCGGCAGCACGACCCAGCCGGCCTGCGCGACCGTCGACCACGCGAGCAGGCGCACGACGTCGTCCTGGCGCAGCGCCATGACGTTGCCGAGCGTCATGCTGAGCGACGGACAGCACGGCGATCGACAGCACGGCGGGCGTGCCGAGGACGGCCACGGCCCGCAGCACGACGAGCAGGGCCGCGAGCGCGGCCACCTTGGACACCGTCGCGAGGAACGTCGCCACGGGCACCGACGAACCGGCGTATGCCGTGGGCGTCCACGCGTGGAACGGCACGAGCGAGAGCTTGAAGCCGACACCCGCGACGACGAGCACCGTTGCGAGCGCGACGACCCCACCCGAGACGGACGGCAGGGCGACGACCGCTGCCGACGCCGTGGTCGAGCCCGCGCCCGACGCCGTCGAGAACGCGCCACCGGACGACAGCGCCGCGTCCGGCGTCAGGAACGGGCTCCCCGTCCCGGCGAACCACAGGGCGACACCGAGCACGAGCAGGGCGAAGGAGACGAGCGAGGTCACGAGCAGCTGCGTCGCCCCCGCGACGGCGGACCGTCGGCCGGAGAGGGCGACGAGCGCGATGACGGGCAGGGTCGCGAGCTCGAGGGCGACGAGCCAGGTGCCGACGTCGCGGCTGGCCGCCACGACGACCGTGCCGGACAGGGCCGCGAGCAGCAGCACGGCCTCGACCGGCTCGCGGGTGCTGTCGGTCGGACGGCTGCGGCGGGTGCGCGGCCACGCGAGGGCGATGCAGACAGCCGCCGAGAGCGGCGGCCGCGAGCTGGAGCGTGCTGCCGAGGGCGTCGGCCTGCCACAGGCACACCTGCGGCAGCCCGCCGCCGGCCGGCAGCGAACCGGCGGCCCGACCGGTCAGGCAGAACGTCTCGCGCGTCGAGCCGCCACCGAGGGCGAGGCCGGGCACGGTCGCGGCCGCCGACCCGAGGGCGGCGAGCCCGGCGACGGCATACGGCAGGCGGCGCAGGTGCGGGCTGACGAGGTCGGCGACGAGCACGAGCACGAGACCGGCGAGCGGCAGGAGCGCCGGCAGCAGGATGGCGTAGTCGATGGCGAGGCCCTTCACGGCGTCGCCCCCAGCCCGGCCAGCAGACCGGTGGTCGCGGCGTGCGAGAGGCCGAGCAGCAGGTGCGGCAGCACGCCGAGCGCGACGATGACGACGACGAGGGTCATGGCCACCGCCCACCGCGTGCCACGGGCGTCGGCGACGGGCTCGGCCGCAGGGCCCTCCGCCGCGTCGCTGCCCTCGCCGGCCCAGACGATGCGGGCGACCCGGAGCGCGTAGGCCGCCGCGAGCGCGAGGCCCGCGGCGCCGAGCACGACGCAGACGCGCAGGAGCGCGACGGGACGGTCGGGCGCGGGCGACCACGCGGCATACAACGCGAGGAACTCACCCCAGAAGCTGACGAGGCCCGGCAGCCCGAGCGCCGCGGCGAGCCCGACGACGAGCGCGAGCCCGAAGCGGGGTGCCTTGTCGCGCAGGGCCGCCCGGGCCACGCGGAGGTCGGACGACCCCCACTGCTCCTTGAGGTCGCCGACGACGAAGAAGAGCAGGGCTGCGACGACGCCGTGGGCGATGTTGCCGAAGAGCGCCGCCTGCAGTCCCGTCTCGCTGCCGGAGGCGATGGCGAGCGCGACGAAGCCCATGTGCGCCACCGAGCTGTAGGCGATGAGGCGCTTGAGGTCGCGCTCGACGAGGCAGGCCAGACCTCCCCAGAGGATCCCGACGACGCCGAGGAGGGCGAGCACCGGGCTCAGCGCGGCCACGCCCTCGGGCACCGTGGCGACGGCGAGCCGGACGATGCCGTAGGTGCCCATCTTGAGGAGCACGGCCGCGAGCAGCACCGAGCCGGCGGTCGGCGCGATGGTGTGCGCCGAGGGCAGCCACGTGTGCAGCGGCCACAGCGGCACCTTGATCCCGAGCCCGAGCAGCAGGATCGCGGCGATCGCCACCTGCTGCGGACGGGAGAGGCCGGCGCCGTGGCGGTCCGCCAGGACGGTGAGGTCGCTCGTGCCCTGGTGGTGCACGAGGAAGAGGATGCCGACGAGCATCAGCGTCGAGCCGAGCACGGTGAAGAGCACGAAGCGGCCGGCGGCGTCGGCGCGCGTCTCGTCGGGCACGTGGTCGTCGCCGAAGCGGCGCACGAGCACCCACATCGGCACGAGGACGACCTCGAAGGCGATGAAGAAGAGGATGGCGTCGCGCGCCATGAACGTCGCGAGCGCCCCCGACTCGACGAGCAGGATGCAGCCGAGGAAGGTCGAGCCCGGTGCCGCCCTTCGGGATCGGGCCGGAGAGCGCGTGCGCGACGACGGCGACGGTCAGCAGCGCCGTGAGGAGCACGAGCGCGGCCGAGATGCCGTCGACGCCGAAGTGCCACCGGACGCCGAGCGAGCGGATCCACGGCACGTCCACCTCGTCACGTCCCCGGACGACGACGACGGCGAGCACCGCTGTCACGACGGTCGATCCGAGCGCGATGCCACGCTCGACCGTGGACTCACCGGGGATCGCGATGAGGGCGATCGCCGCGAGCAGCGGCAGCAGGAGCATCAGGGTCAGCGCCATGCGGTCACCCCCAGGATCGCGACGAGCACGACGCCCGCGAGCAGGCTCAGCAGCGACAGCGACGGCACGCCGCGGTGGCTGCGCTCACCGGCGCGCCCCGCGGCCCGCGCCACGACGGCGGTCGCGCGCGGGTAGGCGTCGACGACGTCACGGTCGAGGGCGACGACGAGCCGCGCGACCGCGGTCACCGCCCGCCCGACGCCGACGTATGCCGTGTCGACGCCGAAACCCGCGCACCGCCGGCTCCCGGACGTGGCCGGGGATGAGGTCGGCGACGTCGACCCGGCCGCGGTCGCTGAGGGACCACACGGCATACGCGGCGCCGGCGACGAGCAGGACGGACAGGAGGGCGCTGAGGAGCGCCGACGTGCACGCCGCCGCGCAGGCTCGTGAGCAAGAGCGTGCCGACGACGGTGAGGGCCGCGAGGACCGAGACGACGAGCGCGGCGGGCAGCGTGATGGCGGCGTGCCCGTGGGCGTGGACGCGCTCGACCTCGGCGTCGTCGGCGCTGTCGGCGGTCGTCACGACGGCGACGTCCTCCTCGGCGACGACGGCCGGCGCAGCGGCGGGCAGCTCGCCGGTCGCGGCCACCGGGGTGTCGAGGAGCAGCCAGGCCCGGGTGCAGTAGGCCGCGGTCAGCACGACGGTGACGAAGAGCGCCACGACGACGAGCCAGGCGCGGAACCCGCCGCCGCCCGTCGCGCCCTCGAGGGCGGCGTCGATGACGGTGTCCTTGGTGAAGAAGCCGATGAGCGGCGGCACCCCGGCCAGCGCGGCCAGGCCGATGCCCATCGACCAGCGCAGCGCCCCGGTCGGGCGGAGCCGACCACGCAGCGCCGCGAGCGCCGTCGCGCCGGCGAGCACCGAGAGCCAGCCGGCGCCGAGGAAGAGCAGCGCCTTGAAGAACGCGTGTCCGATCAGGTGCGAGATGCCGGCGCCGGGGCCGAGCTCGGCGGGCGCCGCGGCCAGGGCCGAGAGCATGATCGCGATCTGGCTCAGGGTCGAGTAGGCGAGCATCCGCTTGAGGTCGGTCTGGGCGAGCGCGATGCAGGGCGGCATAGACCATCGTCACCGCGGCGAGGACCGCGAGCAGCGTTCGGGCTCCGTCGTCCTCGGCGTAGAGCGGGAAGAGGCGCGCGATGACATAGGTGCCGGCCGCGACCATCGTCGCCGCGTGGATGAGGGCCGACGCCGGGGTCGGGCCCTCCATCGCGTCGGGGAGCCAGTCGTGGAAGGGCACGAGACCCGACTTGCCGGCGACGCCGATGACGACACCGACGAGCCCGACGGTCAGCAGCGTGCTGTCGCCCGTCGTCGTGAGCACCGCCATGAGGTCGGTGGAGCGGGCCCGCACCGAGAGCGCGACGATGCCGACGACCATGCCGATGTCGGCCACCCGGGTGACGAGGAACGCCTTGTAGGCGGCCCGCCGGGCTGCCGGACGCTCGCTGTCGTGGCCGATGAGCAGCCACGAGCACCAGCCCATGAGCTCCCAGCCGACGAGCATGAGGACGAGGTCGCCGGCCTGGACGAGGAGCAGCATGCCGGCCGCGAAGAGCGAGACGGTGGCGGCGAACTGGCCGTAGCGGTGGTCGTCGCGCAGGTACCACGCGGTGAAGACCTGGATGCCCAGCACGACGAGGGCGACGACGAACGACACGAGCCCCGAGACCCGGTCGGACAGCAGGTGCAGCGGCGCCGAGAGGTCGCCGAGCGGGAGCCTTCCGATGGTGTCGATGTCGGCGGTGCGCGACGGCGCGACCCACTGGATGAGCCCGAGCACCGTGACGGAGGCCGACGCCGCGACGGCCACGCCGGCCGCCAGGGCTCGCCGGCGTCGCGACGAGCAGCCCGACCGCGGCGGCGAGCGCCGGGAGCACGACGAGCATCCGCACGATCCAGCTCACGACGCGCCCTCCCCGCCGGCGCGGCTCGCGGGGCCGGGTGTCGACGTCGGGCTCGTCGGGCTCACGGCGTCGGCTCGAGCTCGTCGGGCTCGTCGTCAGTGAGGTCGGGGACCGCGGTGAGGTCGATGTGCCCGGCGCGGCGGAACATCACGAGGATGACGGCGAGCGCCACCGTGATCTCGGCGGCGGCGATGGTGATGACGAAGAGGGTCAGGACCGGACCGGCCGAGAGCGGCGCTCCCGGGCGGCTGCCCGCCGTGACGAGCAGGAGGTTGGCGGCGTTGAGGATGAGCTCGACGCCGATGAGGACGAGGACGGCGTTGCGCCGCGCGAGGACGCCGTAGACCCCGATGCCGGCGAGCAGGGCCGCGAGGGCGGCCGGGAGCGAGAGGTGGATCATCCGTGCGCCCTCGCGCCGCCGGCCGCTGCCGCTGCCGTCGGCGTCGGCGTTTGCGGGGTGACGGCTCGCGGTCCCGCTCGCCGTCCGGCTGCAGGACGAGGCGCGACACCGCGAAGGCGCCGATGAGCGCGACGAGCAGCAGCACCGAGAGCAGCTCGAAGGGCCAGACCCACGTGCCGAAGACCGCCTGGGCCACCTGGGGCGTGGTCGTCGTCGGGGTGTCGAGGTCGGCCGTCGCCCCGGAGAAGAGGGGCAGCAGCAGCGACGCGAGCAGCGCCGTCGTCGCGCCCCCGAGCACCGCGCCGGCGATCCGCTGCCAGCGCGGCGTGTCGATCTCGGCGTGGGGACCGATCGGGGCGCGGGTCAGCATCAGGGCGAAGAGCACGAGCACGACGATGGCGCCGACGTAGACGAGCAGCTGGACGAGGCCGACGAGCTCCTGGCCGAGCACGAGGTAGGCGCCGGCCAGCGAGCCGAGCGAGACGAGCAGCCACAGCGCGGCGTGGACGACGTGCTTCGTCGTCACCGACAGCAGGGCCGAGAGTGCGGTGACGGCACCGACAGCGACGAAGACGATGTCGCGGGTGGTCACTCGCGACCCTCCTCGTCGGTCGACACCGTCGGCAGCACCTGCGTCGAATCCCCTTGCGCCGCAGCCTGGTCCGCGGCCTGCTCCGCCTCGGCGCCGTCGGCGGGCGGGAGGGGCGACGTCTGCTCCACCGCGGGCATGACCCGCGTCGGGTCGGTCGTCGCGGGCGTCGCCGGCGGTGGACTCCTTGCGCACCCGGGTCGGTCGCGCAGCGGCCCCGGCCGCACGCGTACCACCGGCTCCGCCGGCGCCCCGGGGGGCCGCGCTGCTGCGGTCACCTCGGCGGGGTCGGCGCTGCCGGGGTCGAGCGCCGGCGGCGCCGGGACGGTGGCCATCCACGCGCCGAGGCGGTCCTTCTCGTGGAGCAGGTCGCGGATGTCGAGCTCGGCGTACTCGAACTCGGGGCTCCAGTGCAGGGCGTCGAACGGGCACACCTCGATGCAGATGCCGCAGTACATGCAGAGCGAGAAGTCGATGGCGAAGCGGTCGAGGACGTTGCGCTGGCGGGCCCGGCCGCCCGGCGTCGTCGGCGGCAGCTCCTCCTTGTGCGAGTCGATGTAGATGCACCAGTCGGGGCACTCGCGCGCGCAGAGCATGCACGAGGTGCAGTTCTCCTCGGTGAGCGCGATGACGCCCCGCGACCGGGGCGGGAGCGCCGGCGAGACGTCGGGGTACTCGGCCGTGTGCGTGTGCCGCGTCAGCGACCTCGCGGTCGTCGCGAGCCCCTTGACGAGCCCGGGGAGTATGCCGTCACCCACGTCCGCTCACCCCCTCCTCCACTGCTGTCACCGTCGAAAGGCCACCTGTCGGCCCGGTCCCTGCACCGTCGAAAGGCCACGAGCCGGCGGCACACGTGCGCCTCGCGACGGGTCGACGTCGGCCCCGGTGTGGCCCTTCGACGTCGTTCGCGGGGTTGTGGGTCATGAGGTCATACCACCACGCCGACGGCGGTGATCGCGAGCTGGAGGAGCGCCATCGGCACGAGCCACACCCAGGCGAGGCGCTGGAGCTGGTCCTCGCGCATGCGCGGCCACGAGACGCGCAGCCAGATGACGACGACCGCGACGACGAAGCCCTTGAGCACCGTCCAGAGCCAGCCGACCCACTGCTCGAAGGGCCCGGACCAGCCGCCGAGGTAGAGCACCGCGAAGAGGAGCGACATGACGACGATGCCGGCGTACTCGGCGAGCAGGAAGAACGCGAAGCGCAGCCCGGTGTACTCGGTGAAGGCGCCGAAGACGATCTCGGAGTCGGCCAGCGGCATGTCGAAGGGCGGGCGCTGGAGCTCGGCGAGGGCCGCGACGAGGAAGACGACCGCGCCGGGCAGCTGCCAGAGCAGCCACCACGGGTGCCAGGCGTTCGCGATGCCGACGAGCGAGAGGGTGCCGGCGGCGAGCGCCACCGAGGCGACGGCGAGCACCATCGGCAGCTCGTAGGAGACGAGCTGGGCGGCGGCGCGCATGGCGCCGAGCAGCGAGTACTTGTTGGCCGAGGCCCATCCGGCCATCAGCGTCCCGATGATGCCGACCCCGATGACGGCGAGCACGAGCACGACGCTCGCGTCGACGTCGGCCCCGACGACCCGCGGTGACAGCGGGATGACGGCGAGCGCCACGAGGTAGGGGATGAGCGCGACGAACGGGGCGAGGCGGAAGACCCACCGGTCGGCACGGGCCGGCGTGACGTCCTCCTTCTGGACGAACTTCACCCCGTCGGCGACGAGCTGCGCCCACCCGTGGAAGCCACCGGCATACATCGGGCCGAGCCGGCCCTGCATGTGCGCCATGACCTTGTGCTCGGTCTGGCCGACGAGCAGCGGCAGCACGAGGAAGGCCGCGAGCACCGCGACGGCGCGCAGCACGACCTCGAGCCAGGGCGCCAGATGGAGGCTCACCGCGGCCCCCACTCGGGACCGGGGACACCGGGGGCCTGCACGCGGCGGCGGCCCGGCGCTCGGGCGGAGTCATGGCCCTCGCCCGGCTCCTTGGCCCCGGGCCACGCCTTGGAGGCGCGGGCGGCGAGCACGAACGACTTGCGCAGCGGCGTCCCCTCGAAGCCCTCGGGCAGCAGGAGCGGGCGCAGGCCGAGTCCGGTGCCGTCGTCGAAGCCGTCGAACTCGATGCCGAACATCTCGTGGGTCTCGCGCTCGTGCCAGGCCGCGCCCCGGAAGATCCCGGTCAGCGACGGCACGGGCAGCCCCTCGGGGGCGCGCGTGCGCAGCAGCACCGACCTCAGCGCCCCGGGCTCGCGCGTGTCGAGCAGGTGGCACACGACGTCGAACCCGGCGTCGTCACCCTCGCGATCGGTCTCGTCGACGGCGGTCAGCCAGTCGAAGTACGCGTAGCCCTCCTCGCGGAGCGAGAGCACCGTGCTGGACCACTCCCCGAAGGGCACGTCGCGCACGTCGGTGACCCTCACCGGCCGCCCTCCGGCGGCTTCGGGCCACGGCGCAGCAGGGGGCGACGGACGTCACCGGCGCTGCCGACGCGCGTGCCGGCATACCTCCCCTTGAGCTTCTGCGCCGAGAGGCGCTCGCTCGCGATCTGCTCCTGGAGGCGGATGATGCCGTGCAGCAGCGCCTCGGGGCGCGGCGGGCAGCCGGGGACGTAGACGTCGACGGGGACGATCTGGTCGACGCCCTTCGTCACGGAGTACGAGTCCCAGTAGGGGCCGCCGGAGTTGGAGCAGGCGCCGAAGGAGATGACGTACTTCGGCTCGGGCATCTGGTCGTAGAGGCGACGGATCGCCGGGGCCATCTTGTCGGTGACGGTGCCCGAGACGACCATGAGGTCGGCCTGGCGCGGGCCGGGCGCGAAGGGGATGACGCCGAGGCGGATGAAGTCGTGCCGGCCCATCGACGCCGCGATGAACTCGATGGCGCAGCAGGCGAGCCCGAAGTTGAAGACCCACAGCGAGTAGCGCCGGCCCCAGTTGAGCACGACCTTGATCGGCTTGGGCGCGTGGCCGCCGAGGACGCCCATCGAGGCGGGGCCGACGGTCGGCATCGGCAGGCTGACCGGCTGGCTCGGTCGGCTGGCTCGGGCTGGTCTCGGCTGCTCCATCACACCCACCTCAGCAGGCCGCGGCGCCCGGCATGGGCCAGGCCCAGCACGATGACGCCGATGAAGACGCCCATCTCGACGAGGCTCGCGCGGCCGAGGTCGGCGTCGCGGATCACCGTCGCCCACGGGAAGAGGTAGACCGCGTCGACCGCGAAGATGACGTAGAGGAAGGAGAAGACGAAGTAGCGGACCTTCGTCTGCGCCCAGCCCTCGCCCACGGGGTCGACGCCGGACTCGTACGTCGTCAGCTTGGCCGCGTGCGGGGCGCGCGGTGCCAGCAGGCGCCGCACGACCATCGCTGCCGTGACGAGCAGGACGCCCGCCCCCAGCACCGCTGCGACGGCCACGTACCCGGACATGACGGCCAGCCTATCCATGCGGGTTCCCCAGTGGCGTCGTCCCCGCGGGCGGCTCGTAATGTCCACGTGATGGCAACCTGCGCAAATGTCCGCAGAGGGCGATCTACCATGGAAATTGCCCGCCGCACAGTGCCCCGGGCAGTGAATCGTAGGGAAGATCGAGGACGTCGCAGAGCATGAGTGCCAAACTGGTCCAGAAGCTCGATCGCGTGGTCATCCGATTCGCCGGGGACTCCGGCGACGGCATGCAGCTCACCGGAGACCGCTTCACGTCGCAGACGGCGCTGCTCGGCAACGACCTGTCGACGCTGCCCAACTTCCCGGCCGAGATCCGGGCGCCCTCAGGGCACCCTCCCCGGCGTCTCGAGCTTCCAGCTGCACTTCGCCGACCACAACGTCCTGACGCCCGGCGACGCCCCCGACGTGCTCGTCGCGATGAACCCCGCAGCGCTCAAGGCCAACCTGCGCGACCTGCCGCGCGGCGCGACGCTCATCGTCAACACCGACGAGTTCACCAAGCGCAACCTCTCCAAGGTCGGCTACGTCGAGAGCCCGCTCGACGACGGCTCGCTGACGAGCTACGTCGTGCACCCCGTCGCCCTGACGTCCATCGCGGTCGAGGCCCTCGCCTCGTTCACCGACCTGACCCGCAAGGAGAAGGAGCGCGCGAAGAACATGTTCGCGCTGGGGCTGCTCTCGTGGCTCTACACCCGGCCGATGGACGGCACCGAGGCGTTCCTCAAGGCGAAGTTCGCCGACAAGCCCGAGATCCTCGAGGCCAACCTCGCGGCCCTGCGCGCCGGCTTCAACTACGGCGAGACCACCGAGGACTTCGCCGTCGCCTACGAGGTCGCGCCGGCCACGATGGCCCCCGGCACCTACCGCAACGTCACCGGCAACGTCGCGCTGTCGCTCGGCCTCGTCGCGGCCGCGCACCGCGCGCCCCTGCCGCTCTTCCTCGGCAGCTACCCGATCACGCCGGCGTCCGACATCCTGCACACGCTCGCCGGCCTCAAGCGCTACGGCGTCGCGACGATGCAGGCCGAGGACGAGATCGCCGGGGTCGGCGCCGCGCTCGGCGCGTCCTTCGGCGGCGCCCTCGGCGTCACGACGACGTCCGGCCCGGGCCTCGCGCTCAAGGCCGAGACGATCGGCCTCGCCGTGTCGCTCGAGCTGCCGCTCATCGTCTGCGACATCCAGCGCGGCGGCCCGTCGACCGGCCTGCCGACGAAGACCGAGCAGGCCGACCTGCTCCAGGCCCTCTTCGGCCGCAACGGCGAGTCGCCCGTGGCGGTCGTGGCTCCGGCGACGCCGGCCGACTGCTTCGACATCGCCGTCGAGGCGGTGCGCATCGCGACGACCTACCGCACGCCGGTCATCGTCCTGTCCGACGGCTACCTCGCCAACGGCTCCGAGCCGTGGCGGCTGCCGCGGACGGCCGAGCTGCCCGACATCGCCGTGGAGTTCGCGACCGAGCCCAACGCCGTGGACGACAAGGGCCAGCCGACCTTCCACCCCTACCTCCGCGACCCCGGGACGCTCGCGCGGCCGTGGGCGGTCCCCGGCACGCCGGGTCTCGAGCACCGGGTCGGTGGCATCGAGAAGGCCGACGTCACCGGCAACATCTCCTACGACCCCGACAACCACGACCACATGACGCGGCTGCGCCAGGCCAAGATCGACGGGATCGCCGACACCATCGGCCCGCTCGTCGCCGACGACCCGACCGGCGACGCCGACGTGCTCGTGCTCGGCTGGGGCTCGACCTTCGGGCCGATCGCCGCGGGCGTACGCCTGGCGCGGGCCTCCGGCGCCCGCGTGGCCCAGGCGCACCTGCGCCACCTCAACCCGTTCCCCGCCAACACCGGTGAGGTGCTCCGCTCCTACCAGCGCGTCATCGTGCCCGAGATGAACCTCGGCCAGCTCGCGATGCTGCTGCGTGCGAAGTACCTCGTCGACGTCGAGTCGCACACCTCGGTGCGCGGCCTGCCGTTCCAGGCGGGCGAGCTCGCCGACGTCATCGCCACCGCCGTGGCGTCCGTCTCGGACGCGCCCCTGAAGGAGGCCGCCAAGTGACCACCGACCTGCCCGTCGACCTCGGTATGCCGAGCCACGGGGGCTCCGCTCCCGTGCACCCCCGGAACGGTGCCACCGGCACCGCCGCCGTCCCCCGCCTCGCCGACGGGACCGCCCTGACGAAGAAGGACTTCACGTCCGACCAGGAGGTGCGCTGGTGCCCCGGGTGCGGCGACTACGCGATCCTGGCCGCCGTGCAGGGCTTCCTGCCCGAGCTCGGCCTCAGGCGGGAGAACATCGTCTTCGTCTCGGGCATCGGGTGCAGCTCGCGCTTCCCCTACTACCTCGACACCTACGGCATGCACTCGATCCACGGTCGCGCACCGGCCATCGCGACCGGTCTGGCCGCGACGCGCGAGGACCTGTCGGTCTGGGTCGTCACCGGCGACGGCGACGCACTCTCGATCGGCGGCAACCACCTGATCCACGCCCTGCGCCGCAACGTCAACCTCAAGATCCTGCTCTTCAACAACGAGATCTACGGCCTGACGAAGGGGCAGTACTCCCCCACCTCGCACCTCGGTCAGGTGACCAAGTCGACGCCGCTCGGGTCGCTCGACACCCCCTTCAACCCCGTGTCGCTCGCGCTCGGGGCCGAGGCGAGCTTCGTCGCACGGACCATGGACTCGGACCGCCAGCACCTGACCGGCGTGCTGCGTGCGGCCGCCGAGCACCGGGGGTCGGCGCTCGTCGAGATCTACCAGAACTGCCCGATCTTCAACGACGGCGTCTTCGACGTCCTCAAGGACCGCACCGAGGCGGCCGCCCGCATCCTGCACCTCACCGACGGTGAGGAGGTCGCGGCCGGCGACAACGTCGTCGTCCGTGACGACCGCGGGTCGCTCGCCGTCGTGCCACGCTCCGCGGCCGACCCGGCCCGCATCGTTCGTCATGACGTGTCCGCGGCCGACCCCTCGGCGGCATTCGCGCTCTCCCGTCTCGACACTCCCGACCTCGGCCACGTGCCGATGGGGATCTTCCGCAACGTGGAGCGCCCGACCTACGACGACCTCGCTGCGCGAGCAGATCGCCTCGACCCGCACGGGCGAGGTCACCGACGCCGACATCGACGCCCTGCTCGCCGGTCGGGACACCTGGACCGTGGGGGCGTGACCGCCCGAGACACCGTCTCGACGGTCGAGTCCACCCCGACTTCGAGGACACCGGACGGCGAGGTCGGCCGGGGCACGCTCCTCGGCTTCGCGGCATACGGCCTCTGGGGGCTCTTCCCGCTCTACTTCGACGCGCTCAAGCCCGCCGGTCCGTGGGAGATCCTCGCCCACCGCATCCTGTGGACCCTGCTCTTCTGCGTCGTCGTGCTGCTCGTCGTGCGCGACCTCGGCTGGATCCGGCCGCTGCTGCGTCGGCCCCGGCTGCTCGCCGGCACCACGGTCGCGGCGGTGCTCATCGCGGTCAACTGGGTCGTCTACGTCGCGGCGGTCACCTCGGGCAACACGTCCGAGGCGGCGCTGGGCTACTTCCTCAACCCGCTCGTCACCGTCGCGCTCGGCGTCGTCGTGCTCGGCGAGCGCCTGCGCCTGCTGCAGTGGGTCGCGGTCGGGATCGGCATCGTCGCCGGCATCTACCTCGGGGTCTCCGGCGGCCGCGTGCCGTGGGTGGCGCTCACGCTCGCCGTGTCGTTCGCCCTCTACGGCCTGACGAAGAAGAAGGTCGGCGTCAGCCTCGACGCGATCCACGGCCTCACCGTCGAGACGGTCGTGCTCGCCCCGGTCGCCGTCGTCCTGCTCCTCGTCGTGGGCGCGCAGGGCGGTCTCGAGTTCGGGCGGCACGGCGGGGTGCACACCTCGCTGCTCGTCCTGTCGGGCGTCGTCACCGCCGTGCCGCTGCTGTGCTTCGCAGCCGCCGCGCGGCGCATCCCGCTCGTCTCCATCGGGCTGATCCAGTTCATCACCCCCGTCATGCAGCTGCTCTGCGCGGTGCTCCTGCTGGGCGAGCACATGCCCCGGGAGCGGTGGATCGGCTTCGGCATCGTCTGGGTCGCGCTCCTCGTGCTCACCGTCGACTCCCTCCTCAGCCTCCGCGGGGCTCGAGCCGCGCGTCGCGACCTGCCCGTCGACGACTGCCCGCGCTGACGGTTCACGCTGACGGTCCACGCCGACGGTTCACGCGTGAGGGTCCGGCGTCCGGCCTGCGGTGACAGACTGCCGGAGTGAGCGACATCGCCCTCGACTCCCGCACCGGTCGGTTCGTCATCGCTGCCGCCGTGCTCGGCTCGGGCATGGCCCTGCTCGACGGGACCGTCGTCAACGTCGCGCTCGTGCGGATCGGGCACGACCTCGCGGCGAGTCTGGCCGACCTGCAGTGGATCACCAACGGCTACCTGCTCGCGCTCGCCTCCCTCATCCTGCTCGGCGGCTCGCTCGGTGACCGCTTCGGTCGTCGGCGCGTCTTCGTCATCGGGGTCGCGTGGTTCACCGTCGCCTCGGCGGCCTGCGGGCTCGCCCAGTCACCCGGCCAGCTCGTCGTCGCCCGGGTGCTCCAGGGCGTCGGCGGGGCGCTCCTCACGCCCGGCAGCCTGTCGATGATCCAGGCCTCGTTCCGCCCCGACGACCGCGGCAAGGCCATCGGCACGTGGTCCGGGCTCGGCGGGATCGCCGCTGCCCTCGGGCCCTTCGTCGGCGGGTGGCTCGTGCAGTACGCGAGCTGGCGGTGGGCGTTCCTCGTCAACGTGCCGCTGGGCGTGGCGACGGTGTGGATCGCCCAGCTGCACGTCCCCGAGACCCGGGACGAGGACGCCGACCCCCGGTTCGACGTCGTCGGCGCGGTGCTCGCGACGTTCGCCCTGGGCATCACGACCTTCGCGCTGATCGAGCACGAGGCCCTCGGCGTCGCGGGAGCCGTCGGGGTCGCCGCGGTCGGTCTCGCCGTCGGCGCCGCCTTCGTCGTGGTCGAGCGCCGCAGCTCGCACCCGATGGTGCAGCCGGCCCTCTTCGCCTCCCGGCAGTTCAGCGCGGCCAACGCCATGACCCTGCTGGTGTATGCCGCCCTCGGCGCGGTCTTCTTCTTCCTCACCCTCCAGGTGCAGACGGTGCTCGGCTACGGTCCGCTGCTCGCCGGGATGGCCTCGCTGCCCGTGACGGTGCTCATGCTGCTCTTCGCGGCCCGGGGCGGTGAGCTCGCGTCGCGCATCGGCCCGCGGCTGCCGATGACCGTCGGTCCCCTCGTGTGCTGCGTCGGCGTCCTCCTGCTCTCCGGTGTCGGCGCGGGATCGACCTACTGGACCGGCATCCTGCCCGGCATCACCGTCTTCGGCGTCGGGCTCACGCTGCTCGTCGCGCCGCTCACGGCGACGGTCCTGGCCGCCGCCCCCGACCGTTACGCCGGCGTGGCCAGCGGGGTCAACAACGCCGTCGCCCGCGCGGGCAGCCTGCTCGCCGTCGCGGCCCTGCCGGCGGTCGTGGGCCTCAGCGGCTCGGACTACGCGGTGCCCGAGGCGTTCTCGTCGGCCTACCGGACGGCGATGCTCATCTGCGCCGGGCTGCTCGCCGCCGGCGGCGTCCTGTCGTGGCTGCTCATCCGCAACCCGGCACCGGCGGGGCGGGCCGTGCCCGAGCGGGAGGGCGCGGTCGTCGAGGGCCCGGGCACACGGCATACGACGCTCGGTTCCCGCGGGGTGGTCCTGTGCCGGCTCGGAGGGCTGCCCGGGCACGAGCCACGACCACGACGTCACGGTGCCCATCGCTGACGCATGATGGGGGCATGAGCGACGCAGCGCAGGGGTTCCGGACCGAGCACGACTCGATGGGCGAGGTCCAGGTGCCCGCCGACGCGCTGTGGGGCGCGCAGACGGCGCGGGCCGTCGAGAACTTCCCGATCAGCGGGCAGCCGGTGCCGCCGGGCGTCGTCCACGCGCTGGCACGCCTCAAGGCCGCCGCCGCCGAGGTCAACGCCGAGCTCGGGGTGCTCGACGAGGACCGCGCCCGTGCCATCGCGGCGGCGGCCGGTGAGGTCGCGGACGGCGAGCACGACGACGAGTTCCCCATCGACGTCTTCCAGACGGGGTCCGGCACCTCGACGAACATGAACGTCAACGAGGTCGTCGCGCGGATCGCGCACCTCGCCAGCGACCTCGACGTGCATCCCAACGACCACGTCAACGCCGGCCAGTCGAGCAACGACACGTTCCCGAGCGCGCTGCGCATCGCCGCGACGTCGGCCGCCGTGCTCGACCTCGTGCCGGCTCTCGAGCACCTCGCGCTGGCGCTGGGCCGCAAGGAGTCGGAGTTCGCCGACGTCGTCAAGGCAGGCCGCACGCACCTCATGGACGCCGTGCCCGTGACCCTCGGTCAGGAGTTCGGTGGCTACCGGCGGCAGGTCGAGCTCGGTGCCAGCCGCGTGCGCACCGCCGCCGAGGCGACGAGCGAGCTGCCCCTCGGTGGGACCGCCGCGGGGACGGGGCTCAACGCGGCACCGGGCTTCGCGCGCCAGGTGATCGAGCGCGTGTCGGGGGTCACCGGCCTGCCGTTCCGCGAGGCGGCGAACCACTTCGAGGCGCAGTCGGCGCAGGACGCCGTCGTCGAGCTGTCGGGGGCGCTCAAGGTCGTGGCCGTGAGCCTGACGAAGATCTGCAACGACCTGCGCTGGATGAGCTCGGGGCCGCGCACGGGCCTCGGCGAGATCCACCTGCCCGACCTGCAGCCCGGATCGAGCATCATGCCGGGCAAGGTCAACCCCGTCGTGCCCGAGGCGACCCTCATGGCGTGTGCGCAGGTCATCGGCAACGACGTCGTCATCACGACGGCGGGTGCCGCGGGCAACTTCGAGCTCAACGTCATGCTGCCGGTCATGGCCAAGAACGTCCTCGAGTCGATCGGGCTGCTCACCGCGACGAGCCGGTTGCTCGCCGACCGGTGCATCGACGGCATCACGGCGGAGGTCGAGCACGCGCGGGCCCTCGCCGAGGGCTCACCGTCGATCGTCACGCCCCTCAACCGCTACATCGGCTACGAGGCCGCCGCGGCCGTCGTCAAGCAGGCCGTCAAGGAGCGCCGGACCATCCGTGACGTCGTCATCGACCGGGGACACGTCGCGGACGGCAAGCTCACCGAGGAGCAGCTCGACGACGCCCTCGACGTCCTCTCGATGGCCCGTCCCGAGGCCGACACCTGACCGGGACGAGGGTCAGCCGAGGAACTGGCTGAGCGTGAGAACCGCGCCCTGCGGGTCACGCACGACGACGGTTCGCGTCCAGTCGCTGTCGCCGGTGCGCACCACCGAACCGCCGAGTCGCACGGCGCGGTCGGCGGACTCGTCGCGGTCGGCAACCGTGAAGGTCACGTGCCATCCGGGTTCGTCACCCGGTCCGAGCGGCACGACCCAGCCGATGGCGTCGGCGAACCCAGGTGGTGTGTTGCCGGCCGCCTGCCGCGCGTGGATGCCCGGGTCCACGGTGCGTGCGAGGTGGTCGCCGTAACCGGGCACCCCGATCATCGTCGCGAAGCCGACGTCGGCGAACTCCCAGCCGAAGGCCTGCTCGTAGAAGCGCTCCGCGGCCTCGGGCTCGTCGGTGTGCAGGTCGCTGAAGTTCCAGGCGCCCGGGACGTTGACCACCTGGGCCCCGAGACGGCGCGCGGCCTCCCAGAGCCTCAGCTCGAGACCCTGGGGATCGCGGACGACGACCGACCGGCCACCCTCGCCGGCCGTCGTCGGCGGCTGCACCACCGCACCGCCGAGCCGCTCGACGCGGGCTACCACCGCGTCGGCGTCGTCCACGGCGACGTAGGAGTTCCAGCGCACCGCTCCCCCGAGTACGCGTCACCCTGCGGGGGCGTCGCGGGGCCGCCGAGGCCGCCGACGTCCAGCCCGTCGAGCTGGGCGACGAGGTAGCGGAACGGGACGCCCGGCGGCGTCGCTTCGCTGAACGTCCAGCCGAAGAGGCCACCGTAGAAGTCCTGGGCGGCCTCGAGATCATGCTGCTCGGTGTCGACCCACGAGGTCACACCCTCGGGGTAGGTCCTCTGCTCTGCCACGGCGTCCTCCTCGATGCCTGACTGCTTCTCCGTCCACCGTAGGCGGCACCGACGACAGGCCGCGGTCTACTGTCGGACGATGACGCTGGACGACGTCGACGCCCACCTCCGCGCGCTCGACGGTGTCCGCGCCCGGAGCGCCGGTGGGCGCCGCGCGTGGTACGTCGACGGGCTCCTCGTCGCACGCGAAGACGCCCCCGGGACGCTGCTCGTCCGCCTCGACGGACCGGACCGGGAGCGCCTCGTCTCAGCCGATCCGACGACGTTCGGGGTGCCGCCGCGTTGGGAGGCGCACGCCAAGGTGCAGGCCGACCTCACGGGCGACGCCGACGCGATCAGGGCCGCGCTGCACCTCGCGTGGGAGCGCCAGCGCACAGCACGCTCGGGTGCCTGACGCGGGACGCCAGCACACGGCATACGACCCTCATGGCCTCAGGGTCCGAGGACCCGCTCGAGGTAGGGGTTGCCGAAGCGCCGCTCGGGGTCGACGCGGTCGCGCACGGCCACGAAGTCGTCGAACCGCGGGTAGACGCCGCGGAGGTAGTCGGCGTCGCGGGTGTGGATCTTGCCCCAGTGCGGCCGCCCGCCGTGGTTGACCGCGATCGCCTCGAAGGCGTCGAAGTAGGCGCCACGCGGCTGCCGGTGGTACTTGTGGATCGCGACGTAGCAGCTCTCCCGCTCGTAGGCGGTCGAGAGCCACACGTCGTCGGCGGCGGCGACGCGGCACTCGACGGGGAAGGAGATGCGCTCGTCGTGGGTGTCGACCCACTCGCGCAGCTCGAGCAGCACCGCGGAGAGGCTCGCGCGCGGGAAGGCCCACTCCGACTCCATGAAGCGCACCTCGCGCGCCGCGACGAAGACCTTGTGAGAGCTGTCGGTGTACTGCCGCTCGCCCAGGGCGCGCGACGCGACGGCGTTGATGCTCCTCGTCGCTCGCGGCATCCGGGTCGCGAGGCGGTTGGTC
Organism: uncultured Actinomycetota bacterium; assembly: GCA_963849965.1. Classification (GTDB taxonomy): domain Bacteria; phylum Actinomycetota; class Actinomycetes; order Actinomycetales; family Dermatophilaceae; genus Terrabacter. The sequence continues at coordinate 80,818 of CAWKJV010000035.1, read as the reverse complement.
AGCTCGAAGACCCGGTTGCTCAGCAGGTCGTCGTCGAGCTTCTCGCGCCACATCGGCAGCGGCCGCCTGGGCGTGCCCTCGGGCACGCGGTTGTTGCGCTTGGTCAGGACCCGGTCGGTGTGCGGGAACCAGTAGAACTCGAAGTGGTCGTTGGCCTCGGCGTCGGCGTCCGCGCCGTCGAGCACCTCGGTGAGGGATGCGGGGCGTTCGACCGCGTGGAGCAGGAAGGCCGGCACGACCCCGACGGTGATCTCGGTGACGATGCCGAGAGCGCCGAGCCCGAGCCGGGCGGCCTGGAACAGCTCGGGCTCGTGGGTCGGTGAGCACTCGACGACCGACCCGTCGGCCAGCACGAGGCGCAGGGCCCGGATCCCTGCCGAGAGTCCCGTCAGGCGCAGCCCGGTGCCGTGGGTGCCGGTGCCCGTGGCGCCGGCGAGGCTCTGCCGGTCGATGTCGCCGAGGTTGGGCAGCGCGCAGCCGAAGGCCGCCAGCTCCTCGTTGAGCACGTGCAGCGGCGTGCCCGCGCGCACGGTGGCCTCGCCCCGCGTCGCGTCGATCGAGGTGACACCCGTCAGGGCGCCGAGCCGCAGCTGCACCCCGTCGGTGACGGCGACGCCGGTGAACGAGTGGCCGGCGCCGATGGCCTTGACCCGGAGGCCGCGAGCCCCGGCACGGGTGACCTCCTCGACGACCTCGGCCTCGCTGCGCGGCGTGGCCACACGGGCGAGCCTCGCGGACTCGGTGCCGGCCCAGTTGGACCAGTCGACGCTGCGCACGATGCGGGGCGTGACGCCGCCCTCGCTGTCAGCCAAAACACTGCCCTTCCCCACGATAGGTCGCGGCCCGTCCGACGACCCGGTCGCCGCCGTGGCCGCTGTCGCCGCCGTCGCCTCCCTCGGCGCTGACCAGCGCGAACTCCGCGAAGCGCTCGGCCAGCTCCCCCGCCTTGGCGTGCCGGAACCATATCCGATCACCCAGTGAGAGCCGGTCGGCCCCGGACCCCACGAGAGGCGTCTGCACCTCGCCGACGCCCTCGCGCCGGACCAGTGCGAGGTCCTGCTCGGCGAGCGGGCTGGGCACCCGCGACCAGCCGGGCGGACCGGACGCGACATAGCCGCCGCCGTATGCCGTCACCATCCCCTCGCCGGGTCGGCGCACCACCGGGACGGCGAAGTAGGCAGCCGGTCGCAGCGACAGCGCGTCGTAGCCGTCGAAGAGGGCGGGTGCGAAGAGCCCGGAGCCGGCAGCGAGCTCGGTCAGGGACGGGTCCTCGTGCGTGACGTGCAGGCTCCCCGTGCCGCCGCCGTTGACCACCTCCAGGTCGGCGAGGGCGCGGGCGGCTGCGACGACCGCTGCGCGACGGGTCCGCAGCTCGGCGTCGGAGACCTTCTTCATCCGGCGCACGACCGGCGACGAGTCGGGCAGGCCGGCGATCTGGGCGTCGTAGAACATCAGGCCGGCGACGACGAGGCCCCGCTCCTGGGCACGACGGATGACGGTCTCGACGTCGGCCGGGGTCCGGGTCGGCGAACGGCGGACGCCCAGGTGGGCCGGGCCGACGCGCAGCGACGCGTCGACATCGACCGCCACGCGCAGGCCCTCGTGGCCCGGCACCTCCCGGGCGATGAAGTCGACGTGCTCGACGCTGTCGATCATGACGATGACCGCCCTGGTCAGGGCGGGGTCTGCCGCGAGCTCGGCCAGGGCCGGCACGTCGACGCTCGGGTAGGCGACGAGGAGGTCGTCGTGGCCGTCGCGCGCCCACCACAGCGCCTCGCGCACGGCGTAGCACATGAGGCCCTGGAAGCCGTCGCGACCGAGGGCCCGCTCGATGAGAGGCCGACTGCGCAGCGACTTCGTCGCGATCCGGATCGGCGTGCCGGCGGCGAGCTGCACCAGAGTGGCGGCGTTCGCGTCGAACGCGTCGAGGTCGACGACCGCGAGCGGGCCCGGCAGGTCGGCGGTCGCCGCCGAGAGGCGCGCCGCGACGGGCGGCGACAGGCGGCGATGCATGCCCTGCACCCTACCCAGCGTCGCCCTTCTCTCACCCCATATCCGAGCCGCGCGGTTCGAGGTGATCCGCGACCGTATGCCAGCGGCGTATCACCTCGACCCATCGCGGCCCGCGCCCCGTCGCCGCCCGGTCGGGAAGTGGGCACTCGACCTGGTGGTGGTGGCGCGGTTGGGGGTCAGCCGACGCGGTCGACGACGCTCAGGGCCAGGGCCTGCAGGGCCGCCTTGGCGTCGCTGTCGGGCAGCGGGTCGAGCAGGGCCTGCGCCTCGCGGGCGACGGCATACGTCTCCTCGCGGGCCTGCGCGAGGGCGGGGTGGGCACGGAGCAGACCGAGCGCCTCGGCCAGCGCCGCGTCGTCGGTCAGGTCACCGTCGAGGAGCTCGAGCAGGCGCGCGTCCGACGGCATCGGTCGGGTCGGCCATGGCCCGGAAGCGCAGGACGGCGAGCGTGTCGACGCCCTCGCGCAGGTCGGTGCCCGGGACCTTGCCGCTGTCGTCGGCGTCGGAGGCGATGTCGATGAGGTCGTCGGCGAGCTGGAACGCGATGCCGACCTTCTCGCCGTAGGACCGCATGATCTCGACGGTCTCGGCCGAACCGCCGCTGAACATGACGCCGTAGCGACCGGCCGTCGCGATGAGCACGCCCGTCTTGTCGGCGAGGACCCCGAGGTAGTAGTCGACGGGGTCGACGCCGTCGGGGCAGGCCCGGTCGTCGCGGATCTGTCCCGAGCACAGCCGCACGAACGTCTGCGCCTGGATGAGGACGGCCTCGGCCCCGAGGCCGGCGACGAGCTCGGACGCCTTGCCGAAGAGCAGGTCGCCGACGAGGATCGCCGTCGAGTTGTCGTAGGCGGCGTTGACGGACGCGACGCCGCGTCGCACGCTCGCCTCGTCCATGACGTCGTCGTGGTAGAGCGAGGCGAGGTGGGTCAGCTCGACGCCTGCGGCCGCGCTGACCACGTCGTCGTTGATCCCGTCGCCGAGCTCGGCGGCGAGGAGGGTCAGCAGCGGCCGGAACCGCTTGCCGCCCGCCTCGACGAGGTGCCCGGAGGCGCCGGCGATGAACGGGTCCTCGTGGTCGACGACCTGCGTGAGCAGGGCGTCGACCCGGCTCAGCCCGTCACGCAGGCGGGCCGACAGATCCGCAGTCGCCCCGGGGATCCCGAGGACCGGCGGGGTGGCGTGCGTCGTCATCGAGCCCCGTGACCGTGCCGTCGTGCCGACGTCGTCATCGGACGAACTGCGAGGCGCGGTCGGCGAGGTCGAGCAGGGCCGACGGCAGGACACCGAGCGCCAGCGTGACCAGCGTGCCGATGGCGATCGAGAACGTCGTCGACACCGACGGCGTCACGACCTCGACGGTGTCGTCCGGAGCCTCGCTGAAGAACATCAGCACGATGACGCGGGCGTAGACGAACACCGTGATGGCGCTGCACAGCGACACCGACGACCGCGAGGACCGTGCCCGTCGCGCCACCCGAACCGACGGCCGCCGAGAAGACGGCGAACTTCGAGACGAAGCCCGAGGTCAGCGGGATACCGGCGAAGGCGAGCATGAGGAAGCGCGAAGGCGCCGGCCACGACCGGGTAGCGCTTGCCGAGCCCGGCCCACTGCGACAGGTGCGTGGCCTCGGCACCGTTCTGGCGCACGAGCGACACGATGGCGAAGGCCGCGATGGTCGCGAAGCCGTAGGCGACGATGTAGAAGAGCACCGCGCCGACGGCCCTTGCGGTCGAAGGCGAGCACGCCGACGAGGATGAAGCCCGCGTGCGCGATCGAGGAGTAGGCGAGCAGGCGCTTCATGTCGGTCTGCGTGACCGACAGCACCGAACCGACGACCATCGTCAGCAGCGCGACGAGGACGAGCGCGTTGGTCCACTCCCAGCGGCCGGTGTCGAGGCCGACGTAGGCCAGGCGCAGGATCGCACCGAACGCGGCGGCCTTGGTGCACGCGGCCATGAAGCCGGTGACCGGCGTCGGAGCGCCCTGGTAGACGTCCGGCGTCCACGCGTGGAACGGCACCGCACCGACCTTGAAGAGCAGGCCGACGAAGACGAGGAACGCCCCGGGCACGAGCAGGCCGTTCATCGCCAGCGGGCCGGCGGCGATCGCCTTGGAGAGGTCGCCGAAGTAGACCGAGCCGGCGTAGCCGTAGAGCAGGGCCGTGCCGAAGAGGAAGAAGGCCGAGCTGAACGCGCCGAGCAGGAAGTACTTGAGCGAGGCCTCCTGCGAGAGCAGTCGTCGACGACGGGCCAGGCCCGAGAGGATGTAGAGCGGCAGCGAGAGCACCTCGAGTGCGACGAACATGCCGATGAGGTCGTTCGTCGTCGGGAAGAGCATCATGCCGAAGATCGCGAACATCGTCAGCGGGAAGACCTCGGACGTCAGCGCGCCCGCTCGGGCCGCCGCGGTCTCGTTGGCCGAGCCCGGCGTCGACGCACCGCTCGGGGTGAACGCGTCGGGGCCGACGCCGCCGAAGCGCTCCGCCATGGTGAGGACCCCGAGCACACCCATGAGCAGGATCGCGCCCTGCATGAACAGAGCCGGGCCGTCGATCGCCAGGGCGAAGAGCTGGTGGTTGGTCGAGCCGTCCGTCAGGCCCATCGTCAGGCCCTGGTGCTTGGCCGCGAGGATGATCGACGCGGCCGCCGCGAGCAGGCCGACGACCGCAAGGGTCACCTGGATGACCTGCCGACGCTCACGCGGGGCGAAGGCCTCGACGAGGACGCCCACCAGGGCCGTCACGAAGACGATGAGCAGCGGCAGGACCGCGAGGTATTCGACGTTCGACTGCTGGAACGCTGCGGGAAGTGCGGGCAGCGCCAGCGGAGCGACGGCGGTCACTTCGAGCTCCCTTCGGCCACGGTGCCGGTCGTGTTGAGGTTCGGAATGGCGTGCTGGACGTGCGCACAGGGTCTTGTCGACGGCCGGGTTGATCACGTTCAGCGCGATGTTCGGCAGGAAGCCGAGCACGACGAAGGCGGCGATCAACGGGGCGGCGACGAGCTTCTCGCGCGTCGTCAGGTCACGCACGGCGGTGAGGCCGCGACGGCCGCGCTCGTCGAGCCGGTCGTGCTCGCGCTCGCCCACGAGGCCCTCGGGCTTCGGGCCGGTCATGACCCGCTTGTACATGAGCAGGATGTAGAGCGCGGCGAGGATGATGCCGGACGTCGCGATGACCGCGGCCACCGGCTGCGACGAGAAGCTGCCGACGAGCACGAGGAACTCCGAGACGAAGCTCGACAGGCCCGGGAGGGCCAGACCCGACAGGCCCGCGACGAGGAAGATCCCCGCCAGCGCAGGCGTGATGCGCTGCCACCCACCGAAGTCGGGGATGCGCTTGCTCCCCCGACGCCGGACGAGCATGGCGGCGAAGAGGAACAGCGCTGCCGTCGAGAAGCCGTGGTTGACCATGTAGAGCGTCGAGCCGCCCTGGCCCACCGTCGTGAAGGCGAAGATCCCCAGCACGATGAAGCCGAAGTGGCTCACGGACGTGTAGGACACCAGGCGCATCATGTCGGTCTGGCCGATGGCGAGGAGCGCGCCGTAGATGACGGAGAGCACCGCGAGGGCCACGACGACGGGCGTCGCCCACTCGCTCGCCTGCGGGAAGAGCTGCAGGCAGAAGCGGATCATCCCGAACGTGCCGACCTTGTCGAGCACGCCGACGAGGAGCGTCGCCGTCGCCGGCGAGGACTCGGTGGCGGCGTCGGGCAGCCAGGTGTGGAACGGCACCATCGGCGCCTTGACCGCGAAGGCGAAGAAGAAGCCGACGAAGAGCAGCCGCTCGGTGACCGGGTTCATCGAGAGGCCGGTGAGGCGCTCGATGAGGAAGCCGTCGGTGCCACCGGGGCCCTGCAGGTAGAGGGCGATGACGGCGACGAGCATGATGAGCCCGCCGGCCAGCGAGAAGAGCAGGAACTTCATCGCGGCGTACTGCCGGCGCGGACCGCCGAAGCGGCCGATGAGGAAGTAGACCGGGATGAGCATGGCCTCGAAGAAGACGTAGAAGAGGAACACGTCGGTGGCGGCGAACACCCCGACCATGAACGTCTCGAGCACGAGGATCAGCGCGAAGTAGGTCTTGACGCGCTGGCCGCCGTGACGGCCGGCCTCCTCGGGCACGTCGTGCCAGGCGGCGAGCAGGCAGATCGGGGTCAGCACGAGGGACATGAGGATGAGCACGAGCGCGATGCCGTCGACGCCGAGGGCGTAGCTGACACCGAACTGCGGGATCCACGAGTGCTGCTCACCGAGCTGGAACTGGGCACTCGACGCACGGTCGAACTGCGTCGCGGCGATGATGCCGACGACGAGCGTGACGACGGAGAAGCCGATCGCCATCCGCTTGGCGTTCTCGGCGGTCCCCGGCACGAAGGCGACGACGAGCGCGCCGACGAGCGGGATGAGGCCGAGGATCGTCAGCCAGGGGACGGTGGACATTGCGGTCATCAGGACATCACCCAAAGAGCACCGAGGATGGCGACGACACCAGCGAGCATCGTCAGGGCATAGGAGCGCGCGAAGCCGTTCTGCAGCTTGCGCAGGCGGGAGCTCGTCCCGCCGACGAGGGCGGCGAGGCCACCGGCCGCACCGTCCACGCCCTTGCTGTCCGCGAAGACGAGCGAGCGCGTGAGGTGGATACCGGGTCGCATGAGGAGGGCCTCGTTGACCTGGTCCTGGTAGAGGTCCTTGCGCGCGGCCTGCGTGAGCAGCGAGCCCGTGGGGGCCGTGACCGGGACCTCGTCACGCCAGTAGCGCAGCCAGGCGAGTGCGCCGCCGGCCGCCACGAGGATCAGCGTCAGGGCCATGAGCACCGGAACCGGGATCACGGGCTCGGCCCCAGCGGGCTCGGCGCCGGTGACCGGCTCGAGCCACGTGTTGAAGAAACCCGTGGGGCCCAGGATGAGGCCGAGGAAGGCCGACCCGACGGCGAGCACGATCATCGGGATCGTCATGAGGCTGCCCGACTCGTGCGGGTGCACGTCGTCGGTCCAGCGCTTCTTGCCGTGGAAGGTCATGAAGAACAGGCGGGACATGTAGAAGGCCGTGATGCCGGCACCGATGAGGGCGGCCAGGCCGAAGACCCACGGGCGCCAGCCCTCGCCGATGAAGGCGGCCTCGATGATCTTGTCCTTGGACCAGAAGCCGGAGAACGGCGGCACCCCGAGGATGGCGAGCCAGCCGATGCCGAAGGTGGCCCACGTGATCTTCATGGCGCCCGACAGACCGCCGAAACGGCGCATGTCGACCTGGTCGTTCATGCCGTGCATGACCGACCCGGCGCCGAGGAACATGCCGGCCTTGAAGAAGCCGTGCATGAGCAGGTGGAAGATCGCGAAGGCGTAGCCGACCGGGCCGAGGCCCGCGGCGAGCATCATGTAGCCGATCTGGCTCATCGTCGAGGCCGCGAGGGCCTTCTTGATGTCGTCCTTGGCGCAGCCGACGATCGCCCCGAAGAGCAGCGTGATCGCCCCGACGATGACGACGACGAGCTGGGCCGTGGGCGCCGCCTGGAAGATCGGCGACGAGCGCACGACGAGGTAGACACCTGCCGTGACCATCGTTGCCGCGTGGATGAGCGCCGACACCGGCGTCGGGCCGGCCATGGCGTCGCCGAGCCAGCTCTGCAGCGGGAACTGGGCCGACTTGCCGCAGGCACCGAGCAGCAGCATCAGGCCGATGGCGGTCATGAAGCCCTGGTTGGCGTTGCTGCCGGCCGCGCCGAGCACCGTCGCGAAGTCGACGGCGCCGAAGTGGAAGAACATCACGATGATCGCGATGGACAGACCGAAGTCACCGACGCGGTTGGCGACGAACGCCTTGTTGGCCGCCGTCGCGTAGGCCGGGTTGTAGTTCCAGAAGCCGATGAGCAGGTAGCTCGCGAGGCCCACGCCCTCCCAGCCGACGTAGAGCAGCAGGTAGGAGTTGGCGAGGACGAGCAGGAGCATCGCCGCGACGAAGAGGTTGAGGTAGGCGAAGAAGCGCCGCTTGTCGGGGTCGTGCTCCATGTACCCGAGCGAGTAGACGTGGATGAGCGAGCCGACGAAGGTGATGAGCAGGACGAAGACCATCGACAGCTGGTCGACGAGCAGCCCCGCGCTCACCTTGAACGACCCGGCGGCGATCCAGTCGAAGAGGTTGATGCCGACCGCGCGGTCCTCGGCGCCGCGGCCGAGCATCGCGAGGAAGACGACCGCGCCGACGACGAAGGCGCCCCACGACAGGCAGGTCGCCAGCACGGGACCGAACCTGTCGGTGCGGCGGCCGCCGAGGAGCAGGATGGCGGCACCGAGCAGCGGCAGCGCGACGAGGAGCCACGCGTATGCCGTCACCCCGCTGGCGGCGTGCGCCTCACCTTCGTGCGTGGCGAGGCCCACGGCATACGTGCTCAGCGTGCTCGACGAGCTCGCGAGCGTCTGGACGAGAGTTCCCATTCTGGGCGGCGCTCCTTACAGCTTCAGCAGGTTGGCGTCGTCGACCGAGGCCGAACGGCGGGCGCGGAAGATCGCCATGATGATGGCGAGCCCGACGACGACCTCCGCGGCTGCGACGACCATGACGAACAGGGCCATGACCTGCCCGTCGAGGGCGCCGTGCATCCGGGAGAAGGTGACGAGGGCGAGGTTCGTCGCGTTGAGCATGAGCTCGACACCCATGAAGACGATGATCGCGTTGCGTCGCAGCAGCACGGCGGCCGTGCCGATCGCGAAGAGCAGCACCGCGAGGTAGACGTAGTGCATCGGGCTCACTTGGACCGACCCTCCTCGATCTCGCGCTCCATGTGGCGCTCGACGTCCTTGAAGCCGTCGGCGGTCGCGACCTGGTCACGGGCCACGAGGACGCGCGAGACGGACAGGTCGCTCGGCGTGCCGTCGGGCAGCAGCGCCGGGGTGTCGACCGCGTTGTGGCGGGCGTAGACACCGGGCGCGGGCAGGCCCGCGACGTTCTTGTTGTCGCGGACGCGCTTGGCGGCCCACTCGGCCTGCGTGATGCGCGGCGTGAGGCGCTCGCGGTGGGCGAGCACCATGGCGCCGAGGGCGGCCGTGATGAGCAGCGCGGAGGTGACCTCGAAGATCCAGACGTACTGGCCGAAGATCAGCTCGGCGAGCCCGGTCACGTTGCCGGTGTCGGCGTTGGTCGAGACGAGCTTGTCCATGCCGGCCTGCACGCTCTGCTGGTCGAGGACGACCTGGCCGAGCGAGAAGACGAGCATGCCGGCGAGGCCGACGACGAGCAGCAGGGAGGCCCAGCGCTGACCCTTGATCGTCTCGACGATCGAGTCGGACGAGTCGACGCCGACGAGCATGAGGACGAAGAGGAAGAGCATCATCACGGCGCCGGTGTAGACGAACACCTGCACGATCCCGAGGAAGTCGGCCTTCTGCATGATGTAGAAGATCCCGAGGATGCACATGACGAGCGCCATGCCGAGGGCGGCGTGGACGGCCTTCTTGGCGAAGAGCAGGCCCAGCGCGGCGATGACCGCGATCGGGGCGAGCAGCCAGAAGCCGACGGCTTCGGCGGTGGAGGTCACGGGTTGGCCCCTTCCCTGGTCTGTGCGCGGTCGGGTGGGTGGAGTGCACGAGGTCGTGGACCCCGGGCACGGACGGCCCCGACGTTGCCCGGCGCCGCCGGCGATACGCGTCGTCGTCGTCGTCGACGGCGTCGCGGGCGTCGACGTAGGCGCGCTGCGCGTCGGTCGGTCCGCTGACCTTGCCCTGGTAGTAGTCGCGCTCCTCGAGCCCGTCGGACATCGGGAACGGCGTCGGCAGCATGCCGCTCTGGAGCGGCGCGAGCAGCTGGTCCTTGGTGAAGATCAGCTTGCCGCGGTCGTTGTCGGCGAGCTCGTAGAAGTTCGTCATCGTCAGGGCGCGCGTCGGGCACGCCTCGATGCACAGGCCGCAGAAGATGCAGCGCAGGTAGTTGATCTGGTAGACGCGGCCGTAGCGCTCGCCGGGGCTGAACCGACCCTTGCCACCCTGGTCGAGCGGGGTGTCGTCGTTGTCGGCGCCCTCGACGAGGATCGCGTCGGCCGGGCAGGCCCACGCGCACAGCTCGCAGCCGATGCACTTCTCGAGGCCGTCCGGGTAGCGGTTGAGCTGGTGGCGGCCGTGGAAGCGCGGCGCCGTGGGGCGCGGCTTCTCGGGGTACTCCTCGGTGGCGACCTTGCGGAACATCGTGGAGAACGACACCCCGAAACCGGCCACCGGCGCGAACAGCTCCGAGAGGAAGCCCTTCTCGCGCTCGTCGCTGCCGGATCGCTGGTCGCGCGGCGCGCCGACCTCCGAGCCCTGTGGCGGGGCTCCGGGGCGACACGTCCTTGCCGACGGTGTCGTCAGCCATGGTCCTCCTCCTTGACGGCGGTCGAGGTGCTGGGCGGCGCTGCTCGTCGTCAGCACGGGCTGGCGCGACGAGGACAGGCGCGGGGTCGGCTCGGCGAGGCGCTGGCCCGGCAGCGGCGGCACGGGGTAGCCGTCCTCGAAGGGGTCGATCTCCTCCGGCGGCGTCTCGTCCTCGGCGGCAGCCCGGGCGGCGCGCTTGTCGTCCCAGATCCACGCCGCGGCGAGGGCGATGACGGCGACGATGCTGACGATGACGACGGTCGCGACCGAGAGCTCCCGGCCGGCGAAGGTCAGCTTGCTGTCACCGAGGAAGCCGAGCTGCGCGCCGCGGATGAACGCGACGGCGACGACCCAGGCCAGGGTGATCGGGATGAGGAACTTCCAGCCGAAGCGCATGAACTGGTCGTAGCGCACGCGCGGCAGGGAGCCACGCAGCCAGACGAAGATGAACATGAAGAGCCACAGCTTGGCGGTGAACCACAGCAGGCCCCACCAGCCGCCGCCGAACATGTTGTCGTTGATCGCCGAGATGAACGGCGGGGCCTGCCAGCCACCGAGGAACAAGGTGGTGGCCAGGGCCGACGACGGTGAACATGTTGACGTACTCGCCGAGGAAGAACATCGCGAAGCGCATCGAGGAGTACTCGGTGTGGAAGCCACCGGTCAGCTCGCCCTCGCCCTCGGCGAGGTCGAAGGGCAGACGGTTGGTCTCGCCGACCATCGTGATGACGTAGACGGCGAAGCTGAAGAACGCCGGGAGGATGTACCAGAGCGAGCTCTGCGCCGAGACGATGGCCGAGGTCGACATCGAGCCGCTGTAGAGGAAGATCGCGACGAGCGAGAGGCCCATGGCGATCTCGTAGCTGATGACCTGGGCGGTCGAGCGCAGGCCACCGAGGAGCGGGTAGGTCGAGCCCGAGCTCCAGCCGGCGAGGATGATGCCGTAGACGCCGACCGAGGCGACGGCGAGCACGAGCAGGACGGCGACGGGGACGTCGGTGACCTGCAGCGGCGTCTCGGTGGCCGAACATCGACACGGTGCCGCCGAGCGGGATGATCGCGAACGACGACGAACGCCATCGTCGCGGCGATGAGCGGCGCGAGGGTGTAGATGAGCTTCTCGGCGCGGGCCGGCGTGATGTCTTCCTTGAGCATCGACTTCATGCCGTCGGCGAGGGTCTGGAGCAGACCGAACGGGCCGTTGCGGTTCGGGCCCGGGCGCTGCTGCATGCGGCCGATGACGCGGCGCTCGAACCAGATGACGAGCAGCGTCGAGACGAGCAGGTAGACGAAGATGCCGACGGCCTTGATCAGGGCCAGCCACCACGGGGTGTCGCTGAAGTCGGCCGTGGGGTTCTCGGTCATGGGCAGCGCGCGCCGCCACCCCGTATGCGGTCAGGCCGAGGCTCATGCCGCACCACCCTTCGTGACGTGGACGCGGCCACCGGCATCGGTGCCGAGGCCCGTGCGGATCGAGCAGTCCTTCGCGTTGGTCGGGAGCCAGACGACCCCGTCGACCATGCCCTCGGTGACGACCGCCGGCAGCGTGACGCTGCCCACGGGGCCGGTCACGGTGACGGCGTCGCCGTCGGCGACGCCGAGTCCGGTGGCCGAGGCCACGGACAGGCGCGCGACCGCGAGCGGTGCGGTGCCGGCCAGGAACGGCTCGCCGTCCTGCATACGGCCGGCGTCGAGCAGCGTGGCCCACGTGGACAGGACGAAGTCGCCGGTGCCGACCGGCGCCGCAGCGGCGCGCTGGCCCTCCGGGGCGCTCGTGGCCCGGTCCCCGCCCCACGGCCCGAGGGCCTCGAACTGGGCGTGGATCTCGCGCTGGCGTGCGGGTCTCGAGGAAGACGCCCATCTCGCTCGGCGAGCATGTCGAGGGCCCGGTGGTCGCTGACGGCGTTGCTCTCCAGGGCCTCCTGGAAGGCGCGGACGCGACCCTCCCAGTTGACGTAGGTTCCGGTCTTCTCGGCCTGCGGGGCGACGGGCAGCACGACGTCGGCGACGGCCGTGACGGGCGACTCGCGCAGCTCGAGGGAGACGACGAACGCCTTCTCGAGAGCCGCCGCGGCGGCCGCGTCACCGAGGTCGGACGGGTCGACGCCGCCGACGAGCAGGGCCTCGATGTCTCCCGCGGCAGCAGCCGCGACGATGCCGGCGGTGTCGCGGGCCGGAGCGGCCGGCACGTGGTCGACCTCCCAGACCCGGGCCACCTCGGCGCGAGCCGCGGCGTCCGCGACGGGTCGGCCCCCGGGCAGGAGCGCACCGAGCGCGCCGGCCTCGAGGGCACCGCGCTCCCCCGCCCGACGCGGCACCCAGGCGAGCCGGGCACCGGTGGCGGCGGCGAGGTCGGCCGCAGCGCGCAGGGCGCCGGGGGCCGTGGCGAGGCGCTCACCGACGAGGATGACGCCACCTGCGGCGAGGGCCTCCCGCGCCGGGGCGGCGAGGTCGGCCAGGGCCGTGGCCTCGTGGCCGGGCACGGTCGGCAGCAGGGTGCCACCCACCTTGGCCAGGCCGCGCGTCGCGTGGGACGCGACGGCATACACCTGCGTCTTGTGCTTGCGGAAGGCCTTGCGCAGGCGCAGGAAGACGATCGGGCTCTCGTCCTCGGGCTCGAAGCCGACGAGGAGGACGGCCTTGGCGGCCTCGAGGTCGGCGTACGTCACGGCGCCGCTGGCGGGACCGGTCGCGGCAACGTGCTCGGCGAGGAAGGCGACCTCCTCGGCCGAGTGCGGCCGGGCACGGAAGTCGACGTCGTTCGTGCCCAGCACGACGCGGGCGAACTTGCCGTAGGCGTACGCGTCCTCGGCGGACACGCGGCCGCCGACGAGCACGCCGGCGGTCCTGGCGCGGGACAGTCCGGCAGCCGCAGCCGCAAGGGCCTCCGGCCAGCCGACGACCTGGAGCTCGCCGCTCTCGTCACGCACCATCGGCAGCTGGATGCGGTCGGGCAGCGTGGCGTACGTGAAGGCCCACCGGCCCTTGTCGCAGTTCCACTCCTCGTTGACGGCCTGGTCCTCGGCCGCCATCCGGCGCAGCACGACGCCGCGACGGTGGTCGGTGCGGATGGCGCAGCCGCTCGCGCAGTGCTCGCAGACCGACGGCGTCGACACGAGGTCGAACGGGCGGCTGCGGAAGCGGTAGGCGGCGCCGGTCAGCGCGCCGACCGGGCAGATCTGGACGGTGTTGCCCGAGAAGTAGCTCTCGAACGGCTTGTCCTCGTAGATGCCGATCTGCTGCAGCGCGCCACGCTCGACGAGCGCGATGAAGGGGTCGCCGGCGACCTGGTCGGAGAAGCGGGTGCAGCGCGCACAGAGCACGCAGCGCTCGCGGTCGAGCAGCACCTGCGAGGAGATGTTGACCGGCTTGGGGTAGGTGCGCTTGACGTCCTCGAAGCGCGACACCGGGCGACCGGCGCTCATCGCCTGGTTCTGCAGGGGGCACTCGCCGCCCTTGTCGCAGACCGGGCAGTCGAGCGGGTGGTTGATGAGGAGCAGCTCCATGACGCCCTGCTGCGCCTTGTCGGCGACCTTGGACGTGTGCTGCGTGTTGACGACCATGCCCTCCGAGACCGTCATCGTGCACGACGCCTGCGGCTTGGGCATGGGTCGGACGTTGCCCTCGCGGTCGGGCATCGCGACGTCGACGAGGCACTGGCGGCACGCGCCGACCGGGTCGAGCAGCGGGTGGTCGCAGAAGCGCGGGATCTCGATGCCCACGGTCTCGGCGGCCCGGATGACGAGCGTGCCCTTGGGCACGCTGACGGGCACGCCGTCGATCGTCAGGCCGACGTGGTCGGGGTTCGGGGGCACCTGCGCGTTGCCGCCCTGGTCGACGGCGTTGCCGCCTGCGGACGGGGAGGTCGTGACGGTCATGCGGACACCATCCCGCTGGACTCCTTGGTCGACGTGGGGGCCGGGACCGGGAAGAGCACCGACTGCTCCGGCGGGAACAGCTCGTGCGCCGGGCGTGTGCATGCCGGCCTCGAACTCCTCGCGGAAGTACTGGACGGCCGACGTGATCGGGCTCGTGGCCGCGTCACCGAGCGCGCAGAAGCTGCGGCCGAGGATGTTGTCGCAGATGTCGACGAGCTTGTCGATGTCGTCCTGCGTCCCCTCGCCCGCCTCGATGCGGTTCATGATCTGGCGCAGCCACCACGTGCCCTCACGGCACGGGGTGCACTTGCCGCAGGACTCGTGGGCGTAGAAGTCGGTCCACCGGGCCACGGCGCGCACGACCGAGACGGTCTCGTCGAAGACCTGCAGCGCGCGGGTGCCGAGCATCGAGCCGGCCGCGGCGACCGAGTCGAAGTCGAGCGGCACGTCGAGGTGCTCCTCGGTGAAGATCGGCGTGGACGAGCCACCGGGCGTCCAGAACTTCAGCTTCCGGCCGCCGCGCATCCCACCGGCGAGCTCGATGAGCTCGCGCATCGTGATGCCGAGCGGCGCCTCGAACTGGCCGGGGTTCGTGACGTGGCCCGAGAGGCTGAAGATGCCGAAGCCCGTGGACTTCTCGGTGCCCATGCCCTTGAACCAGTCGGAGCCCTCGAGGATGATCCCGGGCACCGAGGCGATGGACTCGACGTTGTTGACCGACGTCGGGCGGGCGTAGAGGCCCGCGGCGCCGGGGAACGGCGGCTTGAGGCGCGGCTGGCCGCGTCGGCCCTCGAGCGAGTCGAGCAGGGCCGTCTCCTCACCACAGATGTAGGCACCCGCGCCGGCGTGCACGGTGATGTCGACCGTGACGCCCTTGCCGCCGACGTTGTCGCCGAGGTAACCGGCCGCGCGGGCCTCCTCGACGGCGCGCAGCAGGCGGCGGTAGACGTGGACGACCTCACCGCGGAGGTAGATGAAGGCGTGCTCGCAGCCGATCGCGTAGGACGCGATGATGACGCCCTCGATGAGCGCGTGCGGGTTGGCCATCATGAGCGGCACGTCCTTGCACGTGCCCGGCTCGGACTCGTCGGCGTTGACGACGAGGTAGCGCGGACCGCCGTCGGGCGGGCTCATGAACGACCACTTCATGCCGGTCGGGAAGCCGGCGCCGCCGCGGCCGCGGATGCTCGAGTCCTTGACGGCGTCGATGATCGCCTGCGGCTCCATGTCGAGCGCCTTCGTGAGGGCCTTGTAGCCGTCGTGGCGCTCGTAGGTCGCGAGGGTCCAGGACTGCGGGTCGTCCCAGAACTTCGTGAGGATCGGGGTCAGGGTGTCGGTCACTTCGATCCCTCCTTGCCGTCGGCCGTGGATGGGCGCGGGCCGCTGCTGCCGCCCGTACCCGGCGCGACCCAGCCGCGCTCGTTGGCGATCTTCAGGCCGAGCAGCGACGCCGGCCCGGCGCCCACGCCCTCGTCGGCGCGACCGTCCTCGAAGCCCGCGAGGACCCGCGAGACCTCCTTGAACGTGCAGACCTTGGCGGCTCCGCGCGTCGGGGCGACGTCCTTGCCGGCGCGCAGGTCCTCGACGAGGCCGATGGTGCTCTCGGGCGTCTGGTTGTCGAAGAACTCCCAGTTGGCCATGACGACCGGCGCGTAGTCGCACGCGGCGTTGCACTCGACGCGCTCGAGGGTGATCCTGCCGTCCTCGGTCGTCTCGTCGTGACCGATGCCCAGGTGCTCGGAGACCCGGTCGAAGATGAGGTCGCCGCCCATGACGGCGCACAGCGTGTTGGTGCAGACACCGACGGTGTAGTCACCGTTGGGGTGGCGCTTGTACTGGGTGTAGAAGGTGGCGACGCCGCTCACCTCCGCCTCGGTGAGGTCGAGCACCTCGGCGCAGAAGCTCACACCGCGGCCCGTGACGTAGCCGTCGACGGACTGCACGAGGTGCAGCAGCGGCAGCAGCGCGGAGCGCTTCTGCGGGTAGCGCGCGATGACCTCGGCGGCATCGAGGTGCAGCTTCTCGAGGACGTCGGCGGCATACGGCGCCTTCGACTCGGGGCTGACGTGCAGGTGGCCTGAAGCGTCGTGGCCGCTCAACGGTCCACACCTCCCATGACGGGGTCGATCGAGGCCACGGCGACGATGACGTCGGCGATCTGGCTGCCTTCGCACATCGCGGCCACGGCCTGCAGGTTGTTGAAGCTCGGGTCGCGGAAGTGCGCGCGGTAGGGGCGCGTACCGCCGTCGGAGACGAGGTGGCAACCCAGCTCGCCCTTGGCCGACTCGATCGCCACGTAGGCCTGGCCGGGCGGGACGCGGAAGCCCTCGGTGACGAGCTTGAAGTGGTGGATCAGGGACTCCATCGAGGTGCCCATGATCTCGCGGATGTGGTCGAGACTGTTGCCGAGACCGTCGCTGCCGAGCGCGAGCTGGGCCGGCCACGCGATCTTCTTGTCCTCGACCATGACCGGCCCCTCGTTGGCCTGGAGCCGGTCGGTGGCCTGCTCGATGATCTTCAGCGACTCGTACATCTCGTCGATGCGGATCCGCAGGCGGCCGTAGGCGTCCTGGCTCGTGCGGGTCTTGACCTCGAAGTCGTAGGTCTCGTAGCCGCAGTAGGGGTCGAGCTTGCGCAGGTCGTGCGGCAGGCCGGTCGAGCGGAGCACCGGGCCGGTGATGCCGAGCGCCATGCAGCCCGCGAGGTTCAGCACGCCGACGTCGACGGTGCGGCCCTTGAGGATCGGGTTCTCGTTGAGCAGCGCCTCGAGCTCGCCGAGGCCGCGGCGCACCTCGGGGACCATCTCGCGCAGGGCGTCGATGCGAGCCGGGCGGGAGGTCCTGGGCCACGCCGCCGGGGCGGATGTAGGCGTTGTTCATGCGCAGGCCGGTGATCATCTCGATGACGCGGAGCAGCCGCTCGCGCTCACGGAAGCCGACGGTCATGACGGTCGTCGCGCCCATCTCCATGCCGCCGGTGCCGAGGCAGATGAGGTGGCTGCTGATGCGGGTCATCTCCATCATGAGCACGCGGATGACGCTGGCGCGCTCGGGGATCTGGTCGGTGATGCCGAGCAGCTTCTCGATGGCGAGGCAGTAGGCCGTCTCCTGGAACATGGGCGTGAGGTAGTCCATGCGCGTGCAGAACGTGACGCCCTGCACCCAGGTGCGGTACTCCATGTTCTTCTCGATGCCGGTGTGGAGGTAGCCGATGCCCGCGCGGGCCTCGGTCACCGTCTCGCCGTCGATCTCGAGGATGAGGCGGAGCACGCCGTGGGTCGACGGGTGCTGCGGCCCCATGTTGACGACGATGCGCTCCTCGCCGAGCGAGGTGGCCTCGTCGACGAGGTCGTTCCAGTCGCCGCCGGCGGCGTTGAAGACGTGGGCGCCCTCGCTGGCCTGCTCGTCGGCCACGGACGTGGCGTAGACGTCGTTGGCGCCGGGGTCCGGCACCTCGGTCTGGGTGAACTCGGTGTGCGTGCTCATCAGGTGTACGACCTCCGCTGGTCCGGCGGCGGGATGGTGGCGCCCTTGTACTCGACGGGGATGCCGCCGAGGGGGTAGTCCTTCCGCTGCGGGTGGCCCGGCCAGTCGTCGGGCATGAGGATTCGGGTGAGGGCCGGATGGCCGTCGAACTCGATGCCGAACATGTCCCACGTCTCGCGCTCGTGCCAGTCGTTGGCCGGGTAGACGGAGACGATCGACGGGATGTGGCGGTCGTCGTCGGGGCAGCTGACCTCGACGCGGACCCGCCTGCCGCCGTGGGTGATCGACAGGAAGTGGTAGACGGCGTGCAGCTCCTCGCCGACGCGGTTCGGGTAGTGCACGCCCGAGACGCCGGTGAGGATCTCGAAGCGCAGCGACGGCGTCGTCGCGCAGCACGCGGGCCACGGCGAGCAGGTGCTCGCGGCGGACGTGGATCGTCATCTCGCCGCGGTCGACGACGACGCTGGCCGACGGCCTCGGCGTAGGAGGCGGTGCTCCCCGACCAGACCGCGCTCGAGGTTGTCGGCGATCTCGTCGAAGTAGCCGCCGTAGGGGCGCTCCGAGGCGCCGGCGACGAGGATCGGGCCGGACGAGGCCGGAGTAGCCGGTGGTGTCGGCACCCTGCGTGGCCCCGAACATGCCGTGGCGGACGCCGACGACCTCGGGCTCGGCCGGCGTGCGCTCCTGCGCGAGCTCGACCTCGTGGGGCGTGAGGCCCGAGGACTGGTCCTTCGTGGTGTCGGCGTTCACGTCGCCCTTCCGGTCGCCGTCGCTCATGCGAGCAGGCCCTTCATCTGGTGCGTCGGCGTCGCGGAGAGCGCGGCGGCCTCGGCGGCCTTGGCCGCGTTCTCCCGGTTGACGCCGAGCGGCGAGGTCTCGATCTGGTGGTGCAGCTCGATGATCGCGTTGAGCAGCATCTGCGGGCGGGGCGGACAGCCGGGCAGGTAGATGTCGACCGGGATGATGTGGTCGACGCCCTGGACGATCGCGTAGTTGTTGAACATGCCGCCCGAGCTGGCGCAGACGCCCATCGAGATGACCCACTTGGGGTTGGGCATCTGGTCGTAGACCTGGCGCACGACGGGGGCCATCTTCTGGCTCACGCGTCCCGCGACGATCATGAGGTCGGCCTGGCGCGGGGTCGCCGAGAAGCGCTCCATGCCGAACCGGGCGATGTCGTAGTCGGGCGTGCCCACGGCCATCATCTCGATGGCGCAGCAGGCGAGGCCGAAGGTGGCCGGCCAGATCGAGGCCTTGCGCATGTAGCCGGCGAGGCCCTCGACCGTCGAGAGCAGGAACCCGGACGGGAGCTTCTCTTCGAGACCCATTGCTTACTCCTTAACCTTCCTGATGAAACCCGGTGGACGTGCGCCGCTGGTGCGGCGTCATCCGGGGTCAGTCCCACTCGAGCCCGCCGCGACGCCACACGTAGGCGTACGCGATGAACACCGTGAGCGATGAACAGGACCATCTCGACCAGCGCGAAGAGGCCGAGCTTGTTGAAGGCCACCGCGAACGGATAGAGGAAGACCGACTCGATGTCGAAGATGATGAAGAGCATCGCCGTCAGGTAGTACTTGATCGGCACGCGCCCACCGCCGGCCGCCTGGGGCGTCGGCTGGATGCCGCACTCGTAGGCCTCGAGCTTGGCGCGGTTGTAGCGCTTGGGCCCGACGACGAGCGAGGTGAAGACCGACAGCGCGGCGAACGCGAAGCCGAGCCCCAGCATGAACAGGATCGGGACGTAGGAGTTCATCCGAGGTCACGTGCCTTTCGGTCGTGCGTGGCGTGCATGGCAGGGGCTCGCAGGGGCGCAGGTGCGCGGCGCACCCATCCTAGGGGCGTCGCCGTCGATTGTGCTCGGCGTCACAATGGCGCCCGCGGAGGGGTGGCTCATGCGCTGGGCGCCAGCCGCGAGAGGGTGGTGATGAGGCGGTCGCTCGCGCCCTTGCTCGTCGGGGTCGGCGAGGTTGGCCATGATCTTGAGCAGCAGCGGCATGAGCTTGGTGCGCGGGCAGGCCGTACTTCGTCGCGAGCCGCATGACCTCGGGGTTGCCGATGGCGTGGGCGAACCAGCGACCGAGGGTGAAGTAGCCGCCGAGCTCGTCCTTCATGACCTTGGGGTATGCCGCGAGCACCCGCTCGCGCGCGGCGTCGCTCGGGCGTGCCATCGCCTGGGCGACGAGCTCGGCGCCGAGGCGGGCGGCCTCGAGGGCGTAGTCGATGCCCTCGCCGTTGAAGGGGTTGACCATGCCGCCGGAGTCGCCGACGAGCAGCAGGCCGTCGGCGTAGAGCGGCGTGCGGTTGAAGCCCATCGGCAGGGCGGCGCCGCGGATCGGGCCGGCCGACTCGTCGTGCTCGAGCTGCCACTCCGGGTTGATGTCCTCGACCCAGCGGCGCATGACGTCCTTGTAGTCCGTCTTCTGGAACGCCGACGTCGTGTCGAGGGTGCCGAGACCGACGTTGGTGCGGCCGTCCTCGAGCGGGAAGAGCCAGCCGTAGCCGGGCATGAGGATGCGGTTGCCGGCGTCGTCGCGGCGTCCACAGCTCGAGGTGGCTCTCGAGGTAGTCGTCGCGCTTCGGGGTCGTGTAGTAGGCGCGCACGGCGACGCCCATGACGCGGTCCTCGCGCTTGGGGCGGCCGACGGCGGTCGCGAGGCGGCTCGAGACGCCGTCGCTCGCGACGACGACCGGGGCGCGGTAGGTCACGGTCTCGCCGGTGGCGCGGCCCGCCTCGTCGAGCGCGCTTGGCCGTGACCCCGGTGACGCGGCCCGAGGCGTCGCGCACCGGAGCGGAGACGCTCGTGCGCTCGTGGAGCCGGGCGCCCCTGGCTCACCGCGTGGCGGGCCAGGGTCTCGTCGAGCTGGGCGCGGGTGCGGACCATGCCGTAGCCGGGGAAGGCGTCGGACTCGGGCCAGTCGAGCTGCAGCGTGTGGCCGCCGCCCTTGATGCGCAGGCCCTTGGTGCGCTGCCAGCCGGTGGTGTCGACGCCGAGGGAGATGAGCTCCTTCGTCGCGCGGGGCGTCAGGCCGTCGCCGCAGATCTTGTCGCGCGGGAACGCCGACTTCTCGAGGAGGACGACGTCGAGACCGTGGTCCGCGAGGTAGGCGGCCGTCGCGCTGCCACCCGGGCCGGCACCGACGACGATGACGTCGGCCCGCTCGACGGGTGCACCGCCGCCCCCTGAGGGGCTGGGCGCGACGCTCGAACTGGTCATGTCTCCCTGCACGCTTCCGAACCGCTTGTGAAGAACTTCACGAACTCTCCGGGGAGTCTATTCCCGCGGTTTCGTCCTTGTCAGATAAGGCATGCCTAACTGTCGACAACCCCACCGTCGAGAGGCCACGTCGCCGCCTACCGTCGAGGCCACGCTTGCCGCCCCCAACACGTCGAGAGGCCACGTGTGGTCGCGAGCCAGCGACGTGGCATACGCAAGAGGTCGTATGCCGTCAGCGCTTGGTCCCGTGGTGGAGCGCCACGATGCCGCCGGTGAGGTTGGTCCAGCCGACCTGCTGCCAGCCGGCGGTCTCGACGATGCGCGCCAGCTCGCCCTGCGGCGGCCACGCCCGGATCGACTCGGCGAGGTAGACGTAGGAGTCGGGGTTGCTCGACGTGCGGCGGGCCACCGGCGGCAGGGCCCGCATGAGGTAGTTCGAGTAGACGGTGCGGAAGACCTTGTTGACCGGCTGGCTGAACTCGCAGACGAGGAGGCGCCCGCCCGGCTTGGTGACGCGGAGGAACTCGCGCAGCGCGGTCTCGGGGTCGGCGACGTTGCGCAGACCGAAGCTCATCGTCACGACGTCGAAGCTCTCGTCGGCGAACGGCAGGCTCATCGCATCGGCGGCCGTGAAGGCCATGTCGGGGCGGCGGCGGCGACCGACCCGGAGCATGCCGAGCGAGAAGTCGGCCGGCACGACCTCGATCTCCTCGTTCGCCCACGGCTCGCTGGAGGTGCCCGTTCCCGCGGCGATGTCGAGGATGCGCTCCCCCGGCTTGGCGTCGACGGCCTTGACGACGGCCCGGCGCCACAGCCGGTCCTGACCGAGCGAGAGGACGTCGTTGGTCACGTCGTACTTCTCGGCGACGGTGTCGAACATCGACGCGACGTCGACCGGCTTCTTGTCCAGCTGCGCACGGGTCATGCGCTCATCCTCGCACCCGCGACAGGGGTGGCGTCCGTGGCACCGGCGGCGGCGTGACGAGGTTCGCGGGCGTTCGGTCGTAGAGTTGCCACCGATGTCCACGCTGCCCGCCCCTGGAGCGCCGTCCCCCTCAGCGGGACCGACGGTCGTCGTCCGCACGGTGCCCCTCGAGGCCGCGGACTCCCTGCTGGCCTTCCTGCCGGCCGGCCTGCCCCACGACGAGCTGCTGTCGTGGGTGCGCCGTGGTGAGGGCCTCGTCGGGTGGGGCTCGGCGCTGACGTTCGAGTCGCAGGGCGAAGACCGCTTCCACGAGGCGGAGGCGTGGTGGCGTGGGGTCAGCGGACGCGCGGTGGTGCGCGACGAGGTCGAGCGGCCGGGCACGGGGCTCGTGTGCTTCGGCTCGTTCCCCTTCGCCTCGGACTCGGCCGAGTCCGCCCGTCTCGTCGTGCCGTCGACGATCGTCGGCCGCCGTGACGGGCAGGGGTGGCTCACGACCGTCTCACTCGAACCACAGCTGACCCTGCTCGAGAAGCCCTCTGTCGCAGGCGAGCCCGAGGCGCCGCGAGACGTGGCTTTCGCCGACGGCCGGGTCTCCCCCGCCGCCTACGCCCATGCGGTCGCCGAGGCCGTGCAGCGCATCGGTGCGGGTGAGGTCGACAAGGTCGTCCTCGCCCGCGACCTCGTGGCGACGGCATCGGGCCCCATCGACCCCCGCTGGCTGCTGCGCCGCCTCGCCGAGCGCTACGAGAACACCTGGGTCTTCTCGGTCGCCGGCCTCGTCGGCGCCACCCCGGAGCTGCTCGTGCGCCGCGACCAGGGCCTCATCACGTCCCGGGTGCTCGCCGGCACGATCCGCCGGACCGGTGACGACGCGAAGGACCTCGCGCTCGCCGCCTCGCTGGCCCGGTCGTCGAAGGACCTCGAGGAGCACGAGTATGCCGTCCGCTCCGTCGCCGAGGCCCTTGCCCCGCACTGCTCCTCGATGAACGTGCCCGAGGCCCCGTTCGTCCTGCACCTGCCCAACGTCATGCACCTCGCGACCGACGTCGCCGCCGTCAGCGCCGACGACGCCTCGTCACTGACCCTCGCCGCGTCGCTCCACCCGTCGGCTGCCGTGGGCGGGACCCCGACGGACCGCGCGGTCGAGCTGATCGGGGAGCTCGAGCAGATGGACCGCGGCCGCTACGCCGGGCCCGTGGGCTGGATGGACGCACGCGGTGACGGCGCGTGGGGCATCGCCCTGCGCAGCGGTGCGCTCGACGCCCAGGACCCGTCGCAGATCACGCTGTATGCCGGGTGCGGCATCGTCGCCGGGTCCGACCCCGAGTCCGAGGTCGCCGAGTCCGACGCCAAGCTCATCCCGATGCGCGACGCGCTCGCGGACGACTGACAAGGGGCTGGGGCGACCGTGACCGGTGACCGGACTGCGCCGGAGCTCGCGCTGCGCGTGCTGCAGCAGCTGTGGCTCGGCGGTGTGCGGGACGTCGTGCTCGCGCCGGGCTCGCGCTCGGCTCCCTTCGCCCTGGCGCTCCATGCCGCCGACCGCAACGGCGACCTGCGGCTGCACGTTCGCGTCGACGAGCGGTCGGCGGGATTCCTCGCGCTCGGTCTCAGCACCGGGTCACGACGACCGGTCGCCGTCGTCACGACGTCCGGGACCGCCGTCGGCAACCTGCTGCCGGCGGTCATGGAGGCGCACCACACCGGGCGGCGCTTGGTGGTCGTCAGCGCGGACCGGCCCGACCGGCTGCGCGGCACGGGCGCCAACCAGACCACCGACCAGGCAGGGATCTTCGGGATCTTCGCGCCGTGCCACGACCTGACGGCCGCCCTGCCCTCCGACGAGCTGGGCTTCGTCGTGGGGCAGGCGTGTTCGCGCGGCGGCCCGACCCAGCTCAACGTCCAGCTGGACGGTGACCTGCTGCCGTCGGACGCCGATCCGGACACGTGGTGGCAGCGCCCCGACAACTCCGCCCGGGCGGACTTCGCGCGCGGATCCGGCCCGGAACGCCACGACAACTCCACCCCGGCGGACTTCGCGCGACGGGAGGGACGGGTGGTGGCCGTCGAGCCGTCGGTGTCGGTGCCGACCGACGGGGAGGTGCTCCGACTCGGACCGCGCACCGTCGTCGTGGCAGGCGACGACGCCGGGCCGGCTGCACGACTGCTCGCCGAGGCCGCCAACTGGCCGCTCGTCGCCGAGCCGACGTCAGGGGCCCGCATCGGGCGCCAGGCCCTGCGCACCGGCCGGCTGCTGCTCACGACCGACCTGCGCGATGTCGTCGAGCGCGTCGTCGTCGTCGGTCACCCGACCCTGTCGCGCCCGGTCACCAACCTCATCAGCGACTCCGGGGTCGAGGTCCTCGCCGTCCGCGGACGTGACGGTGTGGCCACCGACCCCGGCCGGGTCGCCCGCGTGCTCGACGTCGTGCCCCGCGTCGACGGCCCCGACGACCCGGCCTGGTTCGACGCGCTGGCGCGAGGCCGACGACCGGCCTGTCGGCCCTCATCGACGCGGGAGTCACTGCGGCACAGGGGGATCCGCGCCGGGCTGCCCGGAGGTGACGGCCTGTCACCGCTCGCCGTCGCTGCGGTCGTCGGCGCGGCGGTCGCCGCCGACACGACCCTCGTCGTCGGCTCGTCGAACCCGGTGCGCGACCTCGACATCATGGCCACCCCGTGGACACCCCACGAGCACCGCTTCGTCGTCGGCAACCGCGGGCTCGCCGGCATCGACGGCATGGTCTCCACAGCCATCGGCATCGCGCTGGGTCGACCCCGGGCCGCGCGCAGCATCGCCTACCTCGGCGACCTCACGTTCCTGCA
Source organism: uncultured Actinomycetota bacterium (assembly GCA_963849965.1). GTDB lineage: Bacteria > Actinomycetota > Actinomycetes > Actinomycetales > Dermatophilaceae > Terrabacter. Next base: position 56,127 of record CAWKJV010000035.1, on the reverse strand, counting down.
CGACTCGAACGGCCTGCTGACCGGGCGTGGGCAGCGGCGGCCTGACCTCACCTTCGTCGTCCTCAGTGACGACGGTGGCGCGATCTTCAGCACCCTCGAGCAGGGCGACCGTCGCTACGCCGGCGCCTTCGAGCGGGTCTTCGCGACCCCGCACGGCACCGACCTCGCGGCACTGTGCGCGGCGCACCACACGGCATACGAACGCGTCGACGACCTCGGTCGGCTCGCAGCGGCACTTGCCGAGCCGACCTTCGGGCACAAGGGTTCTCGAGGTCCCGGTCTCGCGAGCGGACCGACGGGCCGAGGCCGCCTGGCTGCGCGAGCTGGCGCAACGGGTCGTGCCCCGCCAGGACCGGCTCCGCTGAGCCGTCTGCTCGAGCCAGGCCCGCATGCCCGGCCAGCTGGATCACCGGCCACTCCCTCTCGCAAGCACGGCGTGGCAGCGGATGAGCCTGTCGCGCCACCACTGCTGCCGCTCGGGCGGTGCCGTCAGGGCCGCGAGCGCCTCCGGGTCGGGCACCGCGCGCCCGGTCGACAGCAGACCGCCCGCCGGGCACCACGGCGTCGCCGACACGTCCCGCTCGAAGAGGCCGACGGTGCCGAGACCGCAGGCGTGGTCGAGCGACGGGAGCGCAGCGGCGAGAGCGACGCCTGCAGCGATGCCGACGCTGGTGTCGAGCGCGGACGACACGACGGCCGGAAGGCCGCACGCCTCGACGACCTCGAGCGCGGCGCCCACCCCCCCGAGAGGCGCCACCTTGACGACGACGATGTCGGCGGCGCCGAGCCGGGCCACGCGGATCGGGTCCTCGGCCTTGCGGATCGACTCATCTGCCGCAATGCGGCACGTCGATCCCTTCGCGCGCCAACGCCGTCCGCAGCTCGATGAGCTCCTCGACCGTGGCGCAGGGCTGTTCGGCGTACTCGAGGTCGTATGCCGTGAGCCGCCTCAGCGCCTCGGTGGCCGTCTCGACGTCCCAGCCGCCGTTGGCGTCGACCCGGACCCGGGCCACGGCCCCATCGCGGACCGGACGGCGGCGACACGGTCGACGTCGTCGTCGAGGGTCTGCCCACGCTCGGCGACCTTGACCTTCGCGGTCGTGCACCCGTCGAAGCGGGCCAGCACCTCGGGACGCGCTCCGGCCCGACGGCAGGGACGGTCGCGTTGACGGGCACGGCGTCGCGCACGGGCGCCGGCCACACGGCATACGCGGCCTCGATGCCGGCGGCGAGCCAGCGCGCGGACTCGGCGTCGGCGTACTCGACGAAGGGACTGAACTCGCCCCAGCCGGAAGGGCCCTCGAGCAGGAGCGCCTCGCGGGACGTCGACGCCGCGGAAGCGGACGCGCATCGGCAGCGAGACGACGTGGGCGCTCGCGAGGAGCTCGTCGAGCGGCGGCAGGCGTCGTCATGCCCCCATCATCACCGACGCGCGTCAGCGGGCGGGAAAGGCCTCGTGGCGGTCGCGGTCCGGGTCGGGCTGGACGACGGGAGCGGGCGTCGTCCGTAGGTCGCGGTCGCGTCGCCCGTGGGAGGCCCGCCCGCAGGTGTGGCTGCGCCGCGACGGCGTGCGGCAGGAGCCAGAGGAAGCCCACGAGCCACCACAGCCCGTGACCCGACGGCCCGAGCGAGATGGCGATGAGCACGACTCCGGCGATGATGAGGTTGCGTGGCGAGAACACGGCGGTCTCCTCCGTCCGTGGGACCGGTCGGCCCCGTCTCCCTCGACGGTAGGAGCGCGGGATGCCGACCGACCCGGCCCCTCTGTCAGCACCTCCCCCTGACAGATGTCACGCCCGCCTCGGGAGTGCGTCGCCCGCTGCGTGTGCACGGCGGACGCTCACCGTGGGCGGGCGGGGCACGGGGCCGAGACGGACGTCGGCGGGGTTGTCGACGGCCACGGCGATGCGGTCGAGGAAGACCTGTCGCATCTCGCGGCAGCGCGTCGAGCGCGAACCAGCCGCGCGTCGGTCGACTCGTCGTCACCCGGACGCGGCTCGCCCGAGACCCAACGACACCGGAACGTGTGGTCGAGGTACTGCCCGAGGTCGCCGTTGACGTGCGTCACGACCTCCGTCGCCGACACCCAGACGAGCCGCTCGACCTCCGCGACGACGCAGGCCTCCTCCTCGACCTCGCGCACCGCGGTCACGTGCGGGTGCTCCCCCGGGTCGACGATGCCCGTGACCGGCGTCCAGGCGCCGTTGTCGGAGCGCCGGACGAGCAGCACCTCGGGGCCGCCCTCCCCCTCGCGCAGCACGACCGCCGTGATGCCCGGCATCCAGAGCAGCTCCCGCCCGACCATGGTGCGCAGGTGGGCGACGTAGGGAGGGATCGGCATGCGTCCGACCCTAGCCCCGCCGATAGGGTCGGCCCGTGAGCAGCGAGCCGAGCCAGAGCGCCGTGTCCGAGATCTTCGACCCGAGCGAGTGGGCGCCCGTCGAGGGCTTCGACCTCACCGACATCACCTACCACCGCCGCCGTGCCCGTGGCCGGTCGCCCGCACGCGGAGTCGGGCGTCGTGCGCATCGCCTTCGACCGGCCCGAGGTGCTCAACGCCTTCCGACCGCACACCGTCGACGAGCTCTACCGCGCGCTCGACCACGCCCGCATGACCCCGGACGTCGGCGTCGTGCTGCTCACCGGCAACGGCCCGAGCCCCAAGGACGGCAAGTGGGCCTTCTGCTCCGGCGGCGACCAGCGCATCCGCGGCCGCTCCGGCTACCAGTACGCCGAGGGCGAGACCGCGGACACCGTCGACGAGGCGCGCGTCAAGGCCCAGGGCGGCCGGCTGCACATCCTCGAGGTGCAGCGCCTCATCCGCACCATGCCGAAGGTCGTCATCGCCGTCGTGAACGGCTGGGCGGCCGGCGGCGGGCACTCGCTCCACGTCGTCTGCGACCTGACGATCGCCAGCCGGGAGCACGCCCGCTTCAAGCAGACCGACGCCGACGTGGGCAGCTTCGACGCCGGCTACGGCAGCGCCTACCTCGCCAAGATGGTCGGCCAGAAGTTCGCCCGCGAGATCTTCTTCCTCGGCCGCACCTACTCCGCCGAGGACATGCAGCGGATGGGCGCCGTCAACATCGTCGCCGACCACGCCGACCTCGAGCGCGAGGCCCTGCAGGTCGCGACCGAGATCATGGGCAAGAGCCCGCAGGCGCAGCGGATGCTGAAGTTCGCCTTCAACCTCACCGACGACGGCCTCATGGGCCAGCAGGTCTTCGCCGGCGAGGCGACGCGCCTGGCCTACATGACCGACGAGGCCGTCGAGGGCCGCGACCAGTTCCTCGAGAAGCGCGAGCCCGACTGGTCGCCGTTCCCCTGGTACTTCTGAGGAGCCGATGACGTATGCCGTCCACCCCGCTCCCCCACACCGACCTGGCACGCGTGCGGCGCTGGTGCGCTGCGGCCGTACCTGACCGAGCCCTGCACCAGGTGCGCGTCGAGTTCCACGTCCGCGGGCGAAACGTGACTCTGTGCGAGACGCGGGTCCCCTTCGACGGCCTCGGGGACTGGACACACTTCGCGATGGCGCAGCTGCGCTACCGCGACGACACGCGGGACTGGGCGCTGTACTGGCGAGACCGCAACGAGCGGTGGCGCGAGTACGCCGAGGGGAACCGCCAGTTCGGGTCGATGGACGAGCTGCTCGCCGAGGTCGACGACGACCCGACATCCATCTTCAGGGGCTGAGGCCGTGGACGGCGCTGGGCCCGCCGTGACGCCCGGGAACTCGGGCGAGACCCACGGCTGTCGAAGGCCTGGCTGACCACACCGGCTGCACCGTCGAAGCCGGTGTCGGTCGCACGCCGGACACCCGGACAGGGCAGGATGTTGGAGTGGAACCGAGCGACGACCGCCGCGCCAGCGCTGGCCGCAGTGCGCCGGGACCCTCGCCGGACGTTCCCGAGGGCGGCCGGCCCGCGGACTTCCGTCAGCCGCCGCGCACCACCGCGGCCAACGCGACACGCGCCCTCGGGCGGGGACTCGGTCGCGCGGCCGCCGGGACGGCCCGCCTGACGGCCCGCTCGGGCCGCTTCGCCGCTGCGAAGGCCCACGCCTACACCCACTCCGGCGGGGCCGGCGAGACCGGGCTGGCGCGCATGACCGAGCTGCACGCGAGCCACACCGCGGGCGACACGATCATGACGCTGGCCCTCGCGGGCACGCTCTTCTTCAACCCGCAGACGGCCCACGCCCGCGGCGACGTCGCGACCTTCCTGCTCCTGACGATGGTCCCGTTCGTCCTCGTCGCGCCGCTCATCGGCCCTCTGCTCGACCGCTTCTCGCACGGTCGCCGGTGGGCCATCGGCACGACGCTGGCGCTCCGGGCCTTCCTCTGCTGGGTCCTGGGCGAGGCGATCACGAACGACAGCGGCTGGCTCTTCCCCGCCGCCCTCGGCTGCCTCGTCGCGTCCCGGGCCTACACCATCACGCGGGCGGCCGCCGTCCCACGCCTGCTGCCGCCAGGCATCACCCTCGTCAAGGCGAACTCACGCGTGTCGATGGCCGGGGTCGTCGGGGCCGTCGTCGGGGGCGCGCTCGGCGGCGTGGCGATGCTCGCCGGTCCGGCCTGGGCGCTCCGGGTCGCGTTCGTCGTCTTCGTCATCGGGACCGTCCAGGCCATCCGACTGCCGGAGCGTGTCGACTCCTCCCTCGGTGAGGTGTCCATCGACGACACGACCCCGATCCCCGTCAGCGTCCCAGCACGAGACGGCACCGACGGCACCGACGGCACCGACGGCACCGACGACCAGCGACGACGGGGACGCCCGCCGGCCCGCAGCTCGCTCCGCGGCACCCAGCGCGGCTGGTCGGGCTCCCCCGCGACACGGCATACGCCCACGGACGGCGACACCCTCACGGTCGACTCGCTGGGACCGGTGGGACGCTTCCGTCGCCGCAAGCAGGCGATCCCCTGGCCGGTCATGCACGCCATGTGGTCGACGGGGGGCACGCGGGTGCTCACCGGCTTCCTCATCCTCTTCATGGCGTTCCTCGCCAAGGAGCACCCCATCGGCGGCATCCGCGGCGAGGTCGTCCTCGCGATCATCGCCGTCGCCATCGGGATCGGCAACGCGCTCGGGAGCGTCGTCGGCAACGTCGTGCGCGACCAGCGGCCGGAGCGCATCGCGATGGTGTCGGTGCTCGCCGCGACGGTCTGCTGCGCCGCGGCGGGCATCTGGTACGGCGTGTGGACCCTCGCCCTGCTCGGCTTCGTCCAGGGCCACTCGGCGCAGCTGTCCAAGCTCTGCTTCGACGCCCTCGTGCAGCGCGAGGTCCCCGAGAACGTCCGCACGTCGGTCTTCGCGTGGTCCGAGACGATGCTCCAGGTGCTCTGGGTCGTCGGCGGCACCCTCGGCATCGTGCTCCCCCTCAACCCCTACGTCGGGTTCCCCGTCTGCGCGGTCGTGCTCGTGTGGACCGTCGCCATGGCGGCCCGGCAGCGCCGCCGCGCCACACCGACCGCACGACCGAGAGCGAGACGTGCCTGATGGCCGCGCCGTCCCCCCGACCGCTGGCGATCCCCGCCGGACCCGCCGTCCTCGACGTGCTGCCCGCCCTCGAGGCGGCCCTGACCGGCCGCTCCCCCGTGCTGCCGTATGCCGCGGACGACCTGCCGCCGCCGGTGCCGTCCCACGACCCGGCCGACCTGCCCGACGGGCTCGGGGTCGCGATCGGCACGTCCGGCTCGACCGGCCGCCCCAAGCGCGCGCTGCTGACGGCGGACGCGCTCGAGCGGTCGGCGAGGGCGACGCACCAGGTCCTCGGCGGCAGCGGCGCGTGGCTGCTCGCCATGCCGGCCCACCACGTCGCCGGGCTGCAGGTGTTGCTGCGCTCGGTCGCCGCGGGGGTCGCCCCGGCCGTGCTCGATCTGCGTGACGGCTTCTCCGTCGAGGCGTTCGCTGCCGCGGCGTCCCGGGTCCACCCGCCGAGCGCTGCCATGCGGCGCTACACGGCGCTCGTGCCCACCCAGCTGTCGCGGCTCGTCGACGATCCCTCGGGGGTGGCGGCCCTGCGCGGCTTCGACGGCGTGCTCGTCGGCGGCGCCGCGACACCTCCCGCGCTCGTCGAGCGCGCTCGCGCCCTCGGAGTCGTCCTCAGCCTCACCTACGGCATGAGCGAGACGGCCGGCGGCTGCGTCTACGACGGCACCCCCCTGCCTGTCAGCCGTGTCCACGTCGACAACGACCGGCACGTCGTCCTCGGCGGCGACACCGTCGCCCACGGCTACCTCGGCGAGCCTGGCCTGACCCGTGACGCGTTCACCGTCGACCCCGACGGCGTGCGGTGGTTCCGCACCGACGACCTCGGCCACTTCGACGACGAGGGCCTGCTCGTCATCGACGGCCGTGCCGACGACGTCATCAACACCGGCGGGCTCAAGATCAACCCCGGGGTCGTCGAGGACGCCATGGCACGGCACCTCGACGACGTCCTCGACGTGGTGGTCCTCGGGCTCCCCGACCCGGAGTGGGGCGAGTCCGTCTGTGCCGCAGTGACGCTCGTCGACCCCACCGCGCACCTGACGACGCGTCAGGTGCGTGAGCGCCTGCGCGGCATACTCCCCGACGCAGCGCTCCCGCGCCGGGTGCTCGTGCTCGCCTCCATCCCGCAGCGCGGGCCGGGCAAGCCCGACCGGGCCGCCATCCGACGCGCCGTTCAGGGTCCCGCCTGAGCGGTGGCAAGATAAGGGTGTTCCCACCCTCGCCGAAGGAGGTCGTCGTGCTGCGCGTCATGCTCGTCGCCCTCGTCGTCTTCGCCTCGATCTATGCGTTCGTCGACTGCGTGCAGACCGACCACCGCGTGGTGCGGACGATGCCCAAACCGGTCTGGCTCATCACGGTCCTCGTGCCCGTCCTCGGGCCGATCGGCTGGTTCGTGGCCGGCCGAGCCGGTGCCCGCGGCGGTCCCACGCCACGAGGGCCGGGTCGCCGGCCGCCCGGGCCGTCCGGGCCGCGAGGACCCCGAGGGCCACTAGGGCCCGACGACGACCCCGACTTCCTCCGCAAGCTGTAGAAGGACGCCCCGAGAACTCCATGGCCACTCTGTCCCAGTGGATCGAGGGCGCGCGCCCTCGCACGCTGCCCGCCGCCGTCTCCCCCATCCTCGTCGGCACCGGTGCCGCCTACCAGACCGGTCACGTCGTCTGGGCGTATGCCCTGCTCGCCCTCGTCGTGGCCCTGGCCCTCCAGGTCGGGGTCAACTACGCCAACGACTACTCCGACGGCATCCGCGGCACCGACGAGGTGCGGGTGGGCCCGGTGCGCCTCGTCGGCCAGCGCCTGGCCGCGCCCGGGTCGGTCAAGATCGCGGCCTTCGCGTGCTTCTTCTTCGCGGGCCTCATGGGCCTGGCGCTCGTCGGCCTCTCCGGCCTGTGGGTGATGATCCCGATCGGTGCGGCCGCCATCGTGGCGGCGTGGTACTACACCGGTGGGTCCCGGCCCTACGGCTACCTCGGGCTGGGCGAGGTCTTCGTCTTCGTCTTCTTCGGCCTCGTCGCGACCCTCGGCACGATGGCGACGATGACGCCGCCGACGGCAGCCGGCTGGTGGGGCGCGATCGGGGTGGGCGCCCTCGCCTCGGCGATCCTCGTCGCCAACAACCTGCGCGACATCCCGACCGACCGCGAGCACGGCAAGCGCACGCTCGCGGTGCGGATGGGCGAGTCCGGCACGCGATCCTTCTACGTCGTGCTCGTCGCGGTGGCGTTCGTCATGACCGGCCTCGCCGCGCTCACCTCCCCGTGGGCGCTGCTCGCGGTCCTGGCCGCCCCGCTCGTCGTGCGGCCGATGCAGGCGGTCGTCGGCCGCGCCACCGGTCCGGGTCTCATCCCGGCCCTGGCCGGCACCGGCCAGTTCCAGCTGGCGTGGTCGGTGCTGCTCGCCGTCGGTCTCGCCCTCGGGCGCGCCTGACCGACCGGCCGTTGAGGCCGTTTCGCTGACCCCGGACGGCCGCAGGTGCCACGGTGGACCCGTGGTCGAGGAGATCGACGTCGTCGTCATCGGGGCCGGGCAGGCGGGGCTCGCGACGAGCCACGAGCTGGCCCGGCGGGACGTGCAGCACGTCGTGCTCGAAGAGAGCTCGCCGGGGTCGTCATGGCTGGGCCGCTGGGACAGCTTCACGCTCGTCGGCCCCAACCACACGGTGCGACTGCCCGGGGCGACCTACGACGGGGACGACCCCGACGGCTTCATGTCCCGCACCGAGATCGCCCGACACCTGCAGGCGTATGCCGGCCGGCTGGGTCGGGTGCGCCAGGGAGTGGCCGTGCGGAAGCTCACCCGGGCACCCCACGGCGGCTTCGTGCTCACCACGGACTCCGGGCCGGTCCGCAGTCGGGTCGTCGTCGTCGCCACCGGCGCCTACCAGCGACCGCACGTGCCCGCCGGACTCGCGTCGCTCTCCCCCGACGTGCCGTGCGTCGACACGCTCCACTACCGCAACCCCGGTGCGCTGCCCGACGGACCGGTGCTCGTCGTCGGCAGCGGCCAGAGCGCCTGCCAGATCGCCGAGGAGCTCGCGCTCGCCGGACGCGAGGTCGTCATGGCGTGCGGCCGTGCCCCGTGGTTCCCGCGCCGGCCGGGCGGCCGGGACGTCTTCGACTGGCTCCTCGACACGCCGTTCTTCGAGCAGACCCCGGCGCAGCTCGCCGACACCGGCAGCCCGGCTGGGCGCCAACCCGCAGGCGAGCGGGGTCGGCGGAGGCCACGACGTGCACTTCCGGACGCTGCACGCCCTGGGCGTGCGGCTCGGGGGCCACGCGGTCGGCGTCATCGACGGCGACGGTGCGGCTCGCGCCCGACCTGACGGCGACGCTCGCCTGGTCCGACGACGCCTACCGGATGCTGCGCGATCTCGTGGTGCGGTCCTGCGTCGCCGTCGGCACGCAGCCGCCCGAGCTGCCCGAGCCCGCGGCGTTGGAGCCGCCGCCGGTCGACTCGGTGCCGGTGCGTGCTCTCGGCTCCGTCGTCGTGGCGACGGGCTTCCGGTCGCGCTACTCCGAGTGGATCGACGTGCCCGGCCTCGTCGACGACCAGGGGTTCCCGGTGCACGTCGACGGCGAGAGCGTGGTCGCACCCGACCTGCACTTCGTCGGGGTGCACTTCCTCCGGCGGCGCCGGTCGGCACTGCTCTTCGGCGTCGGGGACGACGCCGCCGCGACGGCGACCCGCATCGCGACCCGGATGGCGAACCCGATGGCGACCCGGACCGTCCCCCGGCCTAGTGGTCGGCGCTGCGGGGGTCCTCGGCGGCTGCCGCGCCCGTGGAGTCCGCGTCACGCACCGGGCGCTCGTCCTCGGCGTCCTCGGCGAACTCGTCGCTCGTCGGGTCGACCTGCCTGCTTCGCCTCGAGCTTGGCCTCGTGCCGGTCGACGAGCTTGGCCGTGATCTCGTCGCGCATGCCGCGCAGCAGGATGTAGGACGCCGCGGCCGACGCGATGGCCGACGCCCCGAGCAGGAGCACCGGGTTGTTGCGCAGCCCGATGAGCCAGAAGAGGAAGAGGAACCCGAAGAAGATCAGGATGCGGAGCAGGGAGTAGCGGACCATGTCAGACCCCGTCACATGCCCGAGTAGTTGTGCATGCCCACGAAGGTCGACACGAGGTTGACCAGCGTGAAGTTGATGATGACGGCGACGTAGCCCGCGAGGGCGATGTACATCGACTTGCGGTGGTCGACGCCGGCCGTCGCGCGGCTGTGCATGTAGGCGGCGTAGACCGTCCAGATGACGAAGGTCCAGACCTCCTTGGGGTCCCACTGCCAGTAGGCGCCCCAGGCCTGCTTGGCCCAGATGGCTCCCGCGATGAGCGTGAACGTCCAGAGGATGAAGGCCACCATGTTGAGGCTGTATGCCGTGCGCTCGAGTGACGCCGAGCTACGGCAGCGACTCGATGAAGTTGGGCTTGGCCGGCGGCTTCTCCTCGCGGCGCAGGCGCACGAGGTAGAGCACGCCGACCGCGAAGGCGAGCGTGAAGAAGGCGACGGCGAGGAAGGCCACCGACACGTGGATGCCGAGCCAGTAGGACTTCAGGGCCGGCATGAGCTCGCCGGCCTCGGTGTAGAGCACCGTGAGCGCGAGGCCGAGCACGAGCAGGATCGGGGCGACGATGAAGACGCCGAGCCACTGCCAGCTGTTGCGCTTGGCGAGCACGCTGTAGGCCGCACCGACGGCGGCCGCCGCGGCGGTCGCGAACTCGAACATGTTGCCCCACGGCGGGCGACCCACGGCCAGCCCGCGCATGAGCACCGACGCGACGAGCAGCGCCGACGCGAGGTAGGTCAGCATCAGGGCGATGCTGCCGCGCTGGCGGCTCTTGAGGCTCTCCTCGAAACCGGGCCCAGCGGCATACGGCGTCGCCGGACGGCGTTCGGTCGTCGTCGGCGCGCCGGCCCCGACGAGGACGCCCTCGCGCTCGTCGGCCGAGGCGGCCGCGACCGTCGGAGTCGACCACCTTCGGGCGCGCGCGCCGCCAGGTGCCAGGTGAAGGCGAGCATGGCGAGCGTGTAGACGATCATCGACGCGTAGAGCGCGGCGTTGGCGTTGGCTGCGAGGTTCACGAGCGGTCGGTCCGTTCTGCAAGGCGGTCGTGCACGCCGGTCGTGATCGCGGTGACGATCGCGGCGAGCCCGGGGTCGGAGTCCTTCGAGAGGCCACCGATGGTGACCACGGTAGCCGGTCGCCCGTCGGCGCCGGGAGGGCTGTCGAGGGTGCCCCCGGCGTCGGGGTCGGCACCCGCGCCCGTCGGGGCCGGACGGACGCGGACGAAGACGCGGCGGCGCTTGATGGTGAGGCCGAGGATGAGGCCGAGGGTGGCGAGGACGGCACTGACGAGACTGATCGGGGCACCCGGGTCGGTGCGCACCGACAGGCCGGCGAAGCGCTTGACGCTGTCGAAGGTGATGGAGCCACGGCCGCCGGGCAGCTGCTTGGTCTGGCCGGGCTTGAGGCGGAACAGGGCCGGCGACCCGTTGGGCTGCAGCACCTGCTTCATCTGCTCGGTGTTGAGCGTGTAGACCGACTGGGGTGCACCACCGGGGAAGAGGTTGCCCTCCCACAGCGACATCGCGATCTCGGGGTTGTTCGCGTCGGGGAAGAGCGACACCGGGCCGTTGGTGAAGGTCGGCTCGGCCGTCGGCAGGAAGAAGCCGGTGAAGCCGAGCTGCTTGGGCGAGGCCGACGGCACCTTGATGACGCCGACGGACCGGTAGTTCGGATCCTGCGGGAGGAACGGCGTCGCCTCGCGGTAGAGCACGGCGCCCTTCGCGTCGCGCACCGTGATGACCGGGGTGTAGCCGTTGCCGAGCAGGAAGATGTCGGCGCCGTCGACGGTGATCGGGTGGTTGACCGAGACGTTCTCGCTGCTCTTCGGCGCGCCGGGCGCGCTCTGCAGCGTCGTCTGGGCGTCGAAGAGCCGCGGCGTGCCGAAGTCGCGACCGGGGATCTCGTTGAACTCGACGTGGAGCCTGTCGAGCGACAGGACGAAGGGCGGCAGCGTCTCGGTGTCGACCCAGGGGCCCGGCGAGATCGTGTTGTAGGTGCCCGCCGACGACGCGAACTTGTCGCCCTCGGCGAGGATGATGTCGCCGCGCCAGCCGAGCAGGTGCCCGACGGCCATGCCGATGATGATGCCCGTGAGCGCGAGATGGAAGAGCAGGTTGCCGGTCTCGCGGAGGTAGCCGGACTCGGCGGAGACGCTCGTGCCGTCGTGTGAGTGCAGCCGGAACCGCTTGCGCTTCAGGACCTTCCGCGCTGCAGCGAGGGCCTCGTCGGGCGACAGGGTGGTCGTGAGCTCGGTGTGCTCGTCGAGCCGCTTCAGCCGTGCGGGAGCGCGCGGCGGCGTCGAGCGCAGGGCCGAGAGGTGCACCTTGGTGCGCGGCACGATGCAGCCGACGAGGGAGACGAAGAGCAGCAGGTAGATCGCCGAGAACCACGGCGACGCGTAGACGTCGAAGAAGCCGAGCCGGTCGAGCCACGGGGACGTCGTCGGGTTCTGCGCGATGTAGTCGGCGACCCGGCCGGCGTCGATGTTGCGCTGCGGGAAGATCGAGCCCGGCACGGCGGCGATCGAGAGCAGCAGGAGCAGGAAGAGCGCCGTGCGCATGCTCGTCAGCTGGCGCCAGCCCCAGCGGAGCATCCCGACGACGCCGAGCGTCGGCAGCGTCGGCTCCTGACGGTCGGGCCGCATGCCCTTGCGTATGCGTTGGGCTCCCTGGGCGCCCGTGCCGCCCCTCGCGCTCTGCTCGGTGGCGGGGTCGGTGGCGGGGTCGGTGCCGGGGTCGATCGCCGGGTTCGTGTCGGTGCTCATGTCAGATCGCCACCTGGAAGCCGTTGACGAGTCGCACCTGGAGCCAGACGATGACGTCCTCCCAGACCCCGGTCAGCATGAGCAGCCCCACGGCGACGAGGAGCAGCCCTCCGACGTTCTGCAGGGCGCGGCGGTGACGGCGCAGCCAGTCGCTCGCGGTGCCGGCGCGCTCCCAGAGGGCGGCCATGAGGACGAAGGGCAGGCCCAGGCCGATCGAGTAGACGGCCGCGAGCGCGAGGCCTCGACCGATCGAGCCGGACTCCGCCGAGATCGGCGCGGCCATCGCCTGGATCGCCCCGAGCGTCGGCCCCATGCACGGGGACCACCCGATCGCGAACGCGGCGCCGAGCAGGGGCGCCCCCGCGAGACCCGCGCGCGGGCGCCAGCTGACCGGGGACGGCATACGACCGCCCGACCCCGAGGAAGAGCAGTCCCATGACGAGGACGACGGCTCCGCCGACGCGCAGCAGCGCGCTCTGGTGCTCACGGAAGGCGAGGCCGACGGCCGAGACGGCGGCTGCGGCGACGAGGAAGACGACGGTGAAGCCGAGGACGAAGAGCAGCGCCCCGAGCACGAGCCGCCCCCGTGACCGCTTCTCGAGCGACACGTCGGAGAGGCCGGTGACGTAGCCGAGGAAGCCGGGGACGAGCGGCAGCACGCAGGGAGAGGCGAACGAGACGAACCCGGCCACGAGGGCGACGAGCGCTGCCACGAGGAGCGAGCCGGTGGCGAGCTCGGTACCCACGTCGGCCTCAGGCCTTCTCGGCGAGGACGTCGTCGATGAGCCCGAGCAGCGTCGTCGTGGTGACCGGGCCGGAGACGCGGGCCGCGATGCGGGCCTCGTGGTCGAGGACGAGGGTCGTCGGGGTGGCCGAGGCCTTGCCCTGGAGCGAGAGGATCGGCACGCCGCCGTCGTAGGCGAGCGAGGGGTAGGTGACCTTGTTGGCGGTCAGGAAGGCGCGGCCGGTCTCCGGGCCCTCGAGCTTGTCGAGGCCGAGGAACTCGACCTTCCTGCCCTTGGCCTGCACGCTCTCCCACGCCTTCTGCAGCGCGGGGGTCTCCTCGATGCACGGTGGGCACCAGGAGCCCCACACGTTGACGACGAGGACGGTGCCGGCGCGCTCGGCGTTGCTCCACGGCTTGCCCTCGAGGGTCGTGCCCTCGAGCTTGACCGGCTCGCCACGGTCGGAGACGGGCAGCTGCTCGATCGAGCCGTCGCCGGCGACGTAACCCTTGCGGTCACCTGAGCGGGCTTGGTCCGCGACGGAGTTCGGGTCGGTCGAGCAGGCGGCAGTGAAGGTGGCGAGGCCTCCGGCCACGGCGACGGCGGCCCACCGCAGCGCGGTGCGTCGGTCGAGCTGGTCCATCAGGCGCCCACGCTCTTGCTCGCCCTCGCGAGCAGCTCGGCGGCCGGTTCGGAGTAGGTGATCGAGGCGAGCTCGTCACCGTGGTAGGTCAGGGAGGTGAGCGACGCGAGGGTGCACTCGCGCTTGCGGGGGTCGTGCCACAGGCGTCGGCCCTCGAGCTTGTTGCGCACCGTCCAGACCGGGAGCTGGTGGCTGACGACGACGGCCTCGTGGCCGCGGGCCGCGTCGCGGGCGTCGGCGATCGCCGCCAGCATCCGGGTGGCGATGTCCTCGTAGGGCTCGCCCCACGACGGCTTCGTGATGTCGGTGAAGAGGTGCCAGTTGCGCGGGTGGAGCAGGTCGCCCAGGCCGACGCTGCGACCCTCGAACTGGTTCTCGGACTCGATGACGCGCACGTCGGTGGCGATCTGCACGTCGTGGTCGGTGGCGATCGGGGCCGCCGTCTCCTGGGCCCGCTCGAGCGGCGACGCGACGACGTGGGTGATGTCGTTGGTCTCGAGGTGGGCCGCGACGAGACGCGCCATCTCGCGGCCGAGCTCGGACAGGTGGAAGCCGTCGAGGCGGCCGTAGAGCACGCCCTCGGGGTTGTGGACCTCGCCGTGGCGCATGAGGTGCACGACCGTGAGGTCGGCGGCGCCCGCCGACGCCCCGCTCGTGCTCTGACCCATGGGCGACAGTCTCTCAAACGTCGCTGCTCAGGACCGAATCCGCACCCGAGCCTGTGCACCCCCTGTGACGTGCTGCAACGTCCGTGGGACACCGGGCGACGGCAGGACGACGCCGCCTACACTCCACGACGTGTCGTGGAATGTCTGGCTGACGCTCGTCGGGGCGGGCGTGCTCATCTCCCTCACCCCCGGGGCCGGTGCCGTCAACACGATGGCCAACTCGCTCGGGTCCGGCTGGACCCGCTCGATCTGGGGCATCCTCGGTCAGCAGGTCGCGCTGCTCGCCCACCTCGCCGTCGTGGCCGCCGGGGTCGGCGTCCTCGTCGCGGGTTCACCCGTGCTCTTCAACGTCATCCGGTATGCCGGGGCCGCCTACCTCGTCTACCTCGGGGTGCGCCAGTTCCGCTCGCGGGCAAGCGTCGCCCGGGTCGGGCCGGGGGACCGCGAACCGGCGTGGTCGATGTTTCGCCGAGGCCTCCTCGTCAACCTCACCAACCCCAAGGCGGTCGTCTTCTTCCTCGCGTTCACGCCGCAGTTCATCCGTCCGGAGCGCCCGCTGCCCGAGCAGTACGCCGTGCTCGCCGCGACGATCGTCGCCATCGACGTCATCGTCATGTGGTTCTTCTTCGCCGCGGCGGCACGCGGGCTCGGGCGGCTGACCCAGCGAGAGTCGGGCCAGCGCACCCTGAACCGCGTCTTCGGCGGACTCTTCGTGGGCGTCGGCGTGCTGCTCGCCGCCGTCCACTAGGGCAGCTGCTCCGGGAGCCCGAACCAGCCCGAACGAGCCCGAACCGGCTCAGACGAGCTCGGGCGCGTCCAGGTGGGCGATGGCGAGCGTGAACTCGCCGATCTCGGTGATCCTCATGCCGGTGTCCTGCACGAGGTCGGCCCGCAGCCCCATCGCCGCGTCGCGGGTCGCCACCATCGCCTCGGGCGAGTCGTAGGTCGCCGTCACACAGCACCTGCCGGACGTGCGGTCCACGAAGAGGCTTGCACTGCAGAACCCTTCGAGCTGCTCGACCCGCGGCATGATCCCCATCCGGAAGGCGTCGAGGATGGAGTCGATCTTCGTCGGGTCCCCTTCGGCCCACGTCACTCGGGCCGAGCCGCCGTCCGCGACACGGTGGTCGCGGTGGAGGTAGGCGATCTCCCACTCGTCGACCGTGGCCTCACCGCCGAGGAGCTCGGCCGCCTGCTGCCGCAGGGGGGCGACGCTGTCGGCCGTGGCCCGCATCGCAGCCTCGTCGCGCCAGGCCGTCGTGACGATGCACCGGCCGCTGACGCGGTCGGCGACCATGGACAACCCGACACAGCCGTCCATCCCCCTGACCTGCGGCATCACCACGTCCTGCACGTGCGCGATGCCGGTCTCGATCATCTCGGGACGGCCCATGACCGTCGTGGAGCGTGCGTGCACGACTCCACCTCCCTCAGTCGGGGCGACACCCGGACGGCGCCGCCGTCACCGACCAGCGTCCTCCACCCCGGACGCCCCGACAATGCCCCGGGCCACCTTGTGGCACGTATGCCGGGTGGCCCGCCGCCACTCGCCCGGTGCCGTCAGTCGGGGGTGGCGGCGGCGCGGGCCGCGGCGGGGAGCGCCGCGAGCACGTGGTCGACGGCCTCGTCGTCGTGCGCGGCCGACACGAACCACGACTCGAACGCGCTCGGCGGCAGGTGCACGCCCTGGCTCGAGCATCGAGTGGAAGAACCGGCGGAAGGCGCCGGTGTCCTGGTCCTTGGCGTCGTCGTAGCTCGTGACGGCGCCGTCGCGGAAGAAGACGGAGAACATCGAGCCGGCCCACTGGATCGTGTGCGGCACCGAGGCGGCGGCCAGCTCGCTGGCGACGGCGCCGGCGATCGCGTGCGAGACGACGTCGAGGCGGTCGTACACCGCGGGCGTGCAGCCCTGCAGCGTCGCGAGCCCGGCGGCCGAGGCGACGGGGTTCCCGGACAGCGTCCCGGCCTGGTAGACGGGCCCCTGCGGCGCGAGCAGCGCCATGACGTCGGCACGGCCGCCGAAGGCCGCGGTCGGGAAGCCGCCGCCCATGACCTTGCCGAAGGTGAAGAGGTCGGGCGCCCCTGCGGCATACGGTCCCTCGAGGCCGTAGAAGCCGGAGGCGCTGCAGCGGAAGCCGGTCATCACCTCGTCGGAGACGAGCAGGGCGCCGTGCGCCCTGGTGACGCGCAGCAGGCCCTCGGTGAAGCCGGGAGCCGGCGGGACGACGCCCATGTTGCCGGCCGCGGCCTCGGTGATGACGGCGGCGATCTCGTGGCCCGCGCTCGGCGAAGGCGGCCTCGAGCGCGGGGAGGTCGTTGTAGGGCAGGACGATCGTCTCGCCGGCGCTCGACCGCGGCACACCGGCCGAGTCGGGGAGGGCGAACGTCGCGACCCCGGAGCCGGCCGAGGCCAGCAGCGCGTCGACGTGGCCGTGGTAGCAGCCGGCGAACTTCACGATGACGTCGCGCCCGGTGAACCCGCGCGCGAGGCGGATGGCCGACATCGTCGCCTCGGTGCCCGAGTTGACGAGGCGCACCTGCTCGACCGGCTCGACACGGGCGACGATCTCCTCGGCGAGGCGCACCTCGTTCTCGCTCGGCGTGCCGAACGAGAAGCCGTGCGCGGCGGCCTCGGTCACGGCCGCGAGGACCTCGGGGTGCGCGTGGCCGAGGATCATCGGACCCCAGGAGCAGATGAGGTCGACGTAGCGCTTGCCGTCGGCGTCGGTGAGCCACGGGCCCGCCCCGCTCGCCATGAAGCGCGGCGTGCCGCCGACGGCACGGAAGGCGCGCACCGGGGAGTTGACCCCACCGGGGATCACCTCGCTCGCGCGCGCGAGGAGCGCTGCGGACGCCGGGGCGTCGGAGGCGGTCTGGACGGGGACGGGCTGCGAGCTCATGACCACAGTCTCTCAACCGCTGCTCGGGTGCGCCTCCCGCCGGGTCGTCAGCGGTCGCTGGCCCCGTTGGGGTCGAGGTGGTCCCGCACGATCGCCATGGCGTCGCCGATCGCCGTGAACTGTGCCGGGGTCATGATGTCGACGAGGTTGTCGCGCACGCTCTGCACGTGGACCCGGGCGATGTCGCCGACTGCGGCCAGGCCGCCCCGCGTGAGCACGAGCTCGACCCCGCGCTTGTCGTCGGAGCACTGCTCGCGCGTGACCCAGCCACGGTCCTCGAGGCGCTTGGCGGTGTGCGTCAGACGACTGCGCGACTGGACGACCATGGAGGCGAGCTCGGACATCCGCAACCGGTGGTGGGGACTCTCGGAGAGCATCGAGATGATCTCGTACTCGCTCAGCTGCAGACCCGGCGTCACCGAGCGCGTCGTCGAGCGCGCGCTCGAGCAGCCTCGTCCCGCGCAGGATGGCGCGCCACGAGGTCTGCTCGGAGTGGCTGAGCCACCGCACGCCGTCGTCCCCTGCACCTGACATGTCAACCTCCTGTGACTCCACAGATGGTAGTGGTGTCACGCGGTCCACTCGGGCACGTCGAGCGCGAAGTAGGTGAGCACGATCTGGGCACCGGCCCGGCGGATCGACGTCAGCGACTCGATCGCCGCCGTTCGCAGGTCGATCCAGCCGTTCGCGGCCGCCGCCTGGATCATGGAGTACTCCCCCGACACCTGGTAGGCCGCGACCGGCACCGACGAGCGCTCGGCAGCGGCCGCGACGACGTCGAGGTAGGACATCGCGGGCTTGACCATGACCATGTCGGCGCCCTCGGCGATGTCGAGGTCGATCTCGCGGAGCGACTCGACGATGTTGGCGGCGTCCTGCTGGTAGGTGCGGCGGTCGCCCTGCAGGCTCGACTGCACGGCGTCGCGGAAGGGGCCGTAGAACGCCGAGGCGTACTTGGCGGCATACGCGAGGATCACCGTGTCGGTGAGCCCCTCGGCGTCGAGCGCCTCGCGGATGACGGCGACCTGGCCGTCCATCATCCCGGAGGGGGCGACGACGTGGGCGCCGGCGCGCGCCTGGGCGACGGCCATCTCGGCGTAGAGGAGGTTGGTGGCGTCGTTGTCGACACGTCCGCGCTCGTCGATGACGCCGCAGTGGCCGTGGTCGGTGAACTCGTCGAGGCACGTGTCGGCCATGACGACGAGGTCGTCGCCGACGGCCTCGCGAACCGCGCGCAGCGCGACGTTGAGGATGCCGTCGGGATCGACCGCGCCCGAGCCCGTGGCGTCCTTGTGCTGGGGAACGCCGAAGAGCATGATCCCGCCCAACCCGGCCGCGACGCAGCGGTGGGCCACCTCGACGACGCTCTCGAGGGTGTGGTGCTCGACGCCCGGCATGCTCGCGATCGGCCGCGGCTCGGTGAGGCCCTCGGCGACGAAGACGGGCAGCACGAGGTCGCGCGGGTGCAGCCGGGTCTCCGCGACCAGGGACCGCAGGACGGGGTTCTGACGCAGGCGGCGAGGACGCTCGATCATCGGGACGCCCCCTTCAGCGGGCGCGGCGGCGCGAGGCGGGACGCTTGTCGCTGGGACGCTGCACCGGCTGGCCCGCCTCCGCCGCGGCGACGGCGAGGCCGACGCCGTGACCGGCGAGCGCGTCGACGAGGCTGAGGGCCGAGGCCTCCGGCGCGAGGACGTCGACCCGGAGGCCGTGCTCCTGCGCCGTCTTGGCCGTGGCGGGTCCGATGCACGCGACGACCGTTGCGGCGTGGGGCTTTCCGGCGATGCCGACGAGGTTGCGCACCGTCGAGCTCGACGTGAAGAGCACCGCGTCGTAGTCGCCGCCCTTGATGGCGTCGCGGATCGACGCGGCCGGCGGGGCCGCGCGGACGGTGCGGTAGGCCGTGACGTCGTCGACCTCCCAGCCCATGTCGCGCAGACCGGCGACCAGGGTCTCGGTCGCGATGTCGGCGCGGGGCAGCAGGACCCGGTTGATCGGGTCGAGGGCCTCGTCGAACTCGGGCCACGACTCGAGCAGGCCGGCCGCCGACTGCTCGCCCGCGGGGACGAGGTCGGGGTTGATGCCCCACTCGCGGAGGGCGGCCGCGGTGACGCCACCGACGGCGGCGACCTTGAGGCCGGCGAAGGCGCGGGCGTCGAGGCCGAACTCCTCGAAGCGCTCCCGCACGGCGCGCACGGCGTTGACCGACGTGAAGCCGATCCACTCGTAGCGGCCGGTGACGAGGCCCTTGACGGCCTTCTCCATCTGCTGCGGCGTGCGCGGCGGCTCGACCGAGATGGTGGGCACGACGTCTGCGGTCGCGCCGTAGCCGGCGAGGCGCTCGACCATCGAGCCGGCCTGGGCCTGGGTGCGCGGCACGAGGACCTTCCAGCCGAAGAGCGGCTTGGACTCGAACCACGAGAACTCGTCACGCAGGGCGACGTTGGGCGACACGACGGCGAGCGAGACCTCGAGCGGCTCCTTGCCGGCGAAGACCGCGTCGGCCTCGCCCAGGGTCGTGGCGACGGACGACTGGCGCACCGTGGTGCCGTGGGCCGTCAGCGCCACGAGCGAGTCCGCGGGCCGGCCGGCGGCGCGAAGCGCGGCGAGCGCGCCACGGATGCCCTCGGTGCCGCCGAGCAGCACGAGGGTGTCGGTGTCGGCCGCGTAGGCGGAGTAGTCGATGCCCGGACGCTCGACGCCGAGGACGTGGACGGCGCCGGTGGACTTCGACGTCAGGGGGACACCGGCATACGTGGGCCCGGCGGTGAGGGCCGAGACTCCCGGCACGACGTCGTAGGTGATGCCGGCCTTGCGGCAGGCGCGCACCTCCTCGACGAGGCCGTTGAAGGTCGCGGGGTCGCCGTCCATGAGTCGGACGACGAGACCCCCGGGGGCCACGGACTTCGCCGCCTTGACGACGAGCTTGGCGCGCACCGCGTGGGTGAGCTCCTGGCCCTGCTCGCCGTGCCCGGCGTCGATGATCTCGACGTCGGGTCGGGCGTGCTCGAGCACGACGTCGTCACGGGCGATGCGGTCGAGGACCACGACGTCAGCGGCGGCGAGCAGGTCGCGACCGCGCAGGGTCATCAGGCCGGGGTCGCCCGGGCCGGAGCCGACGAAGGCGACCCGCGCCGGCGTCGTCGCGTGGGTGGGAGTCGGGTCCGTCTGCTCTGACGGCTGGCGGGAAGGAGTCACGAAACTTGCTCCGGTTGGTGTGGGGCGTGGTCTGGGGCAGGTCCAGCTGACGTGGGGCGATCTGGATGTCGGCGGCGCCGTCCTCCAGCAGGATTCGGGCGAGACGCGAGCCGAGGACCTCCGGCTCGTCGTAGGGCCCGACGAGCGAGCGGCGCAGCGGGGCGGTGCCGTCCTCCGAGCCGGCGAAGGCACGCAGCGACAGCTCGAGGCCGTCGTCGCCCTCGACGACCTCGGCGAGCGCCCCGACGGGCGCGGTGCACCCGGCCTCGAGCGTCGCGAGCAGGGAGCGCTCGGCGACGACGCAGGCGCGGGTGTCGGGGTCGTCCAGCACCGAGACCGCGGCCACGACGTCGTCGCGGTCGGACCGGCACTCGACGGCGAGGGCGCCCTGCCCGGGTGCGGGGAGCACCTGGATGGGGTCGATCACCTCGGTGGCCTCGTCGAGCCGTCCGAGGCGAGCGAGACCCGCACGGGCCAGCACGACGGCGTCGAGCGCACCAGAGGAGACGAATCCGATTCTCGTGTCGACGTTTCCGCGGATCGGACGGATCTCGATGCCGAGCCCGAGCGCTGCGAGCTGGGCCGTGCGACGCGGCGAGCCCGTGCCGACGACAGAGCCCGCGGGCAGCTCGCCGAGCGTGAGGCCGTCGCGGGCCACGAGCACGTCGCGGCTGTCCTCGCGCACCGGCACGGCGGCGACGACGAGCCCGGGCTCGGGCGTCGTCGGCAGGTCCTTGAGCGAGTGCACGGCGACGTCGATGCGACCGTCGAGGAGGGCACGGCGGATGGCTGCGGCGAAGACGCCGGTGCCACCGATGGCGGTGAGCAGCTCACCGGACACGTCGCCCTCGGTCGTGATCTCGACGAGCTCGACCTCGTGGCCGGCCTCGCGCAGGCGGTCGGCCACCCAGCGGGACTGGGTGGTGGCGAGGGCCGAGCGGCGCGTGCCGAGGCGCAGGGCGCTCATGGCTGGGCCCGCTTGGGGGGCGTGGACACGTTGGCGACGTCCTTGGGCTCGAGGTCGAAGAGCTCGCGCAGGGCCGCGGCGTAGTCGTCGCCGCTGCCCTCCATGGCGAACTCCTTGACCCGCATGGTCGGCGTGTGGAGCAGCTTCTCGACGATGCGGTGCACGGCGAGGCCGACCTCGGCCCTCGTCGCCTCGTCGAGCCCGGGGAGCCGCTGGTCGAGCCGGTCCATCTCGGTCGCGACGAGGGCGGCGGCCCGCTCGCGCAGCGCGGCCACGGTCGGGGCCACGGACTTCTCCATGCGGCGCGTCAGGTAGTCGGCCACCTCGCCCGTGACGAGCTCACGGACCCGCACGACCTGGGTCGTGTCGGCACGGCCCTCGAGGAGCAGCCCCAGTGCCTGGAGGTCGACGAGGGTGACGCCCGGCACGGCGTCCGGCCAGGAGTCCACGGGCTCGACGTCGCGCGGGAGCGCGAGGTCGACGACGACCTGCGGGCGACCCTCGCGACGGGCTGCGCTCTCGGCGAGCATGTCGGCGGTGATGACGTGTCCGACCGCCCCGGTGCAGGTGATCACGAGGTCGCTCGCAGCGAGCACGTCAGGCAGCTCGGACCACGACCGGGCCACTCCCGACGTCGCAGTCGCAAGGCGCTCGGCGCGCTCGGGGGTGCGGTTGACGATGGTGAGCGACTCGACGCCCTGACGGCGGGCAGTCGCGGCGGCCAGGCCGCTCATCCCCCCGGCTCCGACCACCGCGGTCGAGACGCCGTCGAGCGGTCCGAGGACGGAGGCCGCCTCCTCGAGGGCGATCTGCACGAGCGAGACGCTGTGCTGGTCGATGTCGGTCTCGGCGTGGGCACGCTTGCCGACACGGAGAGCACCCTGGAAGAGCGCGTTGAGCGACTCCCCCACCTGCCCGCGGCCCTGGGCTCCGGCGAGCGCGTCACGCATCTGTCCGAGGATCTGGGCCTCACCGACGGCCATCGAGTCGAGCCCGCAGGCCACGGTGAAGGCGTGGGCGACGGCCGCGTCGTCGTAGCGGACGTAGAGGTGGTCGGCGAGCGCCTCGGCACGGGCGGCCAGCGCATCCGCCGGCGCGCCCGGGCGGCAGATCGGGGACCGGACGGGTCCGCTGCGGGCTCCTCGATGCCGGCCGCGAGCGCGAGCGCCTCGCCGATGGCGGCGACGGCGGGGTGGAAGGCGGGCACCGACGCGTACACCTCGAGGCGGTTGCACGTCGAGAGCACGACGGCCTCGGTGGCCGTGGCCGATCCGAGGACCGAGGCCGCGATGGCCGCAGCTCGGTCGGGACGCTCGGAGAGCGCCTCGAGCACCGACAGCGGTGCCGTGTGGTGGGACAGTCCGATGACGAGCAGGTTCACTGGGCCACCGCCGCCGACTGGAGGTCGCCCGCGGCGAGGGACTTGCGCTGGGCGTGGAAGGCGAGGATCTGCAGCTCCGTCGAGAGGTCGACACGGCGTACGTCCACCCCGCTCGGCACGGACAGCACGGCCGGGGCGAAGTTGAGGATCGAGCTGATGCCGGCGCCGACGAGGGCGTCGCACACGGCCTGGGCGGCGGGAGCGGGCGTCGCGATGACGCCGATGGCGATCGGGTCCACGGCGTGGTGGCGCGGTGAGCTCGGCGAGCGGGCGGATCGGCACCCCGACGATGCGCTCGTCGGCGAGCGCGGGGTCGTCGTCGTAGAGCCCGACGATGCGGAAGCCCTTCGTGACGAAACCGGAGTAGGAGGCGAGCGCGTGTCCGAGGTTGCCCATGCCGACGATGGCCACGGGCCAGTCCTCGGTCAGGCCGAGGGCGCGGGAGATCTCGAGGGCGAGCGTCTCGACGTCGTAGCCCACGCCGCGTACGCCGTAGGAGCCGAGGTGGCTGAGGTCCTTGCGCAGCTGCGCGGAGCGCACTCCCACTTCGGCCGCGAGCTCCTCGGACGAGACCGAGAGGACGCCGTCCTCAGCGAGGCGGGAGAGCGTTCGGAGGTACTCGGGAAGCCGCGCGACGGTTGCGTCGGGGATCTCTCGACGCAGTGCTGGGTCGGCGGTCACTCTTGCTCACCGGCTCCTCTCGAACGAGGCGTTGTCCCGAACGCGGAGCACGTGGGGACCCGTTCAGGCTAGACGTTTGTGAACCCATGCACAAAGTTGACTTCGGCGGCCTACCACGGCATGGGACGCGCCGATGAGGCAGGTCACTGCAAGGCGGCGCGCAGGCGCGTCTCGTCGACCCGCCAGAAGTCGTGGCGGCGCCCGTCGACGAACGTCACGGGGATCTGCTCGGCATAGCGCCGCAGCAGCTCGGGGTCGTCGTCGACGGACTGCTCCTGCCAGGTCACGCCCAGCTCTCCGGCCACGCGCTCGACGACGGCGCGTGCCTCGTCGCACAGGTGGCAGCCGGGACGCCCGAGCAGGACGACGCGAGGTGCCGTCGGCGTCACGGAAGCCCCGGCTGGTTGGTCGCTCGACATGGCACCACTGTAGGCACGCCGACCTCGACCGGTGCGTTTCGTGCACCGACGGGACGCCGCGTGGGGGGTCCCGTCCGGGGGCGTAGTGAGACAGAATGTGCACGATGCACGCGAACAGGACACCAGGGTCGCCGGCGCCCACCTGTCACCGCGTCGGGAACGACCCCGGCGCGAGTGCCGCTGACGCCTGTCCGCAGGGCCGCGCCGACGCTCGCGACCGCCATCCCCGCGCTCGAGATCCCCGCGCTCGGACACCTGCCGGTCCTGCCCACCTGGCGGTCCGCCTTCGACGCCGTCTGGGCGGCCCTGGCCAACGAGGGCGCCGACCGCGCCGAGCTCACCCGCCCCGCATCGGGGCCGCTCGGGTCCCGCGCCCCTCACCGCCACGTCGAGCGCGACGCGGACGAGCAGGCCCGCATCGCCGCGCTCGTGGAGCTGGCGCAGGGCGGGGACCGGGAGGCGTTCGCGCTGCTCTACGACGTCTACGTCGACACCGTCTTCCGCTACGTCCTCGTCCGCGTCGCCAACCGCGCGCTCGCCGAGGACCTCACGTCCGAGACCTTCCTGCGGGCGATGCGCCGGATCGACTCGTTCACGTGGCAGGGCAAGGACATCGCCGCCTGGTTCGTCACCATCGCGCGCAACCTCATCGCCGACCACGTGAAGTCGGCGAAGTTCCGCTTCGAGGTCGCGACTGCGGACATGCGGGACGCCGACGAGCGGGTCGACTCCCCCGACACCGAGGTGCTGACGCGGCTGCGTGACGAGCGGCTCGTCTCTGCGATCCGGGATCTCGGCCCCGACCAGGCCGAGTGCGTCACCCTCCGCTTCCTGCAGGGGCTCAGCCTCGCCGACACGGCGAAGGTGCTCGGCAAGTCCGAGGGAGCCGTCAAGCAGCTGCAGCTGCGGGCGACGCGCGCCCTGCGCAAAGCGCTGGACGGGGTCGAGCTGTGACCTGCGTAACCCGACCGGCACCCCCGTCGTTCTCACGGTGCAGGGGCGGCGCGTGTGTGCCCGACCCGACGCTCGGCCCGCACGACCCACCCCTCGCCGTATGCCGCTTCGCATGCCGTGCCGCGACGCGCCCGCACAGGCCGTCGCGTCGGGAGGGGAGACCATTCCCGCCCTGACGGGGACGATGCGCCAGCAGCATCCACGACTGACCACCACCAAGCCGGGCACGACGACAGACACGAGACACGCGAGAGCAGCGAGAGACGAAGGAGGGGACATGGACCTGGGGCCGAAAGCCGACGGCGAGCTCCTCCAGCTCGCCCTCGACGGCGAGCCGGTGTCCGAGCCCGGCATCCTCGAGCTCGTCGCGGTGGTCCACGCCGTCCAGTCGGTCGAGCAGGCGGGCCTCGCCCCGCGCGCCGAGTTCGTCTCCGACCTGCGGGCCCGACTGCTCGCCGACGACGCGGCCGAGGCCGCGCCCGTGGTCCCGGCCCTTCCCGCCGAGGGCGGCAGGCCGGGAACGGGTGGCACCGTGTCGGTGCTGCGGGTGGCGGCCAGACCCCTGAAGATGATCGCGGCCGCTGCCGCCAGCATCCTCGTCATCGGTGGGGCACTCGGGTTCGCATCCCGCTCGGCGGTGCCCGGCGACGCGCTCTACGGCGTCAAGCAGCTGCTCGACCGCGTCGCGGTCCAGCTCGCGGGCTCGCGCTACGACCAGGGCCTGACCTACCTCGCCCAGGCACAGGAGCACATCGCCGAGGCGCGCGACCTCATCGACGGCGGCCACCCCTCGACGCACGACCTCGACACGGCCTATGACGCCGCGACCGACGCCACCAGCCGCGCCCAGACGATCCTCCTGGAGGTCTACCGGACGGAGCAGCGCACGGAGGCCCTGACGGAGCTGTCGGACTTCTACGCGCGGGCCATCCCGCAGGTCGACGCGATGCGGCCGCGCGTGCCGGCGGCGTCGCTGCCGGCATGGCAGCGCCTGCGCGACCTGCTCGGCGCCGGAGACGTCGCGACGCTGCGGGAGCTCGCGACCTGTGCCGCGTGTGGCGAGCGCGCCACCTCGGCCAGGCAGACGCTCACGGCTCTGACCGGAACGGGCCCGCCCGGCAGCCCGGGCAGCGGCACATCCGCCCCGGCCGCCCTGCCGTCCAAGGCCGGCGGCGTCACGCCCACGCGACCCACGCAGTCGGCTCCACCGCTGCCGGGCGCACCAGCACCGGCCGTCACCGGCCTGCCGCTGCCCGGCGGCGGCACCGTCAACCTCCCGGGCGTCGGCGTGGGCAGCTCGTCGGTCGGTGTCGGCGGCGGCGGGGTCACCCTGCCCGGCGCGACGGTGAGCCTTCCGCACGTCGGTGTCACGTCCTCGACCATCGGGATCGGCGGCGGTGGGGTCACGCTCCCCGGCGCGACGATCCCGCTGCCGTCGGTCACGCTCGGCGTCCCCCTGTTGCCGACCAAGGTGCTGCCCACCACGATCCCGCCGACCACGATCCTGCCGACCCCGGGCCTGCCCTGACCCCGGGCGTGCCTGACGCCTGGCCTGCCCTGGCCCAGGGATCGAGCCCAGGGATCGCTGCTGCGTCGCGCCGCCTCGGCGGAGGTCTCAGAGGAAGACGGACTTGCGCTGCATCAGCAGGCTGTAGAGCGTCTGCTGGATCGTCTCGCGCACCTGGTCGGTGAGGTCGAAGACGAGCATCGGGTCGTCGGCAGCCTCGGGCCCGAAGCTCGTGGTCTCGATCGGCGGCCCGAACTCGATGAGCCACTTGCTCGGCAGCGGCACCATCCCGAGGGGCCCGAGCAGCGGGAACGTCGGCGTGATCGGGGCGTAGGGCAGCCCGAGCAGCCGCGCGACCGCCGGCATGTTGCCGAGGATCGGGTAGATCTCCTCGGCCCCGACGATCGACACCGGCACGATGGGCACGCCGGCGCGCAGGGCCGCCGAGACGAACCCGCCGCGGCCGAAGCGCTGCAGCTTGTAGCGCTCGCTGAACGGCTTGCCGACGCCCTTGAACCCCTCGGGCCAGACCCCGACGAGCGCGCCGCTGCTGAGCAGCCGCTCCGCGTCCGAGTTGGCCGCCAGGGTGGTGCCGGATCGGCGGGCCATGGTCCCGATGAAGGGCATCTGGAAGACGAGGTCGGCTCCGAGCATCCGCAGGTGCCGGTGGCGCGGGTGCTCGTCGTAGACGGCGACCTGCGTCATGAGCGAGTCCATCGCGATCGTGCCGGAGTGGTTGCCCACGACGAGGGCGCCGCCGACGTCGGGGATGTTCTCGATGCCGCGCACCTCGACCCGGAACCACTTCTGGTAGAGCGGGCGCAGCAGCGGCAGGTGCACGCTGACGGTGTAGTCCTCGTCGAACCCGAACTCGTCGACGACGTAGTCGCCGGTCAGGCGGCGACGCACGTAGGCGAGCGTCTCGGCGACCTGCCGCTCGGCCTCCTCCGCGGGCACCCCCGCCGAGGTGGCGGCGGCGCGCAGCACGTTGACGGCGAGCTCCACGAGCTCGGTCGGGCCGGGTCGGGACTCCGAGGAGAACTCGGCGCCCTCGAGCACCGCACCGACGAGCTTCTCGGCGCGCGACTGCAGGCCCGAGGTCAGCGCGTGCTCCCAGCCGCCCTCCGCCGGCGATGGCGTATGCCGTGGAGCCGCGGCAGCGCCGGGCCCCTCGTCGTGCGAGGTGCCCGCGTCGACCGACGGGACGGCGCGCAGACGGGTTGGCTTGCCGGTGGTGGCCCGGCGCGTCGAACGCACCGAGGCGCGGCTGGGCCGGGTCCGCGCCGGAGTCGGCTCAGCCGGCAGGGCGTCGCCGGGCTCGTCGGGCTCGTCGGACTCGGGCTGCTCCGCCACCTCGACGGCCTCGCGCTCGCGGCCCGTGGTCCCGGTCGTCACCCCCTCGGGCATCGCCTCCGCGGCCTTGGGCGTCATCGCCGCCGACGTCTCGGGCTCCGTCGGGCCCTCCGTCACGGCTGCCACGATGACCTCGTCCGCCGTGTCGTCCGAGTCCGCGGCCAGCCGCCGGGCCGGGCTGAGCTCGACCGGGGCGGTCGGGATGAGGGGCGTGCCGCTTCGCCGGCGGCGCTCGCCTGAGGCCCGTGCGGCACCGGCCGCGAACGCGCCGCGGGCCGGTCGAGCCTTGGGTGCACTCGGCTTCGGTGCACTCGGCTTCGGCGCGGCCTTCTCGGCCGCGGCCTGCGTCGACCCGGCCTTCTTCGCCCTGGCCTTCTTCGTCGAGGGCTTCTTCGCCGCACTCGTCTTCTTGGCGGTCTTCTTGGGGGCGCTCTTGTTGGCGGTCTCCGGGGGCGCAGCCTGCTCCGTCGCACCCTGCCCCGCCGGAGCAGTCGAGGGCGTGGCCGGCTTCGAGGACGCGGCCTTGGCTGGGTCGGCGGCCTTGGCGGGGTCGGCGGTCACGGCTGGATCCTGTCGAAGACACGGGACAGTGCTGCGGCGGTGCCGCCTGCGGCGTCGCTGACGACGTCAGCCGACGCCCTCCACGCCTGGCACGGCGGGACGAAGGTGGCGGGCGTAGTCCTCGAACGCCTCGCGGGTCGTGAAGTGCGGCTCGAACTCGAGCACCGAGCGCATCCGTGCGGTGTCGAGACCGCGGCCGAAGGCGAGGAAGGTCAGCTGGTCGGACGAGAAGTCGGCCAGGCCGCTGCGCCTGACGATGGTGCCGATGACGCCGGCCGCCGAGAGCGGGACGGGGACGACCGGTCGGCGTGCGATCGCGGTGCACTGCGTGACGGTGAGGAACCCGTCACCCGCGACGTTGACGATGCCGGCGGGCGGCCCGGTGGTCGCCAGGATCATGGCTGCCGTCGCGTCGTCCTCGTGGATGAACTGGAACCGCGCGTCGTACCCCAGCGGGATCGGGACGACCGGCAGCGAGAAGTAGTCGGTGATGGCCGTCTGGATGCTCGGGCCGACGACGTTGGCCAGGCGCAGCATGGTGATCTCCACGTCGGGCCGGCGCCGGAGAAGCCACGGACGTACCCCTCGACCTCGACCGAGTCCTTGCCGAAGCCGGTGCGTGGCAGGGTCTTGGGGTTCATGTCCTCGGTGAACATCGCGGGGTCGCGGGGCGAGGAGCCGTAGACGGCGGCGGACGACTTCACGACGAGTCGCTTCACCGACTCGGACTTCTGGCACGCAGCGAGCAGCTGCATCGTGCCGATGACGTTGATCTCCTTCTGCGTCACCCGGCCGCCGGTGTCCCTGGGAGTGGCGATGACGTTCATGTGCACGACCGTGTCGACCTCGGCCTGCGCCATGATCCGCCCGATCATCGGGTTGCGGATGTCGGCGCGGACGAACTCGGCCCGACCGATCGAGTGCTTCGGGGGCACGACGTCGACGCCGAGGATGCGCTCGATCGAGGGGTCCGTCGACAGCCGGCGGGCGTAGAGGCCACCGAGGTAGCGCGACACCCCTGTGACGAGGACGACCTTGGCCATCGGCTCCTCCTGTCGACATGGGTGCGGACGCGTCGTGCGCGCCCAGCCCGGCGCGCGCTGCGGAGCAGCCCTCGCTCCCCCGCACTGGCAGCCTATCGAGGCGTGGCCGCATTCGTGGCCGGGCCCGGTCACGGATCCCGGGATGTGTCGAGCCTCTCAGCGGCGGACCCCCGGCAGACCGCGCAGGGTCGTGTCCCAGCACGCGAACGACCCCCACCGGAGGTGAGGGTCGAAGGCGTGCGGGGCGATGCCGCCGGTACCTGAGCTGGTCAGGTCACTTCTTGTTGCGACGCTGGTGACGCGTCTTGCGCAGCAGCTTGCGGTGCTTCTTCTTCGCCATCCGCTTGCGGCGCTTCTTGATGACAGAACCCATGGTTGTCCTTGTCGTGAGACGTGTCCTCGAACTGAGCTGGTGCCGACCTGCGTCGACACACCTCGAAGGAGGATAGGTCGAACTTCACGAGCCGAACAGGATTGACAGCGTAGCGCGTGCGGGCCGCTACCCCAAAAGCGTGGGGACCATCCCGCCTGCGTGCACACCCAAGGGGGCGGTCGGACCTGGTGGTCCCGGCCGCCCCCTCTGGTGCTTGGTGACCTGCAGTCACGCGGTGTCGATGTAGGACGTCTCCAGGTACTTGTGCACCGCATCCTCCGGAACCCGGAAGGAGCGGCCGACGCGTACGGCCGGAAGATCTCCGCCGTGGACGAGCCGGTAGACGGTCATCTTCGACACGCGCATGATCGAGGCGACCTCGGCGACGGTCAGAAACCGCACCTCGGCGAGCTGGCGCTCATTCGACATGTGTTACCCCGATCTTGAGTGGGTCCGCACCCGCGCGTCGACGGCTTCCCCTCCGGCGAAACTGCACGCAGGTGCAAGAGGCAACACTAGGGGCAGTTGTGACTGGAGGGGAAGCAATCGACAGAACGAATCCGTGACGCGCAACTCGACACGCCGATCACACGCCTGTGGATCTTCGGGGTTGTCAGCCTCGCTCAGGGGTCGAGCCGGTGCAGGTCGCGCGGGAACAGCGTCACCTCGCGGACGTTCTCGGCTCCGGTCAGGCGAGCGACCCACCTCTCCAGGCCGATGGCGAAGCCGCCGTGCGGAGGCATGCCGTGAGCGAAGGCGGCGAGGTAGCCGGCAAGGAGGGCGGGGTCGGTGCCGGTCCGCTGCATCGCTGCGGCGTAGTCCGACGGCCGGTGCAGGCGCTGCCCGCCGGTCGTCAGCTCGAGACCCCGGAAGAGCAGGTCGAAGCTGGCGGAATACCTCCCGACCTCGCGGCGCGGGTCGTCCGGGGGGCACTCGGGGGGGGGGGGCGGGGGCGAGCCCCCTGAGGGTGGGTGTAGAAGGGCCGCTTTGCCATCGGGTATCCCTCTACCGCAAGGAATTCCGAGTCGTATGCCGTCTTGGCCCACTCGCTCAGCGCGCGCTCGTGCGCCGGGCTGAGGTCGGGCTCGTCCGGGTCTGCACCGACCTTCGCGAGGGCGTCGCTGAAGTGGATGACGGGGAACTCCTCCGGCACCCGTGGCAGCTCGACGCCCAGGAGCGCAGCGGCGTCGCCGGCATACTCCCGGATGGCCTCGACCATGCCGGCGATGGCTTCGCGCAGGACGGCCAGCACGTCGCGGTGGTCGCGGATGAAGCCGAGCTCGGCGTCGAGCGAGGTGTACTGCGCGAGGTGGCGCACCGTGTCGTGGGGCTCGGCGCGAAAGACCGGACCGACCTCGAAGACCCGCTCGAAGACCCCGACGAGCATCTGCTTGTAGAGCTGCGGGCTCTGCGCGAGGTAGGCCGTCCGACCGAAGTAGTCGACGGTGAAGACGTTGGCGCCCGACTCTGTCGCGGTACCGACGAGCTTGGGGGTCGCGATCTCGGTGAACTCGAGCGCCCCCAGGGCGGAACGGAACCCGCGCATCGAGGCGCTCGCGATCTGCCAGGCCGCCCGGTGGCGCGGGTGTCGCAAGGTCACCGCGGCATGGTCGAGGTGCGTCGGCAGCCCAGCCCCGAACGTCGGTCGCCACAGCTCGGCCGGCGGGGCGAGCGCGGGCTCGGTGAGCGCCGTGATCGAGGGTTCGACGAGCTCGGCGCCACCGGGCGCCGACTCGTTGGCCGACACCGTGCCGGTCACCTCGACGACGGTCTCCTCGGGCAGCCCGGCGAGCTGCTCGACGGTCTCGCGGTCCTTGACGACGACCTGGGCCAGGCCCGAACGGTCGCGCAGGACGAGGAACGTGACGCTGGCGAGGACGCGGCGTCGGTGGATCCAGCCGGCGAGCGTGGCGCGCTCACCGGGTTGCACGGACGCGAGGTCGCGGGCCAGCACGCGCGGAGCGGTGGCCGTGAGTTGGGTTGGTTGCATTCCGTTCACCTCCAGAGGGTTGGTGCCCCGGAGGTGTGGGCGATGGGGAATGTCGCTGTGCCACCACACCTTCGCCGCCGCGGATCGCGGACGGCCTCTGGTCGTGCTCGGCTCAGGATCGTCAGGCCCGTCGTCGCCGTGCCGGCCACCCTACCCCCATCGAAAGAGCAGTCCGTCCGCCTTTTCGCGATCGAAAGGGCGTCCGTCCCCAGGCGGGGGCGGATCGCTCTTTCGATCAGTGGTCAGTCGAAGTGGATGTCGAGACCGTGCAGAGGGAAGACGGCGGTGCGCGTGGCCATGATGGCGCGGTCGACCTCGCTCGCCGGGTCGTAGCCCATCTCCCACGAGCGCCACCAGAGCGGCCCGTCCTCCGCGGTCAGGTCGCCCATCCGACGCGGACCGGGCCGGCCGAACACCTGCTCGACGTGCGCCCGCCAGTCCTCGGGGACCGTCCACCGTCGTCTTGATCGGGGCGTGAGCGGCGATCGCGGTCAGGTGCGTCCACGTGCGCGGCACGACGTCGACGACCTCGTAGCCCCCGCCGCCGAGCGCCAGCCACCGGCCCTCGCACACGTCGTGCGCGAGGCGGTGGAGCGAGTCGGCCGCGGCGCGTTGGGCGTCCACGGTGACGGCGAAGTGGGCCAGGGGGTCCTCGGCGTGCGTGTCGCAGCCGTGCTGGGTGACGAGCACGTCGGGCCTGAACGCGCGGACCACCGGCATCGCCACCGCGTGGATGGCCCGCAACCAGCCGGCGTCGCTGAGGCCGGGCGGCAGCGCCACGTTGACCGCGCTGCCCTCGGCGTCGGGCCCGCCGACGTCGGTGGGCCAGCCGGTGCCGGGGAAGAGCGCCCGGCCGGTCTCGTGGACCGAGATCGTCAGGACCCGGGGGTCGTCCCAGAAGATCCGCTCGACGCCGTCGCCGTGGTGCACGTCGACGTCGACGTAGGCCACGCGCTCCGCGCCGTGGTCGAGCAGCCACTGGATGCCCACGGCGATGTCGTTGTAGACGCAGAAGCCGCTCGCCTTGCCGCGCATGGCGTGGTGCAGGCCGCCGGTGAAGTTCACGGCGTGCTCGGCCTCGCCCTCCCAGACGGCGCGGGCCGCCGTCGACGGTGCCCGAGACGACCCGGGCACTCGCGTCGTGCATGCCCTCGAAGGCCGGGTCGTCCTCGGTGCCCAGGCCGTAGGCGTCGTCGGCCTGGGACGGGTCGACGGACGCCGCCTTGACCGCCGTCACGTAGTCGTCGTCGTGGATGGTCGCCAGCAGCTCGTCGGAGGCCACCTCGGCACCGACCACCTCGACGCCGTCGGCGTCGAAGACGCCGAGCGCCTCGCAGAGCCGGGCCGTGAGGTCGAGGCGCGCGGGAGCCATCGGGTGGGTGGGGCCGAAGTCGTACCTCGTGAAGGACGCGTCCCAGACGACCCGGGCCTGAGTTGGCATGATTGAGACGCTATCGCGGAAACGCGCACCGGATGACGGAGGTAACACGCATGGGCCGCAACCGGCTCTACGACGACGACGTGATCGTCATCGGGCTGGGACGCTTCGGCTCGGCCGTCGCTCTCGAGCTCACCAGGCTCGGCCACCGCGTCATCGCCGTCGAGCGCGACAACGCCATCGCCGAGAGCTACGTCAACAAGGTGGCCAAGGTCGTGCACGCCGACATGGCGCAGTCGACGGCGCTCGACATGATCCGCAGCGCCGAGCCGAAGATCGCCATCGTCGGCATCGGCTCGTCGGTCGAGTCCTCGGTGCTCGCGGCCGCCAACCTCGTCGACGCCGGGGTGCCGTCCATCTGGGCCAAGGCGCTCTCCCCCGAGCACAAGCGCATCCTCGACCGCATCGGCGTCCACCACGTCATCTCGCCCGAGGCCGACTCCGGCCGTCGCGTGGCCCACCTCGTCAACGGCAAGCTGCTCGACTACATCGAGTTCGACGACGGCTTCGCCATCGTCAAGCTGAAGCCGCCGAGCGAGACGATCGGCTTCACGCTCGAGCAGAGCTCAGATCCGACGCAAGTACGGCGTCACCGTCGTCGGCGTCAAGGCGCCGGGCGAGGACTTCACGTATGCCGTGCCGCAGACGAAGATCTCGGCGCACCACATGCTCATCGTCAGTGGGCCCGTCGAGCTCATCGAACGCTTCGCCGCGCGTCCCTGACGGTCAGAGGCGCAGCGCGGGTCCGTGGTCGGCGCCGAGCGGCAGGACCATGGCGATCTCCTCCTCGCCGTCCTCCTCGCTGACGACGCCCATCGGCCGGCGGTAGTCGGTCGGGCGGAAGCCCATGCCGCTCGCGAAGGCGACGGCGCGGCCGTTCTCGGTGCCGACCCAGTAGACGAGGTGGGAGTGGCCGCGCTGCGCCGCGAGCGAGGCTCCGTCCTTGACGAGACGCGTGGCGACGCCCGAGCCGCGTGCCTCCGGGCGCACCCAGAGGCCGAAGAGCTCACCGGCCGTCTCCTCGTTCCCGGTGGCGGTACCGACGCTGACCACGCCGATGGCCTGGCCGCCGCGCTCGGCGACGAGCCGCGCCGAGCGCTGCATGCGTTCGCGCCAGAAGTCCTCGTCGTAGGCCTCTTCCTCGCTCGACCGTGGCCACGAACGCCTCGGGCGACTCACGCAGTGCAGCGAGACGGACGGAACGGTAGTCCTCCCAGTCGTCCTCGCCGAGGGGACGCACGGTGATGTCGGTCATGGGGTCCACCTTCGCACGACAGGCGCTCGGACCGCACCCGCGTGCCGGTGAACGTTCGGTGCATCGCGGGGGCTGCTGCCCGAGCGGGTGAATCAGAAGCGGTGCGTCATCTCGATCTCGCGCAGGTCGGGACGCCGTGGGTGGTCGTGGACGGCACCGGTGCGCACGAACCCGCACCGCGCATACAACGCCTCGGCCGCCGTGTTGGAGCTCGTCACCTCGAGCACGACCTCGGACTTGCCGAGCCGGCGCGCCTCGTGGAGGACCGCGCGGACGAGCGCCTCGCCCACCCCCCGACCGCGCGCCCGTGGGGCGACGTACATGCCGAACAGCGTTGCCGTGGTTGCGCGCTCGGGCTCCCAGTGCGAGCCGAGCCCGGCGCTGCCGAGGACGCCCGTCGGCGTCCCGCGCCTGCACGAGCCAGGCCCCCTCGATCCGTTCGCGCCAGTCGGCCTCGTCATAGACGGCCTCGTCCGCGTAGGTGAACCAGAACGCGTCCGGGGCGTCCTGCAGCATCGCGAGACGGACGTCGCGGTGCGACTCCCAGTCGTCGGGCGAGACCGGGTGCAGGTGCAGGGCTGGCGGCTGCGGTTCGGCCATTCACCCCACAGTGCCCTCAGACCTGCCCCGACGCCAGCTCCTTGGACCGCGCGGCGGCGGCCTCGATGGCCGTGACGAAGGCGGCGCGCACCTTGTGGTCGTCGAGCTGGCGCAGGGCGGCGACGGTCGTGCCGCCGGGTGAGCTGACCTGCTCGCGCAGCACCGTCGGGTGCTCCTTGGTCTCCTTGAGCATCGTCGCCGCACCGTAGAGGGTCTGGACGACGAGCTCCGTGGCCGTGGCGCGGGGCAGGCCCAGCACGACACCGGCCTCGATCATCGCCTCGACGACGTAGAAGATGTAGGCCGGACCGCTGCCGGAGATCGCGGTGACGGCATCGAGGTGCTTCTCGGGCAGCCGCACGACCTTGCCGCACGAGCTGAGCAGCGCCTCGGCCTCGGCGAGGTGGTCGTCGGTGCAGTGGCTGCCGGGCGAGATGCCGGCCATGCCCTGGTCGACGAGGGCCGGCGTGTTGGGCATGACGCGGATGACCGACGTGCCCGCGGGCAGCCGCGACTCGAGGTACTCGGTCGTGATGCCGGCGGCGAGCGACACGACGGCGTTGCCGGGCACCACGTGGTCGTGGATCTCCTCGAGCAGCGCAGCCATGTCCTGCGGCTTGACGCAGAGCACGAGGGTGTCGGCGACGTCGGCCGCGTCGGCGTTGGCCATGACGCGGACGCCGTAGCGCTCGGCGAGCGCGTTGACCTTGTCGGGGGTGCGGCCGGTGACGACGAGGTCGCCGGGCGTGCGGCCCGAACGGATGAGGCCGGAGACGAGGGTCTCGCCCATGACCCCCGCACCGAAGATCGCCGTCGTCGTCATCGTGGCCCCCGCTCAGCTCTTGGTGGCGACGCCGCGCAGGAAGAACATGACGTTGGCCGGCTTCTCGGCCATCCGGCGCATGAGGTAGCCGTACCACTCCTGCGCCGTAGGGGATGTAGACCCGCATCTGGTCGCCGCGGTCGGCGATCCGCTTCTGCTCCTCGGGCCGGATGCCGTAGAGCATCTGGTACTCGAACGACCTCGGGTCGCGGCCGGCCTGACCCGCGAGCGCGCCCGCGATCTCGATGAGGCGCGGGTCGTGCGAGGCGACCATCGGGTAGCCCTCGCCCTGCATGAGGATCTTGAGGCAGCGCACGTAGGACTTGTCGACCTCGGCGCCGGCCTGGAAGGCGACCGACTCCGGCTCCTTGTAGGCGCCCTTGCACAGGCGCACGCGCGAGCCGGCGTGGGCGAGGTCACGGCAGTCGGCCTCGGTGCGGTAGAGGTAGGCCTGGAGCACGGCGCCGACGGTCGGGAAGTCGGCCCGCAGCTCGCGCAGGGCGTCGAGCGTCAGGTCGGTCGTCGTGTGGTCCTCCATGTCGAGGGTCACCGTCGTGCCGGCCTGCTTCGGCCACCTCGCAGATCTCGCGGGCGTGGTCGAGGGCGATCGCGTTGCCGTCGCCGGGCAGCGCCTGGCCGAGGGCGCTCAGCTTGAGCGACACCTCGACGGCGCCGCCCTCGGTGAGGCCCTGGTCGCGCAGCGCCGTCAGCAGGGAGACGTAGGCGTCCCGGGTGTGCTGCGCCTGCGCGAGGTCGGTCGTGTCCTCGCCGAGGTAGTCGATCGTCGACAGTCGGCCGGAGGCGGAGATCTCGGACGGCGGCCCCGACGACGTCGGCGCGCTCGGCGCCGGGCACGAAGCGCCTGACGACCGAGCGCGACACCGGCGCCTTCTCGATGACGTCTCGGATCTTCTCCTGCTTGGACAGCTGCAGGAGCGAGTTGCGCAGCAGGTCGCTGGCGTCCACGGGGGCCTCCGGGTGGTGCTCGGGATGTCGCTCGGGTGACGGCGGCGGACGGTGGTGACCGTCCCGCCGGGCAAATCTACCGCCGACCCGATGGATGGGGCAGACTCGCTGCCATGGCGACCCCCGGACCACTGGGCCTGACGCTCGACGCGCTCGGCGAGGCCCTCGGGGCGGCGTCGACGGTGCTGCGAGCCAACGCGATGGCTGCCGGGCTCGACGCCCCGGTCCCCACCTGCCCCGGCTGGACGGTGCTCGACCTCGTCGCCCACCAGGGCATGGTGCACCGCTGGGCCGCGAGCCACCTGCGCGGAGAGCCGATCGACGCCGCCCGAACCGCTCGAGCGCGAGGGGCGCGAGTCGGCCGACGTGCTCGGCTGGTTCGACGACGGCGCGACCGCGCTGCTGCAGGCGATCGTCGACGCGCCGGACGACCTCGACGCGCTCGTCTTCCTCAAGGACGCACCCGCGCCGCGGCTGTTCTGGGCCCGGCGGCAGTGCCACGAGACGACGATCCACGCCGTCGACGCGCTCGGGGCCAGGCTCGGGCGGCCGGCCGCGCGCCGACGAGACCTGGATCAGGCCGGCCGTCGCGCTCGACGGCATCGACGAGCTGCTCGTCGGCTTCGTCACCCGCCGCAGGGAGGGCGCGTCGCCCGGCTCCCCCACCCGGCTGCTCGTGCGCCCCGATGGCGCGGACGTCGCCTGGCTCGTCGACCTCGCGCCGGGTCGGCCGATCTCCACCCGGCGGGTCGGACCAGCCTCCCCCGAGGCGGCCAGCGCCGACCACACCCTCACCGGCGACCCGGTCGACCTCTACCTCCGCCTGTGGAGCCGCAGCGCCGCCGAGCCGGTCGACGAGCTCGAGCGCTGGTGGCGCGACACCGTCTCCGTCACCTGGTGATCCCCGGCCCGCCCGTAGCAGGATGGGCGCAGCACCCGACCGCACCGCCGCGGACGGGCTTCGCGCGACCAGAGGAGCACGTATGCCGCCGGAGGGCATCGGCCGGACCGTCCAGTCCGCCATCTACCGGGCGGGCGCCTTCGGCCGCCGACCGGCAGTGCCCACGGACGGCACGCAGCTCGAGGCGGCGGCCCGCAAGGTCATGTCCAAGCGCGGATTCGCCTACGTCGCAGGCTCGGCCGGCTCCGAGGCGAGCGCCGAGGCCAACGTGACGGCGTTCTCCCGGTGGCGGGTCGTGCCACGGATGCTCGTCGACACGACCGAGCGCGACACGTCCGTCGAGCTCTTCGGCCGCCGGCACGAGAGCCCCCTCCTCGTCGCACCGGTCGGCGTGCTGTCGATGGCAGACGACGAGGCCGACCTCGCCGTCGCGCGGGGCGCCCGCGAGCAGCGCGTCACCCAGATCCTCAGCACCCAGGCCTCGGTGCCGATGGAGGAGGTCGCCCGCGCCCTGGGTGGCTCGGGGCACTGGTACCAGCTCTACTGGAGCAGCAACGACGACCTCGTCGAGAGCCTCGTCTCGCGGGCCGAGGCGTGCGGCAGCGACGCCCTCGTCGTCACGCTCGACACGGCATACCTCGGCTGGCGTCCACGCGACCTCGACCTCGGGCACCTGCCGTTCGCCCGCGGCGAGGGCATCGCCCAGTACACGTCGGACCCCGTCTTCCGGCGGCTCGTCGCCGAGCGCGTCGCGAGCGTCGGCGGCGCGCCGCGCCGACGACGCGCCCGCGTCCCACCCCGGCCGCGGTCGCGCACCCTGCTGTCGATGTCGCCGCAACCACCCGGGCGACACCCGCCACAACCTCACCGCGCCCGAGCCGCGCGCGGCGGTCGAGACGTTCCTCGACGTCTTCAGCCGGCCGTCGCTGACCTGGGACGACCTGCCGCGGCTGCGCTCCCTGACGAGCCTGCCGATCGTGCTCAAGGGGATCCTGCACCCCGACGACGCGCGCCGCGCCGTCGACGCCGGCGTCGACGGCGTCTACGTCTCGAACCACGGCGGTCGCCAGGTCGACCGGTCGATCGCCGCGCTCGACGCCCTTCCCGGCGTCGTCGAGGCGGTTCGCGGGGCGGGGTCGCAGCGCGCCGATCATCTTCGACAGCGGGATCCGTTGCGGCGCAGACGTCTTCGTCGCGCTCGCGCTCGGCGCGACGGCCGTCGGCATCGGTCGGCCGCACGTCTACGGACTCGCCCTCGCCGGCGCCGACGGGCGTGTCCGAGGTGCTGCGCAACCTCCGCGCGGAGCTCGACCTCCAGCTGGCGCTCTCCGGGTGCACGTCGCTCGCCGACCTCACCCCGGACCGCCTCGTGCCGCGCCTGACCCGTCGAGAGGCAACGCCACTCGCCGCGCGAGCCCACCGCTCGCCGCATGGAACGGGTCGACGCCGTCACGGGCTCGTCCCGGAGGATCGGGGCATGCCCGCCCTCGACCACCTGACCCGCGACGCCTTCCCCAAGTCCTCGAAGCTACGACGCCAAGTGGCTCGTCGACCTCGACATGGGCCCGCACCCGCTGTGGCTGCTCGAGGACCTCGCCGCCGACCTCGACCTGCGCCCCGGCATGCGCGTGCTCGACCTCGGCTCGGGCCTCGGCGCGACGTCGGTCTTCCTCGCCAAGGAGTACGGCGTGCACGTCGTCGCCGCCGACCTGTGGGTCGACCCGACCGCCGCCGCCGCGGTCTTCCGCAAGGAGGGCGTCGACGACCAGGTCCTGCCGATGCGGGTCGACGCGCACGCGCTGCCCTTCGGCCGCGGCTCGTTCGACGCCATCGTCAGCATCGACGCGTGGGAGTACTTCGGCACCGGCGACCACTACCCGCCCTACCTCGCCACGTTCCTCAAGCCCGGCGGCCAGCTCGGCGTCGCGACGCCCGCCCTGACCACCGAGGTGCGCGAGCTCGGCGAGATCCCCGAGCACATCGACCGCGTCGTCGGAGCCGAGTCGGCCGCGTGGCACACCGCCGAGTGGCTGCGCAGCCAGTGGGAGTTCAGCCGCGCGTTCCTGGCCGTCACGGCCCGCAACCAGACGGACGCGTGCGCCAACTGGCTGCTGTGGGAGCGCGCCGTCATGGAGCTCAAGGGACAGCCCACCTCGCCCGTGCAGGGCATGCTCGAGGCCGACGGCGGCGCCTTCGTCACGCTTCGCGCTCGTCACCGGGAGGGTCGAGTGAGCCTCGGCGCCGCCGACGTCGGCCACCTGCGACGGGCCGTCGAGCTCGCCCGCCTCGCGCTCGAGCGGGGCGACGAGCCCTTCGGCTCGGTGCTCGTCTCGGGGAACGGCGAGGTGCTCTTCGAGGACCACAACCACGTCGTCGCGCTCGACGCGACCCAGCACCCGGAGCTCGCCATCGCCCGCTGGGCCGGCGCGCACCTGACGGGGCCCGAGCGCGCGGTCGCAACGGTCTACACCTCGGGCGAGCACTGCCCGATGTGCTCGGCCGCGCACGGCTGGGTGGGTCTCGGTCGGATCGTGTATGCCGTCAGCTCGGCCCAGCTGGGCGCGTGGCGGTCAGCTTGGGGTGCGCCCGCCTCACCGGTCGCGCCGCTCTCGATCCGCGAGGTGGTGCCGGGCGCGGTCGTGGACGGCCCGGCCCCTCAGCTCGAGGACGAGGTCCGCGACCTGCACCGCCGCTACGCCCACGCCCACCCCTCCCCCTGACCCCACCGCCACGACAACTCCGCCGGGGCGGACCTGAACCACCGATCCGACCCGGCCGGACCACCACAACTCCGCCCGGGCGGACCTGAACCACCGATCCGACCCGCGCCGGACCACCACTCCGACCGAACCGGAAATCCGCCCGGGCGGGGTTGTGGGGGCGGGGCGTTGTGGCGCCTCGCGCGTTGGATCGACAATGACGGGATGGCGACCCGTGTGCTTGTGACGCTGTCCGGAGAGTCCGACCCCGAGCACGTCGTCCGCGCCCTGCGCGAGCTCGGCCCGGTGACGGTCCGGGCACCCGCTCCGGAGCTGCCCGGGGTGGCCGTTGCCGAGGTCGACGACGACGCCGTCGAGTCCTTCGTCCACGACGCCCGCTCCATCGAGGGCGTCTCCGTGGCTGAGATCGACACACTGAGCCACACCCAGCCGGCCGAGCCAGGGTCCCCGGCGCCCGGCTCGGCAGGCCCTCCGGACCTTTCCGTCGGCTGGAGCTCGACCTCCTAGTCGTCCCCGGCTCAGGCCTCCCGTGAACCCCGCGCGGCGTGACCGCGCCGAGGAAGGGGTCCGCCGCCGAGGGACCCACCGAGAGGTCGTGACACCGCGCGAGGGTGAGGGCGACTCCCCCGATCCCGACGAGGAGATTGGGACTGCGCCCACCACCGCGTATGCCGCAGAGCCAGGTCGGGTGCCCCACCTGACCTGCGCGAGTCAGGTGGGTGGCCAGCGCCCGGGCCGAGGCGACGTGCTCGCGGGTCGCCGCCGGCCACGTCGCAGCGGCGAGCAGGTGCATCTCGACGACCCCGGCGAGTCCGTGACATACCGACCCGTCGAAGGCCTGCACCCCCACAGGCCGGTGGGCGACACTCGCGGCTCGTGCCCGGGCGAACGCGACGTGCGCGGCCGCGGCATCGCGGGAACCCTGACCGGCCGCGGCGAGGAGCGAGTGCCGCAGGGCGGCGGACACGCCGACCCCGGGGGCTCCGTGGCACCAGGCGAGACCCGGCACCGGTTCGGCCAGCCGCAGGTCCGGCCAACCCCCGGCTCCGGCGGCGTGGAGGGACTCCTCCCAGAGCATGGCCTCGGAGGCCAGCCCGACGGCATACGTCGACGGGCTCGACACGGTCGCGCCGATGGCGGACGCGGCCAGGTGCTGGGCCGCCGCGGTCAGGGCGAGCGCGACCCCGCTGCCGCCGTGGGCGAGGCCGACGACGCTGTGGTCGGCGCCGGCCATCGGCCACCGGTGACCGATCGGCCCGGCGACGGCGAGGTCGGCGATCCGCTCGACGAGCAGCGTCACGGCGTCCGCGCGAACGGCCTCGTCTTCCTCGTCGAGCGGCACGGACAGGACCCCGGCGAGGGCGCCCGCGAGACCACCCATGAGGTCGGCGAACGGGGGCAGCTCGTCCGGGCGGTCGACGACGCGCCGGACCGCGAGTCCTGCGAGGTGGCGCGACGCCGCCGCCAGACCAGGTGCGCCGTGTGCCCCGGCCACGACCGTGGCGGCACGCGCAGTCCCGAGGGCGCCGCTGTCCCAACCGATCCCACCTGCGGGAGGGACGTGGGCGGTGAGGTCCGACCGGGAGCGGCGCACGGAGGCGGCTGCCGTGCGGACGGCGAGGTGCGCCCAATCCGCAGGCGCCCCCGGCAGGCGCGAGGCTGCCGAGAGCGCCACGGCGATCCCCGCCCTCCCGGTGAGCAGCCCGTCGTCGAGGGGCCCGTGGACGAGCATCGGCGGCGAGCTGAGGTCGGGCGCCGATCGTGGGTCGACGTCGTCCCCGGACCACCTCGGTTCGTGCTGCCCGTCGACTCGAGCCAGGGAGATGAGGCGGGCGGCGAGCACTCTCGCCGTGCGGGCGAACTCGGAGTCCGGCCCGTCGCCGGGCGTCCCTCGAGCGGGCAGCACCGATGCGGCCACCGCGGTCATGCCGCCACCTCCTCGGGACGCTCGGCGCGGATGCCGACGTCAGCGAGCAGCGCCACCCCGTCGCCGACGACCAGACGCTGAGCACGCACCGGGTCTCCTCCGGTCGCCTCGAAGGCTCGGCCCACCGCCGCCGCGACCTGGGCGCACCGGAGCTGGCCGTAGCTGACCCCACCGCCCGGGTCCTGGGCCGCACCCACGCCGGGGTGCAGTCGCCTGGTGAGGGGCGGTTCGTCCGCCGTGAGCACTCCCGAGACCTCATCCAGCCAGCCGGGGAGGTCCGCCTCGAGGCGCTCCGCGTCTGCCCGCGGGACGTAGACCACGAGGGCGTCGCGCCGGTCGAAGCCACCCGCGCGGGCGGGGCACTTGAGCGAGAGCGGGACCCCGGACGCAGCGGCGAGACGAACCGTGGCGGCGACGAGACGGGGCGCCTCGGCGGCAGCGACGTTGACGTACCAGCGGTCGAGCTCGAACGACGGCCGAAACCGGTCTCACCACCACCACACTCCGCCCGGGCGGAGAAACCCGGCGAGGGGGTGCGCGCGGTGGCCACGGATGCGCGGCGGGTACGTCACGGCATACGCAAGAGACACGACACGCGACGAGCCTGTCTGTCCGCTCACGGCGAACAGAGGCGGAACCTGAGCCGATCACGCTCAGGATGGGGAACAGGACGCGCATGCCTCGCGTTGGTCGGGGTGTGCTCGTCCACAGCGGGCACGGATAGCATCGAGATGTCTCTCGATCAGTCAGGAGAAGAACATGTTCGAACGGTTCACCGACAGGGCCCGAAGGGTGGTTGTCCTCGCGCAGGAGGAAGCTCGCCTGCTCAACCACAACTACATCGGGACCGAGCACATCCTCCTGGGTCTGATCCACGAAGGCGAAGGCGTCGCCGCGAAGGCCCTCGAATCGCTCGACATCTCGCTCGAAGCGGTCCGGGCCCAGGTCCAGGAGATCATCGGCCAGGGGCAGCAGGCCCCGACCGGCCACATCCCCTTCACGCCCCGCGCGAAGAAGGTTCTCGAGTACTCGCTGCGCGAGGCACTCCAGCTCGGCCACAGCTACATCGGCACCGAGCACATCCTGCTCGGCCTGATCCGCGAGGGCGAGGGCGTCGCCGCCCAGGTCCTCGTCAAGCTCGGCGCGGAGCTGAACAAGGTCCGCCAGCAGGTCATCCAGCTGCTCTCCGGCTACCAGGGTGGCCAGAGCGGCGAGAAGGCCGGCGCCGGCGTCGGCCCCGGCCAGACCGAGGGCACGCCCGCGGGCTCCCTCGTGCTCGACCAGTTCGGTCGCAACCTCACGCAGGCGGCCCGCGAGGGCAAGCTCGACCCGGTCATCGGACGTGAGAAAGAGATCGAGCGGGTCATGCAGGTGCTGTCCCGCCGCACGAAGAACAACCCCGTCCTCATCGGCGAGCCCGGCGTCGGCAAGACCGCCGTCGTCGAGGGCCTCGCCCAGGACATCGTCAAGGGCGAGGTGCCCGAGACGCTCAAGGACAAGCAGCTCTACACCCTCGACCTCGGCTCGCTCGTGGCCGGCAGCCGCTACCGCGGTGACTTCGAGGAGCGGCTGAAGAAGGTCCTCAAGGAGATCCGCACCCGCGGCGACATCATCATCTTCATCGACGAGATCCACACGCTCGTCGGTGCGGGTGCCGCCGAGGGCGCCATCGACGCCGCCTCGATCCTCAAGCCGATGCTCGCCCGTGGTGAGCTGCAGACGATCGGTGCGACGACGCTCGACGAGTACCGCAAGCACATCGAGAAGGACTCGGCCCTCGAGCGGCGCTTCCAGCCGATCCAGGTGATGGAGCCGACGCTCCCGCACGCGATCGAGATCCTCAAGGGTCTGCGTGACCGCTACGAGGCCCACCACCGCGTGACGATCACCGACGCGGCGCTCGTCGCGGCGGCCAACATGGCCGACCGCTACGTCAACGACCGCTTCCTGCCCGACAAGGCGATCGACCTCATCGACGAGGCGGGCGCGCGACTGCGCA
This sequence comes from uncultured Actinomycetota bacterium, assembly GCA_963849965.1. Taxonomy (GTDB): domain Bacteria; phylum Actinomycetota; class Actinomycetes; order Actinomycetales; family Dermatophilaceae; genus Terrabacter. The sequence continues at coordinate 11,821 of CAWKJV010000035.1, read as the reverse complement.
TCCGCCGGATGACGGCCCCGCCGGACCTGCGCGAGTTCGACGAGAAGATCGCCGCCCTCGTGCGCGAGAAGGAGTCGGCCATCGACGGCCAGGACTTCGAGCGCGCGGCCCGCGTCCGCGACGACGAGAAGCGCCTGCGCCAGGAGAAGGCCGCCCGTGAGGCCCAGTGGAAGTCGGGCGACATGGACGTCGTGGCCGAGGTCGACGAGGAGCTCATCGCCGAGGTCCTGGCGGCCAGCACCGGCATCCCGGTGTTCAAGCTGACCGAGGAGGAGTGCAGCCGCCTGCTCCACATGGAGGACGAGCTGCACAAGCGCATCGTCGGCATGAACGACGCCGTCAAGGCGCTCTCGCAGGCGATCCGTCGCACGCGTGCCGGCCTCAAGGACCCGCGTCGTCCCGGTGGCTCGTTCATCTTCGCCGGCCCCACCGGCGTCGGTAAGACCGAGCTCGCCAAGACGCTCGCCGAGTTCCTCTTCGGCAGCGAGGACGCGCTGATCCAGCTCGACATGTCCGAGTACTCCGAGAAGCACACGGTGAGCCGGCTCTTCGGCTCGCCTCCCGGCTACGTCGGTTACGAGGAGGGCGGCCAGCTCACCGAGAAGGTGCGCCGCAAGCCGTTCTCCGTCGTGCTCTTCGACGAGGTCGAGAAGGCCCACCCGGAGATCTTCAACTCGCTGCTGCAGGTGCTCGAGGACGGCCGCCTCACCGACTCCCAGGGTCGGATGGTCGACTTCAAGAACACCGTCATCATCATGACGACCAACCTCGGCACGAGGGACATCTCCAAGACCTCCCTCGGCTTCTCCGCCGGCCCCGACACCCTGTCGGACTACGAGCGGATGAAGGCCAAGGTCACCGACGAGCTCAAGCAGCACTTCCGGCCCGAGTTCCTCAACCGCGTCGACGACACCATCGTGTTCCCGCACCTCAACCGCGCGGAGATCACGCAGATCGTCGACCTCGAGATCGCCAAGCTCGACAAGCGGCTCAAGGACAAGGACATGGGCATCGAGCTCACGCACGCGGCCAAGGACCTGCTCGCCAAGAAGGGCTACGACCCCGTGCTCGGTGCGCGCCCGCTGCGCCGCACCATCCAGCGCGAGATCGAGGACGCCCTGTCCGAGAAGATCCTCTTCGCCGAGTTCACCTCCGGCCAGTACATCGAGGTCGACACCGAGGGCGAGGGCAAGGAGGAGAAGTTCACCTTCTCCGACATGGCCCACCCGGACGCCGCGCACCGTCCCGGCCGACGACCTGCCGGAGCTTCCCGAGGGCGCTGCCCTCGACGAGGCGCTCGGGGTCAACATCGCGGCCGGTCCGCCGGTGCCCGACGACCAGGTCTACCCCGACGCCGGGCTGTCCGGCACGGAGCGCTGACCGGGACGAACCGCTGACCGCTCGACCGACCGAAGGGGCCGGGGACACCAGTCCCCGGCCCCTTCGGCGTCCCTCCCCTGCCCAGCGTCCGTATGCCGGCAGCGCTGGGCAGGAGCGCTCGCCCGGACAGCCTCAGGCACCACCCGAGGTGGTCGTCTACCGTGGGCCCGTGACCTCCGAGGACCGCCCCGACGACCCCTTGAACCCACCAGTCGGCGCGTCAGACGTCCGTCGCCAGGCCCTGCCAGGTCCGTCGCCGAGTCCGTGTTCCGGCGATCACTGGTGCACTTGCGGTGACGGCGGCCGGTGCCGTCGCACTCTCGGCCTGCACCTCGCCGTCGCCGGCACCGACGGGTCCCTCCTCGTCCACCGCGTCCACCTCGTCCTCCTCGGGACCGTCAGGAGACGGCGGTCTGTCCCCCACGACCGCGTCGGGCGTCCGGGTGAGCGGGGCGCCGGCGTCGCTGGCCGCGCTCGTCTCGACCGTGTATGCCGGAGGCGACCTCACGCATACGTGCTCCCCCACCGCGGCGCGGCGCTCAAGCCCCGCAAGCCGGCGACCGGGCCGGTGACGGCCACCGCCAAGGTGGGGTCGTGGATGGGCACGCCGGTCGCCGTCGTGACCGCGGGCAAGGACGTCACCCTCGCCGTCGGACCGGCGTGGAAGGTCGTCGGCGGCTGGTGGCCCTCGCTGGGTGTCGCGACGCCGAGCCTCGGCACGGGCGGCCCACGCTGGGTGCTCGGCATCGGGTCCGATGCGCGCCCGGGTGAGGACCTGAGCCACACCCGCGCCGACAGCCTCCAGGTCGTCGGGTCCGACGGGCGCGGGGGCGGCGGCGTCATGGGCATCGCCCGCGACTCGTGGGTTCCGCTCGCCACGGGCGGCAAGGGCAAGATCAACTCGGCGATGGTCTTCGGCGGCCCACAGGCCGAGCTCAACACAGTCCGCTCCGCAACCGGGCTGCCGATCGAGGGCTACGTCGTCATCGGCTTCACCGGCTTCACCCACGTCGTCGACGAGCAGGGCGGCATCCCCATCGTCGTCCCGCAGACGGTCAACGCGTCACACGCCGGCATCATCATCAAGGCTGGCCCCCAGCACCTCACCGGCACCCAGGCCCTCGCCTACGCGCGCGAGCGCCACACGCTGCCCGACGGCGACTTCGGGCGCTCACGCCACCAGGCTGAGCTCATCCTCGCGGTCGGGATTCAGGCCAAGCTGGCGGGGCCGACCGCCATCCCCGGTGTGCTCTCGAACGCGAGCAAGGTCGTCAAGACCAACCTGTCGGCCGAGCAGGTGCTGACCTATGTCGCCGGCCTCGAGCTGCTCAACCCTACGAAGTTCGGGCACGGCGTCGCCAAGGGGCCCACCGGGTGGGCCGGCCAGCAGTCGATCGTCGTGCTCGGGACCGAGGCTCGCGGCCTCTTCGCCGACTTCCGCGACGGGAACCTCTCGTGAGTGGCGGCACTCCCGTGATCCGGCGCGCCCGCACGGCCGACGTCCGCGCCATCCGGGCCCTCGTGGCCCCGCTCGCCGAGCGCCGGGTGCTCGTCAGCAAGGAGGCCGTGACCTACTTCGAGAGCCTCCAGGAGTTCCGGGTCGCCGACCTCGACGGACGGGTCGTCGGCTGCGGGGCCCTCCACGTCATGTGGGAGGACCTCGCCGAGGTCCGCACCCTGGCCGTCGCGCCCGACCAGCTCGGCACCGGCCTCGGCGGTCGCCTGCTCGAGACGCTGGTCGAGGACGCGCGCGAGATCGGCGTCGAGCGGCTCTTCTGCCTGACGTTCGAGACGGACTTCTTCGTGCGCCACGGGTTCGAGGTCATCGAGGGCCAGGCCGTCCCGATGGACGTCTATGCCGAGCTGCTGCGCTCCTACGACGAGGGAGTCGCCGAGTTCCTCGACCTCGAGCGCGTCAAACCCAACACCTTGGGCAACACCCGGATGCTGCGCACCCTCTGATCGTCGACAGGACTGGTCCGGCGTCCGGTCCAAGGTATGGTCCCGGGCTTCCCGAAACGCCGAGGTCAGGTCACGCCCGATGTGGGACGTGTGCTGCAAGGTGCGCCAGCAGCGCGTCGACCGCCGGGGACCGCCCGTCGGTCCGGGCGATGACCGACAGCTCCCAGACCAGCTCCTCGACGAGGGGGACGACGACAACCCCGTCAGCCTCGGTGTCGGCGCCGGTGTCGGCGGCTGCGGTCTGCTCGGGGACCACGGCCACCCCGAGGCCGGCCGCGACGTAGGCGGGCACCGTCGACAGGTCGGGCACCTCGACCGTGACCCGGCGTCGTAAGTCCGCGGACCGGAGCCAGTCGTCCACGACCTTGCGGTTGCCGAAGCCCGGCGGCATCTCGACGAAGTCCTCAGTGAGGAGGTCGGTCAGCGCGACGGACGGCCGGGTCGCCAAGGCGTGCCCCGACGGCAGCAGGGCGACGAACGGCTGGCGGCTCAGCACCTGGGTGTGGACACCGGTGAGGTCGTCGAGCGCGAGGCCGCAGAAGGCGACGTCGACGCGCGAGCGGCGCACGTCGTCCACGAGGCCGGTCGAGCCGCGCGGCGACGTCCGCATCGACAGCGCGACTCCCGGGTGCGTCCGGTGGAAGGCGCCGAAGACCGCGGGCAGGCCGAGGGACTCGAGGTTGGTCAGCATCCCGACCCGGATCGCGCCGGTCACGCCGCCGGACGCCACCGCACCGGCGCTACGCATCTGGCTGACGGCCTCCAGCGCCGTCCGGGCACGGGGCAGCAGGTCGCTGCCGGCGCGGGTGAGCGCGACGTGCCGGGTCGAACGGATGAACAGTGCCGTCCCGACATCGCGCTCGAGCACCGCGATGCCGGACGAGACGGTCGACTGGACCGCTTGGAGCCGCTCGGCGGCGCGCGTGAAGCTCAGCTCCTCGGCGACCGCGACGAAGTACTCGAGATGCCGGGTGTCCATGCTTCATCATCCATCGATCTCATCGATGGATGTGACCGATAATGCTCGTTGGACACGATCAATGCCGAGGCGCACGCTGGTCCCATGACGATGACGAGCGACCACCTCGAGCGCGCCTCCCATGACGACGCACGCAGAGCACGCCACCGCCGCGGCTTCTGGGTCGTCGTCGGCGCGTTCACCGTGCTCATGGCGTTCACCACGCTGCCCACCCCGCTCTACCCGCTCTACCAGCGGCTCGACGGCTTCCCGACCTTCGTCATCACGCTGATCTTCGCGGCCTACGGCGTCGGCGTCATGGGCGGCCTGTACCTCGCCGGCCACGTCAGCGACTACCTCGGCCGCCGCCGCGTGCTCCTTGCCGCCACGGCCGTCGAGCTCGTCAGCGCGGTGATGTTCGTCGTGCTCCAGGACACGGCCAGCCTGCTCGTGGCCCGGTTCCTCTGCGGCCTCGGCATCGGCGCCGTCACGGCCACCGCCACGGCCCACCTGGCCGAGCTGCACGCCGTCGGCCGCCCCGACGCCGACGGACGCTTCGCGTCGGTCGTCGCGGGCGCCGTCAACACCGGCGGGCTCGCGCTCGGTCCCCTCGTCGCCGGGCTGCTGACACAGTTCCTGCCCCACCCCCTCACCGTGCCGTATGCCGTCTGGGTCGTCCTGCTCGCGCTGGCGTTCCCGGCGCTGCTGCTCGCTCCCGAGACCGTCGACCGGCCGGCCGTGCGCCCGGCCTACCGACCGCAGCGCGTCAGCGTGGAGCCGGCCGCGCGACCGCACTTCTCGGCCGCTGCGGTGGCTGCCGCCGCAGCCTTCTCCGTGCTGGGTGTGTTCACCTCCCTCACGGCCAGCTTCGTCGGCGGCACGCTCGGCCTCCACTCGCGACTGCTCACGGGGTCCATCGTCTTCGGCGTCATCGGGGCGTCCACGCTGTCGCAGATCGTGCTCGGCTCCCGCGAGGTGCCCGAGCGGCTGCGCGCCGGCATGGCGTCGATGTCGGTCGGCCTCGTCCTCGTCGCCGTCGGGGCCTGGACCACGTCCCTCCCGCTCTTCGCGCTCGCCGGCGTCGTCGCCGGAGCCGGTGTCGGCCTCGTCTTCAACGTCGCGATCACGACGGCGGCGACCGTCTCGTCGCCGGAGCACCGCGGCGAGACGCTCGCCGGCATGTTCCTCGCCGCCTACGCGGGGATCACGATCCCCGTCGTCGCGGCCGGCCTCGCCGTGACGTTCTTCCCGGCGCCTGCGGTGCTCGTCGTGTTCGCGACTGTCGTGCTCGTCGCCGTCCTCGTCTCGACGACCCGCCTGCTGGCCCGCTCCGTGGCTGCCCAGGACTGAGAGCCAGTCCCGACGCAGGGAAATGGGCACTCGACTGGTTTCCTGCCGTCGACCGCGTCGAGTGCTCAGTTCCCGACGCAGGGAAATGGGCACTCGACCGGTTCCTGCCGTCGACCGCGTCGAGTGCTCAGTTCCCGACGCAGGGAAATGGGCACTCGACCGGTTCCTGCCGTCGACCCGGTCGAGTGCTCAGTTCTCGACGCCTCAGGGGACGGCGTCAGGCGCGTCCCGACGCGGCATAGATGCGACGGACGACGTCCTCGATGTCCGGCTCCTCGATCGTCAGGTCACGCACCTCGTGGCGCGACGACACGTGGGCGAGCACGGCCGCGACGGTCGTCGCTTCGGCATCGAAGGCAAGGCGCTGGCGCAGGCCATCGGACTCGCTCTCGACGAGGGTCGCGCCGGGCACGTCGTCGAGGTCGGCCGTCGGCGCGGCGAGGTCGATGACGAGGACGCGCTGCACCCCGACCGTCCCGGCCAGGCCCGTCAGGGTGCCGTCGAAGGCGAGCCGCCCGTGGTCGACGACGAGGACCCGGTCGCAGAGCCGCTCGATGTCGCCCATGTCGTGCGTCGTCAGCAGCAGGGTGGTGCCCCGCTCTCGTCGCTCGGCGACGAGGAACTCGCGCAGCCGCTGCTTCGAGAGCACGTCGAGACCGATCGTCGGCTCGTCGAGGATGAGCAGCTCCGGGGAGTGCAGGAGCGCGGCCGCGATCTCGGCCCGCATCCGCTGCCCGAGCGACAGGGAACGCACCGGCGTGCCGAGCTGGGGACCCATCTCGAGCTGCTCGACGAGCAGGTCGGTGCGCGCCCGCGTGGCCGCCTCGTCGAGGCGGTGGATCGCCCCGAGGATGGCGAACGAGTCGCGCAGCGGCAGGTCCCACCACAGCTGCGAGCGCTGGCCGAAGACGACGCCGACCCTCCGTGCCACCTCGACCCGCTGACGCATGGGGTCCAGCCCGCACGTGCGCACGTGTCCGGCAGTCGGCTTGAGGATGCCGGTCAGCATCTTGATCGTCGTCGACTTGCCGGCACCGTTGGCGCCGATGTAGCCAACCGCCTCACCGGGTGCGACCGAGAAGGTCATCCGGTCGACGGCACGGGTCTTCCTGAACTCGCGCACGAGGTCGCGCGTCTCGATGATGGCGCTATCGATGCTCATCCGCCGGCTCCTTGGTAGTGACGGGTCCCGAGCCTCCAGCAGAGGCCGGCGATGCCCCAGGCCAGCAGGGCTGCCAGAGGCGTGCACCACGCCAGCCAGTGGGGCGCGAGAGGGTCTCCCGGCAGGTCGAGGATGGCCACGGCCGGGATGTAGGCGACGAAGGCGGTCGGCACGACGAACATCCAGAAGATGCGCAGCGGGTCGGGGAAGACCTGCTGGCTCTGCTGGGCGGCATACGACCCCCCATAGGTGAAGGCGTTGGTGAACTCCGATCCGTCGACGAGGAAGAACTGCAGACCGCCCGCGGCGGTGAACAGGGCCGAGAAGATCGCGGTGCCGCTGACGACCGTCAGGACGATGAGCGCGACGGTGGCCGCCGACCAGTCGATGTCCGCCCTCGTCAGTGCAAAGGTGAGCACGACGAGTGCGACGCTCAGGCGCCCGATCCGTCGCAGCGACAGGTCGCTCGTCATGAGCTGGGCGAGGAGCGGGAGGGGGCGGACGTAGAAGGCGTCGACCTGGCCGGCCCGGATGTAACGCGGCAGCTGGTCGAGGTGTCCGACGAACATGTCGGCGAGCGAGAACGCCACGTTGGACAGCGCGAAGACGAGCAGCGCTGCCGTGAAGTCGAGCCCGCCGAGGACGTCGACGTTGTGGAAGATGATCCACACCTCGGCGAACTCGGCCAGGCCGACACCGACGGTGCCGAGGATGTCGGTGACGAACGAGGTGCGGTACTGCATCTGCGCCCGGGCGCGGGAGGCGAGCAGCACCCGGTAGGGGCGCAGCCGCTCGGCCAGCGTCAGGTCAGCCACCCTGCACCTCCAGGCGACGACGGCCGGCGCGGAGCACGAACTGCCCCAGCCCGAGCAGCGCGAGCGCCCAGAAGACCTGCACGGCGACCGCCGAGGCGATGTCGGACCCGACGACGCGTCCGGCGAGGATGTCGATGGGATTCTGCAGCATCGACGGGAACGGCGACCAGTGGGCGACGGTGCGCAGCCAGTCGGGGAACCACGGCACCGGCAGGTAGAGCCCGCAGAGCAGGCCGCCCGTGATCATCCACAGCAGCATGATGCCGCGGATCTCGACGAGCCAGAACGCGAGCAGGTTGATGACGAAGTTGCCGGCGAACGCGACGACGACCGCCAGCAGCACCGAGACGGCCCCCGCTGCCCAGCTGACCGCTGAGGGCGGCGGCGCCATGTCGAAGAGGAGCGCCCCGAGCAGGATCGCCGGGAGGCCGCGACCGAGGAGATTGATGCCGGCGCGGCCGAGATCGCCTGCGAGGTAAGCGAGCTGAGGGTCGATCGGCCTGAGGAAGTCGACGGCGATGTCACCCGTGCGCACGCGGTCCTTGACCTCGGCGAAGCCCCACAGGTTGACCGTGCCGAGCAGCGCCTGGCCCCACCAGACGAAGGCGATCGCCGTCGGGGCGTCGTAGCCCCCGATGGATGTGCCGGCCGAGGCGAGCGCCGCGAGCAGGATCGAGGCCCGGATGATGCCGAACACGGAGTTCGTCGTCATCCCGGCCACGAGCGCCAGTCGGTACGTCGAGTGCCTCCTGAAGCCGGCTCGAGCGAGCAGCCAGAAGGTCCTCACGACGGACGGACGAGGGCAGGCACAAGGGGCCACGCTACCGGCGAGCGGGACGGTCTTCAACGGGAGTACGTTCCGTATATGCCGGACTTCGTGGACGACCCGTCATCCGCTTCACCACCGCAACCCGACGTCGTCATCGTCATGGGGGTCAGCGGCAGCGGCAAGAGCACGGTCGCCAAGGGCATCTCGACGGTGATGGGCTGGGAGTTCGCCGAGGGAGACGCGTTCCACTCCGACGCCAACGTCGCGAAGATGCACAGCGGCCAGCCGCTCACCGACGACGACCGCTGGCCGTGGCTCGAGTCCATCGGCGACTGGATCAGCGGCAAGGAGGAGGCCGGCGAGTCTGCCGTCGTCACGTGCTCGGCGCTGCGGCGCGTCTACCGGGACCTCCTCCGCCGGGACCGTCCCCACGTGCGTTTCCTCCACGTCGAGGCGCCCGAGCGCGGTCATCCAGGACCGCATGGAGCACCGACCCGGTCACTACATGCCGGCCTCGCTCCTGCCCAGCCAGCTCGCGACTCTCGAGCCCCTCGCTGCCGACGAGCCCGGGGTCTCGGTCACCAACGAGGGCACCGCGGCCGAGGTGCTCTCCCGATCCCTGCATGCCCTCGGACTCAGGAAGGACCCCACCGCATGACACTCACCACCTTGACCACGCTTCCGTCGGGGCTGGATCCCGCCCTCACGAGCCTTGCCGGCGCGGCCGCCAAGGAGCCGTATGCCGGGAACGCACAGCTCGTCGTGGCGTGCCTGCTCGGCATCCTCTCGGTCGTGCTGCTCATCACCCTCGTGAAGCTGCACCCCTTCCTGGCGCTCATGCTCGGCTCCGCCGTGCTGGGCGCGGTGGCGACCATGCCGCCCAACGACATCGTCACCAGCTTCATCGCCGGCTTCGGGTCGACCGCCGGCGCGGTGGGCGTGCTCATCGCCCTCGGGGCGATGATCGGCAAGATGCTCGAGGACTCCGGGGGCGCGAACCGCATCGTCTCGACGCTCGTCGGGCGGGTCGGGCCGGGCGGCCTGCCGTGGATGATGGCCGTCATCGCGGCGATCCTCGGCCTTCCCCTCTTCTTCGAGGTCGGCGTGGTGCTGCTCGTGCCGGTCGTCATCCTCGTGGCCCGCAAGACCGGCCTCTCGGTGATGAAGGTCGGCATCCCGGCCCTCGCCGGTCTCTCGGTGCTGCACGGCCTGGTGCCACCGCACCCCGGTCCGCTGACCGCGATCGGTCTGCTCCATGCAGACCTCGGTCTCACCCTGCTCTACGGCATCCTCATCGCCATCCCGACCGTCATCGTCGCCGGTCCGGTGCTCGCACGGTTCGTCGACCGCTGGGTGCCCAAGTACGTCGACACGTTCGTCGGCACCCCTGTGTCGGCGGGCGCGGGCGGTGTGGCCGTCGCGGATCGCCCGCACGGCACGACGCCGCCGTCGCGTGCTGCGGCCGGAGGTCGCTTCGAGAACCTCGAGGAGCTCGAGGCCCCCCTCGAGCCCGGGCGCCGCCGCGTCGGCTTCGGCTCGGCCATCGTGGCGATCACCCTCCCGGTGGCGCTCATGCTCATCGACGCCATCGCCAAGCTGGCCGTGTCGGACAAGGGGAGCGGCGTCCGTCAGGTCTCCGATGTCATCGGCACCCCGATCGTGGCCCTCCTCGTCGCCGTCATCTTCTGCTACTTCCGGCTCGGTCTCGCCTCCGGGATGACGCGGATCCAGGCCAGCGACAGCCTGGGCGCGAGCCTGCCCGGTGTCGCCGGCATCATCCTCATCGTCGCGGCGGGAGGTGGCTTCAAGCAGACGCTCGTCGACGCGGGTGTCGGCAACGTCATCAAGGACTGGGCCACCGGCGTCAACCTGTCGGTGCTCCTCCTCGGCTGGCTCGTCGCCGTCCTCATCCGACTCGGCACGGGCTCAGCCACCGTCGCGACCATCACGGCCGCCGGCATCGTCGGCCCGCTCGCGTCGACGCTGACCTCGAGCCATCTCGCGCTGCTCGTCCTCGCGATCGGCTGCGGCTCGCTCTTCTTCAGTCACGTCAACGACGCCGGCTTCTGGCTCGTCAAGGAGTACTTCGGGCTGACCGTCGGCGAGACGATCAAGTCGTGGTCGGTCATGGAGACGGTCATCTCCGTGGTCGGGTTCGTGCTCGTCATGGCCCTGAGCCTCATAGTCTGACCCGCGTGGCGACCCTCCCCCGTGACCTGTCCGCGGAAGCGCTCCAGTTCATGGCGGTGCGTCACCTCGCGACGCTGACGACCCTGCGCCCCGACGGCTCGCCGCACGTCGTTCCGGTCGGCTTCACCTGGGACACGGAGGCGTCGGTCGCCCGCGTCATCACGAGCCGCACCAGCCGCAAGGCCCGCAACGCGGGGGCAGGTTGCCCCGCGGTGTTGTGCCAGGTCGACGGGCGCCACTGGCTCTCCCTCCAGGGAACCGCGCGCATCCTCGACGACCCGGCCTCCGTCGCCGACGCCGTGCAGAGGTATGCCGTCCGCTACCGCGAGCCGCGGCCCAACCCCGAGCGCGTGGTCATCACCATCGACGTGGAGTCCGTTCTCGGCAACCTCTGACTGCGTCTGGGCCAGCCCACGGTCGAGTGCACAGTTCCCCACCCGCCGGGCGGCGTCGGGAAGTGGGCACTCGACTTGCGGCCGGGCCAGCCCCTTCCGTCGAGTGCACAGTTCCCCACTCGCCGGGCGGCGTGGGGAAGTGGGCACTCGACTGGGATTGACGGGCGGGGTCAGGAGGGGAGCGCGACCGGTTCCGGGACAAGGGCTCGACCAGCCCGTCGGCGACGAGCGAGTCGAGGCAGCGCATGACCTGCGCACGGTCGGTCGGCCGAGCCCTTCGAGTGCCGCGAGGGGAGGGCGCGTGGGCGTCCCGCAGGCGGCGCAGCGAGCTCGCCGCGGACCTGGCGGTCGGTGCCGTGCCAGCCCTGCCCGCGCCGCGGCGGACCCTCGTGAGGCGGGTCGGCCGGCGCGGTTCCAGGCACAGAGGTCGGCGACCGGGCACCCTCGCACCGGGGCCCCGGGCCACGCAGCGAGAGCCCCGAGCTCCATGACGGCGACGTTCCAGATGTTCGCCTCCTCCCGTGCCGCCCGGCCTTGCAGCGGGCGGGCATGGCATCCGTCGCCCGCTGGTCTCGGCTCGAGTCAATGCCGCGGTTGGGGGAGTGCCTTGCCCTCGCAGGTTCGCGCGAGGACGCGCCGCACATTCGTGTCAACGACGACCTCCGGGGTGCCGAACGCGAAGCACGAGACGGCTGCCGCCGTGTAGGCCCCGACGCCCGGCAGGGCCAGCAGGCCTTCGGGGGTGTCGGGGGACCTCGCCGCCGTGTGGCTCGACCATCGCGCGGGCCGCCTCGTGCAGGCGCAGTGCGCGACGTCGAGTATTCCAGACGGCCCCAGGCC
>CAWKJV010000034.1:0-9573 GCA_963849965.1 uncultured Actinomycetota bacterium | reverse complement strand
GCGAGGGTGACCGAGTGTCCCCCGGGTGTGCAAGAGCAGCCGCCGTGGGTGAGCACAGTGCGCAAAGTGTTGCCCGTATGCCGGGTCGTGCTGGACACTCTGACCATGACGTCATCCGTGGGGCCGGGGGACCCACCCGCCGGTCGACCATCTGGACTGCCGGATCCTGCTCCTGCTGCTCACCGAGCCGGGCATCGGCGTGCTCGGTGCCTCCCGCCGGCTCGGCGTGGCGCGCGGCACGGTGCAGGCCCGCCTGGACCGGCTGCAGCGCACCGGGGTCCTGCGTTCGATGGCGCCCGACGTCGACCCCGCGGCGCTCGGCTACCCGGTCACGGCGTTCTGCACGCTCGAGATCCGCCAGGGCCGCGGGGGCCACTCCCCCGTCGTCGAGCACCTTGCCGCCATCCCCGAGGTGCTCGAGGCCCACACGATCACCGGTTCCGGGGACGTGCTCATCCGCATCGTCGGTCGCGACAACGCCGACCTGCAACGCGTCATCGACCAGGTCGTGGACGACGCGCACGTCACCCGGGCCTCGACCGTCATCTCCCTCGCCACCCGCCTCGACCACCGCACCATCCCACTCGTCGAGCACCTCCTCGGGGCCACCTCGTGACGGGGTAAGACCGCACCAGCCGACCGACCTCGACCACCGCCCCTCGGACCAGGAGCTCCCGTGACCGCCAATCCCTACACCCCAAGGCCCGCCGTAGAGCTGACCCACCCCGAGTGGAGCCGCAGCGCGACGATCTACCAGATCAACCAGCGCCACTTCACCCCCGAGGGCACCTTCCGCGCGGCGGAGGCGCACCTGCCGCGCATCCGCGACCTCGGCATCGACATCGTCTGGCTCATGCCGGTCCACCCGATCGGCGAGGAGAACCGCAAGGGGGTGCTCGGCAGCCCGTATGCCGTCAAGGACTACCTCGGCGTCAACCCCGAGTTCGGCACCCTCGAGGACCTGCGCCACTTCGTCGACACCGCCCACGGTCTCGGCCTGCGGGTCATCCTCGACTGGGTCGCCAACCACACCGCCTGGGACAACCGTCTCGTCGAGGAGCACCCCGAGTGGTACGCCCGTGACTGGAAGGGCGACTTCCGGCCGACCCCGTGGTGGGACTGGGACGACATCATCGACCTCGACTACGACAACCCCGACCTGCGCCGTTACATGACCGAGGCCATGAAGTTCTGGGTGCGTGACGTGGACGTCGACGGGTTCCGTTGCGACGTGGCGGGATTCGTGCCGGTCGACTTCTGGGAAAACGTGCGGACCGAGCTCGACGAGATCAAGCCGGTCTTCATGCTCGCCGAGTGGGAGTCGCGCGACCTGCACGTGCGCGCCTTCGACATGACGTACGGCTGGAGCTGGAACGAGACGCTGCACAAGATCGCGCACGGCAAGGCCGACGTCGAGGCGCTCAAGGTCTACTACGCCTGGAACGACCGCTTCTACCAGCGCGACGCCTACCGGATGCTCTTCGTCAGCAACCACGACAAGAACGCCTGGGAGGGGACGGAGTACGAGCAGTTCGGCGATGCGCTCGTGCCCGCGATCGTGCTGTCCGTCATCAGCGAGGGCATGCCGCTGGTCTACAACGGGCAGGAGGCCGGCAGCGACAAACGGCTCATCTTCTTCGACAAGGACGAGATCGAGTGGCGCGAGGACGAGCAGGGCGAGCTCTACCGCACCCTGTTCGCGCTGAAGAAGCAGCACCCCGCCCTGTGGAACGGCGCCGCCGGCGGTCGCATGGTGCGCGTCCCGAACTCGGACGAGTCGGCGGTGCTGAGCTTCGTCCGGGCCGTCGGTGACGACCGCGTCTTCGGGGCCTTCAACTTCAGCGACGAGGACCGGACGGTGAGGCTCGGCGACGGTCCACAGGTCGGCGCCTGGCGCGACGCCTTCACCGGCGAGACGCTCGAGCTGGGGCGGGGACAGGACTACCACCTGCCCGCGTGGGGCTACCAGGTTCTCGTCGGCGCCTGAGTGCCTCCTGCCCGATCGAGAGAGTGGTCACGGATCGGCACGCAGTCACCGCGAAAGGGGTGACGCAGACGGCCTCGATCCGCAAGGATGGAGGTGCGTACCCGTCGGTGCTCCCCTGTCCCGGCGGGTACGTCTGCGCCCAGCCGACGTCGCACCCACAGGTCGGGTTCGGGGCGGGTGTCGCGCTCTCCCACGTGGCGGGACACCCCACGTGGTCTCGCGCGAGAGCCGTGGAGGGCTGACGTCGTCCAGGCGACGGTCAGCCCTCCCCGGCACCCTTTCGGTGGTGCGGTCGTCAAGGCGTGACGGTGATCGGGCTGCCGTTGCTCACGAGCTTCCAGTCGAGGCTGGAGAAGGTCGCCGGGTCGATGACCTTGTTGGCCGTCGCCCAGTCGATGAGCAGCTGACGGATCTCGATCTGGCGGTTGTAGACGACCGGGGCGGTCGCGACGCCCGGGAAGCCGCCGCCCCCGGACTGACGGTAGTTGTTGATCGCCACGACGAAGCGGGCGTCCGACGCGACGGGGCCGCCGGCATACGCGAGGTCGACGATGCGGGAGCCGACGGCCTTGGCGAGGTCGATGTCGTAGGTGAGGTGGGCGTCGAGCCCACCCATGATGTCGTAGTTGTAGTCGGGGGTCCCGTTGGCGCCGGTGATGGTGTCGGCGGCGACCGGGCCGGTCGTCGTGCAGGGCTGGAAGTACTCGGCGCTCTTCTCGAGGTAGGCCTTGACCTGCGCCCCGGTGAGCACGATCCCGAGCAGGGTGTTGTCGTAGATGTAGAGGCCGGCCACGTCGCGGATCGTCACGTCGCCGGCCGGGATCGCGGCGAGCTTGTTGAACGGCGCCGCGATCGACAGCACCGGGAGGGACGCCTCGGGCGTGCCCGCGAGGGCCTTCTTGACCGCGTCGGCCTGGACGTAGTTGATGAAGTCGATCGCGGCGGTGTCCTCGTAGCGCGACGTCGCCGCCGACATGGCCGTCGTGCACGTCCCGATGACGCCGTTGACGTAGGTGAGGACCCTCTGGTGGGCGGCGGCGACGGCGCGGGTGACAGCGGGGTCCTCGGGCGCGACGTTGGAGTTGTAGAGGGTCGCCTCGGAGTGCACGACCTCCCACTGCCCACGGACCTTCTGCAGGTCGAGCGACATGCGGGTGACGCGCATGCCCCAGTAGTACGGCTCGGAGAGCAGCACCTGCTTGCCGGTCTGCTGGTTCGTGACGTAGCGCTGGGGGATCTCGAGGTGGGCGTGGCCGACGAGCACGGCGTCGATGCCGGGGACCTGCTCGGCGAGGAGCGCGCTCGCGTTCTCGACGTAGGGCAGCGCGTCGCCCCACGAGGACTTGCCGTTGTCGCCGGAGTGGCACGCGACGAGAACGACGTCGGCGCCGGCTGCCTTGAGGCGGGGCACCATGACCTTGGCCTGCTCGATGATGCCGGGGAACCTCACCTTGCCCTCGACGTTCGTCTTGTCCCAGATCGCGACGCCGGGCGTCACCAGGCCGAGGATGCCGACCTTGATCGGCTTGCTGCCGGACACCTTGACCGTCTTGATGACCCACGGCTTGAAGACGGGTGCCCCGGTGTTCCAGTCGACCGAGTTGGCCGAGAGCAGCGGGAAGTCCAGCTGCTTCTCGAAGGCCCGCAGCGTGTCCAGGCCGTAGTTGTACTCGTGGTTGCCGAGGGCGGCGGCGTCGTAGCCGACCTGGTTCATGGCGGCGGCCATCGGGTGCTTCGCGCCGCCGGTGATCGGGTCGATCTTGGCGTAGTAGTACGCGAGCGGCGTGCCCTGGATCGTGTCACCGGCGTCGATCGTCAGGGTGCGCTCGGCACCGACCTCGGCGCGGATCGCCTTGATGATGGATGAGGCCTTGGCGACGCCGATGTCGTTGTGCGCCTTGTCGTCGTACTCGGCGTTCTTGAAGTAGTCCCAGTTGTAGACGTTGCCGTGCAGGTCCGTCGTGCCGAGCACGGTCAGTCGCACCACCTCGCCGTTGGTGCCCGGCGCGGGGGCCGCGCCGGCCGGCGAGGCGGCACCCACGGTGGCGAGTCCCGCGCCCCCGACGGCGGCGAGGGCCAGCAGCTGGCGACGGGTGGTCGAGGATCCGAGGCGGTCAGGGGTCGCGGAGGTGTGGTCGGTGCTCATGTCGTCCTTCGTCTGTTCGGTGCTCGATCGGAGCAGCCGGTGTCCAGGTGCGCGGCTCGCCCCCGAGGCGCGAACCAGACCCTAACCCGACATCTCGCGCGGAAAGGGGCGAGCAGGCGTGCGGATCGTGAACGGTCAGCGGCGTCCGACGAGCCAGAGGCGGATCTTGTCGATGCGCTCCGAGACCTGGTCGGACGACGCGGCCGCGAGGTCGGGGCCGCCACACACCCGGCGCAGGTCCATGTGGACGTTGGCGTGCGGCAGGCCCTTCTGCCGGGCGTAGGTCGAGACGAGCTTGTTGAGCTCCTTGCGCTGCGCGGCCAGGGCCCGGTGCGCGGCGACGGGCATCGGCGCGGACGCCCCCTGCGGCGCCTTCCTGACCTGGCGGCTCTGCCGCTCGCGGAGCAGCGCAGACACCTGGTCGGGCTCGAGCAGGCCCGGGAGCCCGAGGTACTCCTCCTCGTCCTCGGAGCCGATCTGGGCGTGCATGCCCCACTGCTGCTTGTCGAAGAGCACGTGGTCGAAGTGGGCGTCGGACTCGAGGGCCTCGAAGGCTCCCTCGTCGAGGGCGCCGCTCGCCTTGTCGGCGCGGTTGGCCTCGTCGAGCAGGCTCTGCTCCTCGGCCCACATCTGGCCGATGTCGTCGGGGTTGGGCTTGCGGTCGAGCGCGTGGTCGCGCTGCTCCTCGAGCCGCGACGCGTGGTCGAGGACGACCGGGACGGACGGCAGGAAGACCGACGCGGTCTCACCGCGCCGACGGGCCCGGACGAAGCGGCCGACGGCCTGGGCGAAGAAGAGTGGCGTGGAGGTGGACGTGGCATAGACGCCGACGGCGAGGCGCGGCACGTCGACGCCCTCGGACACCATGCGCACCGCGACCATCCAGCGCTCGTCGCTCGCCCCGAAGTCCTCGATGCGCCTGCTGGCCCCGAGGTCGTCGGAGAGGACGACCGTGGGAGACTCGCCGGTCAGCTGGCGGAGGATGGCGGCATACGCCCTCGCCTGCGTCTGGTTGGAGGCGATGACGAGCCCGCCGGCGTCCTCGACGTGCCTGCGCACCTCGGTGAGGCGGCGGTCGGCCGCCGCGAGCACCGCGGGGATCCACTCACCCTTGGGGTCGAGCGCCGTGCGCCACGCGTGCGCGACGAAGTCCTTCGTCATCGGCTCGCCGAGGCGCGCCTCGAGCTCGTCGCCCGCCTTCGTGCGCCAGCGCATGCTGCCGCCGTAGGCCATGAAGAGCACCGGGCGCACGACGCCGTCGCGCAGGGCCTCGGCGTAGCCGTACGTGTAGTCGCTCGAGCTCACCAGCGTGCCCTCGGCGTCGAGCTCGTAGGTGACGAACGGGATCGGCGAGGTGTCCGAGCGGAAGGGCGTGCCCGTCAGCGACAGGCGACGGGTCGCGGGCTCGAACGCCTCGCGTATGCCGTCACCCCAGCTCTTCGCGTCACCGCCGTGGTGGACCTCGTCGAGGATGACGAGCGTCGAGCGCGACGTCGTCAGCTCACGGTGCAGCGACGGACGCGACGCCACCTGGGCATACGTGACGGCGACGCCGTGGTAGTCGTCGCTGTGCCGACCGACGCTGTTGCTGAACTTCGGGTCGAGACTGATGCCGACGCGGGCGGCGGCATCGGCCCACTGGGTCTTGAGGTGCTCGGTGGGGGCCACGACGGTGACGCGCTGGACGATGCCGGCGGTGAGCAGCTCGGTGGCCACGCGCAGGGCGTACGTCGTCTTGCCGGCGCCCGGCGTCGCGACCGCGAGGAAGTCCCGCGGCGACCGCTCGAGGTAGAGGTCGAGCGCCTCCTGCTGCCAGGCACGCAGCTTGCTGGCGGTACCCCAGGCTGCCCGCTCCGGGAAAGCGGGTGGGAGATGGAAAGCGGCGCCGGAACTCATAGAGGGATCACCGTAACGAATCTCCCGAGGCGACATGCCGAGGCCCCGCCCTGCGGACGGGGCCTCGACCCGGATGGTATGCCGCTCAGTCGCCGTCGCGACCGGGTGCGGCAGGTGCGCGACGGGCGCCGGCGGTCACCGGCCGGCGCGGTACGCCGTCCACTGGGCCTGCATGCGCGAGACCTGACCGGCCGTGAAGGTCGTCATGCACGAGTCGTACGTGTAGTCCATGAAGTTCTTGATGGGGTCGAGGCCCGGGCTGGTGCACGTGTCGCGGCCGGTGGGGCACTGGTAGGCCGCGCTGGCCTCGGCAGGCGTGTCGTCGACGTAGTCGCCGTTGCCCTTACAGCCGCCCTGGAAGGTGTGGTAGAGCCCGACCCAGTGGCCGACCTCGTGCGTGGCCGTGTCGCCCTGGTTGTAGTTCGTGGCGTTGCCGCCGGGCAGCGACCCGGTGAGGATCACCACCCCGTCCATCGCGTCGTAGGTGCTCTTCGGGAAGGTCGCCCAGCCGAGCAGGCCCTGCCCGATGTTGGCCGAGTAGAGGTTGAGGTCGGCCATCGTGCCCTTGCGGAGGGTCGTCTTCATGCTCTTCTCGGCGGCCGAGCCCGGCGTCACGGTGTACCAGGACGGGTTGCTCGTCGAGTCGGACCCGGCGAGGCTGAAGCTGAGACCGGTGCCGGAGTAGGCGCGGTTGAGGACGGTGACCTGGCTGCTGATCGCGCTGCTGCTGACGGCGCCCTGGCTGCCGTCGGTGATGGTGTGCCAGTAGACCTTGACCGTCGTGGGGGCGAACGTGCCGGCGGTGACGGGCTTGCCGTTCTGCGCCTGCTGGACGACCTTGCCGGACGAGTCACGGGTCAGGCCCTTGGCCTCGAGGGCCTTCGTGAGGGCCGCCTCGTTGGCACGCACCTGCGCGTCGGTCAGCTCGTGCGGGTCCTTCGCCGTGGTGTGGGTGCCTCGGGCTCCGACCGCGCCGACGGCCTGTGGGTCGACGCAGGCGGGGCGGTCGTGGCCGTCGAGCACGGGCGCGGCCTGCGCCGGGGCGCCGAGCGACGCCGCGGCCAGTGCGAGGGGTGCCGCGAGCATCAGGGAGCGAAGCTTCATGGGGTGGCCTTTCTCGTCCGACACGACGCCCGGTCAGGCATCGACCCCAGCGACTGTAGGCACACGACGGTAACGGCGGAGCCGGGACGGGTAAAGAACCGTTCAGGAAGTGCCGAGCGAAGGCCTCGGACGAGCCGGTCAGGACTGCCCGTCGCCGCCGGACTTGTCTCCGTCGCCGCCGTCCTGCGGGTCGCGCAGGCCGTCGTAGATCTCCTTGCAGACCGGGCACACGGGGAACTTCTGCGGGTCGCGGCCCGGGACCCAGATCTTGCCGCAGAGCGCCACGACGGGCTCGCCGGACAGGGCGCTCTCGAGGATCTTCTCCTTGCGCACGTAGTGCGAGAAGCGCTCGTGGTCACCCGGCTCCTGGAGCTCCTCGCGGACCTCCTCGCGCTCGATCGTGGCCGTGCTCGTGCCCCGCAGCGGCTCGGGCTCGAACGGGTCGGGAGGCATCGTGCTCATGCCGGCAGTCTACGGCTGGGGTCGAGCGGCCGGAACGACGCCGGCTTCCCGCTCCCTGAAGTCGTTTCGCCGGCTCGTTCCGGCCGGTCGAACCGTGGGCGGCGCGGCGAGCAGGCGTCGGCCTGCAGGGTAGGACCCCCACGACGTCGGGAGCGCGCCGGCTCGACCGCTGAGGAGCACGGCCTCGACTCCTCCCGCGGGAGCGGTCGGGTGGGGCTCGAGCCCGATGCGGCGCAGGGTCTGGCGGGCGACCGCGACCGGGGAGTCGTGGATCGTCACGTCGTGGCCCAGGGCGCGCGACGATGCGGTCGACGACGAGCCCGTAGTGGGTGCAGCCGAGCACGAGGGAGCGCACCCCCGCGGGGGTCTGCGACGCGGCATACGCGATGCACTCGTCGATGCTCGCGCGGTCCCCGGACTCGATGGCCTCGGCGAGGCCGAGCGCCGCCACGGGATACGTCTCGACGTCGGCGGCGAAGGCGTCGACGAGGCCACGGAGGTAGTCGCTCGACGTCGTCGCGGCGGTGGACCAGATGGCGACCGGCCCTCCGGCCGCGGCCGCCGGGCGGATGGCCGGGACGGTGCCGATGACGGGCACGTCCGGCTCGAGCTCGGCACGCAGGACGCCGAGCCCGTGGACCGAGGCGGTGTTGCACGCGACGACGATGGCGGCCGGCTCGTACGGGAGGGTGGCGCGCGCCGAGGCGAGGATGAGCCGCTGCACCTCGTCCGGGGTGCGCGGCCCGTAGGGCATGTTGTCCGGGTCGAGCGACAGGACGAGACCGAGGTCGGGGCGCAGCGCGTGGAGGGCGTCGGCATACCCGAGGAGCCCGAGTCCGCTGTCGACGAAGGCAATTCGCCTGGTCGACCTCGGCATCTCGGGAGACTCCTGGCCGCGGGCCGCACGAGCTCTGGCACGCCCACGTCAGTTCATCGACGGGTCGTCGGGGAAGTTCGCGACGTACGCGAGGCTGTCGCGCTGGCGCCGGAGCACCTCACGCCACAGGGCCTCGGGGTCGGGCGTGAAGGCGTCACGCACCTCGGCGTCGACGACGTACCAGTCGCCGCGCAGCACCTCGTTCTCGAGCTGGCCCGCCTCCCAGCCGGAGTAGCCGGCGAAGATCCGCAGACCCGCGAGCTCCGCCGCGACCACCGGGGTCGGCACGTCGAGGTCGACGAGCCCGATCGAGCCGAAGAGCCGCTTGACCCCGAGCGGCTCCGGCTTGTCGCCCGGCACCGTGACGAGGCCCAGCGCCGACGACGTCGACACCGGACCGCCCTGGAAGAGCACGTGCGGAGCCGTGACGACGCGCTGCCACCCGGGCAGCACCGAGTCCACCTCGGCGGACAGCGGCTTGTTGAGAACGACGCCCTGAGCGCCGTCGTCGTCGTGGTGGAGCATGAGGATGACGGATCGATGGAACACGTCACCCCCGACGGACGGCGTCGCCACGAGGAGGCGGCCGGTGTGGAACGTCGAGCTCACGGGCCCAGCCTTCCACACCGGCGACCGCTCAGAAGCGAGCGCCGCGGCGGCCGCCGCGCTCGTCGTCGCCCCAGCGGGAGACGAGGCCGTCACCACGGTCGTTGCGATGACCACGTCGGTCGTCCGCGGCGGTCGTCGCGACCGCCACCTGATGCGGGCGCGAGCCGCCACGCTGGCCCTGGCGCGGACCGCGTGGACCGGCCGGCCCGCGACGGTGCTGCTTCGGACCTGCGATGAGGCGCTGGAAGTCGTCCTCGGCGATGGCGACACCGCTGGGCGTCGTCGCACCGGTGGCCGCGATGATCGCGTCGCCGGGCGTGGCCCGGACCGGCGAGATCTCGAGGCCGGCGTCCTTGAGCTGACGCTCCATCGTCTTGCGCTGGTGCGGGAGCGCAAGGGTCACGACGGTGCCCTTGTCACCGGCGCGAGCCGTGCGGCCCGAGCGGTGCAGGTAGTCCTTGTGGTCGGCCGGCGGGTCGACCTGCAGGACGA
>CAWKJV010000033.1:0-41677 GCA_963849965.1 uncultured Actinomycetota bacterium | reverse complement strand
CGACGAGGTCGAGGAGGATGTCGACGCACTCCTCGCCGCCGAACTGGTCGGCCCCGGCCTCCAGGATGAGCTCCATCCGGCCGTGCGGGTCGAGGTGCTCGACGCCCCACGCGCGGGCCGGCAGCACCTGGTCGCCGACGTGGTTGTCGTTGACGAGCTCCCAGTCGGTGACGACGACGCCGTCGTAGCCGAGCTTTTCGCGGAGCAGACCCGTGACGACCTGCTTGTTGTAGCCGAAGCCGACCGGCTCGATCTCGACGCCGTCGATGACGAGGTCGACGGGCATCCCGTAGTACGGCATGATCCCCGCCGTCCCGGCCTCGATGATCGGAGGGAACGGCTTGAGGTGGTCGGCGAATCGCCCACCGGGATAGACCTGCTCGCGCCCGTAGGGGAAGTGCGCGTCCTCGCCGTCCTTTTGCGGGCCCGCCTCCCGGGAAGTGCTTGCTCGTGCACGCGACACTGCCCGGCCCGAGCGAATCCCCTTGGAAACCCTTGAGATACGCGACGCCCGAGCTCCGTCACGAGGTCAGGGTCCTGACCGAACGTGCCCGCCTGCCGCGCCCAGCGCGGCTCGGTGGCGAGGTCGAGCGTCGGGTGCAGGGCGGCACGGATGCCGACCGCGGCATACTCCTGCCGGGCGATGTCGGCGAAGCGCCGCACCGCGTCCGCGTCGCGCAGCGCCGCGAGGCCGAGCGGCTCGGGCCACTGCGAGAAGGCGCCGGCGGAGAAGGAGACCCCGACGTTCTCGATGAACGCGTGCCGTGGGTCGGTCGACACCGTCACCGGTATGCCGTGTGGCGTCCGTTCGGCGAGCGCCTGCAGGGCGTTGCTCCACCGGGCCGCCATGCGCGGGTCGTCGAGCGCGTGGACGTTGAAGTGGTTGAGGTGCTTCTCGAGCACGACGGTGCTCGTCGGCGACTTGCTGATGGCGCCCGGCTGCTCGAGCACCGTCCCGTCCGAGCCGGCCTCGATGACGGTCTGGAACATCAGGCCGACCTTCTCCTCGAGGGAGAGGCGTCCGAGCAGGTCCTCGACCCGCTCCTCGACGGTCAGCCGTGGGTCCTCGTAGGGATCCATCCGGCCGTTGCCGTTGAGGTCGCGGTAGGCGACGCCGTCCTCGGTGGTGGAGAGCTCGGGGCGCACGGGTGCTGCCTTTCGTCGGTGAGGGGTCCCGTGGCCGCCCGATGCGTGCGGTCGGGCGGCCACGAGGTGGTGGTGGGTCGGTCAGGCCACCGGGCTGGCGCCGAACTCCTCGACGCCGATGACCGGGCGCAGTCGGCCTGCTCGACGGCCGGGCTGCTGAAGCCCGACGGATCACGTCGCTGGCCGAGCACGTTGCCGACGGCGCCCATGATCATCGCCTGGTCGAGCGAGAGGTAGCGACGCGCGACGGTCCCCGACCGCACGGCCACGGCGTCGAAGAAGCCGCCGCGACCGTAGGAGTCGAAGTCGGCCTGCAGCTTCGCCAGGTTGGCGAACGCCTCACCCGGCTCGTGCATCATCGCGAGGAACGATGCGTGCGGCGTCACGACACCGTCGCCGTAGGTCGGCGCCGGGTTCGTCGCCGGACGGCAGTCGCCGAAGCCGGCGTCGTAGTTCGTCTTCTGCTCGTCGGAGAAGTAGCCGTCGGGGTTGAGGCCCAGGGCGTCCACGCCGTACTCCCGGTAGCCGCCGAACGGGTCGCTCGACGGGCTGAAGCCCCAGTAGCCGTAGCCGGCCTCGATGCAGGCCGTGCTCGCGCTGGGCCCGGACGTGCAGCGGGTGGTTGCGGCCCCAGCTGTTCGGGGCCCAGCGCGGCCTCGTCGACGAAGACGTCCGGCATGAGCTCCTCGAACATCGAGCCGCCCCAGCCGGGCACGATGTGCATGCCGCGGTAGGTGTAGGCGCCCTCGTAGACGTCGATGCCGAAGTACGTCCGGTTGACGCCCGTCGGGCGGATCTCGGGCCACGACCAGTCGCACGCGTCCGGGAAGGTGCGCCACGTCGCGTAGTACGCCGTCGCCGGCACCTGGCCCGTGAGGATGCCCAGGTAGGTCGTGATGCGGGTCTCGGAGACGGCCGTGTCGTAGTGGTGCGTCGTCAGCCACACCGGGTCGCCGCCGATGTGGGTGCCCTGGTAGGTGCCTCCCGGGCGCCCGTTCTCGTAGGGGTAGAAGCCGCCGTGCATGAGGCCACCGGGACGCACCTGGTGGGCTGGGTCGCTGTTGTCGTCGTAGAAGGCGTCCCAGCGCATCCGGTCGAAGATCCGCTTGGCCCACGTGCGCGGCCCCGGGATCGGAGCTCTGCACGACGAGCAGGGCGGCCCCGAGCCAGCCGTTGTCGACGCTCGAGCAGAACGGGACGACCTTGTCGCCGGAGCCGGGCCAGGAGTAGAGCGCCTTGCCGGTCGCCTCGTCGTACCAGTTGTAGTACATGCCGCTCGGCGTGTGGTGCTCCATGCGCTCCACCGTCTTGAGGGTGCGGATGAGGCGGGCCGTCGCCTCGCCGCGGCGTGATGATGCCGAGCTCGCGGGCCGCGATCGTCGACCACAGGTAGCCGCCGATGTTCGTCGGCGACGTGTAGCCCGAGCGGTCCCCGGCGGCGAGCGACTCGGGGATGTTGTCGGCCGGCAGGCCGGTCTTCGGGTCGGTCATCGCGACGAGGCTGCGCCACGTGTCGGCCGCCCACCGTGCACGCGGCGGCTGTCGAGGGCGGGGCCGCCGCGCCGCGCAGGAGGCCGGGCGCGGATCGGGCGGAGGCCGCCGGCGCTGCGGCCGCCGGAGCGAGGGCGAGCGCCGCGACGGAGGCGGCGCCCCCGATGAGCAGGCTGCGCCGGCTGGGCGCGGGGCGCGCGGGGATGGTGAGGTCGGACATGGGCTGTGCTCCGTTTCGGGTTCGGTTCACGCTTGCGTCGAGGGGTCGGAAGAGGGGGGTCCGGCGGGCTACTTCAGGCCGGTGGTCGCGATGCCCTCGATGAAGCGCTTCTGGAAGATGAGGAAGACGACGAGGATCGGGATGATGACGACCGTCGCGCCGGCGAGCAGCAGCCCGTAGTTCGTGCTGTTCTGGCCGGTCGAGTAGAGGGCGAGGGCCACCGGGAGGGTGTAGCGTGTCCTCGGACTGCGCCACGACGAGCGGCCACAGGAAGTTGTTCCAGCTGCCGAGGAACGTCAGGATCCCGAGCGTCGCCAGGGCGGGACCGCACAGCGGCAGGATGATCCGGAAGAAGATCCGCAGCTCACCGGCGCCGTCGACGCGGCCCGCGTCGAGCAGGTCCTTGGGCAGCCCGAGGATGAACTGGCGCATGAGGAAGACGCCGAACGGGCTGACGAGGAACGGCAGGAAGAGGCCCGGGATCGTGTCGATGAGTCCGGCGTTCGCGACGAGCACGAAGAGCGGCACGAAGGTCACGACGCCGGGGATCATCAGGGTGCCCATGACCGCGATGAAGATGGCCTTCTTGCCCTTGAAGTCGAGCATCGCCAGGGCGTAGCCGAGCATCGAGCAGAAGATGAGGTTGCCGGCCGTCACGACGACGGCGACGACGATCGAGTTGGTGAAGAACTGCCCGAAGCTCAGCTTGTTGAACAGCTGCGTGTAGTTGTCGAGCGAGGCGCTCTCGGGCAGCCACGTCGGCGGGATCTGGCGCAGCTCGCCCTCACCCTTGAAGCTGCCGAGCACCATCCAGACGAACGGGGCGATGACGGCGACGAGCGCGACGACGAGCACGAGGTAGAGCCACCAGCGGCCGCCCTGGCTCGCGCCGACCATGCCGGACCCGGTCCTGCCCGAGCGGCGCACCGGTTCGCCGGCCCGGTGCGGGGCCGGTCCGGTCGGCCGCGGTGCGGTGTCGACGGACATGGTCAGGTCCTCTCTCGGAGCAGGCGGAACTGGAGGGCCGTGACGATCGCGATGACGACGAAGATGAGGTAGCTCATCGCCGACGCGAGGCCGTAGTTGCCGAAGCCGAACTGCTGGTAGGTGTACATCGACAGCGAGATCGTGCTGTTCAGCGGACCGCCCTGGGTCATGACGAACGGCTCCTCGAAGAACTGGAGGTAGCCGATGGCGGTCGTGACCATGACGAAGAGCAGGGTCGGGCGCAGCAGCGGCATCGTGACGAAGCGGAACCGCTTCCAGCGCGCTCGCGCCGTCGATGGCGGCGGCCTCGTGCAGCTCGGCGGGCACGGCCTGCAGGCCGGCGAGGAAGATGATCATCGCCGTGCCGAAGTTGCGCCACGACGCCATGAGGATGAGCGAGGGCATCGACCAGTTCGGGTCACCGAGCCAGTTCGGGCCGGTGATGCCGACCCAGCCGAGCGCCGTGTTGATGAGGCCGCCCGGGTCCTGCAGCAGGAAGCGCCACACGACGGCGACGGCGACGATCGAGGTGATGACCGGCATGTAGAAGCCGAGGCGGAAGACCGCGCGGAAGCGGGTGATCCCCTTGTCGAGCGCGACCGCCGCGGCGAGCGCGACGACGAGCGTCAGCGGCATACCGACGAGCACGAAGTATGCGGTGTTGCCGGCGGCCTTGCGGAAGGTGGGGTCCGACAGTGCCTTGGTGAAGTTGTCGAGGCCGATGATGTTGACACTGAAGGGGTGTCGCAGGTCGCGGGCCTTGGTGTCGGTGATGCTCATGAAGAGCGACTGGATCACCGGCCACGCGGTGAAGGCGAGGAAGAGCAGGCAGAAGGGGATCGCGAGGATCCAGGCCGCCCGCCCCTCCCGTCGGCGGGCCGTGCCGGCCCGCCGACGGGACCCTCCGTCGCCCGCCCCCCGGGACGACCCGTCGTCGGGCCGTCCCGGAGCGGTGACCGGAGGTGGCGTCACGGGTCCGGTGGGGGACCCGGTCGTGCCGGTCTGGGCGGTCATCGGACTACAGACCCGTCCCGATGGAGTCGGCCTGCTGCTGGGCCGTCTTGAGGCCGGTGGCCGGGTCCTCACCGGTCTTGGTGATCTTCTCCATCTCGGTGTCGAGACCCTTGACGGCCTGCTCCCACGTCGGGAACGACGGCGGCGCCTTGGCCGTCTCGAGCTGCTTGCCGAAGACGGCGAGCTTCTTGTCCGAGGCGAGGGCGGGGTCCTGCCAGGCGCTCTTGACCGAGGGGAGGTCGGTCGAGATGGTGTACCACTTCGACTGGACCTTGGGGTCGGCGAGCCACTGGACGAACTTCCACGCGGTGTCGCGGTTCTTCGTGTTCTTGAAGACGACGAAGTTCGAGCCACCGACGAACGAGGACGACCCGGCCGAGCCGGCGGGGATCGGCGCGACGTTGTACTTGTCCTTGAAGCCGGCGCCGCCGACCTTCTCGACGGCGGACATCATCCACGGGCCGGAGATGAACATCGGGACCTTGCCGCTGGCGAAGTCGGGCTCGGTCGTCGGGGTCGCCGGGGCGCTCTTGTTGGAGATGCCGTCGGTGAAGAACGACTGGTAGTACTGCGTCGCCTTGAGCAGCTCGCGGGCTGTCGAAGTTGTAGGCCTTGCCGCCGTCCTTCGTCAGGTCGGCGCCGTCGCTCCACGCGAACGGCATGACGGTCTGCCACGAGCCCTCGCCGCCGGCCTGCAGGCCGATGCCGTACTGCGCGCCGGCCTTGGTCTGCATGGCCTTGGCCATGTCGTGCAGGCCCTTCCAGTCGGTGGGCACGGACGTCGTAGCCGGCCTTCTTGGCGAGGTCGGAGCGGTAGAAGAGGACGCGGGTCTCGACGTACCACGGGATGCCGTAGGAGGTGCCGTTCACCTCGGTCGTCTTCTGCGCGCCGTCGAAGAAGGCGGACTTGTCGATCTGCGCGGGCGTCGGGTCGAGCGCGTCGCTGCTCGCGAACTCACCCATCCACGTCGTGCCGACCATGGCGACGTCCGGCGTCTTGCCGGCGGTGATGGCGGTCGTGAACTTGTCGTGCGCGGCATCCCACGGGATGGCGGTGACCTGGACCTTGACGCCGGGGTTGGCGGCCTCGAAGTCCTTGGTCAGCTTGGACAGGTTGTCACCCTCGGCACCCATGGCCCAGACGGTGATCGTGCCGGTGGCCTTGCCGGTGCTGACGGCGGCGCCGGTCTGGCCGGCGGCGGTGCCGCCGTTGTCGGCGCTGCGACCGCAGGCGGTCACGGTGAGGGCCGCGGCAGTCATGCACGCGACCGTGATGGCTGTGGTGCGTCTCATCGGTGTCTCGCTTTCTCGGGTGTTCTCCGACGGCTGTGTCGGGGGTCGTGTGGGGTGGGGTTCGGGGGACGGGTGGTCAGGCGGTCGGGCGCAGCCGCAGGATCCGCGGATGACGACCTCGGTCGGCAGGATCTGCGGCTCCAGCAGGGGCTGGCCTCCGCAGACGCGCTGGTGCAGGCGCTCGGCGGCGATGACGCCGAGCTCGTGGACGGGCTGGCGCACGGTCGTCAGGCCGGGCCGGACGTAGCGCGAGGTCATGACGTCGTCCCAGCCGACGACGGCGATGTCGCCGGGCACGTCGCGGCCGGCGTCCTGCAGGTGGGTCATGACCGCGAGGGCGAGCTCGTCGTTGGCGCAGACGAGGGCGTCGGTGTCGATCTCGCCGGCGAGGATGCGCTCGGCGACGGCCTCACCCTCCCCCTCGCGGAAGGGGACCCGGACCGGCTCGGCCGGCTCGAGGCCACGGGCGCGGTGGGCGGCGACGAAGCCGGCGTGGCGCTCGTTGATGTCGGGGGCGCCTCCGGGGTCACCGACGAAGACGAGCCGGGTGCGGCCGTGGGCCAGCACGTGCTCGGTGAGCTGCTCGGCGCTGTGGGCGTTCTCGGCGCGGACGCTCTCGATGCCCTCCTGGGGTGCGCCGGCGATGATGACGACGGGCTTCTGGCCGTGCAGGGCGCGCGCGACGGCCGGCGGCATGGCGGCCGAGCCGAGGACCGCGATCGCGTCGACGTGGGTGGCGAGCTGGCGCACCGCGCGGGCGATGTCGGCCTTGCCCTCGGTGAGCATCAGCGTCACGCTCTGGCCCAGCTCGGCGGCGCGCGACTCGAAGCCCATGAGCAGCTCGGAGTAGTAGGGACCGGAGAGCTCGGGCAGCACGAGGCCGTGTGCCTCGTGGTGCCGCACGGCGAGGCTGCGGGCGGCTCCGAGCGGCACGTAGTTGAGCTCCTCGACGGCGTCGAGCACCTTCTGCGTGGTCTTCGGCGAGACGGTGCCGGCGCCCTGGAGCACGCGGGACACGGTGGCGATCGAGACGCCGGCGCGCTCGGCGACCGAGTAGATCGTGGCGCCGTTCGAGCCGGTCGGGACGGGGGGCGTCAGGGGCGCTGCTGCCCGTCGTCGTGCGCTGTCGCCATGGGTCCCACCTCTCGCGTCTCGTCGTTGAGTGATGTCGTGCGCTTGTCCGTACCCGCCGACGGACCGGCCGGACTGTAAGCGCTTACATCTGCGGTCTCCATACTGCACAGGTCCGGCCAAGCGGCGCAAGGCCTCGGGCGAGTCGCAGACAGCGACGAGGGGCCGGGGGGCGTCGTCGACACCCTCCCGGCCCCTCGTCGGAGGCGAGGTCACCAGACCCCGTCGTATGCGGTCAGCCACCGTCGCGGGGCCGCGTGCCATCAGGACGGTGAAACCTGAGGACCCCTGTGGCACAGCATCATTCGTGACGGGATGCCGGCAGCTGTCGTCGGCGAACGGTCAGCCCTGCATGAGGCCGATCATGTTGCCGTCGGCGTCCGCGAGGGCGGCGACGGTGCGGCCGCCACCGACGTTGGTGGCCTTCTGCGTGACCGTCGCGCCGGCCTCGACGAGGGACGCCATGGTCGCCTCGAGGTCGTCGACCGACCAGAAGGGGGTGCCGCCCTTCAGTCCCTTGCGGTGGCCGGTGGGGTCGAGGGCGATCTCCTGGCCGTCGACGTTGTAGCCGACGTAGTAGGACTCGTCGGTGTGCGGCTGCGCGCCGAGCAGGATGGTGAAGACCTTCTTCGCGGCGTCGAGGTCGGCGACGGGGAAGATGAGCGTGTTCACGGCAGACATCGGTCTCTCCTTGGTGGTGGTGGTGGTGGTGGTGTCGCGGTGTCACATCGGGTGGCACCGGCTCGTCAGTGCTATGACGGATCACGAGCCGAGGATGTGACATCGATGGACGAGAGCTCTCGCGAACAATGGCTGGCCAGCGACTTCGAGCAGCAGCGACCGCGTCTGCGCGCGGTGGCCTACCGGGTGCTGGGCTCGGCGGCCGATGCCGACGACGCCGTCCAGGAGGCGTGGCTGCGGCTCAGTCGGAGCGATGCGAGCGACATCACCAACCTCGGCGGCTGGTTGACGACCGTCGTCGGACGGATCAGCCTCGACATGCTGCGGTCGCGCAGCTCCCGGCGCGAGGACAGCTGGGACGCGGGCCTGGCCGAGCTCGTCGGTCCCGGTGACGCCCGCACGGTGGCGGCCTCGCCGTCCCAGCAGCCGCCCGACCCGGCGAGCGAGGCCGAGCTCGCCGACAGCATCGGCCTGGCCCTGCTCGTCGTCCTCGACACGCTCGCACCAGCCGAACGACTCGCCTTCGTGCTCCACGACCTCTTCGGTATGCCGTTCGAGCAGATCGCGGACATCATCGACCGCTCCCCCGCCGCCACCCGCCAGCTCGCGAGCCGCGCCCGGCGTCGCGTGCGGTCCGCCGACGCCGCCGAGTCCAGCCCGGCACGGACGCGGCAGCGGGAGGTCGTCACGGCCTTCCTCGCCGCGGCCCGGGGCGGCGACTTCGCGGCGCTGCTCGAGATGCTCGACCCCGACGTCGTGCTGACGGCCGATGCCGCGGCCGTCGCGATGGGGGCACCCGAGGCGCTGCGCGGGCCCGACGCCGTGGCCCAGCGGTTCAACGGCGGCGCCAGGTCGGCGCGCCTCGCAGCCTTCGACGGCGGCATCGGCGCGGTGTGGACGTTGCACGGCGAGCCCAAGGTGGCCTTCCGGTTCACTGTCGATGGCGACCGCGTCACCGGGATCGAGATGGTCGCTGATCGGGCCCGGCTCGACGCCATGGGGATCTACTACCTCAACTCCTGAGCGGCAGGTGCCCGATCGGGCCGCGGGTTATCGTCGATGGTGTGGCAGAGGGGATGCGTGCAGCGGTCGTGCTCGGGTCGGGCGGGGCCCGTGGCTACGCCCACATCGGGGCGCTCGAGGTGCTTGCCGAGCGCGGGATCGAGGTCGTGTCGATCGCCGGAACCTCGATGGGCGCGCTCGTCGGCGGTGTGGCCGCGGCCGGCAGGCTCGAGGCCTACACCGAGTGGGCGCGGAGCCTGACCCAGCGCGAGGTGTGGCGGCTGCTCGACCTCAGCATCACCGGGCCCGGCGGCGCGATCCGGGCCGAGCGCATCATCGCCAAGGTCGGCGAGATCCTCGACGGGGCGACGATCGAGAGCCTGCCGATCCCCTACACGGCCGTCGCGACCGACATCAACGCGCGGCGCGAGGTGTGGTTCCAGCGGGGGCCCGTCGAGCACGCGATCCGGGCCTCGATCGCGATCCCGGGCGTCATCACCCCGGCCGTCATCAACGGGCGGGTGCTCGTCGACGGCGGCCTCATCAACCCCATCCCCATCGAGCCGACGGCGGCCGCCTCGGCCGACCTGACCATCGCGGTGTCGCTCTCGGGCATGCGGGTGGCCGGCGGGGCGACCACCCCGGTCAAGGCGTCGTCCGAGCCGCGACCGCACGAGGAGTGGACGAGCCGCCTGCGGCGCAGCGCCTCGGACGTGCTGGAGTCGGAGCGGGTGCGCGCCATCACCGGGCGGTTCGGCGGCCACGCCCGCGACGTCGACGCGGAGGCGACGCTGCCGGCGGCCGCCGCCACCGAGGTGCCGCAGACCCCGACGGACGCCCTCGTCGCGCGTCCCGCCGACGTCGGGCTCGTCGACCTGCTCAACATGTCGTTCGACACGATGTCGGCCCTGATCTCGCGCTACCGGATGGCGAGCAACCCGCCCGACGTGCTCGTCACCGTCCCGTCGAACGCCGTCCGCACGCTCGACTTCCACCGAGCGGCGGAGATGATCGAGCTCGGCCGCCGGCTCACCACGGAGGCGCTCGACAACGCCGGCTACTGATCCGCATCGAGGCCGTTGCCGCACCATCACGCACCTCATCTCGGCCGGGTGTCGGTGCAGCGGGCGAGACTGACCGTGTGGTTCTCCTGCACGCCGACGCGGATGCGTTCCTCGCCTCGGTCGAGCAGCGCGACGACCCCTCGCTGCGCGGCCGGCCGATGGTCGTCGCCCACGAGGTCGTCGCGTGCCCGTCCTACGAGGCGCGCGCACTCGGCATCCACGCCGGTATGCCGCTGCGCCAGGTCCAGCGTCGATGGCCCCAGGTGCTCGTGACGGGCTACCGCCCCGAGGCCTACGACGAGGCGTCCGCCCGGCTGTTCGAGATCTTCCACCGGTTTACGCCGCTCGTCGAGCCCGGTTCGGTCGAGGAGGCGTTCCTCGACGTCACCGGCCGCGACCACGGTGACCCGCGCGGGGTCGCGCTCGCCCTGCGCGCCGCCGCTCGCGCCGAGCTCGGGCTGCCGGTGTCGGTCGGGGTGGGGCGCACCAAGCTGATGGCCAAGCTCGCGAGCCGACGCGCCAAGCCCGACGGCCTCGTCGTCGTCGACGCCGAGCTCGAGGCCCGGGTCCGACCGCGCCTGCGCCTCGACGAGCTGTGGGGCGTCGGCGCGACGACCTACGAGAAACTCCACGCCGCAGGCCTCTTCGTCGTCTCCGACCTCCACGGCCTCGACGAGGACGACCTCAAGCGCCTCGTCACCACGGCGATGGCGCGTCGCCTCCTGTCCATCGAGCGCGGCACCGACGACGCGACGATCCGCCTCCCTCGAGCCCGCCGGTCGGTGAGCGCCAGCCGCTCCTTCCCCGCCACGCGCACCCGGTCGAAGGTCGTCGCGGTCCTCGACGGCTGCGTCGACCGGGCCGTGGCGCGCGCCCTCGACCTCGATGCGCCACCTCGGCTCCCGAGCCGTCTCGAGGTGCTCGTCCGCTACGACGACGGAGCCCAGGTGCTCCAGCGCGGACGGCTCGACGCCCCGACCCTCGACCGAGCCGCCCTGCGTACTGCCGCGGCGCTCCTGCTCGAGCGGACGGCATACGAGTGGGACGGGCGCGGCGTCACGATGGTCGGCGTGACGCTGCCGCTGCCGGCTCCCGCTTGACCTCATGCCGACTCGAGGTCGCAGGATGTCCGGGTGACCACACCGAGCCTGGCCGACGCCCTCTCGCCCAACGAGACCGCCGACTACCTCGCGCGCATCGGTGCGGCGGCTCCCGAGGCACCGACGGCGGCGGCCCTCGCCTCCCTGCACCGGGCGCACCTGCTGGCGGTGCCCTTCGAGAACCTCGACATCTCGCTCGGCCGGCCGATCCGTCTCGATCGGGATGCACTGCTGGACAAGGTGGTCCACGCCCGACGGGGCGGCTACTGCTACGAGCTCAACGGGCTGTTCGCACTGCTGCTGCGCAGCCTCGGATATGCCGTCGACCTCGTCTCCGCCCGCGTGGCCACCGCTGCCGGCGGGCTGACCGACGACTTCGACCACCTGGCGCTCGTCGTGTCGGGCGGGCGTCTCGAGGAGCCGGTGCTGGCCGACGTCGGTTTCGGTGAGGGATTCATCGAGCCGCTACCGCTGCGTGACGGCTTCGAGCGCCGCGAGCGCGGCCACTTGGTGGGACTGGTGCGACGAGACGGCACGTGGGTCTCCCGCGAGCGCCGAGACGGCGAGGACTGGCGGGACTGCTTCGCCTTCACGGCGACGCCGCACCCGCTGGCCGACTTCGCCGAACGCAACGAGTGGCAGCAGACCTCGCCCGAGAGCCACTTCACCCGGTCACGCCTCGCGTCGGTGCTCACCCCTACCGGACGCGTCACCCTGAGCGGCGCCCGTCTCATCACGACGACCCACGGGCGGCGCGACGAGAGCGAGCTCGCCGACGAGGACGCGGTCCGCGCCGCCCTCGCCGAGCACTTCGGCATCGTCCTCGACGGGGAGTGAGGCACGGTGCTGCGCTGACGTCGCTGCGGCCGCCGGTCCCGTCGATTCACCGACACGCGATCCGTTGGCGTCGATAAACTCGGATCTCGCGCTGGAGGACGTCAGTGCAACGGCGCCGCCGGTCAGGCGAGACCGATGATGCCCCAGGAGCACCTGGTGGCGCGCCGGCAGCCGAAAGGGTGACATGACCCAGAGCCCCGCCGAGGACACGGCCCCTGAGACCCAGGGGAACCGCCGGCTGATGATCCTTCTCGCTATGGCGATGTTCGTCCTCGTCGTCGACACCTCGCTCATGAACGTGTCGATCTCGGCGGTCATCGTCGACCTCGACACGACGGCCAGCGGCGTTCAGTCCGCCATCGCGCTGGAAGCCCTCGTCTCGGCAGCCTTCATCCTCATCAACAGCAAGGTGGGCGACCTGATCGGGCGTAAGCGGGCCTACGTCCTGGGGCTACTCGGCTATGCCGTCGGCGCGCTCGCGATGACACTCGCCCAGAGCCTCACGGCGATCATCGTCTTCTGGGCGATCATCGGGGGGCTCGGCGCCTCCCTGCTCCTACCGGCGATGCAGTCGCTGATCCACGGCAACTTCACGGGCACCGCCCAGAAGCAGGCCTATGCGCTCGTCGGCGCCTCAGCGGCCATTGCGGCCGCCATCGGTCCGCTGCTCGGAGGGTTCGTCACCACATACCTGACGTGGCGGGTCGGGTTCGCGCTGGAGGTCCTTGTCATCGTCGTCGTCCTGAGCCAGATCCGGTTGGTGCGCGACGTGGCCTACACCGGCTCGCGCAAGATCGACGTCGTCGGCGCGGTCCTGTCCGTCATCGGCATGGGCGGGGTGGTGCTCGGGATCCTGGTCTGGCAGGAAGGCGGTGAGTTCGTCGGTCTGCTCATGGCCGTCGGAGCCGTGGCGCTCGTGCTGCTGGCTCGGTGGCTGATCAGGCGCAAGCGCGCCGGCCGGGTGACCCTGCTCGACCCGGACCTGTTCCGCCACCCGAACTTCACGGCCGGGGTCTCGGGCCAGCTGTTGCAGCAGGTCACGCTGGGCGGCGCCATGATCGCCCTCCCGCTCTACTTCCAGATGACGCTCGAGTACAACGCCCTCCAGTCCGGCCTGTCCCTGGCCCCCCTGTCGCTGACGATGTTCGGGGCGGCCTTGCTGGCCGGGAAGAAGGGCGGTGACCGACGCCCAGCCGCGATCATTCGCGCCGGCTTCCTCCTCACGAGTCTCGGGGTCGCTGGTCATCATCCCGTTCGTCCCCCGGGCCGACAGCGGTTGGTACTTCGTGGCGCCGCTCGCCATCACGGGGTGTGGCCTCGGCCTGCTGGTGTCACAGCTGAACAACTACACGCTCGCTCCGGTCGCGGAGGAGCGAGTCAGCGAGGCCGCCGGCGTCAACTCCGCCGCCGGGTCCTTCGGCCTCTCCTTCGGCCTCGCCATGGCGGGCGGCCTCATGCTCGCCGCACTGTCGGTCAGCTTCACCCAGCTGGCCGAGAGCAGTCCCGTCATCCCGGCCGCGCAGCAGCAGCAGATCGCGCAGGCCCTCGAGCACGACGCCGAGATCATGAGCAACACCCAGCTCGATCAGCAGATCGCCGGCCAGCCGCCGGCCGTCGAGGCCGAGGTCCTGGCCATCAACGACGAGGCCCGCAACAGGTCGCTGCAGATCGCCCTGCTGGTGCCCCTGCTCGCCGGCCTGCTGGGACTCGCCAACTCGTTCCGGATGCTGCGCCTGCCCGACCAGAAACCGTCGTCCTCCCTCGAAGGCCTCGACCTCGGCTGAACGTCGGGCTGAACGTCTGGCTGCACGTCCGGCTCTCAGCCCCAGGCATCCTTCGCCGGGCGGCAGAGGCAGAACGGGTGGCCGGCCGGGTCGGCGTAGACCCGGAAGCCGCGCTCCGGCCGCGACTCGGGCGGCTCGACGGGGTCGAGGGCCGTGCCGCCGAGGGCGAGCACCCGCTCGTGGGCGGCCGCGATGTCGGCGACGACGAAGTCGAGGTGCGCCTGCTGCTGGCCGCGCGGCCAGTCGGGAGACTCGTGGTCGGGCGCGAGCTGGGTCGCGATGCGTGGGCCGTCCCACACGACGTTGAACCAGTCCCCGTCGGGGTCGGCGTCGACCGTCCCGCCGAGCAGGTCGGCGTAGAACTGCGCCACGCCGGCCGCGTCGGCGCAGTCGAGCGCGACGCAGTCCCAGCCGATCTTCGATGCAGCGGTGTCATTGCTCGTCATGCGACCACTCAACCACCAGTCGCGAACACCAAGTCGTGCGCCAGATCGCGCGGGAGATCGCGCCGGAGGTGTCGCTGTGGCGCAGCAACCGCGCGATCAGGCGCGCGATCAGGTGCACAGTCATGAGCGCGACGTCGCACGATGGCGGGTCGGGCGGGCGCGACTCAGCGCGTCGGCTCCGGCCAGACGAGGGTCGTGGAGGTGACGGGTCGGACCGTCGAGGAGGGACCGGTGCCGCCGATGCTGACCGTGTGCGTGCCCGGGGGCAGGTCCTCGAAGGTCGCGGTGCCGTGGCCGGCGCTCAGCGTCGGCTCAGCCGTGGCGAGCACCTTCCCGTTCGCGCTCCGCACCGTCACGGTGACGGCCCTGCGCGGCGGGTCGGTACCCGGCTCGTCGGACTCGAGGTCGAAGGCCACCTCGAGCGACTGACCCGCCGCGACGAGGTCGGGCACGACGGCCCGCACGTTCGTGTCGGTGATCTCGCGCCGCCGGATGGGCGCGGCCGTGAGGATCTCCTGCACCTGGTCGAGCACGAACTGGTTGCACTGGAGGTTGGTGTGCTGCTCCGGGACCCGCACGGCAAGGTTGGTGTCGAGCGCTTCGCCGAGGCCGACCGCGCCGGTCAGCGGGACCGTGCCGTCGCCGAAGTCGTTGTCCGAGCCGAAGGACTGCGACGTGATCGCCCGCCCGTCCTGCAGCGTGACGGTCGTCTGGCTCGGCTGCCGGATGCCGACGACCATGTGCGTCATGGTGTGGCTCGCCGGACGCGAGGCCTCGGCGGCCTGGAGGTCGGTGTGGAAGGCCATCGCGTCGGCCACCATCGACGTGCTGACGTTGGGCACCGAAACCTCCGTCGTCTTGGCCCACCCACCCCCGTTGCCGATGCACGCGAACTCCGGGAGCAGCTGGAAGAGCGAGGGCATGCTCCGGGAGAAGTCCGTCAGGTCGACCGACAGCGGCCCGATCCCCTTCTTGACGCCGTTGACGAGCTGCTCGAGCGCGTCCGTCGCACCGCGCCACGGCGTGCCGAGCGTGATGAGCTTGCGGGTGATCTCGGCGCCACCGCACTTCTCGATGTACCAGCGCGCGACCAAGCCACCCATGGAGTGGCCGATGAAGACGACCTTGGCGTCGGCATACTCCCCGCCCTGCGCCCGCAGCTGCTCGAGCGCGGGCTCCACGACGGTCCCGAGCCGCTCGCCGTTGTAGCGGTTCGACAGGCGCCAGTCGTAGGCGTACGCGATGAGCGTGGCCGGCCTGCCCCCGCCTCCCTGCCGGTAGCCCAGCTTCTCCAGCGCGCCGATGAGGACGTCGTAGCCGCGGATCGGTGTCCAGATCCCCGGCAGGACGTGGACGTCGGGCATCAGCGCGACCGGCTCGACGCCGTCGTCCGGATGCGCGTCGCCGATCCCCTCGGGTAGCGCCTTCTTGAGGATGGACTGGCCGCCCGTGAGCAGTTTCCACACCGCGCCACCGCTGGGCGCCCAGATGAGGTGCTTGCTGGCCGGCGAGCCGTCGTCACCCCGGACTCCGAGGGTGCTGCCCGTGATGCCCGGCAGCACCACGACCAGATCGTTGCTCGTCATGCGGACCCACCACCCATTCGTGCGTCGGCGAACTCTCCCGACCAACGGTGGCACCAGGCGTGCGCGGTGATACCCGAAACGGCCCAGCCAGTCGGGGACAACGGGTATGGATGCGGCACAGTGGGTCCGGACACCCCGGACGACAGAAAGGCCCCCTCGTGGACATCACCGACGTCATCCTCCGACAGCACGACGAGCAGCGACGGATGTTCGCCATGCTCGAGGAGTGGCCGCGCGACGACCACGAGGGCCTCGCCGCGATCTGGAAGCGGCTCGAGATCCTCCTCGAGACGCACGCCGAGGCGGAGGAGAAGTACTTCTACCCCGAGCTGCTGCGCATCGGCACGGGTGGCGCTGACGCCGAGTCCGTCGACGAGGAGGTCGAGGACGCCGTCAAGGACCACAACGACATCCGCAAGTCGGTGCGCCAGGTCGGGCGCTGCCGCACCGGTTCGGACGCGTGGTGGACGGCCGTCATCGACGCCAACGTCCACAACAGCGACCACATGGGCGAGGAGGAGCGCCAGGACCTCGCCGACTTCCGCCAGCGCGCGAGCCTCGAGCTGCGCCACGAGATCGCGATCCAGTTCCTGCGCTACGAGGCCCTGCGTGCGGCCGAGGGGATCACCCCGCGCGACAAGGACCCCGAGGCCTACGTCGAGGAGAAGAAGACGAGCAAGGCCACCGCCACGGCGGAGAAGGCTGCGGCCAAGGCGAAGAAGGCGGCGAAGACCGCCCCCGCGAGCTCCGCACCGGCCAAGAAGGCCTCACCCGAAGCCTCCGAGGAGGAGTGACCCCGTAGGGAAGTGAGCACTCGACGGGAAGGTTGCGTCGAGTGCCCCGTTTCCGGTGCGGGACTTCCCGACGGGTCAGGTGAGGTGGGCGCTCGAGGCGAGCGCGCGGCATACGTGGTCGTATGCCGTGGGGCTCCCGGCGGCGACGAGACCCGGGGTCGCGGTGTCGCGGGGTGAGTAGGTGACGCCCTCGGTCGTGCCGAGCAGACCGCCGGCCTCGGCGAGCAGGAGGGAGCCGGGCACGTGGTCCCACGGCGCGGCGGAGGCGTAGAGGATGTAGTCGGCCTCGCCCTCGACGAGCTTGGGATAGTCGATGCCGCACGACACCCACGTCAGCGTCATCGGCTCGAGGCCGGTGAGCGACCGTCCGATCCAGGCCCGGCGGGAGGTCCGGCCCCGCAGCCCCGGGTCGGCGGGCTCCGGGATCGTCAGGCGGTGCGAGCCGTCGGCGTCGTGGCGCCACGTGCCGGCGCCCCGCTCGGCGACGTAGCCGAGCCCGTGCTGCGGCTGCCAGATCCACGCGCGCACGACCTCGCCGGCGACGGTCTCGCTCACCATGACGGCGTGGTCCTTCGAGCCGTGGACGAAGTTCTTCGTGCCGTCGACCGGGTCGACCGTGAAGGCGTGGTCGGCGACGGCATAGCGCCCCATGAGCGCCGGGTCGCCGGCGAAGGTCTCCTCGCCGAGAACGACGGCGTCGGGGTAGGCGTCGGTGAGGGCAGCGGTGATGAGCACCTCCGCCTCACGGTCGGCATCGGTGACGAGGTCGCCCGGCCGCTTCTCGTGGATCTCGCCGTCGGCGAGCGCCCGGAAACGGGGATTGATGACCTGTTCGGCAACATCCATGAGCAGCCCCAGCACCTCGTCGGTCTCCACCCCACCAACCTAGCGAGGCCTGCTGGAGCGGACGGACGCAGGTGGTCCGGCGCGGAGCACACCTCGCGTGTTCGCGCTGACGAGCGAACGGGTAGGTACGGCTCGGTACGCAGCCTGTGGAGGGGAAGCGGGCCACTGGACCGGGAGTCGGCGTGCCGACTCCCGGTCCTTCTGCGTGCCGGAAACCCACGGCCGCCAAACCTCGGTGACGAGGGCGTATGCCGGATGGCAGGCTGACGCCGTGACCGACACCTCCCAGCCGTCCGCCGTGAGCCCGCCCGCGGCCCTGCCCGTGATGCCCGTGATGCCCGTGGTCCCCGTGGTCCCGCTGACCGACGGCGTCGTGACCCTGCGGGCGCACACGCAGGACGACGCCGACGCGATCGTCGAGCAGAGCACCGACCCCGCGAGCCTGCGCTGGACGTCGGTCCCGCGCCCCTACTCGCGCGACGACGCCCTGAGCTGGGTCGAGCACAACCGCAGCGCGTGGGGCAAGCCCGGTGGCACGCGTTCGTGGGCCATCGAGTGGACGGACGAGACCGGCGCCCCGCGCTACGGCGGCACCATCGACCTGCGTCCGGGGGCGGCACCGTCCGCCGGCGAGCTGGGTTTCGGCCTGCACCCGGACGCCCGCGGCCGGGGGCTGATGTCGCGCGCGGTGCGGCTCGTCGTCGCCCACGCCTTCGCGACGCCGGTCTGGGGCGCGCCGGTCACCCGCGTCCACTGGCGCGCCATCGTCGGCAACTGGGGCTCGCGCCGGGCGGCGTGGGCGGCGGGCTTCACCTTCCACGGCACGATCCCGGGCAGCCACCCCGACCCGGACGGCGGCGCCGAGGCGCTCGACACCTGGACCGCCAGCATCACCTCGGGGGATCCGCTCTCGGCACGGACCCCGTGGCTGGCCGCGCCCCCGGTCGAGGGCGAGCGGGTCCGCCTGCGTCCGTGGCGTCTCGCCGACGTCGACGCCATCGAGCCACGCGACGACCCCGAGCACTGGATGCCGCCCCGGTCGATCCTGCGGCCGGAGACCTTCGCGGCCTGGCTGCTCACGCGGCAGGAGCGGATGTCCGAGGGGACGGCCGTCGACTGGTGCGTCGCCGACCGCGGGACGGACCGCGCCCTCGGCAGCGTCACCCTCTTCAGCCGCGGCGGGCCGATCGGCGACACGGCCGAGCTGGGCTACCAGTTCTTCCCGAGCGCCCGCGGTCGCGGCGCCGCCAAGGAGGCGGCCCGGCTCGCCGTTGCCCACGCGCTGGCCCCGGCCGGCGAGGGCGGCCTCGGGGTGCGCCGGCTCGTCGCCGAGACCGCGGCCGACAACGAGGCGAGCAACGCCGTGCTGCGCTCCGTCGGCTTCGTCGAGTTCGGTCGCGAGCACGCGGTCGACCGGGTCGCCGGAGGCGGCTGGGGCGACGGGCTCCACTGGGAGCTGCTGCCTCCCGGCGCGACGGACTGACCCGGACTGACCGCGGGCTCACGGGCTCACGCGCTGGACGGGGCCGCCCCTGCCCGGCCCGTGCGGGTATGCCACGGTGGACCATGCGCCGCCCGCCACCCGCCGGGCGGCGCGGCCGACGGAAGGACACGCGATGAGACTCGGTCACGAGCAGGAGCTCGACGCACCGCTCGACGCGGTCTGGACGAACTTCATGGACCTGCGTCGCATCGGCCGTTGCTTCCCCGGCGCCAAGGTGACCAAGGTCGACGGCGACGACTTCGTCGGCGAGATCAAGGCCAAGCTCGGGCCGCTGTCGATGTACTTCGACGGCACCGGCTCGATGGTCGAGCGCGACGAGGACGGCGGCCGCGCGCGCCTCACCGCCACGGGCCAGGAGCGGCACGGCCTCGGCCGGGCGACCATCGACATCACGCTGAGGCTGCACCCGCTCGACGAGGGCGAGCGCACCCGCGCGCACCTCGTCACCGACCTCGTCTTCCTCGGCTTCCCGATGGACTTCGGCACCGGGCTCGTCCAGCGCGCCTCCGACCCGCTCATCGAGCGGTTCCTCACGTGCATGGCCGTGTCCGGGCCGGTCCCCGACGCCGAGGCGGACGACGAGGGCCCGCTCGACCTCGTCCGCTCCGCGACCGACCTCCTCGGCTCCTTCCGGCGCGACCGCCGCGAGCGCAAACGCCGATGAGGGTCGCCGTCGTCGGCGCGAGCGGCTACGTCGGGTCGCGGCTCGTGCCGGAGCTGCTGCGACGCGGCCACGACGTCGTGGCCACGCACCACCGGAGCCCGTCGACGGCATACCCCTGGTCCGGTGACGTCGAGTGGCGGCGCGTCGACGTGCAGGACGAGGAGCGCGTCGTCGAGGCGCTGCGCGGGGTCGACGCGATCTGCTACCTCGTGCACGGGCTCGACGACCCGGACTTCATGCGGCTCGACCGGCAGGCGGCCGACAACGTCGCGTATGCCGCGGGCGTCGTGGGCGCCTCGCGGCTCGTCTACTTCTCGGGGATCGTGCCCGACCTGCCCGACGACGAGCTGTCGGACCACCTGCTCTCGCGGCTCGAGGTCGAGGAGATCCTCGCGACGGCGGACTGCTCGGTGCTGACGCTGCGCGCCTCGATGGTCGTCGGGGCCGGGTCGACGAGCTTCGAGGTGATGCGCCAGATGTCGCACCGGCTCGGCGTCGTGCAGACCGTCCCGGCGTGGATGGGCGGCTCGGTCATCCAGCCGGTCGCGGTCGCGGACGCCGTGTGGTTCCTCGCCGAGGCGCTCGAGCGGCCCGACGTGACGGGACACCTCGACGTCGTCGGCCCCGACCGGCTCAGCTACGTCGAGCTGCTGAGGACGTATGCCGCCCGCGCCCGGCTGCTGCGCGTGCAGGTCCCCGTGTGGCTGGCTCCCGTCGAGACGGTCGCGCGCGTGGCCGGCGCCCTCGTCGACGTGCCGAGCGGCACGGTGCAGTCGCTCATCCCGAGTCTCGGGCACGACATGGTCGGCGACCGCGACGCCGCCGACGTGATCGGCGAGCCGCCCGGTGGACGGCTCAGCGTCGCGGACGCCGTGACGCGGTCGCTCGCCACACCCCGGGCCGGCGACGGCACGCCGGACGGCGCCGCGGTCGACGGCGACCCCCAGGCGCCGTCCGTGGGCGACCCGGGATGGTCGCGGCACCGGTCGGTCCTGGCCTGGATGTGGTCAGCCGCCCGCGGCGGGCGGTGAGCCGATCCGGGTCCGGAGACGCATCACTCCGCCGGGCGGAGCTGGTGAGGCCGATCCGGGTCCGGGGACCGCATCAACTCCGCCCGGGCGGAGCTGCCCGTCGCGAGCCCACCCGCCCTTCGAGCCGCTTCGTGACGATCACCCCAGTTCGGTTGGGCGACAGGCATTTCCCGTGCACTCCCAGCCTCTTCCCGTCACAGTGGTACCGCAGTTCATCTGCTCCCGGACATCTCGGGCATCCCGCCGATTCGCGCTCGGATTCAGGGTCGGTCGGGGTCCAATTGGGGGTCGATCCCGGTTGCGGTTGGCGGACCGAGGGTATGACTGTGGAAGCAGTGAGCCCGACGTGGGTCGGGCCAGTGCGAGACGAGGAGACACCGTGTCATTCGGTGAGCAGCTGAAGCACAAGGCGGACGAGGTCCACCTGCAGGAGAAGGCCAAGGACTTCGGCGACGCGGTCGTCGAGATGGCCAAGGCCGTCATGTCGGTCGCCGCCGGCTATGCCCAGCAGAACCGGGGCAAGGTCGAGGGAGCGCTCGACAAGGCCGAGGCCAAGATCGACGAGAAGACGGGCGGCAAGCACGCCGACACCGTGACCAAGGTTCGTGCCTCGGTCGACAAGGGCATCGACAAGCTCGTCGAGCAACACGACAAGGCGGCACCTCCCACCCCGGCCGCCTCTGCCGTGCCCGACGACAAGCACAGTGCCTTCGACGAGGACACCCCCGCCGGCAACCCCACCTGAGCCGGCACCCTCAAGGGCCGTATGCCGCCGGAACCCTCCCCCTCGGCGGCATACGGCTCTTGAGCGTCCGTCGTCGACCGAACCAGGGCCGCACCGTCAGCGGTCGTCGACCGTGACGTCGCCCGAACCGCTCCTGATCCGCAGCCGCGAGGTGCTGGCCGGGTCGTCGGTGACGCGGACCTTGGTGTCACCGGACCCCGTCGCGGAGTCGACGGCGTAGTGGGTGTTCGGCGGCAGTCGGACCGACACGTCCCCGGAGCCCGTCCTGACCCCGACCGTGGGGGGCGCCGTCGCAAGCTCGAGATCGACGTCGCCGCTGCCGTCCTCGGCCGTGACCTGGTCGGCCGCGAGGTTGGTCGTCCTGATGTCACCCGAGCCGGCCTTGAGCGCGACGCCGCCCAAGGAGCCCCCGACGGCGATGTCGCCGGACCCGGTGACGACGCGTGACGTCGGTCGCGTCGGGGACGGTGATGACGTAGTCGACCGAGCACCCGCCGAACGAGCCGGTGCAGCTCGCGTCGACCGCCAGGGTCGACCCGCTCCAGGACTCGCGCGGGGTCGGCCCGCCCGAACCCGGACCCCACGACAGGTGCCGGCTGACGTGGACCGTGCCGGCCGCCCCGCCGCCACGGACCTGCACGTCGCTCGCGCCGCCCTGGATCGTCAGCGCGCCGATCGGCTGGGCGTAGGTCTGCTGCTGGTCGGCGCTGCGCCAGAGCCCCCCGGTCGCGGCGCCCCACGTCGTGACGCCGGCGATGCCGGCGAGCACCAAGGTGGCACCGAGGCCGGCGACGAGCCACCACGGTCGCGACGACGCGGCTGCGACGGAGTCGGCGGAGCGGTTGAGCGGACGCCGCCGCCGGTGTGTCGGCAAGCCCCTCGGGTTGCCGGGGCCCCAGCGTCGGGCGCAGCCAGGAGTCGCCGTAGGGCTCCGCGCCGGGCAGCGAGTCGCCGTGGACACGGTCGTCCGGGACCGCTGCGGGCGGGTGGACGGGTTCGTGCATGGTCATGTCGTCCCCTAATCCGAGAGGTAGTGCAGGACGGCGAGGACGCGGCGGTGGTCGCCCGCGGTCGTCGGCATGTCGAGCTTGGTGAAGATGGCGGTGACGTGCTTGGCGACGGCGCTCTCGCTGATGTGCAGCGCGCGGGCGATGCCGGTGTTGGAGCGGCCCTCGGCCATGAGCGCGAGCGTCTCGCGCTCGCGGTCGGTGAGCCGGTGGAGCGGGCTCTTGTCGCGCCGGAGCAGCAGCTGCGCGACGACCTCGGGGTCGAGCGCGGTGCCGCCGTCGGCGACCCGGCGCAGCGAGTCGACGAAGTCGTCGACGTCGGCGACGCGGTCCTTGAGGAGGTAGCCGACGGCGGAGGTCGTGCTGGCGAGGAGGTCGGCGGCATACCGCTCCTCGACGTACTGGCTGAGGATGAGCAGCGCCACGTCCGGCCACTGGGCGCGGATGACGAGCGCGGCCCGCAGGCCCTCGTCGGTGTGGGTCGGCGGCATCCGCACGTCGAGCAGCGCGAGGTCGGGCTGGTGCCGCTCGACGGCGACGAGCGCGGCCTCGGCGTCGCCGACGGCCTCGACGACCTCGATGCCCTTGGCCGCGAGCAGACGGATCAGCCCGTCGCGCAGCAGGATCGAGTCCTCGGCGATCACGACCCGCATGGCATCTCCGCCCTGCAGCAGGGTGGGACCGCCGACGGGGCTGGTC
The DNA here is from genome assembly GCA_963849965.1 of uncultured Actinomycetota bacterium. Lineage (GTDB taxonomy): Bacteria > Actinomycetota > Actinomycetes > Actinomycetales > Dermatophilaceae > Terrabacter. The sequence continues at coordinate 18,605 of CAWKJV010000033.1, read as the reverse complement.
ACGGTGAGGGTGCCGTCGACGGAGGCCACCCGGTTGGCTCAGTCCGGTGAGGCCGGATCCCGCACCGGTCGCGGCGCCGCCCCGCCCGTTGTCGCCCACCTCGACGACGAGGCGCCGCGCGTCCGAGGTGACCCGGACCGTCGCCGACGTGGCTCCCGAGTGCCGGGCGACGTTGGTCAGGGCCTCCGACACGACGAAGTAGGCGACGGCCTCGAGGGTGCGCGGAGGGCGCTGGGCGAGCAGCACGTGCAGGCTCGTCGGCACCGGCGAGCGGGCGACGATGCCCGACAGCGCGGCATCCAGCCCGCGCTCGTCGAGGACGGCGGGGTGCAGCCCGCGGACGAAGCCGCGCAGCTCCGCGAGCGCCTGCTTGGCCTCGTCGTGGGCCTCCTCGATGGCCCGGCGCGTCGCCGGCGGGGCGTCGGTGGCCAGGGCGGAGCGGGCCATCCCGAGGTTGAGCGCGAGGGAGGTGAGTCGCTGCTGGGCGCCGTCGTGGAGGTCCCGCTCGATGCGGCGGCGCTCGGCGTCGGCGGCGTCGATGACGCCCGCGCGGGTCTGCTCGAGGGCGGTGACCCGCGGCGAGAGCTGCTCTCCCCGGGTCTCGCCGAGCATCGGGCGCAGGATCGCGAGGTCGAGCGCGGCGAGCCCAGCGGGCCAGCCGTGGGGCGATGACGAGACAGCCGAACCCGACTGCCGTCTGCGCCCAGATGCGGCCGACACCCTGGAGCACCCCGACCGGGAGGGCCGCCGCCTCCGGGCTGATCCGCGACCACAGCGGCGAGGTCACGAGCACGAGGCCGCCTCCCCAGCAGAACGCGAGGAGGGCGGCCGAGGCCGAGAGCAGGATCGGCGCGACGAGCGCGTGGTAGGCCAGCTGACGCCACGTCGTCGCCCGACCCAGCCGCGCCAGCCAGCCGCGCCAGCCCGGTGCGGCCGGGCCGGCCGGCGCGGCGACGGACGACGCCCAGGAGCGCGGCTGCCCGCGCCCGGTGCCAGCGGCTCAGCCCCTCGGACACGACGAGGAGCAGTCCGACGAACGCGACCCCGACCACGAGGACGAGCCAGTCCCGTCGCGAGCCCGGCGAGGGCCCACACGAACGGGGCCGCCAGTGCCGCGACGACCCCACCCAGCACGACGTATGCCGTGTGGCGGGGTGCGAGGCGACGCTCGAGGCGCCTGCGGTCGGTGGTCACGCAGTCCACGGTAGGGGTCGGGAGGCGGCTCGGACCATGACGTTTGTGACCGATCCGGGGTGCAGAAAAGTACAGGGCGCCGCCGTCCCGAAAGGGCTGCCGTCGGCATCCCCGTCGTCCATGCTGGATGAGACCCGGTCCGGCTGTCGACCGCCCACCCCCTCGGAGGCCACCATGACCCAGCAGCCCGAAAGCCGACCACGCCCACCCAGCCGCCGCCCCGCGAGATCCCGGCCGGCTGGTATCCGGACCCCGAGGGCAAGCCGCAGTCGCGCTACTGGGACGGCGACTCGTGGACCGAGCAGGTCGGCCCGCAGCTGCCGCAGGCCCAGGCCCTCGACCTCCAGCCCGTGCAGGCCGCGCCATCGCTGGCTGCGGCCTTCGTGCCGGTGACGCACGACGCCGAGGGCCAACCCGGTGAGCGACCGCTCCAGGCTCGCGGCGGCCCTGCTCTGCTTCTTCGTCGGGGTCTTCGGCGTGCACCGCTTCTACGTCGGCAAGGTCGGCACCGGCGTCCTGCAGCTCGTCACCTTCGGCGGCCTCGGCATCTGGGCCCTCATCGACCTGATCGTCATCCTCGTGGGGACCTTCCGCGACAAGCAGGAGCGGTTGCTCATCAACTGGTGACGCGGATTTGCCCGCGTAGGAACGGGTTTGGTCTAGGTAGATGGGCTCAACCCGAGGACGAGGCGTATTTCCGGCGGCCCGGCTCCTTCTGAGGTTCGACCGTCCTACCTCAAGGAGCAACCGCCATGTCCCAGCTCGTCATCGACCACCCGTCCACGACCGGCCCGCGCGAGGTCGCGACCCGGACCGCCACGGCCGCCGTCGACCGCCTCCAGGCGTTCCTCGTCGCCTACAGCCTGCAGGTCCTGCGGATCTGCCTGGGGCTGGTCTTCCTCGGCTTCGGCGTCATCAAGTTCGTCCCGGGCCTCAGCCCGGCCGAGGCCATCGCCTCGGCGACCATCGACCGGCTGACCTTCGGGCTCGTCTCAGGTCACGCCGCCGTGCTGCTCGACAGCCGTCACCGAGACCGTCATCGGCCTGACGCTCGTCACCGGCACGTTCCTGCGCGTCGGGATCGTCGTGCTCGGCGGCGCCCTCATCGGCATCATGTCGCCGCTCGCGCTCTTCACCGCCGAGCTCTTCCCGCACGGCCCGACCCTGATGGGCCAGTACGTCCTCAAGGACATCGTCCTGGCTGCGTCGGCCCTCGTCGTCGCCGCCTACGCCCTCGGCGCCCGGCTGCACCCCGGCTCGGACGACTGACGAAGGACCGTCCGGCGGCGAGCGACCGCTGGCCCACCGACATACTGACGGCATGACCGAACACGTGACGATCACGACCGACGCCGGCGAGATGCCCGCGCACCTCTGGCTCCCCCCGACCGGCCACGGACCGGGCATCGTCGTGCTGCAGGAGATCTTCGGTGTCAGCGACTACATCCAGCGGCGCGGCGCCCAGCTCGCCGAGATGGGTTACGTCGTCGTGGCGCCGGAGATCTTCTGGCGCCTCGGGGTCGTCTCGCCCGTCGAGGGCGACGACGCGCTCCAGCAGGGCGTCGCGCTCGTGCAGCGCCTCGACTGGGACGCCGCCGTCCGCGACGCCGCCGCGACGGTGGAGTGGCTGCGTGACCGCGACGAGGTCACGGCCGGGGTCGGCGCCGTCGGCTTCTGCTTCGGCGGAGGCCTCGGCTACGCCGTCGCGGCCCACCTCGAGTCGGGGGACGCCGGGGCGACCGCGCCGCTCGACGCGCTCGTCAGCTACTACGGCTCGGCTCTCCCGGACCTGCACGAGGTCCTGACGGTGACCGCCCCGAGCCTGCACCACTTCGGGCTGGCCGACTCCTTCATCGACACCGAGACGGTGCGGCGGATCGAGGCCGCCGTGACCCAGCAGCCGGCCACCATCTTCGAGACGTATGCCGGCGCCGACCACGCATTCGACAACGACGACATGCACTGGCACGACCCGAGCTCCTCGACCCTCGCCTGGTCGAGCACCGTCGGCTTCCTCCAGAAGCGCCTGGCCGTCTCGTGAGGTGACCGCGACGCGCCCGGGCACCGGGTGGCCGCGAGAGGCAACGGGTATGGCCCCAGCGGGCTGCTACTGCAGTGCCGACCAGTCACGAATGAGGAGTGCCCGTGGAGCTGCACCAGCTCGAGGCGGTGGCGCCCGGGCTCGCCGCGCGGATCGCGGGTGCCGAGCCGGGGCACGCCCGGATCTTCGCCTTCCGCGTCGCCCGCCTCGCGTGCGCGGTGACGGGGGTCCACGACGCCACCGCCCTCGAGGTGGCCCGCGGTGGCCTGGAGCGCTACCCCGAGGTCGACGAGCTCGTCCGGCTGTGGGACCTCGAGCGCGACCTCGACGCCGCCTGCGAGAGCCAGCTCGAGACCGCCGTGGTCACAGCCTCCCTCGAGCAGCTGCTCTGCCCTCCCGAGTGCGTCGAGGCGCGCGCCGTCGGCTCGGTCATCGCTGCACTGACCCCTGACGCCCGTGTGGCGGCGCGGGGCGCGACGTACGAGGCCCTCGCGGCCGGCTGCGACGGCAGGACTCTCCATGCCCTCGCCGACGAGCTCTTCTGAGCCGCCGGTCCGAGCCGATCGCCGCTGCGAGTTCGTCAGGCCGGCTCCTGCGGGAGCGGGCGACGCGACCGGCGGCTGAGCCGCCGCGACCAGCGGTAGGCGGGCTCCCGCACGGCCACGACCCAGGCCGGCGCGGTGGTCCCCTCGAGCTCGTCGACGATCGGGTCGAAGCGCATCGTGGCGTCGAACCGCTCCTGCCGCAGCTGGAGCAGGCCCACGACGTCCCAGGCCCCGCGATCGACGGCGATGGCCAGCTCGAACTCCAGTGGCTCCGGCTCGTCGTCGACCGGACGCAGGAGCAGCGCGACCGAATGGCCCCCCGCCCTCGTCGGCAGCAGCGTCGTCAGCGGACGACCGGCCGCCCGTCGCACCGGCCTGCAGGAGGTGCCGGCCGACGCGTCCGGTGCCCGTCGTCGCGAAGAGCAGGTCCGCGGGGCGGCCCAGGGTCCCGGCCCCGGCAGGCGCAGGGCCAGACCGCCGATGTCCCACCACCCGTCGGGCGTGCCGACCGCTCGCGACACCCGGGCGGTGCACGGGTGGACGCCCCGGTCCCGGAGCAGCGGGACCCCGAGGCCGGGCTTGGGCACGTCGATGCGCAGCTCGGCACCCCACGTCCGCCCTGCCGCGTGGAGCGGCTTGCGCCCGGTCATCAGGGCGACGAGGCCGAGTCCCACAGCGAGCGCGACCCCGGCCACCCGTGCGGGCGGGGTCGGCATGCGGGGCGGCGCCGGGCGGGGAGCGGAGGTCGTGGTCACCCCCTTCACCTACCCAGCACGGGGGCGAGCCACCGCGGTGCCCTTCGTCGAACGCGACGTCATGGCGGGCGGGAGATCCGCCGGGTCGGCCGTCGGCCAGACGGACGGGCTCGGTCCCGAGGCCGTCCAGCTCGGCCACCTGCTCGCGGCACCACGTCGACACCGTGCGGCCACCGGCGAGGACGTCCGCGGCGAACGCCTCCCACGTCCACCCATCGGACGTCCTCGACCTCGGCGGGTCGTGGCCGGGCTCCGGCGCCGACCCCGGCGACGCGCCCGGTGAGCACGGGGCACAGCTCCCACTCGACGGTGCCGTCCATCTCGGCCCGGTAGGAGAAGCGCGGCAGCACGAGACGCAGGTCGTGCACGTCGAGACCCAGCTCGTCCCGGGCCCGGCGGAGCACCGCGTCCTCGACGGGCTCCCCGGGCGCCGGGTGCCCGCACGCCGAGTTGGTCCAGACGCCCGGGAAGGTGGCCTTGGAGCGGGCGCGCCGCGTCACGAGCAGCGAGCCGTGGTCGTCGAAGAGGTAGACGGAGAAGGCGAGGTGGAGCGGGGTGTCGGCATGGTGGACCGTCGCCTTCGGGCGCGGTACCGATGGCGTGGCCGTCGGCAGAGACGAGGACGACGAGCTCCTCCGGCCCGGTCGCCGTCATCGTCCCGGCCTCGCGAGCTCGTTGACGGCGCCGCGGAAGACGCTCGGCAGGGTGCGCCGCCGCGGGCACCAGCAGTCGACGGGCCCACGTCGGGCGCGTCGCCTGGACGAGGGCGTGAGTCAGGAGCGAGTAGCGCCGCGTGGCCGCCCGCCACGACCGCTCGTAGGACGTCGGGTCGTCCGCGACGATGGCCGCGACCGCGGCCCGGGCGTGGGCCAGGCCGAGCGAGATGCCCTCACCGGTGAGGGCGTCGACGTAGCCGCTCGCGTCGCCGGCGAGCAGGACCCGTCCGGCGACGCGGTGCGTCGTCCGCTGCCGGAGTGGTCCGGCGCCGCGGACCGACGTGACGACGGGCGCTCCGTCCAGTCGCTCGCGCAGGCCGGGGAACTGGGCAAGGCTGTCCGACAACGGGTTCCGTTGCGTGCTGAGCACGGCGACACCGACGAGGTCATCGGCCACCGGCGTCACGTAGGCCTCGCCCTGGGGACCCCAGTAGACCTCGACGTGGTCTCCCCACGGACGTATGCCGTAGTGCTGGCGCAGCCCGTAGCGGCGCAGCGGCTGCGTCTCGGCCCTGCGACCGGCGGTGTGGTCGCGCTCGAGGCCGACCGACCGACGCGTCGGTGAGTGCAGCCCGTCGGCGGCGACGACCCACGGTGCCGTCAGGGTCGGCCCGGCGCCCCCGGGCTGCCGTGCGCACGCTCACCCGGGTCTCGTCCTGCGTCACCTCGGCCGCCCCGAACGGGAGCACCTCGACGCCCGCCGCGGCCACCGCTTGGCGCAGGGCGTCGTGCAGGACGGTGCGCCGGACGCCCCGGCCGGGCCCGGCGGTGAAGTCGGCCTCGGCGTAGCGCCCTCCGGCGACGTAACGGATGCCCCGCACGTCGCGTCCGGGCGGCTCGACCCCGAGGTCGGTGAGCGCCTGGAGGCCGCCGGGCATCAGCCCCTCACCGCAGGCCTTGTCGATGGTGCCGGCCCGAGGCTCGAGGACGGTGGCAGCGAGCCCGAGCGGACGGCATACAAGGCGGCGGCGAGCCCGACGGGACCTCCGCCGATGACGATGACGTCGGCGCTCCGGTCGGCGCTCACGTCGTCGCTCCGCTGGGCATGTCTGCGGGAGAGGCGATCTCGCGCAGGGCGGCGTTCTCGCACCGGATGCGCACGGTGAGCAGTGCCGCGTTGGCGACGGTGAAGACCAGGGCCGTCACCCAGGCGCTGTGCACGAGCGGCAGGGCGAAGCCCTCGACCACGACGGCGACGTAGTTGGGGTGCGGGATGACGCCGTAGGGGCCGCGGCGCACGAGCGGGAGGCCGGGGACGACGATGACGCGGGTGTTCCACTGGTTGCCGAGGGTGGTGATGCACCACCACCGCAGCGCCTGGCTCGCGACGACGAGCGCGAGCATGACCCAGCCGAGCGCCGGGACGAAGGGCCGGTCGGCGAGCCCAGACCTCGGCGACGGCACCGACGAGCAGGCCGGTGTGGAGCCCGACCATGACGGGATAGTGCGACTGGCCGCGCTCGACGCCGCCGTGCGAGAACGCCCACGCTGCATGGCGTTTCGACACGACGAGCTCGGCGAGACGCTCGAGCCCGACGAGCACGACGAGCCCGGTGAAGAGCCACTGCGACAGTCATCGGCGCCTCAGTCCGCCGCGCGGAGCAGGACGAGCTCGAGGCAGAAGCCGGGGCCCATCGCCATGAGGACGCCCCACGACCCGGGCTCGGGCGTGTGGTCGGCGAGGGTGTCGGCGAGGACGTGGAGCACCGAGGCCGAGCTGAGGTTGCCGATCCGGTCGAGGGAGCGCCACGTGACGCCGAGCGCCTCGCGGTCGACCTCGAGCGCCTCCTGCATCGCCTCGAGCACCTTCGGGCCGCCGGGGTGGGCGACCCACCAGCCGATGTCGGCGCGCGTCAGCCCCTGGTCGGCGAGGAAGCGGTCGACGTCGTCGCGGACGTTCGCACGCACGAGGTCGGGCACCTCGGCGCCGAGGACGATGCGCAGTCCCGTGGCGCCGACGTCCCAGCCCATGGCCCGCTCGGTCTCGGGGTAGAGGCGGCTGCGCGTGGCGACGATGCGCGGCTGGCCGGCCGCCAGGGCGCGCGGCCCGGTTCGCGCCGACCATGACGACGGCGGCGGCGCCGTCGCCGAAGAGGCCGCTGGCGACGAGGTTGGCCACCGACCGGTCGTCGCGCTGGACCGTGAGGCTGCACAGCTCGACGGACAGCAGGACGGCGATGTCGTCGGGGTGGCCGAGGAGGTAGTCGTGGACCCGCGCGACGCCGGCCGCCCCTGCGACGCAACCGAGCCCGACGAGCGGGACGCGCTTGACGTCGTCGCGCAGCCCGATCTCGGCCGCGACCCGGGCCTCGATCGACGGGACGGCGAGACCGGTGATCGTCGTCGACATGATGAGATCGACGTCCCGCGGAGTGAGACCGGCGGCCGCGAGCACCTTGGTGACGGCGTGCGAGCCGAGCTCGGTGGCGACGCGGATGAACTCGTCGTTGGCCTCACCGAAACCCTCGAGCTCCCAGTAGCGCTCGAGCGGCAGCGCGAGATGTCGCTGGCTGACCCCCGCAGTTGGCGTGGAACCGCTCGAGCAGGGCCCGGTCGGGCCCGACGCGAGCCGAGCACGTCGGCGAAGGCCGCCGTGACGTCGGCCTGCGCGTAGCTGTGCTCGGGCAGGACGCCGCGGACGGCCGCTAGGTGGCTCACCGACCCAGCCTAAGCGGAGGCGGTCGCGCAGGTGTCGCTCATGCTCGGACCACGAGGGCGACGACGTTGGCGAGCGCGATCCCGATCGCCGCCACGAAGGGCAGCCGGCCGCGCGCGACGACGGCCACGACCGCGAGCACCGCGCAGACCGCGAGCAGGAGCACGCCCTCCGCGTCGATGCCGGGGCCGTAGGCCGCCACGGCCGTCCCGGCGAGCAGCACCCCGGGCGCCAGCCACCGGACGGCGGTGGCGCCCAGTCGCTGCGGCAGGCCGCGGACCCCCGTGGCCTCGTCGTCGGCGAGGTCGGGCAGCGCGTTGAGCAGGTGCGCGCCGACCCCGAGGAGCGCGCCCGTCACCATCACCCACGCGGCCGGCCACACCGGGACGGGCAGCGCGAGGGTGACGACGGCCGGCAGCGATCCGAAGGCGACGGCATACGGCAGCGGGGAGAGCACCGTCCGTTTCGTCCAGAGGTTGTGCACCCACCCGGACGTCACCCCGAGGAGGAGGTGGACGAGCCCGGACGCCCAGCCGCACGCGAGGGACAGCACGACGCAGGCCGCGAGGGCGACCGCCGTGGCGGCGCGGACGACGCGCTCGGACACGTCACCGGCCGCGATCGGCTTGTCGGCGCGGCCGACCGCCCGGTCGCGGGCGGCGTCGATGAGGTCGTTGCTCCACCCGATCGACAGCTGCCCGGCGAGGACGGCGGACGTCACGAGCAGGCCGCGCCCGAGGGTGTGGCCGGCGGAGCGGGCGAGCAGGGCGGTGAGCACCGTGACCGCGAGGGTGGGCCCCGGGTGGCAGGCGAGCGCCAGCCCCCGGATCGTCGCACCTCGGCTCGTCGGCACGCGCCTGAGCCTACGGCGGCGAATCGCGCTTTCCTGCGAGGCCGGCCAGCCCGGGGCTAGCCTGAAAGGGCCGGTGTGAGGGGCCTGCGCCGGATTCGCGGAGACGATGCGGTCGGGGCTGCCGATGCGTGAGTACCCCTACGCGTTCCACGTCGCCCTCGACGGGAACGGTCTGAACGGACTCGAGGGCCGGGCCGGCGTGTGCCTCTTCCGCTACGACCCCGGGACCGGCGACCACTCCTACAAGGTCAGCTACTTCACCGGGGCCTCGGGCGGCCATGCCCCGAGCGTCGACCCGAGCCGGCGCGATCGGCTTCCTCGGCAACACCGGTCAGCACCTGCTCTTCTACGACCTGGCCACCCTCGAGGAGGTCGACCGCGTCTCGACGCTGCGCTTCGAGGTGCCCGACACGACGATCAAGGGCAGCACGCACCTCGTCTGGCTCGACGACACCCAGTTCGTCACGGCCATCGGCGAGCACCTGTGGAGGTTCGACGTCAACCGCCTCACCAAGGCGGAGGTCGTCGCCCCGCACGGGCTCAAGGTGCCGCACGCGATGAAGCAGACCGCGTCGGGGCGCTACATCGTCTACGGCGGCATGGACCACCCCGCGCGCGGCGAGGCCCGCGAGGTCGGCATCCTCGACACGGTGACGGGGGAGGTCCGCACGCGTGCTGCTGCCGACGACCTGCTGGCACGTCGTGTGCCACCCGGTCCTCGACGTCTTCTACGCGATCTCCTTCCGGGTCCACCCGGCCGACCGGTCCGACTACGAGCACTGGGGCATGGCGTGGCTGCGGCAGTACGCCTTCGAGATCGACGCCGAGCAGCGGCCAGGTGCTGCGCCACTGGGCCGCCGACCGCGACGTGCCGGCCCACGTCAACTCCGACGTGACGATCTCCGACTCCGAGCTCATCTTCTGCACCGGCGGCAGCCACACCGTCGTCCTCGTCGACCTGAGACGATGACCCGGCACCGGATCGTCGACGAGCACCCGGGCAGCCTCGAGTCGTGGGCCTACCCGCGGCAGTCGCTGACGACGGTCGGCGAGAGCCTCATGCGCGGCCAACGTGCTGAGCAACGCGAACCTCTTCGCCGAGTCGTTCCGGGTCAGCCGCGGGTCGCTCATCGACGGCATCTACGCCTGCCAGCTGTCGGCCGACCAGACCCTGCTCTTCACGGCCAACCGCGGCCAGAACCACATCACCGTCTACGACTACCCGTCGCTCACCGTCCGCGACCGCGTCGTCATGCCCGAGCTCGGCGAGATCGACGGGAGCCTCTCGGACTGGGCCGACCCGCGCCTCGGCTTCCACCACTCCTACCTCGTCAGCCCCGAACCCGAGCCCGACCCGTCGTCTGGAGAGCACTGATGGCCGACTACAGCATCAACACGAACCTCAGCGGCGCGGTCAACAGCGACGTGACGGCAGACGTGACCAGCACCCTGGCCGGGCTCGACGCCATGAACCTCACCCTGGCCGGCGGCACGACGACGACGCTGGCGGGTGAGAACACGGTCAACACCGACTCGAAGGTCGCCCTCGCCCCGGTGACGACGACGTCGAAGGTCGACTCGGCCTCGGTCATCGACCTCCGGCCCGTGGCGCTCGACTCGTGCGTGCGGCTCGAGCTGGCCCCGCCCCCGCCGACCGAGGTCTGCACCCCCTACGAGCAGCAGTGGAGCTGGTCGGTCCTCGGGCTCGAGCTCTTCGCCGTCACCGTGCGCGGCAGCACGTCGACCCAGGTGCGACCGGCCCGCACCGACCCCGTCGTCATCGAGCTCTGAGGCCTCCGATGCCGACGCCACGACGCAGGACCTCGACGAGCAAGCGGGCCCGGCCGTCCGAGTCCGAGGACGCCATCGTGCTCAGCGGTCCGCCGGGCCGGCTCACCACCACCGTGACCGTCGAGAACACCTCGGGCGCCCGGCTCGTCGTCCGCCAAGCCACGCTGCACCTCGACGAACTCTCGGTGACGGGGTCGGCGACGGCGATCATCGCGACCGGCGCCACGGCGTCGGTTCCCGTCACCGTGCCCCTCGCCGCGTCGACCCCGCCGGGTCGGCGGGAGGCCGAGATGGAGCTCGGCGGGGTGCGCCGCCCCGTCGTCGTCACCGTCGTGGAGCACCTCTCGCTCGAGCTGAGCCCCGGCCGAGTCCGCGCCGAGCCGGGGGCCAGGACGTGACCCTCGTCGTCAGCAACTCGGGCAACGTGCGTATGCCGCTCGCCTCCCGAGCGATGGCCCGCACCGACGACGGGGGCCCGGACCCGGGACCCGACGTCGTCCTCGTGCTCGACGCACCGACCGTCGTCGAGCCCGGACAGACCCTCACGCTCGAGGCCCGGCTCGAGGTCCCGGAGGACCTCGAACCCGCCCGACGGCACACCGCGACCATCCCGGTCGGCACCGCCGACCTGCAGGTCATCATCCTTCCGCGAGACGCATCGGAGACGAAGTCATGAGCACGACCTCACCCAGACCTGTTCACGTCGCTGCGCACCGGCTGGGCCGATGCCGTGCAGCAGTGGATGGACTCCTCCCAGACCCTCTGGGACGACCTCGCCGCGTCCTTCACGGCCGCCGGCACGCCGGGAGCCGGGATGCCGTGGGCGGGCACGCGGACGACGCGTCCGCGCACGACCACCACCACCACGACCACCACGACCACCGACACGACCACCACGACCACCAGCCACGAGCACCACGACCACCGTCATGACCACGACTGCGGCTGCGGGGAGACCTCCTGGGGCTGTCATGGTGCCTGCGACTGCTGCGAGCCCGACGCCGACGTCGTCGTGCACGCCCGGGTCGGGGAGCGCCGGGTCGTGCCGCTCAACCTGCACAACCCGTGGCGGCGTGAGCGGGACGTCACCCTGGAGGTCGGGCCGTGGCACCCCTGCTGCGGAGACGGCGTCACCGTCGTCGCCAGTGCTCGAGGAGGAGCAGCTCGACCCTGCAGCCGTGCGAGGACCGGGTGGTGCGGCTCGTCGTCGGGGTCGCCCCCACAGCCGACACCGGCACGGCCGACACCGGTACCGGCGGCACCGGCGGGGACACCGGGGCTGGCGTCGGCCGGCGATGGCCCTGACACCCAGGAGGGGCCGGGCCGGGTCGAGCTGCCGCAGGACGTCACAGCCTGCTCGAGCGCCTACGCCGACGTCCGGTTCGAGGGCAGCTGCCCGGCCGCTCCGCGTCGCCGTCGTGGTGAGCCCCGCCATGTGCGACCCGGTCGAGGTCGGCTCCGACTGCGGCTGCTGCTCCTGAGGAGGCACGCGAGATGCCCACGAACCAGAGGAACCAGGACGAGACCCTCGCCCGCATCACCGAGCTGGCCCGCGAGGCCATGGCGGCCCAGGCGAGCTTCGCCCGTCAGTCGATCGAGCTCGGTCGCGCCACGCTCTCCTCCGAGGTCGACGCGACGACGGCCGGGCGGGCGTGGTTCGACGCCGTCAGCCGGGAGAGCGCCCGCTACTGGAGGGAGGTCGGGGCGCTGGGCCTCGACGTCGCCGGGAGCCTCGTCGCCATCAGCAGCCGGAGCATGGCCCGCGTCATCAGTGACACCCGGGCCGCCTCGCGCACGCGCCCCGGCCGACCGTCGTCCGGCACCGCGACCGGCGCCCCGGCTGGTACCTCGACCGGCGCCCCTGCTATACCTCGACCGGTTCCGCGACCGGTTCCGACGAGCGAGGGCATCGTCCTGTCGGCGGCATCCAGCGACGAGGCCGCCGCCCCGGCCACCGGCGAACCGGATGTCCGCCGGGCCGCCGTCACCCTCCACGGCCGCCCGGGCGAGACGGCGACCGGCACGGTCACGCTGGCCAACTCCCACCCCAGGGCTCGACGCGTGCTCCTCTCGGCAGGTCGGCTGCAGCCCGACACCGGACGCCACGTCAGCCTCGAGCTTCGGCTCGACCCCGAGGGGGTCACCATCCCCGCCGGCGCCGACCACGACGTGCAGCTCGAGGTGGACCTGTCCCCGGAGGTGGTGCGGACCGGCGAACGCTACGTCGGCGTCATCGAGGTGACGGGCGGCGTCGAGGCGGTGCTGGACGTGGCGGTCGTCGTCGAGGAGTGACCGTCGCGGGCGCAGCGTCGCCGTCCCCTCCGGACGGGCCCGCCACCGCTCGCGGCTGGAGCGGTCGGGCGGCCCGCACCTCGGGCCGCAGCCGGAGCGACTCCCGCACGACGCGGGGGAGGTCCGGGCTGACCGCCAGCCAGGCGAGGGAGGCAGCCACGGCCTCGCGGGCCGGGCGGGCGGCATACCCCAGCGCGCGAGCGGGTCCGAGGAGTACCAGTAGTGCCGACCCACGGTCGTCGCCTCCTCCCGGGTCGAGAGCGGGGTCGTGGACGTCACGCTGGCCCAGGCCTCCGCGGCTGCCGAGGCGAGCCACGCGACGCCGGGCGGCAGCTCGGCCACGGGCTGCGGGATGCCGGCGAGGTCGGCGACGAGGGCGTGCAGGGTGCGCCACGTGACGTTGTCGCCACCGAGGAGGTAGCGCTCCCCCGGCTCGCCGTGCTCGAGGAGGGTGACGTGCCCGGCCCCCGCGTCGCGCGCGTCGACGACGTTGCAGCCGCCCGGGAAGGTGCTGCGGGTGGGGTCGAGCAGGTAGCGCAGCACGATGGCGTTGCTCGGCCCGAGCCGGTCGAGCGGTCCCCCGAGCACGACGGTCGGCAGGGCCAGCACGACGTCCAGCCCGGTGCGCGACGCCACGTCGAGGGCCTCGCGCTCCTGGCGCACCTTGCTGGCGTAGTACGCCGGGACGGGCTCGCTGCCGAGGTGGTCGCGCTCGGTGCGCGCCACTGGCAGGAGGCCGGACCCGCACGTCACGGACGAGCTCGTCACGACGGCCCGGGTGGCTCCGGCGGCGGCCGCCGCCTCGAGGACGAGTCGCGTCCCGGTGACGTTGACGTCGGTGAGCTCCGTGGCCGCCGAGGGGGCGTAGGAGTAGACCGCGGCGCAGTGGATCACGGCGTCGACGCCGCCCGTGCCGTCGAGGGCGCGAGCGAGGGACGACGCGTCGGTCAGCTCCGCACCGACCCTCCGCACTGAGCCGAGCGACTCGAGCCGGTCGGGCAGGCGGCGACCGAGCCGCGTCACGGCCGACACCTCGTGCCCCGCGGCGAGCGCAGCCACGACGACGTGGTGGCCGACGAGCCCGGTGGCGCCGGTGACGGCGACCCTCACCGGGTCCCCTTGACGTGACGGAAGCCGTGCACGTCGAGGGCCGGGTCGGGATCCGGCGCCGGTCGGCCTGCCTCGTGCCCGGCGCGCCTCGTCGCCACCCCGTCGGGAGGTCAGGCCGTCGACGAGCATCCGCACCGACTCGGTCAGCAGGGGCTCGGTCGGGTCGGGTGGGGGTCGCCCGATGCGGAACTCGCGGCCCTCGAAGCAGGCCTCGAGGTTGTCGAACGTGGCGCGTGAAGAAGCGCCGGTACGCCTCCTCGAGCAGTGGGCCGTGCAGCTCGGGCAGTGACGGCAGGTCTGCCGCGTCGAGCACCGTCGGCAGGGTGAAGAGCTGGCGGCCGCGGATGGTCACCCGGGTGCGGGGGTCACCGTCCGGCACCGCCACCCGCTCGAAGGTGAGGGTCCCGTCGTCGTGGACCGCTGACCCGTTGGGGCTGTGGACGGTCCGCCAGAGCAGCCGGTGCCGGTCCGGTCCCCGCTCGACGAGCTCGATCTTGCAGACGTCGATGGGCTCGCCACCCCAGGCTGCGACGTAGTTGGGCTGCGGGAGGTAGAGGTTGCGCTCGGCCTGCCGCTGCCGCGCAGGGCCTCCCGCACCGGGTCCTCCCCCACGGGGACCCGACGGCCTCCGATGTAGTCGGCCATGAGGCTGATGCCCTCGGCCACGTCGACGCGCTCGACCCACGCGTCGAAGTCGGCCGCCACCACCCTGCTCACCTCGAACACCGTCGCGCCGTCGACGATGCACCAGCGCAGGCCCTCCTCGTCCGCGGGCGGCGGGAGGGCGTCGACGACCGCGTCGGCGGCGGCCAGGTGCCCGGGCAGCCCGTCGAAGTCGGCATCGGGGTAGGCACCCGGGTCGAAGCCGAGCGGGACGACGCGGCGGTCGACCCGGTCCTTGTCCATCGTCGCGGCCCAAGTCTGCCCGCCCTCGGTCAGCGTGCCGACGACACCGAGCAGGCCCACGAGGGCGGCCTGCCCGACCGGGTCCGTCGCCGCCCGCACCGCCTCGGTGACGATCGGTCGCAGGCCGGCGAGAACCGCGTCGGCCGGGGCGGACCCGGCGTCGGGGCCGCCGGTCGCGGCGCTCAGGACGCGCGCGAGACGAGGGTCCCGGGTCGCACGACGAGCCGCCCGGGTGGCGAGGGGGTGTGCCCGTTCAACGGCGGCGAACGGCTGGAGGTCACCCTCGACCGGCCCCTGCGGGGGTCCGAGCACGTCGATGGCCCGCTCCACGAGGCGCGACGACGACCGGTCGACGCCGAGCAGGGCCGCGAGGGTCGCATCGGCCAGCAGCGGGTCCGTCGCCACGACGACGGTGTCCGTCTGGCGCGAATCGAGAAGGCGGTTGCCGTCCGCACCGCCGCTCGTCGCGGTCGCGTCGACGACGGCCAGGTGCGGGGCGAGGTGCCTGAGCACGTCGACGGCGACGTCGGCCGGCTCGCAGCCGGCCACCTCGGGGAGGACACGCAGGAGCGTGTCGAGGCACCCGGCATACGCATCGACGAGGTCCGTGACCGCGCGCCCGATGACGACGCGCGTGTCCCCGCCCGACCACGAGCGTGACACCACCTGCTCGGCGAGGGCGCTCGACGGGGGGACCGGCGCGGCCACGAGGTCGTCGGCGAGGTCGACGACGGCATACGGCCGCCCACGGTCCGTGTGTCCCGTCAGGCCGGCGGCGTGCGCGAGGGCACCCACCGATCGATGTCCCCGATCGCGCTCCCGGCTCGCCAGCACGGAGCCGACGGTGACCTCGCAGCCCGCGTCCGCGAGCGCGTCGACGACGGTGTGCACGACGGCGGCGGACGCCGGCGTGGGCGGCGAGAGGCGGACGAGGACGACCGCCTTGCCGTATGCAGCGGGCACGAGTCGGCGCACGGCCTCGGCGAGCGCGGGGGAGCCTCCCCGCACCACGATGCCGGCCGGGGGCCCGCCCGGGTTGGCGACTCCAGAGGGCCGCATGCCTCCATGTAACCAGTGCGGACGACCGCGGGGGCCGGATCGTCAGGCGGTGGGGGTGATCCGCACGACGACGCGGTTGCTGTTGCCGCGTCGCACGACCCACTCGATGGCCATGAAGATGTGGAACTCGATGCCGTACTTGCGCGCGAGCCGGCGGTTGACCGCCTCGGACGCGGCGGAGTCGGTGATGATCTCGGCACGGCCCTCGACGACCGGGGCGCCCGGGTCCACGTTGCCGCGGCGGTCGCACGGCTGGACCGTGACGCGCGGGTCCTCACGCAGGCGCTTGAGCTTGCCGGTCCCCTCGGGGGTGCTGACGATGGCGGCGCCGGCGTCGGGAAGCACCCACACGGGAGTCGCGACCGGCTCGCCCGAGCGGCGGTAGGTCGTCAGCAGCACGAAGCGTTCGCCGCCGAGATTGTGCAGTGTTGGTGCTTGGGTCATGGCGGTCACCTACCCGTTTGGGCGCGCAACGCCTGCGACGTCTCACCCCGTGGCTACGATCGGGCGGGTGAGCGCCAAGCCCGCTGTCATCGCAGCGCCCAGCCCGTCGAGCCCGTCCGGGGTGCGGGAGGTGCGCGTCTCGAGTCCCGACCGGGTGCTGTGGCCCGCGGCCGGGATGGCCGACGGCAAGCCGGTCACGAAGCTCGACGTGGCGCACTACCTCGTCGCGGTGGCCGACCCGATGCTGCGGGCGCTGGGCGACCGGCCGGTGACGCTGCAGCGTTTCCCGGAGGGCATCGAGGGCGAGGAGTTCTTCTCCAAGAACCCGCCCAAGGGCGTGCCCGAGGGGACGCGCACCGTCATGTGCACCTATCCGTCCGGGCGCAAGCACCCGCAGCTCGTCATCGACGAGATCGCCGATGCCGTGTGGGCGGCGCAGATGAACACCATCACCTTCCACCCGTGGCCGGTGCGGACGGCGGACGTCAACAACCCCGACGAGCTGCGCATCGACCTCGACCCGCAGCCGGGCCGGGGGTTCAAGGACGCCGTCGAGGCTGCCCTCGCCCTGCGCGAGGTGATGGCCGAGATCGGGCTCACCGCGTGGGCCAAGACCTCCGGCAACCGCGGCGTGCACGTCTATGCCCGGGTCGCGCCGACGCACGAGTTCCTCGACGTCCGGCACGGCGTCATCGGCATCGCGCGCGAGCTCGAGCGCCGGCTGCCCGACCTCGTCACGACGTCGTGGTGGAAGGAGGAGCGCGGCGACAAGGTCTTCGTCGACTTCAACCAGGCGTGCCGCGACCGGACCATCGCGTCCGCCTACTCACCCCGTCCGCTGCCGGGTGCGCCCGTGTCGACGCCGGTCACCTGGGACGAGCTCGGGTCGGTCGACCCCAAGGAGCTCACGGTGCGCACGGTGCCGGAGCTCGTCGCCTCGCGCGGGGATGCGTGGGCCGGCATCGACGACGAGATCGGCGACGTCGCCGCGGCAATCGCCCTGTGGGACAAGGACGTCAGCGAGCGCGGCCTCGGCGAGCTGAACTTCCCTCCGGACTACCCCAAGATGCCGGGCGAGCCGCCGCGCGTGCAGCCGAGCAAGCGACGGACCGACAAGGCCGACGGGGAGTACATGGCTCCCAAGGCCGAGCGCGACGCCGACCTCCGCACGACGTGGGGTATGCCGGTCGTCCCTCCTGTGTCGCCGATGCTCGCCAAGCCGGTCAAGGACTTCTCGGCCGTCAAGGTCGACGTGCTCTACGAGCCGAAGTGGGACGGCTTCCGGTCGATCATCTACCGGTCCGGCGACCTCGTCGAGATCGGGTCGCGCAACGAGAAGCCGATGACGCGCTACTTCCCCGACGTCGTCGAGGCCGTGCTCGCGAACTTCCCGGAGAAGTGCGTCATCGACGGCGAGATCGTCCTCGTGTCACCGTCGTCGGGCGACCGCCTCGACTTCGACCTGCTCCAGCAGCGCATCCACCCGGCCGCGTCACGGGTCAAGAAGCTCGCCGCCGAGACGCCGGCCTCGTTCGTCGCCTTCGACCTGCTCGCCCTCGGCGAGGAGTCCTACCTGGACAAGCCCTTCGCCGAGCGTCGCGCCGCTCTGGAGAGGGCGCTGGCCAAAGCCCAGGCGCCGATCCACCTGACTGCGGCGACGGCCGACCGCGACGTCGCCAAGGGCTGGTTCACCCAGTTCGAGGGCGCCGGTCTCGACGGCGTCATCGCCAAGCCCGTCGACATCGCCTACGAGCCCGACAAGCGCCTGATGTTCAAGGTCAAGCACGAGCGCACCGCCGATTGCGTCGTCGCGGGCTACCGGGTGCACAAGAGCGGACCCGACGCGATCGGCTCGCTGCTGCTCGGGCTCTACGGCGACGACGGGCAGCTCGCGTCGGTCGGCGTCATCGGTGCCTTCCCGATGGCCCGGCGCAAGGAGCTCTTCGAGGAGCTCCAGCCGCTCGTGGCGGAGTGGGACGAGCACCCTTGGAACTGGGCCGCGCCCGCGGAGGAGGCCGGCGGCGTACGCACTCCGCGGTCGTCGGAGTACTCCCGCTGGAACAACCAGAAGGACCTCTCGTTCGTGCCCCTGCGGCCCGAGCGGGTCGTCGAGGTGCGCTACGACCACATGGAGGGCGACGCTTCCGGCACACGGCGCAGTTCGTCCGCTGGCGCGAGGACCGCACGCCCGAGTCGTGCACCTTCGACCAGCTCGAGGAGCCGGTCAGCTACGACCTCGCCGA
>CAWKJV010000032.1:0-168753 GCA_963849965.1 uncultured Actinomycetota bacterium | reverse complement strand
CGCGGCCTCCTCCCGCTCTCGCCGATCGCGTATGCCGCCTGCTTCGTCGAGCTCGCCCGTCACCTTCTCGAGCCGCGCTCTCGCGGTCGCGAGTCGCCGTTCGAGGTCGGCGATGCCCTCCGTGACCTCCTCCTGGCGGGCGGTGAGGACCGCGACCTGGCGGTCGGCGGCCCGCAGCTCGGCGCGGGCGGTCTCGAGCGCCGACTGGAGCCGCGCCCGCTCGGCGGTCCGACGGCTGCGGCGCCGCTCCTCGAGGTCGACGGGATCGCCTCCCCCTCCCGGCAGCACGGAGAGCGACGGCCGCGGCGCCCTGTCGTCGTGCCCCTCGTCCCCGACCTCTCCGAGGGCGACGACGTCCGCGACGTCGACGGAGCCGAACCCGGAGTAGCTGAGGGCCTTGACGAGGGACCCGGTGAGGACCGACGCCTCGGCCTCCTCGTCGGCGATGAGGGCCGTCAGCGTCTCGCGCACCTCCTGGGCGACGCCGGCACCGAGCTTCTGCCCCTCCTGCGCCGCGACCTCGGCGATGCGGTCGGCGAGGGCGTCGACGCGCTTGGCCCGCTCGCGTCCGAGGAGGCGCAGCTGGTCGGCGTCCAGGGTGCGCTGTGCCTCGCGGAGCAGGTCGGCGAACGACCGGAGCTCGCCGACCTCCTCGCCGTGCTCGCGCACGAAGTGGTTGACCGCCCAGGCGGCCACCGTCGGCTTGCGCAGCGCACCGATCGAGGTCGCCAGGTCCTTCTCACCGGCGGACTTCGCCTCGGCCACCAGCTCGGAACGGAGCGGGGTGAAGCGAGCGGGCGGGACGGCATACAACTGCTCGACGGCGGCGCGCAGGTGCAGGATCACCCTTGCATCCTCCCGCAAACCGGCTGGTACAGCCCGTCACGAAGGGGCAGTCTGGGCGGGTGATCTGGATCTGTGCCACGTGTGCCGTAGAGACCGACGACCTGCCCACGCCGCCCGTCGAGTGCGCCGTCTGCGAGGACGAGCGGCAGTGGGTGCCCGAGGACGGGCAGCGTTGGACCACCGTCGGGGAGCTGCGCGAGGCCGGGACCCGGATCACCGTCTCGGAGGTGGAGACGGGTCTCTGGGGCCTGTGCGCGACGCCGGCCGTCGGCATCGGCCAACAGACGATGGCCGTGGGCACCCCGAGGGCGTGCTGCTCTTCGACTGCGTCGGCTACGTCGACGAGGCGGCGCTGGACTTCGTGCGGTCGCTCGGGCCGACGCTGGCGGTGGCCGCCAGCCACCCGCACATGTACGGCGTCCAGACGGAGTGGGCCCGGGCGCTCGGCCGCGTGCCGGTCCTCGTCGCGGCCCCGGACGCCGAGTGGGTGCGCCGGCGGGACCCGCTCGTCGAGCTCTACGACGAGCGGCGGGAGGTCGCACCCGGACTCACCCTCCACCGGGTGGGTGGGCACTTCCGTGGACAGGCCGTCGTCGAGTGGACAGCGGGCGCGGAGGGACGGGGCGTGCTCCTCGCGGGCGACGCCGTCTTCCCCAACCCGGACCGCCGGTCGGTGAGCTTCATGCGCAGCTATCCGAACCGGATTCCCCTGTCGGGCAACGTGGTCCAGCGCATCGCCGACCAGCTCGAGGGATTGCACTTCGACCGGCTCTACAACAACTTCGGCGCCGTCGTGCCGTCGGACGCCAAGGCCGTGCTCCGACGCTCGGCGGACCGCCACGCGGCGTGGGCGCGGGGAGACTTCGACCACCTGACGTGAGTGACCGCATCACTCGCCGTCGAGCGAGGACTCCTTGTGCGCGGCCTTCGCACCGGTCTTGCTCGACGCCACGATCCAGTAGGGCTCGTCCTTCGACGCCTTGAACTGCTGGCCGTCGAAGGTGAACTCGGAGACGCGCTTCTCGACGGCCGTGCCAGTGGTGCGGCCCTGCGAGGTGTTCCAGTGGACGGTGTCGCCTTTGCTGATCGCCATGGCCCCGATCACAGCACGCCTGGCCCGTCTGTGCCAGAGGCGCCTCGACCGGGTAGGTGCACGAGCGACGGCGTCGTCCGGCGCCGCCTCACACCTGTTGGAGGAGCAGCCATGAGCGACAACCCGCTGGACCCCGTGAGCGACGACCCGACGACCGAGGGGCCCGCTGACGGGGGCGCCGACACGAGCGCCGAGGACGGTGGCGCCGACGGCGGCGCCGACACCGACGCTGACACCGAGGGCCCTGCTGACGGCGGAGCCGACACCAGCACCCACGACGGAGGCGCCGACGGTGGGGCCGGAGCGGACCCGACCACCTCGATCTGATGCCCGCTGGCACGACGAGCCGGGTGTCCACGCAAGAGCGTGGGCACTCGGCGCTCCAGTCCCTGGTCGCCCTCGACGCGGACGCATTCGCCCGCGACCACTGGGCGCACACGCCCGTGGTCACTCGAGCATCCGACCTGCCCGGAGGGCTGCTCGAGCTCTTCGACGAGAGCTCGGTCGACGAGCTCGTCTCGCGGCGCGGCCTTCGCGCCCCCTTCCTCCGGGTCGCGCAGAACGGCCGGACCCTCGGCGACCGGGAGTTCACCCAGGGCGGCGGGGTCGGCGCCTCGGTCGCCGACCAGGTGAGCGACGACAAGCTGCTCAGCCTCTTCGCGAGCGGAGCGACCCTCGTGCTGCAGGGGCTGCACCGCACCTGGGGTCCGCTCATCGACTTCGCCCAGCAGCTCGCGGAGGAGCTGGGCCACCCCGTCCAGGCCAACGCCTACGTCACCCCGAGTGAAAGCACCGGCTTCAGCGACCACTACGACGTCCATGACGTCTTCGTGCTGCAGATGGCGGGTGAGAAGCATTGGCGTGTCAGGTCGCCCGTCCACCAGGCACCGCTGCGCGACGAGCCGTGGACGGACCACCGCCTCGAGATCGAGGAGGCCGGGCGGCGCGCGCCGGACCTCGAGTTCACGCTGCGCCCCGGTGACGTCCTCTACCTCCCCCGCGGGTGGATCCACTCGGCGACCGCCGCGGGCGGCGTCAGCACCCACCTGACCCTCGGTGTCCACGTCTGGACCCGACGCCACGTCGCGGACGAGCTCGTCTCGCTCGCCCTTGCAGCCGCCAGCCGCGACGAGCGGGTGCGTGCCTCGCTCGACGTCTCACCGACGGGCTTCGACCACGACGCCATCACCCCGGACGTGGACCTGGTGCGCGCCGCCCTGGTGCGCGCGCTGGACGCGATCGAGCCGGCCGCCGTGGTCGACGCCCTCGAGGCGCGAGCCCGTGGCACTCAGCGTCCCGCCCCCATCGGGCCGCTGGCCCAGGTGGCGGCAGCCGAAGCGCTTCAGCCGGACACCTCACTCGTGCTCCGGCCGCACGTTGGGGCGCGTCTGGTCCCTTCAGGCCACGGCCCCGCGACCCTGCGCAGCCGGCTTGCCGACTTCCCGGTCGATGCGCACGACGTCGGCACGTTCGTCGCGCTCGTCGCGGGCGGGGTGCTGCGCGCCGACATGGTCGGTCTCGACCTCGCCCGGCGACTCCTGCTCACCGGCCTGGTCGTCGTCGCCGACGACTGACGGCCCAAGATGGCCACTCGAGGTGGCAGAGGCGGCCAAACGTGGCCTCTCGACGGTTTCAACCGTCGAGAGGCCACGTGTTGCCGGGTCACGACCGTCGAGAGGCCACGTGTTGCCGGGTCACGACCGTCGAGAGGCCACGCGTTGCCGCGTCTTCCCCGTCGAGGGGCCACGTGTTGCCGGGTCAGGCGGGGACTGCCGCGGTCAGGGCCGCGGCGGCCCCGACGAGACTCGGGCCGTACCACGTGAGCAGTCGGCCGCTGACGAGCGCGGTCCGCGCGTGCGCGAACGCCTCGGGGCCGTCGTCGGCGGTGAAGACGTAGGGCTCGTCGGGCAGCAGCACGACGAGGCCGTCGCGGTCGAGATCGGTCACGTCGACGTGCGGATAGCGGTCGGCGTCGTCGGCCAGGACGTTGCGCCAGCCGAGTCGGGCCACGAGGTCGCCGGTGAACGTGTCGCGCCCGACGGCCATCCACGGGTCGCGCCAGATCGCCACGGCGACGTCGAGGGACGGCTCGGGCACGGGCCGGTCCCACTCGCTCCGGGCGGCCGCGAGCCAGTCGGGCGTCCCCAGGTCCGAGCACCTCGACGAAGAGCCGCCCGAGCGAGTCGAGCGCGCCCGGCACGGTCTCGATGTCGGTCACCCAGACGGGTATGCCGTCGGCCCGCAGCCGCCGCACGTCGAGCTCGCGGTTCTCCTCCTTGTTGGCCACGACGAGGTCGGGACGCAAGCGCCGCGATGGCCTTGAGGTCGGGGTTCTTGGTGCCGCGAACCCGTTGCACCGCAAGGTCGCTCGGATGAGTGCACCAGTCCGTCGCCCCGACGAGACGCTCCGGGCAGCTCGTCGCGAGAGCCTCGGTGATCGACGGCACGAGCGACACGACCCGCCGGGGCGCCGTCGGCACGGACACGGCATACGCCAGGTCGTCAGCGAGCGTCACGGGCGGCACGACGTGGCCTCTCGAGTGCCCGCAGGCGGCACGACGTGGCCTTTCGACGGTTGAGAGGCGACAAGACGTGGCCTTTCGACGGTTGGGGGTGCGGCGGCAGCGGGGCTAGACGTTGCGGCGGTACTGGCCACCGACCTCGAAGAAGGCCTCGGTCACCTGCTGGAGCGAGCACACCCGGGCCGCGCGCATGAGGACGTCGAAGACGTTGCCGCCCTCGATCGCGACGGCCTTGAGCTCCTCGAGCGCGGCCGCCGCCTCGACCTCGTGCGTCGCGCGGAAGGCACGGACCCGCGAGAGCTGGCCCTGCTTCTCCTCCTCGGTGCCGCGGGCGAGGACGACCTTGCGCGGGCACCTCACCCTCGTGCGGGTTGCGGAAGGTGTTGACGCCGATGATCGGCAGGCTGCCGTCGTGCTTGCGGTGCTCGTAGAGCATCGACTCGTCCTGGATGCGGCCGCGCTGGTAGCCGGTCTCCATCGCGCCGAGCACGCCACCGCGCTCGGTGATGCGGTCGAACTCCTTGAGGACGGCCGCCTCGACGAGGTCGGTCAGCTCGTCGATGACGAACGAGCCCTGGAGCGGGTTCTCGTTCATCGCGAGGCCCCACTCGCGGTTGATGATGAGCTGGATCGCGAGGGCACGACGCACCGACTCCTCCGACGGGGTCGTCACGGCCTCGTCGAAAGCGTTGGTGTGCAAGGAGTTCGCGTTGTCGTAGATCGCGATGAGCGCCTGCAGCGTGGTGCGGATGTCGTTGAAGTCCATCTCCTGCGCGTGCAGGCGACCGGCCCGACGTCTGCACGTGGTACTTCAGCTTCTGGCTGCGCTCCCCCGCGCCGTACTTCTCCTTCATCGCGACGGCCCAGATGCGCCGGGCGACGCGGCCGAGCACGGAGTACTCGGGGTCCATGCCGTTGCTGAAGAAGAAGCTGAGGTTGGGCGCGAAGTCGTCGACCTTCATGCCGCGCGCGAGGTAGCTCTCGACGTAGGTGAAGCCGTTGGCGAGCGTGAACGCGAGCTGGCTGATCGGGTTGGCCCCGGCCTCGGCGATGTGGTAGCCCGAGATCGACACGGAGTAGAAGTTGCGCACCTGGTGCTCGATGAACCACTCCTGGATGTCGGCCATCATCTTGAGCGAGAACTCGGTGCTGAAGATGCAGGTGTTCTGCCCCTGGTCCTCCTTGAGGATGTCGGCCTGCACCGTGCCCCGCACGTTGGCGAGGGCGTATGCCGTGAGCTCGGCGCGCTCGTCGGCGCTCGGCTCCCTGCCCTCCCGCGCCGTGAAGGCGTCGACCTGCTGGTCGATGGCGGTGTTGAGGAAGAAGGCGAGGATCGTCGGCGCCGGGCCGTTGATCGTCATGGAGACGGACGTCGTCGGGCGACACGAGGTCGAAGCCGTCGTAGAGCGCCTTCATGTCGTCGAGCGTCGCGACGGAGACGCCGGACGTGCCGACCTTGCCGTAGACGTCGGGGCGCGGGTCGGGGTCGCGGCCGTAGAGCGTCACGGAGTCGAACGCCGTCGACAGGCGAGTGGCGGGCTGGCCCTCGGAGAGCAGCTTGAACCGGCGGTTGGTGCGGAACGGGTCCCCCTCCCCCGCGAACATGCGAGCGGGGTCCTCGCCCTCGCGCTTGAACGGGAAGACGCCGGCGGTGAAGGGGAAGTAGCCCGGGAGGTTCTCGCGGCGCAGGAAGCTGACGAGCTCGCCGTGGTCGCGATAGCGGGGCAGCGAGACACGAGGGATCTTGTTGCCCGACAACGACTCCCGCGTCAGGACGTTGCGGATCTCCTTGCCGCGGATGCGGACGACCTGCTCGTCGCCGGAGTAGGACTCGACGACCGAAGGCCACGCGGCGAGGGCACCGGCGACGTCGTGCGGGCAGGTCGGTGCGGGCCTCGTCGAGCAGGGCCTCCACGGCCTCGACCGCGCTCTCGGCGCTGCCGACGTCGTCGGCCGCGGCGGCAGCCGCGAGCTCGCCGCGCACGGACTCGAGTCGCTGCACGCGACTGGCGGCTGCGGCATACCGCTCGGTCGCCTCGTGGTAGCCGCGGACGGTGTCGCTGATCTCGGCGAGGTAGCGCACCCGCGAGGCGGGCACGATCGTCGCGATGCGCGTCGACTGCTTGGTGGCGACCCGCGGCAGCACGCCCTCCTCGACGCGGCATCCCCTTGTCGGACAGCAGGTCACGCAGCTCCTGGTAGAGCGCCGTGACGCCGTCGTCGTTGAAGGTCGCGGCCGACGTGCCGTAGACGGGCATGTCGGCGGGGCTCTTGCCGAAGGCCTCGCGGTTGCGCACCATCTGGCGGCCGACGTCACGCAGGGCGTCCTCGGCGCCGCGGCGCTCGAACTTGTTGATGGCGACGACGTCGGCGCGGTCGAGCATGTCGATCTTCTCGAGCTGGCTGCTCGCGCCGAACTCGGGCGTCATGACGTAGAGCGAGACGTCGGCGTAGTCGACGATGGCGGCGTCGCCCTGGCCGATGCCGGGAGTCTCGAGGATGACGAGGTCGAAGCCGGCCGCGCGCACGATGTCGAGGACGTCGTCGAGGTGCGTCGGCACCTGGGAGCCGCCGCGCGTCGCGAGGCTGCGGAAGAAGACCCGGTCACCGTCGAGGGAGCTCATGCGGATGCGGTCGCCGAGCAGGGCGCCGCCACCGCGGCTGCGGGTGGGGTCGATGGCGAGGACGGCCACGCGCAGCTTGTCCTGCTGGTCGAGGCGCAGGCGGCGGATCAGCTCGTCGGTGAGGCTCGACTTGCCCGACCCGCCGGTGCCGGTGATGCCGAGGACCGGGACGCGGCGACGGCCGGCGGCCTCGCGGATGCTGCGCGAGGGTCGCCGTCGTCGATGTCGCCCTCCTGGGCGCCCGTGATGGCGCGCGCGACCGCGGCCCGCTCACCGGCGAGGACGGCCTCGAGCGACGCGGCGCTGGTCTCCCACGGGTCGAAGTCGCAGTCGGCGACGACCGGTGTTGATCATGCCCACGAGACCGAGCCGCTGGCCGTCCTCGGGGCTGAAGATCGTGACGCCGGACTCGCGCAGCCGCGCGATCTCCTCGGGGACGATGACCCCGCCGCCGCCGCCGACGACGCGGATGTG
Organism: uncultured Actinomycetota bacterium; assembly: GCA_963849965.1. GTDB lineage: Bacteria > Actinomycetota > Actinomycetes > Actinomycetales > Dermatophilaceae > Terrabacter. The sequence continues at coordinate 161,194 of CAWKJV010000032.1, read as the reverse complement.
GCCGGCGCCGTTCTCCTTGAGCAGCTGCACGAGGTACTCGAAGTACTCGACGTGGCCGCCCTGGTAGGAGCTGACGGCGACGCCCTGCACGTCCTCCTCGATCGCCGCGTCGACGACCTCCTGGACCGAGCGGTTGTGCCCGAGGTGGATGACCTCGGCGCCCTGCGTCTGCATGATGCGCCGCATGATGTTGATCGACGCGTCGTGCCCGTCGAAGAGGCTGCTCGCGGTGACGAGCCGGACGTGGTGGGTCGGCTGGTGCAGGTCGCGCTGCGGTGCGTCAGACATGCGAAAATACTAGGACTTCCTACTAATGGACGTCAACGCGTCCGCGACCTACGATGGCGCCATGAGTGCGCAGACCAACATGGCCGGCGGCGCGGGCACCCCGAGCGGCGCGGGCAACGGGGTCGCCGCAGGCGCCGGGGTGGGGTCCGGCCTCGGCTTCGACCCGATCGCCCGGGCGCGCGAGCAGTGGGTCGAGCAGGGCTGGGGCCCGGCCGCCGACGGCATGGCCGCCATCACCTCGCTGATGCGGGCGCACCAGATCGTCCTCGCCCGGGTCGAGGCGACGCTCAAGCCGCTCGGCGTGACCTTCGCCCGCTACGAGGTGCTCATGCTCCTCTGGTTCAGCCGGCGCGGGTCGCTGCCGATGAAGGTCATCGGCAGCCGCCTGCAGGTGCATCCGACGAGCGTCACCAACGCGGTCGACCGGCTCGAGGACGCCGGGCTCGTGACGCGCTCGACGCACCCCGAGGACCGGCGGGCCATGCTCGTGGCCCTGACGCCGACGGGGCGCGAGCTCGCCGAGCGGGCCACCAAGGCGCTCAACACGGAGGTGTTCGAGCAGCCGGACCTCGGCGCGAGGGACGTGCGCTCCCTCGTCGACGTGCTCACCCGGCTGCGGCGCGGCGCCGGCGACTTCTGAGCCGACACGAAGCCGCCGAAGCCGCACGAATCCGGCACGAAGCCCTCAGAGCCAACCCGGAGGTCCCACCGGGTCGGCGCGTCGGGTCCTAGTGGTGCTGGGGCTGGTCGAGCAGTGCCCAGATCTCGCTCTCGGGGTAGCGCCGGTGACCACCGAGCGTGCGCCGGGCGTTGAGCTTGCCGGACCTGGCCCACCGACTGACCGTCTTGGGGTCCACGCGGAAGATCGTTGCCACCTCCGCAGGGGTGAGGAGTCTCTCGACCGCCGTGTCGTTGCCGTTCATATGAGCCGCCTTGGAGGGGAAGCGCAGCACCGGTGGAGGTTTCGGACCAGGCGCTGGCTGCTCAACGCCGACTCCGACGATCCCGCGGGCGGCCTGGCGGCGCGTCCGGTAGGCCGCATCTATCACGGTACGGATACTTCGTTCGACAATCAAGCGACCAGACTGGCGAGCGACGGCACTCACTACATTGAGCGCATGACACCGACCGCCGCCGCCCACGACGCGGCAACCGCCGCCCACGACGCGGCAACCGCCGCCCGCGACGCTGCGACCGCCGCCCTCCGGGAGCTGATCCTCGCCGGCGAGCGCTACCGCATCGCCGTGGCGAGCCACCTCGACCTGACCGTCAACGAGAGCCGTGCCATCAGCCACCTGCTGGCCCGCGGTCCCATGGGACAGACCGACCTCGCAACCGCCCTGGGACTGACGACGAGCTCGACGACGACCCTCGTCGACCGGCTGGTGCAGCGCGAGATGGTGCTGCGGGTCCCCCACCCTGACGACCGTCGACGCAGCACCGTCGAGATCCCCGAATCGGCGATGCGCCGGCTCAGCGACGTCCGCGACTGGATGCCGCAGGCCTTCGACCCCGTCGCCGCCGCCGACCTGCCGGGGGTCGCGACCCTGCTCGACACCCTCGCGGCAGGGCTGCGCGGGGTGACGAGTGACATCGAGGCCGCCCGGGCGCCGAGTCCCGGTCGTCGCAAGCGCCACTGAGCTGATCCCGCGGCGAGCAGCACCTCACCCGATGACGCGGTCGAGGAAGGCGTTGCCGAAGACGCGGTCCGGGTCGACGCGGTCGCGCAGCGCGCGGAAGGCGGCCATCCGCGGGTAGAGCGGCTCGAGCTCCTGCACGCCTGCGACGAAGCACTTGCCCCAGTGCGGTCGCGCCCCGAGCGGCAGCAGGGCCTCCTCGACGGCGGGCAGGACGGCATACACCCGCTCCACGTCGCGCAGCCAGGTGAAGTGCACGCCGACGACGTCGTGGCCGTAGGAGCTGCTGAGCCAGTGGTCGTCAGCGGCGACGGTGCGCAGCTCGGAGACCTGGAGCACCGCCGCCAGCCGCGGGGCGAGGCTGCGCAGTCGCTCGATCGCCGTCAGCGAGTGCTCGCGCGGCAGGAGGTACTCGCTCTGCAGCTCCTCGCCTCGGCTCGGGGTGAACTCCATGCGGAAGTGCGGCAGCCGGTCGAGCCACGGACCCGGGATGCCGCCCTGCTCGGTCACCGCCTCCACTGCGCCCCCGTCGAGCATGTGCACGGCCGTCGTCACGGCCGTCGCCCCCTGGAGCGCGGGTGGCCCATCCTCGGAGCGGCTCTTGAGCCACACCTGCTCGATGCCTGCCTCACCCCAGCGGGTGAACAGGCTCACGCTGTAGGTGCTGCCCATGACCGCGTCGACCTCGGCGGCAAGAGCCGCCCACGACAGGCCCGTGTAGACGTCCTGTCGCACGTCGTAGGTGGGTTCGACGTCGAGTGTCACCGCGGTCACGACCCCCAGGGCACCGAGGGCGACGACGCTGCCCTCGAAGTCGGCGTCCCCACGGCGCACCGTGCGCAGCCCACCGTCGGGACCGATGATGTCGAGCGAGCCGACGGCCGTTGCGAGAGACCCGTTCTCGACGCCAGAGCCATGCGTGCCGGTCGCGACGGCACCAGCGACGGAGATGTGCGGCAACGAGGCCAGGTTTCCCAGAGCCCAGCCGGCTCGCTGCAGCTGCGCTGCCACGTCGCCGTATGCCGCGTGCCCCGTCACGCGAGCGGTGCGCGTCTCGGGGTCGACCTCGACCGTCGTCGGCAGGTCGGCCAGCGACACGAGCACACCGTCCGCGTCGGTGATGTCGGTCAGGTCGGTGAAGCTGTGCCGGGAGCCCAGCGCGCGCACACGCGGCGCCGCGGCCACGACCTCCTGGAGGTGCTCCACCGACCGGACCCGCTCGATGCGTGCCCGGTACGTGTGGTTTCCGGCCCAGTTCGTCTCCGCCATCGTGTCAGTCTGCCCTGCGCCAAGGTGGACGAGCCGTCACAACCACGCGGCGGGGCGGTGGCGCACCCCGGTGCCCGGGCCGTACCGTCGCCACGACACGGGTCCCTCGTCCCGGACCGTCCCCGTCCACAAGGAGCGCTCATGCCTCCCACCAGTCCGACCTCGCTCGAGCTGACCGCCGCGGGCCTGCTCCTCGAGGTGGTGACGGCCGGCGCGGCGGTGCGGCGGCTCGTCGTCACCGACGACGACGGCGCGACGAATGTCGTTCTGGGGCACGAGGACCCGATGATGTATGCCGTGGACGGCGGCTATCTCGGGGCGACGATCGGACGGTTCGGCAACCGGTTGGCCGGTGCCCGGTTCACGCTCGACGGGGCGGAGCACACGGTCACTGCGAACGAGGGCGGCAACGCCCTGCACGGCGGCCTCGAGGGCTTCGACCGCCGGGACTGGACCATCGAGGAGCAGGGAGCCTCGCACGTGCGCCTCGGCCTGCACAGTCCCGACGGCGACCAGGGCTTCCCGGGCGCCCTCGACGTCACCGTCACCTACAGCGTGGCGCCGGGTGTCGTCCGCATCGACTACTCGGCCACGTCCGACGCCGACACCGTCGTGAGTCTGACCAACCACACCTACTTCAACCTCGACGGCGAAGGCACCGGTGCCGTCGATGCCCACCACCTCGCCGTGTCGGCCGACGCATTCACGCCCGTCGACAGCGAGCTGATCCCCACGGGCGAGATCCGCGACGTGTCCGGAACACCCTTCGACCTGCGGCTTCCCGTCCGGCTCGGAGACGCACTGGGTCGCGACGACGAGCAGCTCACCCACGGCGAGGGCTTCGACCACAACCTCGTCGTGACAGGGACCGGGCCGCGTCCCGTCGCAACGCTGCGCGGGAGCTCCGGCCGCACCCTGGAGATCACCAGTGACCAACCGGGCGTGCAGGTCTACACCGGAGCGCACTTCGACGGCACGGTCATGGGGACGTCGGGGTCGGCATACGGCCCCCGTGCGGGAATCGCCTTGGAAACACAGGGATTTCCGGACGCCCCCAACCACCCGAACTTCCCGTCGGCGAGACTGCGCGCCGGCGACCGCTACGCGAGCACGACGACCTGGCGCCTCGGTCGCCAGTGAGGCGGGACAGCAGGCGGCGCCTGGTGGCGCCTGGTGGGGGCCTAGTGGCGCCGGTGGCGCCCGCGCTGCTCGTGGAGCTCGGGGTGGACGTCCTCGGGCAGCTCCTCGGGCTCGGCTCCCTCGCCGGGCCGCGCCACCCCCCATCCGTCCGCCGTGATGGTGTCGACCGGCGGGTTGCCCACCAGGTGTGACCGCTCGGCGCCCTCGGGGTGATCGCGCCGCGCCCGTTCGGTGTCGTCGCGGTGGGAGTTGAGCGACTCGCTGGCGTCGCGACTCGCGCCGGGTGTGCCGCGGTCCTACGACGACGAGCCCGATCAGCAGGATGACGACGACCACCAGCATGACGAACAGCCCTACACGATCACCCATGGCACCTCCCGGGTCCGATCCCCCGCACTCGACGGTACTCCGGTGCGGGAGGTGGCGGACGCGAAAGGGTGAGCTCAGCCCTGGTCGGGCGAGCTGCCCACGTCGTTCGGCGGGGCGCGCAGCGGGTCGCGCACGTCAGGCGTTCGCCCACCTGCCCCCGCACCGGCGACGGCGCTGCCCTCACCGGACGCCGAGAGCGTGTCGACGGGCGGGTTGCCCACGAGCCTGCCCGGGTCGGGAGCCGCGACCGCCCCGCCGTCGGCGGCCTCGACCTCGGGGTTCAGGGTCTCGTGCTCGACGTCGCCCTGGGTGCGACGGCGCGGTCGCATGACCCAGAGGATCGAGCACAGCAGGACGACGACGCCCACCATGACGAAAAGCCCTACACGGTCACCCATGTCTCTCCTTCGTTCGGTGTCTCGTGGGACGTACCCACACCGAGCTCGGCGAGACGTGCTCGGCGAGACGTGCTCAGCGAGACGTGTCGCGAGAGGCGCGGCGTCGCCTTGGCCGGGCCGCGCCTGGCCACCCTGGCTGCGCGCTCACGCTCGAGGCGGGCCTTGGGGTCGTTGCCCTCCCCGAGCTGCGCCGGCCCGAAGAGGGTGAGTCCGATGAGGCGAAGCCGGTAACCGATCCGGTAGCCGATGGAGAGTCCTGCGCTGGATCCCGACCGCGACACGATGACTCCTCCATATGATTAGGGCACTAACTGTTAGTGTACACATCAATGACGACCGACCGGAGGACGCAGCGCCATGGCCACCCGCCCACACCGTGCGCACCGCTGGGACGAGCACCTCCCCCGACGACCTGCTGCGGCTCGACCGCCAGGTGTGCTTCGCCCTGGCGGTGGCCGCTCGCAACGTCATCGCGCTCTACCGCCCGGTCCTCGAACCACTGGGCCTGACCCACCCGCAGTACCTCGTCATGCTCGCCCTGTGGGAGCGGTCGCCGCTGACCGTGCGCGAGATCGGCCACGCTGCTCAGCCTCGAGCCGGCGACGCTGTCGCCGCTGCTCAAACGCCTCGAGAGCGCCGGCCTCGTGACGCGCGACCGCCACCCCGACGACGACCGGGCCCTCGCCATCACGCTGACCGAGCGCGGGCGCCTCCTGCGCGAGCAGGCTCTCCAGGTCCCGCCCCGGATCGTCGCGACCCTGGGCATGGAGGTCGAGGAGCTCCAGGCCCTGCACGCCTCGCTGAGCCGCGTCATCGCGGCAACCGCGGCCGCCACGGCCGCCACGGCCGCCACGGCGGCTGAGCCCGACCCGACCGCAGCCGACCACCGGGTCGTCCACCGCTCACGTGAGCCCGCGCCGCCTGGGCGCCACGACCCCTCAGGGCCGTCCGTCACCCGTCGGACGCTGCGAAGCAGCGGCTGTCCCGAGGTCCCGCCGGTGTCAGCCGGTGCACCGGCTCGTGCCCGACGACGACGCGCTCGGTCACCACCAGGTCCGGTCCGACGCGCACGAGCACGCCGGGGTCGAGCATCCGCCACCCGGGCTACCGGCTCTCCATGGTCTCCTTGGCCTTGGCGATCGCGAAGCCCCAGCCCTGGGCGAGCTTCGGCTTCGGCGGGATGGCGACCTCGTCGGGGTTGGTCACGACGTCGAGCAGGACCGGGCCGTCGGCGGCGAGCGCCCACCTGACGGCGTCGTCCAGCTGGTCGGCCTCCGTGACGCGACGACTCGTCAGTCCCATCGCGGCCGCGACGGCGGCGATGTCCGGGTTGTCGAGCTCGGTCCCGAACTCCGGCAGGCCGCCCTGCTCCTGCTCGAGCTTGACCATGCCGAGCCGTCCGTTGTCGAAGACGACGAGGACGACCGGCAGCCGGTAGGTCACGGCGGTGCGCAGGTCACCGAGCAGCATCATCAGTCCGCCGTCGCCGGCGAAGGCGACGACGGGACGGGTGCGGTCGAGGGCCTGCGCGCCGAGCGCCATCGGCATCGCGTTGGCCATCGAGCCGAGGTTGTAGGAACCGACCAGCCGTCGCGTGCCACGCATCGTGACGAAGCGCGCGAGCCACGCCGTCGACATGCCGGTGTCGCTCGTGAAGATCGTCGAGTCCGGCGCGAGGCGGTCGACGGCCGACGCCACCGCCTCCGGCCTGATCCGCTCGTCGGGGTTGTCGAGGACGGCGCGAGCCCGCCCGAGCAGTGTGTCGTCGTGACCCGGGTCGAGGAGCGAGCTCTGCCGCTCGTGCCACCGCTGGTATGCCGTCCGAGCCGTCTCGAGGTGGGCGCGGTCGGTGCGCCGGTCGAGACGTGGGACGAGACGTTCCAGCGTCGCCCTGGCGTCACCGACCATGGCGTGCTGCACGGGGGTGCGCCGGCCGACGTGCTCGCCGCGCGCGTCGAGCTGGATGACGGTCTTCCCCGTCGGGTACCAGTCGCGGTAGGGGAAGTCGGTGCCGACGAGGACGAGCACGTCGCAGTCGTCCATCGCCTTGGCTGCTGCAGGGTTGCCGATGAGCCCGGACTGGCCCACCTCGAAGGGGTTGTCGTGCTCGAGCCCCTCCTTCCCCTTGAGCGTCAGCACCATCGGGGCGGCGAGGACGTCGGCCAGCTCGAGCACCTGCGACCGGGCGTCGCGAGCGCCGCACCCGACGAGGAGCGTCACGGGGGCGTCGCCCGCCAGGGCGGCCACGGCTGCGTCGACCTGCGCGTCGGGTGCCGGCGCGGGCACCCCTGCGGGCGCGAACGTCGCAGGTCGGACCGACTTGTCGACCGGGAGGTCGCCGACGTCGCCGGGCAGGGTCAGCACCGCCACCCCGCGCATCGACTGGGCCGCGTTGACCGCCTGTTCGAGGAGGTAGGGCAGCTGCTCGGCCGACGACAGCGTCTGGCTCCACACGGACACGTCGGCGAAGAGGGCGTTGTTGTCGACCTCCTGGAAGAAGTCGGTGCCGATCTCGGGGCTCGGGACCTGGCCGCAGATGGCCAGGACCGGAGCGTGCGACTTCTTCGCGTCGTAGAGGCCGTTGAGCAGGTGGATCGAACCGGGGCCGACCGTGCCCATGCACACCCCGAGCGTGCCGGTGAGCTGGGCCTGCGCGCTGACGGCGAAGGCGGCGACCTCCTCGTGCCGCACCCCCACCCACTCGATGCGCTCCTCGGTGCGGATCGCGTCGGTCAGCGGGTTGAGGGCGTCGCCGACCACACCCAGACCTGGGTCACCCCCGCGTCGGCCAACGAGGTGATGATGTGCTCGGCGACGGTGGTCATGTGCGGTCCTTCCGTGGCGGCGGACAGTTGGTGCCCGACCGGTGGGTGGCGGTCAGAGGTGCGCGGGCCGGGGGCCGGCGCCGAAGTGGTCGGCGCTGGCCATGGCCCAGTCGTGGGCCCAGTCCCGCGGCGGCTCGGCCAGCAGCTGGCCCGGGGCGAGCCAGTCGTAGAGCGCGGCATAGGACTGGTTGTCGGTCGCGGAGACGTTGAGCCGCAGGTGGTGCGGCGTCAGGTCCGCCGGGTCGGTGATCCCCATCGCCGCCATGATCCGCATGGCCTCGTCGACCGTCGCCTGCTGGTAGCGGTGGACGCGCTCGCTCTTGTCCCCGACGTCGAGCGCCCTGGCACGACGGGCGTTCTGGGTCGCGACGCCGCTCGGGCACTTGTCGGTGTGACAGCGCTGGGCCTGGATGCACCCCGCGGCCATCATCATCGCCCGGGCGGAGTTGGTGTAGTCGGCGCCCTGGATGAGCCGCTTGACGATGTCGTTGCCGGCCGCGACCTTGCCACTCGCCCCGATGCGCACGCGGTCGCGCAGACCCACGCCGACGAGCGCGTTGTGCACGGTCATCAGGCCGTGGGTGAGCGGCATGCCCACGTGGTCCTCGAACTCCAGCGGGGCTGCGCCGGTGCCGCCCTCGGAGCCGTCGACGACGATGAAGTCCGGGGTCGTGCCCACCTCCACCATCGCCTTGCACATGGCGAGGACGTCGACCCGCGAGCCGACGCAGAGCTTGAAGCCGGTCGGCTTGCCGCCGGCCAGCTCACGCATGCGGGCGATGAACTCGATGAGCTCGACGGGCGTGTGGAAGACGCGGTGGCTCGGCGGGCTGACGCACTTCTCGCCCTGCGGCACCTGCCGGATGTCGGCGATCTCCCGGCTCACCTTCGCCGCAGGCAGCACCCCGCCGATGCCGGGCTTGGCGCCCTGGCTCAGCTTGAGGGAGACGCACTTGACGGAGTCGCCGGACGCCTTGTCCGAGAAGCTGGCCGGGTCGAAGTCGCCGTCCTTGGTGCGCGCCCCGAAATAGCCCGTGCCGATCTCCCAGACGATGTCGCCACCGTTCTCGAGGTGGTACGGCGACAGGCCGCCCTCGCCGGTGTCGTGCGCGAACCCACCGAGCGCCGCTCCCTTGTTGAGGGCGCGGATCGCGTTGGCGGACAGGGCGCCGAAGCTCATCGCCGACACGTTGAGCAGCGCCATGGAGTAGGGCTTGGTGCAGTCCGGACCGCCGACGAGGACGCGGGCGGGACGGTCCGGCGGGTCGGCCGGGGCCGCCGAGTGCACGAGGTACTCGTAGCCGACCTCGTTGACGTCGAGCTCCGTGCCGTAGGGGCGCTCACCGTGGATGCCCTTGGCCCGCTCGTAGACGACCGAGCGGGTGTCGCGGTCGAACGGCCGGCCGTCCCAGTCGCGCTCGATGAAGTACTGCTGCAGCTCGGGGCGGATGTCCTCGAGCAGGTAGCGCAGGTGACCGGCGACGGGATAGCGCCGCAGGATCGTGTGCTTGCGCTGGAGGAGGTCCCACGCCGCCAACGCGGCCGCACCTGCTCCGGCTCCCCCGACCACCCATCTGCTGCGACCCACGGCTGCCTCCTGCTCGATCGGACGGGCCGAGTGACGACCCCCGTGCGCCTGGAGCGCGCGCTCGGGCCGGCGCACTCCGTCGTTCGCGTCTCCCAGCGACCTACCCGCGAGACCGGGACGCCTACCTGAGAGGTTCCTGAGTCGGGGTCCCGCGGTGGGGCGGGCTCGCGCTGTCGTCCCGCGGGGCGGGATCGTCACAGGCACCGTCCAGCGAACAGCCAGTCACACCCCGGCCAGCCTCGACACCGAGTGCGTCAACGGCGGTCCCGGGCAGCCGCAGACCGACACCTGGCTGGCCCAGGAGCTTCCCACGAGGACGGTCGGCCACTTCAGGGTCCAGCGCAGGCGCACCTCCTGGGCCACGGTGGGCTACTCCTACGGTGCCTGGTGCGCGGCGTCGCTGGCCATGCGTCACCCGGATGTCTACGGCGCCGCGGTCGTGCTCCAGGGTTATTTCCGCCCTGACTTCAGCGCGGCCTACGACCCTCTCAGCACCGACGGCTTGCGGAACTACGACCTCGTCGCCCTGGCGCGCAACGCGCCACCACCGTTGGCGATGTGGGTCCTGACCTCGCGAGAGGACTCCCTGTCGTATCCGACGACGTCGAAGTTCCTCAGTGTCGCCCGGCCGCCGCTCGACGTCACCGCCACCGTCCTCGCGCACGGGGGCCACCGCCTCGAGGTGTTCACCCCCTACGTGCCGAACGCCCTGACCTGGCTGGCCCAGACCCTGCCCGGGTTCCGTGCCTGAAGGAGGAGGGCGTATGCCGTCCGGCGGCACGCCGCCCGCGCCGCGCCCCGGCGCGCCTGCGAGGTCCCGCGCCCGCAGTCGACCCACGTCCCACCACGTCATTGCGGTGCTGCTCGGTCTGGCGGCGCTCGTGGGGCCAGCCGTGAGCGGGATCGTCCCGGGTCTGCTGCCTTCGCCCACGGCCGAGCCCCCACCCGGCCCCACCACGGCCCTCGCGAGCGGGGCTGCGACGGCAGGGGACCCTGGAGGCACGGGAGCCACGGGAGCCGCACGCGCGACACCGTCCGCGGGCTCCTCCGTTCCCAAGGGGCCCCTGACCCTCGTCGGGCTCGGCGACTCGGTGCCCTCGGCGGAGACCTGCGGCTGCTCCGGCTACGTCGAGCAGACCGGCAGCCGGCTCGGGCAGCTGACCCACCGCAGCTGGGTGGTGCACAACGACGCCAACGGCGGCTGGACCACCGCCGACGTCGCGGGCGACCTCAGCTCCAGCCCGACCCGCGACCACCTTGCCAGCGCCGACCTCGTGCTCGTCGAGGTGGGCGCCAACGACTTCAACCTCGACCGCGTCGAGGACAGCAGCTGCTTCCCGGCTGCGGGGTCGGCGTGCTGGTCCTCGACGGTGGCCGGACTGCGCGACGGGCTGACTCAGATCATCCAGGCGGTCCGCAGCATCGACCACCGCCCGGACCTGCGCATCGCCCTGCTCGGCTACTGGAACATCACCGTCGACGGCTCGGTGGGGCGTGCGCTGGGCGAGAGCTACGTGCTCGGCAGCGACGCGCTCACCCGGCTCGTCAACGACACGATCCAGCAGGTGGCCACCACGACAGGGTCCGTCTACGTCGACGCCTACAGCCCGCTCAAGGGCCCCACCGGCACGCGCGACCCCACGGCCGACCTGCTCTTGGACGGCGACCACCCGAACGCCGACGGACACGCCCTCCTCGCCGGGGCCGTGGTGGACCAGCTCCGCACGACGGGAGCGGTGCCGGCCTGGACGACGCCCTGAGACCGTCCGCGCTCACGTCACCCGGTCGGGCGCTCGAGGCGCTCACTCGTTGTTGCGCTGCGCAGCCCGGTCACCGAGGGTCGTCAGCCGGTCGACGAGGGGGGATCCGAGCCGGCGTCTCGCCTCGTGGCCCGGGGCCGTCCGGGCGCCCTCCCGCCCGGGCGCGTCCGGCAACAGCCGACCCATCAGCCCCATGAGGCGTGTCGTCGTCGCCGGAGCGAGCCCACGGAAGCGGATGCCGAGCCAGGCGAGCGGCGTGAGGACGACCATCGGCCGGCCGGCGAGCACGGCGTCGACGATCCGCCGGGCGGCGCGCTCGGCGTCGACGGACACCACCGGGAGGGAGGCGGCCGAGGCGAACCAGGCGTACTCGGCCGCTGCGTCACCGCCGAAGCGCGCGTGCTGGTGACCACCGGTCCGCATGAGGCCGGGCACGATGGTCGTGGCCGTGACGCCGCTCCCGCTGAGGGCCGCCGCGAGGCCGTCCGAGAAGCCGACGGCGGCGAACTTCGCCGTGGCATACGGCAGCAGGTGCGGCGGCGACACCATGCCCCCGATGGAGGTCACCGTCCCGATGCGCCCCCGTCCGCGACGACGCATGTGGGGCAGCACCGTCATGGCGGCATGGATGGGCCCCCAGGCCATGGTGTCCATCGCGTCCTCGAACTCGTGGAGGACGAGCGAATCGACGGGAGCGGTCTGGATGACCCCGGCCACGGTGACGAGGACCTCGATGGGGCCGACGGTGTGCTCGACCCGACCCACCAGCTCCCCGACGTCGTGCCGGTCCCGCACGTCGCACCGCTCCGCCGACACGGGGCCCCACTCGCTCAAGGTCCGTGCCGCGTCCTCGGTCTCCCCGGCGTCCCGAGCCGCGACCACCACCCGGTGGCCGCGCGTCAGCAGCTCCTTCGCGATGAGCAGTCCCAGCCCACGTGAGCCGCCGAGGACGACGGCCACCGGCCGGTCGGCGGCCGTCACGGGCGTCGCGCTCTCATCGATGTCGTCGGTCCGTCGGTCAGTCGGGTCCATGGTGCGCCTCCTGGCGGGTTTTCCCTCGTGCCGCCATGGGTAGGAGCCACGACATGAGGGCTCTCACCTGGCACGGCATCGAGGACGTCCGTGTGACCGACGTACCCGACCCCGTCATCGCTGACACCACCGACGCCATCGTGCGAGTCACGTCCACCGCCATCTGCGGCTCGGACCTGCACCTCTACCGGGTGCTCGCCCCCTACCTCCAGCCGGGGGATGTCCTCGGCCACGAGTTCATGGGCATCGTCGAGGAGGTCGGCCCGGACGTCGCCACGCTGGCCGTGGGTGACCGGGTCGTCGTGCCCTTCAACATCTCGTGCGGACGGTGCTGGATGTGCCAGCGCGGGTTCTTCGCGCAGTGTGAGACCACCCAGAACACCGCGTCGGGCAAGGGCGCCAGCCTCTTCGGCTACACGAGCCTCTACGGATCCGTGCCCGGCGGCCAGGCGGAGTACGTCCGGGTGCCGCATGCCGACTTCGGTCCGATCGTCATCCCGCACGAGCTGCCGGACGAGCGCTTCCTCTACCTGTCCGACATCCTGCCGACCGCGTGGCAGGCGGTGGAGTACGCCGACGTCAGCGCCAACGACACCCTCGCGGTCCTCGGACTCGGCCCCGTCGGGCAGCTCGCCGTCCGGGCGGCCCGCCACCGCGGGGTCGGACGCGTCATCGGGGTCGACCTCGTGCCGGACCGGATCGAGAAGGCTCGCGCCCACGGCGCCGAGGTCGTCGATGCGCGCGACACCGACGTCGCCGATGCGCTCGTCGAGATGACAGACGGCCGAGGACCCGATGCAGTGATCGACGCCGTGGGCATGGAGGCGCATGGAAACCCGTTGTCGGAGAAGGTGATCGGAGCAGCCAGCCGCCTGCCCAAGCCTCTCGCCCGAGGGGCCGTCGAACGCTTCGGCATCGACCGCCTGGCCGCACTGCACACCGCGGTCGCGGCCGTCCGCCGTGGTGGCACCCTCTCGATCAGCGGCGTCTACGGCGGCTCCGCCGACCCGATGCCGATGATGGAGCTCTTCGACAAGGGCCTCACGATCCGGATGGGCCAGTGTCACGTGCGCCGCTGGAGCGACGAGCTGCTCGACATCGTCCGGACCGACGACGACGTGCTCGGCCTCGAGAGCCTGGCCACGCACCGGGCCGGCCTCGACGACGCACCGGAGCTCTACCGCATCTTCCAGGAGAAGCAGGACGAGTGCCTCAAGGTGGTCCTCACGCCCTGAGGCGCGCGCCGCCCACCGCACGCAGCCCCCATCCACCGAGCAAGGAGATGTCGATGAGTGTGACGAGCTTCCAGGACCTGCCCCTGGCCGATCGCGACCGGGAGTGGGACGGCGGCGCCGCCGAGAAGCGGGTCCGTGAGTGGGCCGGCGCCACCGACGAGCCGAACGAGAAGTACCGCGACGCCCACGTCTGGTACGACGCCGACAACAAGACGAACTTCACGGCATACAAGCTGCTCGTCGCGGATGTCGTGGACGGTCGCCTCCGGGCCGTGCCCCGCGGTGTCATGGCCGCGGCCGCCGTCATGCAGGGTTCGCGTGGGGGTGTGGACCTGCCCGAGAAGGACCGCGACCGCGTCCGCAGCCACCTCGCGAAGTACTACGCGAAGATGGGCGAGGACGCCCCGTGGGAGCGCGACTGAGCGTCTCGGTCACTCCGCGGCGTCCTCGAGCCGCAGTCGCGCGCCGCCGATCGACGGCAGGACGCCCGTGTCGGCGACCTCCAGCGCCACCTCGTGCAGCTTGCGGTTGGTGTTCTGGCTGGCCATCCGCAGCAGCCCGAACGCCTGGTCGCGCGTCACCTGGTGCCGGGTCATCAGCACGCCCATGGCAACGCCGATCTCGCGGTTGGTGACGAGCGCCTTCCGGAGGTGCTCGACCTGCTGCTGGTTGGACGACAACGCGACCGCCAGGGCACCGTGCGTCGCGAGCATGAGGCCGACGAGCTCGGCGTGCTCGTCGAAGGCGGCCACCTCGTCCGCGTAGATGTTGAGGCCGTCGATGCTCTCCTCCGTCTCGTGGCCGAGGCGGTAGCTCAGCATGCTCTGCACACCGAGCTCGCTCGAGACGCGCTCGCCGTACTCCGGCCACCGATCGTCGTGACGCAGGTCGCGCGGACGGTAGAGCGCGTCCTCGACGATGGCATCGAGGCAGGGACCCGAGCCCAGGGCGTACTGGATCTCGTCGGCGCGACGGGCCCGGTCGTCGGTCGCCGCGACCGTCCGGAAACGGCCGCGCTCGTAGGTCGTGATGCTCGCGCAGACAGCTCCCGGTACGCGGTCGACCGCGATCCGGACCACGGCGTCCAGGGCGTCGGCGGGTGCCATCGACTCGAGCTCGGCACCGAGCTGGCCGAAGGACTCGGCGACCACGCGCAGCTCGTCCTCGGCCTGCTGCTGCTCGTCGTCACCCATCCCCTCACCGTCCCTTCTCACGTCGACCGTAGACCTTGGCGACAACGGAGGCGAGAGCCGATCGGGCGGCCACCGTCCCGGGTAGGTCATCAGGAGGCCAACCCCGAGGAGCACCTGCGTGTCGTCATGTCCATCAACCTGATCTACCTCATCGCCGGAGGAGCAATGTTCCTCGCAGCGGTGCTCCCCTCCGTGCTCGACCGGTATGCCGTGTCGGCCGCGATGGTTCTTCTCCTCCTCGGCATGGCCATCGGACTGCTCCCCCTGCCCGAGGGGATGCGCCTCGACCCCGTCGCCATCCGGCCGCAGGTCGAACGGGTCACCGAGTTCACGATCCTGGTCGCGCTCATGGGTGTCGGCCTCGCCATCGACCGCTCGCTGGACTGGCGCAGCCGTGCCTCGTGGGCCGCGTGGTCGCCGACGTGGCGACTGCTGGCCATCGCGATGCCCCTGACGATCGCGTCCGTGGCTCTGCTCGGGTGGGGGCTCGGGATCGCGCCGGCGGCCGCGCTGCTCCTCGGGGCGGCCCTCTCCCCGACCGACCCCGTGCTGGCCAGCGACGTCCAGGTCGAGGGACCACGCGTCGACACCGCCGACACCGCCGACACCGCGAGAGCTCCGGACGATGCGCCGGACGATGCTTCAGAGGACGCTCCGGGGTCTCCTCCCGACGACGACCAGGCACTGGGCGAGCCCGTCGACGAGAAGGACGACGTGCGCTTCGCGCTGACCTCCGAGGCCGGCCTCAACGACGGTCTCGCCTTCCCGTTCGTCACGGCGGCCCTGCTGCTCGCGTCGGCCGGAGGACTCTCCTCGGTGGGTTCGTGGGGTCTCCAGTGGTTCGCGTGGGACCTCGTCGGCAAGGTCGTCATCGGCGTCGCCGTGGGCATCGCGGTCGGCTGGGGCCTGGCCCGCATCGCCTTCCGGTCCTCCGCGGCGCTCGCTGCGTCTCGCCGAGCAGGGTGAGCCGCTCCTCGCCCTGGCGGCTCTCGTCCTGACGTACGGCGCCAGCCAGCTCGTCGGCGGTTACGGGTTCCTCTCGGTCTTCGCGTGCGGCATGACCCTGCGCGCGGCCGAACGCAACCACCACTACCACCGCTCGATGCACGAGGTGGTCCAGCGGCTCGAGCGTCTGCTGACGTTGATCATCCTGCTCATGCTGGGCATGGCCATGACCAAGGGCGTGCTCGGCGAGCTCGACTGGCGCGGGGTGGTGATCGCCCTCGCCCTCGTCTTCGTCCTGCGCCCACTCGCCGGGTGGGTGAGCCTGCGCCTGCGGGCCCGTCCAGCGAGTCTGCCGGGAGGCCTCGGCCGCCGCGAGACGCTCGCGACGGCGTTCTTCGGGGTTCGTGGCATCGGCTCGATCTACTACCTCTCCTTCGCGGCCGGCGAGCACGCCTTCTCCGAGGAGCGCTGGCTGTGGTCCACGGTCGCCTTCACGATCCTGCTGTCGGTCATGGTGCACGGGACCCTCGCGACGCCGGTCATGCACTATCTCGAGCGCCGCCGTGAGCGCGCGGGTGTGGCAGAGCTCGCCTGACGCATACGCTCCGCTCCGAACGGACCACGCACGCCAGCAGGACGAGGCGGGTGTGCATGCCGCCCGCGCGGGTATGACTCCTCGGGAGGCTCGAGCCAGCGGCCCCCGACCCCGCGCCGACGTCCCCTCCCTCGGTGGGCGTCGGGCGTGTGCACCGAGAGGCAAACCGGTTGAGTCCCGTCATCGCATCCGTTCCAGCAGGCCACGTCTACGTCCGACACCTGTCGCCCCCCGACGGCCGGACGACGGTCATCCGCCTGCCCGACCCGCGTCCACGCGCCGACGTCCCCGACGCGCAGTGGTGGCCGCCACGGATGCTCGAGCCGGGGTGGGTCGACGAGCACGCTGACGAGTTCGACGTCATGCACGTGCACTTCGGCTTCGATGCCCTCTCGCCCGACGACCTCGCAGACGTCGTCTCCAGCCTGCGCCGTCACGGTCGACCGCTCGTCATCACCGTGCACGACCTGCGCAACCCGCACCACCTCGACCGAGGACTGCACGACGCCCAGCTCGGGGTCCTCGTCGAGGCAGCGGACGCCGTCCTGACGCTCACCCCCGGCGCGGCCGCGGAGATCGCGGCACGTTGGGGGCGTGAGGCGACCGTCGTCCCGCACCCGCATGTCGTCGAGGAGCCGCGACTCTCGCAGCCGCGGGCGCCCCACCCGGACTTCGTCATCGGCGTCCACGCCAAGAGCCTGCGCGCGGGCATGGACCCGTTGCCCGTCATCGAGGACATCGTCGCCACCCTGCCCGACCTTCCCGGGGCCCGGCTGCGGGTCGACGCGCACACCGACGTCATGACGCCGGGCCACCCCCGCCACGCCACCGACCTCGAACCGCGGCTGCGCGAGCTCGCCGACCGCGGCCAGGTGGACCTGCACGTGCACGACTACTTCACCGACGACGAGCTCTGGGACTATCTCCAGTCGCTCGACGTGTCGGTCCTGCCCTATCGCTTCGGCACGCACTCCGGCTGGCTCGAGGCGTGCTACGACCTGGGCACGACGGTCGTGGCGCCGGACTGCGGCTACTACGCCGAGCAACGCCCGTGCCTGCGCTACAGCACGCCGGGCTCGCCCGGGTCGCTGGGCGAGGGCAGCGCCCCGGCGCTGCACGACGCCCTCGTGCGCGCCTACCGGGACCGTCCGTCGTGGCGCGCCGACCCGGAGGAGCGCCGACGCGAGCGCCAGGAGATCGCCCGCGTCCACGAGCAGGTGTATGCCGCCGTGCTTGCCGCCGTGGCCGAGCGGGGTGCGTCGTGCACGTCGTAGTCCTGGCTGCCTCCAAGCACCCGATCGCCGAACCGTTTGCCGGTGGCCTGGAGTCCCTGACGTGGCATCTCGTCCGCGGCCTTCGCCGCAGCGGCGTCGAGGTGACCCTCTTCGCCGGTCCCGGCAGCGACCCCGCGCTCGGGGCGACCGAGCTCGACGTCGCGCCGCTGCGCCTCAGCGACACGGCCCGTGCCGACGTGTCGATGGTGCCGGACGCCTGGCTGCGTGAGCACCACGCCTACCTGCAGGTCATGCTGTCCCTCCAGGGGCGTGACGACGTCGATGTCGTGCACAACAACAGCCTCCACCACCTCCCGGTCGCCATGGCCGACTCGCTCCGTGCACCGGTGCTGACGACCCTCCACACCCCACCCACCCCGTGGCTCGAGCCCGCGATCGCGATCGGCTCGCGATCCCGAGGTCGCCTGCAGCGCAGTCGCTTCGTGGCCGTCAGCCAGCACACCGCAGACTCGTGGTCGCACGTTGCCTCGCCGGTCGTCGTGCACAACGGTGTCGACGTCCGGCGCTGGGTCGCCGGACCCGGCGGCGACGACCTCGTGTGGGTCGGCCGCATCGTCCCCGAGAAGGCCCCCCATCGCGCCATCGCCATGGCGCGGGCCTCCGGGCGACGCCTGCGCATCGCCGGACCCGTCGGTGACGCCGGCTACTTCGCCCGGCACGTCGCGGGCGAGCTCGACGACGGACGTCTCCTACGTCGGCCACCTCGACACCGACGGCCTCGTGGCGCTGGTCGGCAGCAGCGCGGCCATGCTCGTCACGCCGGAGTGGGACGAGCCCTACGGCCTCGTCGCCGCCGAGTCGCTGGCGTGCGGCACCCCGGTGGTCGCCCTGGACCGCGGCGGTCTCCGGGAGTTCGTCGTCGCCGGGGGTCGGTGCTCCTCCTCCCGCCGCGACGCGGGGGGCGCCGAGGCTGCGCAGGCCGTGGCGACGGCCGTCCGGCTCGACCGGGCGGACTGCCGCGCGCACGCCGTCGCCGCCTGCTCGGTGGACGGCATGGTCGAGAGGTACCTCGACCTCTACCGGTCGATCTCCCGACCTTCGAGGTGCCGCGTGATCGGCTACTACGTCCACCACCACGGCCTGGGCCACCTGACCCGCCTGCAGGCCGTCGCCGAGCACCTGAGGTCCCCGGTGACGGGTCTCAGCTCGCTGCCCTCGCCCCCGTCGTGGGGCCAGGACTGGGTCCAGCTCGAGCGCGACGACCGTGTGCCGCCGGCGGCCGCCCTGCTCGCCGACCCCACCGCGCACGGCGTGCTGCACTGGGCACCCCGGCACGACCCCGGCCTGGCGGACCGCATGGCCGCGGTCGCCGAGTGGATCCGACGCGCCCGCCCCTCCCTCGTCGTCGTAGACGTGTCCGTCGAGGTCGCCGTGCTGAGCCGGCTCTGCGGCGTGCCGGTCGTGGTGCTCGCGATGCCGGGCGTGCGCACCGACCGAACCCATTCCCTGGCCTACGACCTCGCCGACGCCCTGCTCGCGCCGTGGCCGGAGACCGCGCACACCGACGGTTGGCCCCCGGCCTGGCTCGCGAAGCTCTGGGCGGTCGGGGCGCTGTCGCGCTTCGACGGCCGAGAGCCGGCCCGGACACCGGGTGAGGACTCCGGGTACGCCGTCGGCACCGATGCGCTCCACCTCGGGCAGTCGATGAGCCCGGCCGAAGCCACGACAGCAGCACGACGCGTCCTGCTCGTTTGGGGCGGCGGTGGCCACGGCACGTCGGCAGCGCAGGTCGCGGCGGCCCGAGCCGCCACCCCCGGCTGGGACTGGGTCGAGCGCGGACCCGGCTCGCCCTCACCCGACCTGTGGTCCGAGCTGGCGGCCGCCGACGTCGTGGTCACCCACGGCGGCCAGAACGCCGTGGCCGAGGTCGCCGCCGCCCGACGGCCCGCGGTCGTGGTCGCCCAGCCCCGCCCCTTCGACGAGCAGGTGGCCACGGCGCGGGCGGTCGACCGCCTGGGAGCGGCCGTCGGGCTCGACACGTGGCCCGAAGCCGCGAGCTGGCCCGGCATCCTGGACCGAGCCGTCCGCCGCGGTGGCGAGGGGTGGCGTGCGTGGTCCACCGGCCGCGGGGCCGTGTCCGCCGCTGCCCGACTCGACGCCCTGGCCGAGCGACACCGGCCCACGGCGGCGGACAGGACCGCGTCGTGACGGACCCGCCCGGGCCGGGACTCCCTGCTGGCTCGGCGAACCGGGCGCCCTGCTCCGGTGAGGAGGGCAAGCTCGCCGTCGTCACCATCGTGCACGGGCGCCACGAGCACCTCGAGCGCCAGCTGTGGGGACTGCGCCAGCAGCGACGTCTCCCCGATGCGCACGTCGTCGTCGCGATGGACGACTCGCGCGTCGACGCCGTCGCCCGCGAGCACGCGGGCGGCTGGGAGGTCCAGGTGGCGCCGATCGGCAGTCGCAACGGCCACCTCCCCCTGGCCGCCGCCCGCAACCTCGGCGTGGACGTGGCCGCTGCGACCGGAGCCGACCGGGTCGTGCTGCTCGACGTCGACTGCATCCCTTCCGCAGGCCTGCTCGAGCGGTATGCCGGTGTGCTCGATTCCGTGGGGCGCCGCACCCCGGACGTGCCGCAACCCGACGTCGTCGGCGGCCCGGTGGTCCTCGCCGGCGAGGTGGCCTACCTGCCCCCCACACCTGCGGGTCGCGACTACCGCGACCTCGGGCTGGCGGCCCTGAGCGGGCTCGCGCCACCTCACCCGGCTCGTCCCGTCCTGGCCGCCGACGAGGTCCGCCCGGCGCAGGACCTGCGTCTCTTCTGGTCCCTGTCCTTCGCCCTCACCGTGTCCTCGTGGCGCGCCGTCGGGGGCTTCGACGAGGGGTATGTCGGCTACGGCGGCGAGGACACCGACTTCGGGCAGAGGCTCGACGCGGCCGACGGACGGCTCCTGTGGGTGGGAGGCGCGCTGGCCCACCACCAGCACCACCCCACCTCGTCTCCTCCCGTGCAGCACGTGCACGACGTCGTCGCCAACGCCAACCGGTTCGCCGAGCGCTGGGGCTGGTGGCCCATGGAGGGATGGCTCGAGGCGTTCGCCGCGCAGGGACTCGCGCGCCGGTCGGCCGACGGCAGCTGGCAGGTACGAGCCGGCGCCCGTCCGGCGTGAAACGCGTCAGCGGGCGACGACGACCGTGCTGAGCGCGTGCTCGAGGACGGCCCGGCTGGTCGAGCCGAGGGTCATCCCGGCGAAGCCGCCGCTGCCCGTCGCGCCGAGCACGACCTCCTCAGCCTGGGCGGACAGGCGGATCAGCTCCTCGGCGGCATGGCCCGAGAGCACGCTGCTGCTCGACGACGACGTCCGGGAAGTCCGCCGCCACCTCGTCCACGACCTCCCCGAGGTAGGCCGCCGTGGCCTCCTGCGGGTCGGCCGTGAACCACCACGGCGACGCACCGACACGCTCGGGCGGCGCCAGCGGGTAGAGGTGCCACACCGCGACCGCGACGACCACGGCCCCCTTGGCGCGCGCATCAGCGCAGGCCCAGCGCAGCGCGATGCGGCTCTGCTTCGAGCCGTCCACGCCCACCACGATCCGGCCCATCTCGCCCGGACGCACCCGGCTCCGCGGCCCGTGCCGCTCGACACGTGTGGCGCCGCACCGCGGTCCGCCATCGGGGCGTGTCGTCTCGTCCATGGTGCTCACCTCTGCACCCAGCCTGCGCCGCCGGACGGGGCGCGCGGCAGGTGCATCGGTCCTGTCCGATTCGGGACCTTGGTCCCGCAGCCGCGCGACCTTCGGCCGTACCCGCGCGGCCCGACACGCGCACCATCGACGCAGCGCCGCACCCGACGGCTTCGACCAGGGAGAGCACCATGTGCACCGTCCTCATCACGTACTCCACCCCGCCGCCGCCCTCCGACACCACGGTCCGGTCCACGGCGACACGGACGAGGGCCACGTGGCGACCATGCCGGCGACGCCGTCGGACCTGCCACCGTCGGCTGCTCGGCACAGCCCTCCTTCGCCGCCACGACGGCCGGCATCGACGAGGCCATCGCCGCTGCCGATCGCCGACGAGCTCACCCGTGCCGGTCACCGAGTGGCATGCCGCCCGAGCGTCGCGGTCACCACGACCGACGGCTTCGACCTCGTCGTCGCCGTCCACCCCTGCGGGTCAGCCACTCGCCCCGCGGGGCGTCGCGGTCCGCCCACCCGGCCGAGTCCGCGCCGGCCGACGGCCGTCGAGGCGGCGGGCCCCGGACGACGGCCGGACTCGACGATCCCGATGACCTGGTGCGCCGACTGGCGTGCCGTCGACGCCTGGGCGCGGAGCGTCGGCGACCACCTCGTGCACGTGCTCGAGCTGCACACCGAGCTGGCGCGGGTCCGCGCCGAGCTCGACCGCTGCCGCGCGATGCTGCGCGCGGTGACACCCGAGCCCCGCCCCGCTTCCACCGTGGAGCTCGGACGCCCGGTCCCGCTACGGCGCCGTGCGCGAGGCACACCGCCCGCACCGGGTCGGCCCCGACTCGCCAGAAGACGGGGTCGTGACATGTCGGCGTCCGGTTCCTGGGCGGGATCCGAGCGCACCGTCCCGTCGCACCGCCCATCGGTCGAGCCGGCGGATCAACTACGTCGACCTGACGCTCGCGGAGTGCCAGACGCTCCTCGAGTCCCGCGACATCGGACGCATCGGGTGGAACGCCGGACACGGTCCGCAGATCTTCCCCGTCAGCTATGCCTGCGTGGCCGACCTCATCGTCTTCCGCACCTCCCCGTTCGGCGTGCTCTCGGAGCTCGTGCGTCCGACGCAGGTGGTCTTCGAGGTGGACGACCTCGACGCCACCCAGCACACGGGCTGGAGCGTCATCGCCCGCGGTCGGGGCCAGGCCGTGGCGTCGCCCGCCCTGCTCACCCATCTGTGGACCGTCGACGGGGCCGAACCGTGGGCCGGGGGCGTGCGCAACGTCTTCATCGGGATCACCGTCGAGCGGATGACCGGCCGTTCCTTCGGATCGCAGCGCGTGCCGTCCGCGGCACGACGAGGAGCCCACTGACCACCAGCCCGACCTGACCGCAACCGCCCCACCGACGGGCCCGCGCGGGCCTAGCCTTGAGTGCATGACGTCGACGCGCGCGACGGCCCGTCCGGCTGCGAACCCCGACGTGCCCCGACAGGACGGCACGCTGATGGTCGAGCGCGCCGCGCCGGTCCCCGCCCTGTCCGACCCGCCGGGTGCGGCGGAGGACCGCCTTCGCGGCTTGCTCGCCGCCAACCGTTCCGTCGTCTCGGAGCTCGCTCTGCCGGGGGTGCTGCGACGCATCGTCGAGGCGGCCCGGGCCGTCGCGGGGGCACGCTACGCCGCGCTCGGGGTGATCGGCGCCGACGGCCTGCTCGAGCAGTTCATCCACTCGGGCATGGACACCGGCACGGTCGAGCGCATCGGCCACCTGCCCACGGGACGCGGGGTGCTCGGTGCGCTCATCGAGCAACCCGAGCCGATCCGGCTGCATGCCATCTCGGACGACCCGCGATCAGTCGGCTTCCCGCCGGGACACCCGCCCATGCAGGGCTTCCTCGGGGTGCCGGTGCGCTCGCGGGGCGAGGTCTTCGGCAACCTCTACCTCGCCGAACGGCTCGACGGGGCGGACTTCAGCTCCGACGACGAGGACCTGGTCGTCGCGCTGGCGGCCAGTGCCGGCGTCGCGATCGAGAACGCCCGCCTCTACGAGGAGTCGCGGCGTCGGCAGGAGTGGCTGCGGGCGTCCGCCGAGATCAGCCGTGACCTGCTGCGGCCCGGACTGGGCGACGAGGTGCTCGTCCGCATCGCCGACGCCGTGCTGCGCCTCGCCGACGCCGACGTCGTCACCCTCGACTTCCCCGTGGGGGCCGATCCTGCCGCGACCGGCAGCTGCCGCGCCCGCTCCGGACCATGCCGAGCAGCTCGTCGTCGAGGTCGCCCGTGGTGAGGGCACGGACGCCCTCGTCGGGACGGCATACCGCCTCGGGTCCGTCGCTCGCGGGCACGGCGATGCGCGACCGACGAGCCGCCCTCGCCGACGAGACCGGACCGTGCAGAGCCGGCGCTGACGCCCGTGGTCGCGGACGGAACCTGGGGACCCGCGATGGCGTGCCCCCTCGTCGGGGAGGCGGGCGTGCGCGGTGCGGTCGTCGTCGCCCGCCGCGCCGGGAGCCGCCCGTTCAGTCGCGCGGACGTCGAGATGGCCGAACAGCTCGCGCCCTGCACGCGGCGCTGGCGCTCGAGCTCGCGGACGGCCGGCGCGACGAGGCGCGCGTCGCCATGCTCGAGGACCGCCACCGGATCGCCCGTGACCTCCACGACCACGTCATCCAGCGGATCTTCGCCACGGAGCTGACGCTCGAGGCCGTCACGGGACGGGCGGCCGACCCCGCCGTGCGTGAGGCCCTCGGCCGAGCCATCGAGGACCTCGACGAGACGATCCGGCGGATCCGCACCGCGATCTTCACGCTGCAGAAGCCGAGGTCGTCCCTGGACGCCCGAGCCGTCCTGCTGGAGGTCGTGCGGTCCTCCACGGCGGGCCTCGGCTTCGAACCGACGCTGCGGCTCGAGGGGCCGGTGGCGACCGTGCTCGACCCTCCGCTGCTCCACGACGTCACAGCCGTGCTGCGAGAGTCGCTGACCAACGTCGTCAAGCACGCGAGCTGCTCGGCCGTCGACGTCCACGTGGCCGTCACCGCCCACTGTCGTCACGGTCGAGGTCATCGACGACGGGTCGCGGCGCCGGTGCCGAAGAGCGCCGCACCCGGTGGGCGCCCCCACCGGGGCCTCGACAACCTGGCGAGCCGGGCGCGGGCCCGAAACGGTGAGTGCACGCTGACCACGGACGAGAGGGGAACGGTGCTGTCATGGAGCGCACGGCCGGGGACGTGACGACGCCGATCACCGTCTTCCTGCTCGACGACCACGAGATCGTCAGGCGCGGGCTCGTCGACCTGCTCGAGTCGCACGACGACTTCCGGGTCGTCGGCGAGGCCGGCACCGCCGCCGAGGCGCTGCGGCGCATCCCCACGCTCTCGCCGCAGGTCGCCCTGCTCGATGCTCGGCTGCCCGACGGGAGCGGCATCGACGTCTGCCGCGAAGTGCAGGTGAGCAGCCCCGGCACCCGCTGCCTCATCCTCACCTCCTACGACGACGACGACGCCCTGTTCGCCGCGGTCATGGCCGGCGCTGCGGGCTACCTGCTCAAGCAGATCCGCGGCCCCTCCCTGACCGAGGCCGTCGCCCACGTCGCCGCCGGGCACTCCCTCATCGACCCGGCCCTCGTCGAGCGGCTGCTGGAGCGCATCCGCCGCCCCGACACCGACCCGTCCTCCGGCTGGCGTGACGGTCATGGCCGCGGCAACGACAGCCACGGACGCCGGCACGGCGGCCGTCCGGGCCACCAGGGACACGACGGCCGAGCGGACCCCTGGCCGGGCGCGCACTCCCTCACCGACCGCGAGCAGGAGATCCTCGACCTCATCGCGGAGGGCCTCACGAACCGCCAGATCGGCGCCCAGCTGCACCTGGCCGAGAAGACCGTCAAGAACTACGTCTCCGGGCTGCTCGCCAAGCTCGGCTTCGAGCGACGCACCCAGGCGGCCGTGTACGGCGCCCAGCACGCCGCCGAACCCGTCGACGGCCGGGGACACCCGACACGGCATACGCCAGCAGACTCTCTGTAACGCACCGCCCTGAACAGCGATGATGGGAGTGGGACGGCACCCGATCCCCCGAGCGGGTGCCGTCTCGCCGTCCGCGGAGGCTCCGCGGCACGCGAGTCGACGCCATCGCCGCCCCTGACTGGTTGAAGAGCGACGATGCCGCCACCTGCCCAGTACCCACCGGGGCCCAGTCGAACGGTCTGATCTCATCGAGCCGTCCTGGCTGCACGAGCTGACCTGGCGCGCTCGTCCACGTGCGCCCACGGCTTGCCGCCGCCTCGCAGTTCGTCCCGGTTCACCCCTCGTGGGTGACCGCGCCACACGCCGCGGCGCGGACGATGGGACCGTGACCCCGGTCACCACGAGCCTGGTCGTCCTCGGGGCACGGTCGCCCTCTTCGTCTGGAACCGCCTGCCCGTGGGTGCGGTGGCTGTCCTGAGCTGCCTCACGCTGCACGCGACCGGCCTCGTCGACGTGAGCACCGCGCTCTCCGGCAACGGCCGCCCCTACCTGCTGCTCGTCGCGCTCTTTGCCCTCACCGCCGTCGTGGGGCAGGTGATCAGCAACACGGCGACGGTGCTCATCGTCGTGCCGATCGCCGTCGCGGCGGCCCAGGAGACAGGGGTCTCGGTGCAGCCGGTGCTCATGCCCGTGGCCGTCGCCGGAGCCTCGTCCCTGGTCACACCCATCGCCACCCCGGGCAACACGATGATCATGGGTCCCGGCGGCTACCGCTTCGGCGACTACTGGCGACTCGGCCTGCCGGTCATGCTGGTGTGGCTGGTCGTCGCCGTCGTGGTGATCCCTCTCGCGCGGCCGTTCTGACGGCTTCCGACTCGGCGGCGTGCTGGCGACGCCGCTCGGGAACCGCGGTCCTCAGTCCGGGAGCCGGCGCAGCTCGAGCAGCGTGAACCCGAGGTCCTGGAAGCGGTCGAGGATGCCGTGCAGGTGCGGAGCGTCGACGACGTCGCCGAACATGACCGAACCGGTGGTGCCGGTCGCGACGGTCGACTCCTCCAGCTCCGGGAACGCAGCGCGGGCGACGTCGGGGATCTGTTCGACCAGGATGAACTCGTAGCGCACGCCGCCCCTCCCTGCGTCGATCCGATGCCGAGGCTCCTGTCTCGATCGTGCCGCGCCTGCCCTGCCCGGGCGTCACCCCGGGCGGGTGAGCCGTGCGTCACAGGAGGCCCAGACGGCGCGCGGCGGCCACGGCATCGCGCCGGGACCCCACCCCGAGCTTCTGGAAGAGCGATCGCAGCTGGGTCTTGACCGTGTTGCGGCTCACGGCCCGGGCCGCGGCGATCTCGGCGACGGTGAGCAGGGAGGGCAGCTCGCGCAGCAGACTCAGCTCACGCCCACTGAGCGCCACGTCGAGGACCGGACCGGCCCGCACCTCCCCGACAGCACGCGCGTGTGCGCGCAGCTCGAGCACGAACGGCTCCAGCTCGCCGAAGCGGCCGGCGCCGGCCGCCAGGATGTCGGTGACCTCGGGTGCGACCTCGAGCACGAGGCGGAGGGCGCGTTGGGGCGCGGCCCGGGCCAGGGCGACGACGAGCTCCTCGTGGGCGACGGTCGGCTGGCCGTTGCGCTGGGCCGCCACCGCAGCGACGAGGTGCGCGGTGAGGGACACGCGCAGGGTGGACATCGAGGGGTCGGCCCCGAGGATCCGGGCAACCGCCGTCCGCGCCGCGGCATCGTCCCCGGCGTGCAGGTGGCGCAGACCCGCCATCGCCGCGACCTCGGCCTCCGCCCCGGGCAGGCCCGAGCACAGCTGCTCGACCTCGAGCGCGAGCCGGGGGAACCCTGCCTGCAAGACGATCCGGTGGGCCCGGGACAGCTCCGCGACGGCCATGTGGGGAGTCATCGTCAGCTGCGCCACGGTGCCGGCACCTGCCATGACCCTGGCCGCAACGTCCTGTCGGGTCCCCGGCTGGTCGCCCGCCTCGACGAGGTCGAGGTTGGCGTCGAGCATCCGGGCCAGGCGCCCCAGCTGCTCCAGACCGCGAGCAGCCGTCGACATCCCGTCGGAGGCCCTGCCCGCCGCCGTATCGGTCAGCGCAGCGCCAGTCGTCGACGTGACCGCTGTCAGCAGCTCGAGCGCGGCCCGGTTGCGCTCACGCGCGGTGGCGTCGTCGAGGAGGTTGAAGGCCCCCCAACCGGCGAAGACGTGGGCGGGAACCAGCCGGGGTGCCCCCATCCACGGCGTCCCGTGCGCGTCGGCAAGGACACGCTCGGACCACGCCGTCATGTCGACGAGGTCCTCCCGGCCCGCAGCCACGGAGGCCAGCCCCACCATGGCCTGCAGCGCCGGCAGCGGGTGGCCGGCCCTGCGCGCTGTCCGGAGGGCCGACCGGTAGGCGGCCCCCGCCTCGTCGAGACGCCCGGCACCGAGGAGGACGTCGCCGCTCGTCAGCTCGTCGAGCAGCGTCAGGTCGGTCTGGGCATGGGGCACCCGGCCGGCCGACAGCCCCTGGTCCGGCAGGTTCCGCACCGTGACGGCGTCGGACGGCAGGTCGCCCCCGACCGGCGGCAAGGTGCTGCTCGCGGGCGCCGACTCCTCGGACCAGGCCGTGAGGGTCGAGCTCAGCTCGGCGGCGAGCTCGGCGGCGAGGCCGTCCGCGAGCGCGTCGGCGAAGCTCGGCTCGACCCCGGCCCCGGGGCGGGCGCCCTGTCGTCGCCCGGCCGGGGCCTCGCCCACGAAGGAGAGCCACCGCAGCCCCACGGCCAGGAGCCGCTCGAGCGGCAGCATCGACGTCTCCGCCGTCGCGGGCTGGTCACGCGGACGTCTCGGTGAACCACGTCCCCGGCTGCGTCACGAGCGATGCGAGCTGGTCACGTGCCGCCGCGGAGTCGGAGAGGCCGAGGCTCGCCAGTGCCGCGACCGCGGTCATGACGGGGTCGTCGGCACGGACGGCGCGGACCGCCGCCTCCACGTCGGAGGCGCGCCCGTCGAGCAGCAGGTGCAGGGCGTGCTGGTGGATGACGTCGCTCATGAGGTCGAGGTCGCCGGCGGCCTCCGCGTGACGCAGGGCCTGCCCGGGAACGTCGTGGGCGGCATACCACTGGGCGGCCCGCGCATGGACGTCACGGGCACCGCGCGCGCTCCTGGCCTCGAGCATCGCGCTGAGGTAGCTGCGCAGGAGCACGTGGTAGCGGTAGGTCGGCGTCCCCACCTGGTCGACGGTCACCATGGCGTTGTCCGCGGAGAGGGACTCGAGCAGCGCGCCCGCGTCGTCCCGGCCGGTGACCGCGGTCCCCAGATCCGCGGTGAGGTCCTCGAGGACGGACGTCGAGAGGAGGAACTCGCGCGTCGACTCGTCGAGGCTCGCCAGCACCTCCTCCACGAGGTAGCCGGACATGGCGCGGTCGCACCGCGCGAACTCACGCAGGAAGACGTCCACGTCGCGGCCGTGGGCCAGCGAGACGGCGGCGAGCGCGACCCCCGCCGCCCAGCCCTCGGTGAGCTCCTGCAGGTGACGCACCTGGTGGTCCTCGAGGGTGAGATCGTGCCGCGACAGCAGCTCGCGGGTGTCGTCGAGCGAGAAGCGCAGGTCCCGCTCCCGCACCTCGACCAAGCGTTCCTGAAGGCGCAGGCGCGCCAGGTGCAGGTCCGGTTCGGCCCGCGTCCCGATGACCACGTGGAGGCGGGTCGGCGCCCACCGGACCAGCCTCTCGACGAGCTCGACGCAGCGCGGGTCCCGGACGAGGTGAAGGTCGTCCAGGACGAGCCAGATGTCCTCGGCAACCGTCCCGGCGAGCTCGAGGAGACGGGTGACGAACGCGGTACCGACCAGGCCCGGCGCGGTCTCGTCGTCCAGCTCCGCCGGCGTGCCGGGAACGGCGGCTCGGACGGCTCCGAGCAGGGTCCTGGCCATGACCTGCGGGTCGTTGTCCTCGCGGTCGAGGGACGCCCACCCGACGAGGTCGCCGCGCCGCTCCAGCTCGCGAGCCCAGTCGGCGAGCAGCGTCGTCTTGCCGGTGCCGACGGAGCCGGCGACGAGCACCGTGGTCCCGCTCCCGCGCTCGGACGCAGACGCCAGTGGCGTCGGCACCGGGATCGCGCTGCGGCGCACGGTGCGTCCCGTCAGGCCCGGAGCCCGGTGCTTGGGCGACGGGCGGGACGACGCCGGATCGCCACCCACGGCTCGCCGGTCGGTCGCACTCGACGGTCCCGACGGTTCTGACAGGCCCCGAGCGCACGACGGTCAGCGCCCGCCGCGGGACCGGACGGGTCTCGTCGAAGCGGGTGCCGAGCCGGTCGGCCGACGGCGGAGGGAGAGCTGCGGGGACGAACTCATTCCGGTGCACTTTCGTGAGGGGTCACGTCTGCGACACGTTCCGGGCTGACCGCTCGACCGCCGTCCACGGCGGTGACCGGCCGCTCAGCCCAGTTTCACCCTAACGCCGGAAAAGGCGTCGACCTCTCGAATGTCCAATGTTCGTGGTCGTATCCATGCCCACGCGGGTGTCCAGGACGTGGGCGTCACATCTCCTCGTGGGTATCCGGGTCGCCGCCGAACAGGCGACCGTCCGCGCGCCCGAGTGCGGTGATCGCGGCCATCTCGTCCGGACGCAGCTCGAACCCGAAGACGTCGAGGTTGGTGCGTTGCCGCGCGGGATCCGAGGACTTCGGCAGCGGAACGACGCCGAGCTGCACCTGCCAGCGCAGGATCGCCTGCGCCGGCGTCACGCCGTGGGCCTCTGCGGCTGCGGCCACCGGGTCGGCGGCGAACGGCGCGTTGCGCTTGCCGAGGGGGCTCCACGCCTCGGTGACGATGCCAAGCCGCTCGTGGACCGCGCGCAGCGGCTCCTGGGGGAAGAGCGGGTGCAGCTCGACCTGGTTGAGCACCGGTGTCACTCCCGTCGCCTCGATGACGTCGGCGAGGTGCTGCTCGGTGAAGTTGCTGACGCCGACGGAGCGCACGAGACCCCGCTCGCGGCACTCCACGAGCGCGCGGTACGCGTCGACGTAGAGCCCGACGCTCGGGTTGGGCCAGTGGATGAGAGCCACGTCCACCCGCTCGAGGCCGAGGCGCTCGAGCGAGCCCTCGATCGAGGCGACGGCGCGGTCGTGCGCGTGGTCCCGGCCGGGCACCTTGGTCTGCACGACGAGCTCGTCGCGGGGCACGCCCGACCTGCGGATCGCCTCGCCCACCTCCGTCTCGTTGCCGTAGTTGACCGCCGTGTCGAGCAGCCGGTAGCCGGCCTCGAGCGCGGACACCATGGCGCGTATGCCGTCCTCGCCGGTGAGCGGGTACGTGCCGAAGCCGATGGCGCGGCAGGGCCGTGCCGTCCTGGAGCGCGCGTGTCGGGAGAGTGTCCCATGCTGCCCAACCTACGCAGGACCGGCGCGTGCCGCCGGACCCGAACCACACGCGCGGCAGCCTTCGGCAACGGGTACGGGCAGGGCCTGCGACCGAAACCCCGGAAGGACACGCCATGGAGTACACCCGTCTGGGCCAGTCAGGCCTCACGGTCAGCAGGATCGCCCTCGGCTGCATGAGCTTCGGCGACAGCAACCGCGGCAACCACGCCTGGTCCCTCGACGAGACCGAGAGCGAGCCGCTCTTCCGTCAGGCCGTCGAGCTCGGCATCACCTTCTGGGACACCGCCAACGTCTACAGCGCCGGGTCGTCCGAGGAGATCGTCGGCCGCGCCATCCGCGGCCTACACGCGCCGCGAGGACGTCGTGCTGGCCACGAAGGTGCACGGCCGGATGCACGACGGTCCGGGCGGAGCGGGCCTGTCCCGCAAGGCGATTCTCGAGCAGGTCGACGCCTCGCTGGCGCGCCTCGGCACCGACTACGTCGACCTCTACCAGATCCACCGCTTCGACCCGGAGACGCCGGTCGAGGAGACGATGGAGGCGCTCCACGACGTCGTCAAGGCCGGCAAGGCGCGCTACATCGGCGCCTCGTCGATGTGGGCGTGGCAGTTCGCGACGATGCAGCACGCCGCCGACCTCGGCGGCTGGACGCGCTTCGTCTCGATGCAGGACCAGTACAGCCTCATGCAGCGCGAGGAGGAGCGCGAGATGTTCGGGCTGCTCGCCGCCCAGGGCGTGGGCGCCGTGCCATGGAGCCCTCTGGCCCGCGGCCGCCTCGCTCGCCCGTGGGGCACCGAGACGAAGCGCACGGGCAGCGACGCGTTCGGACAGACCCTGTTCTCCGACCGGGACAAGCCGATCGCGGATGCCGTCGAACAGGTCGCCGGAGCCCGCGGCATACCGATGGCGCAGGTGGCCCTCGCGTGGGTGTTGCGCCAGCCCGTCGTCAGCGCGCCGATCGTGGGCCCGACGAAGGAGCACCACCTCGCCGACGCCGTCGCCGCGCTCGACGTCGCCCTCACCGACGACGAGGTCGCCGCCCTCGAGGCGCCGTACACCCCGCGCCACCCGACCGGCTTCTGACGGGCCCCATTCCGGAGGTCGCCCCGCGGCCGGTCACGCGTGCCGCTGCAGGAGGCGGCGGGCCTCTGGGGGATGATCGGGACGTCGCACGTCCGCGACCGGCTTCGAGGAGGAGGTGGACCCATGGCGACCGATGGCCGCCGACGCTTCCCGCGCTCGGTCTTCGAGCACGGCGAGGACCCGGACCCACGTTTCAGTCTCGCGAACGAGCGCACCTTCCTCGCGTGGATCCGCACCGGGCTGGCCTTCGTCGCGGCGGGCCTCGCGGTGGAGGCGCTGCAGGTGCCGCTGACCCCGTGGCTGCGGGTCGCGATCTCGGTGCTGCTCGTCCTCGCCGGCATCGCCGCCACCGCGCAGGCGTGGCTCTCGTGGGTGCGGACCGAGCGCGCCATGCGCCACGTCGCCCCGCTGCCGTCCTCGGGTCTCAAGCTGCCCATCGCCGTCCTGCTCGGCCTCGTGGCCCTCGCCGTCATCGTCGGGCTGCTGCTGTGACCTCGCCGGCCGACAAGGGCATGCAGGCCGAGCGCACGGCGCTCGCCTGGCGTCGCACGGCCCTGTCGGTCGCGGTCGGCTCGCTCATCGGCCTGCGCGTGCTCCCGCCGCAGCTCGGGCCCATGGGGTATGCCGTGGCCGCCCTCGGTCTGGTGTGGAGCGTCGACCTCGCGCTGACCGCGCGACGCCGCTACCGCGACGGCAGCCGCCTCGTGCAGGCGGGTGCGTCGTCCCTGCGCGTGGTGTGCCTGCTCCCCACGCTCGCACGCACTGCCGCGACGGCCGCGGTCGTCGGACTCGCCGCGCTGGTCTTCGTCCTCGTCATCGCCAGTCGTTGACGGCTAGCCGGCGACGAGACGTACCTCAAACGCGCTCGACCCGGGCCGTCGATGCTCTTGCGGGCCTGGGGCCGCCTCAGGCTCGCCGAGGTCCACGGTGCACAGGGCCCAGATGACGAGGACGTCGAGGGCGATGATGACGATCGCCCAGATCGGGTAGTGCGGCAGCCACATGAAGTTCGCGATCGCCGAGAGCGCGGCGAGCGCGATGCCCACCGAGCGCGCGAAGATGTTGCCGGTGAAGATGAAGCCTCCGGCGACGGCTGCACCGAGACCGACGATCATGTGGAACCAGCCCCACGCGGTGGCATTGAAGGTGAAGACGTAGTTCGGCGTGCGTGACGAGGAACTTCGAGCCGTTGACCACGGTGACGAGGCCCTCGACGAACTGGAAGATACCCACGACGATCATGACGGTCGCGGCGAAGGTGCTCGCGCCGGCGGCCCAGAGCGTGCGGGTGCGGTGGGCGGAGCGGTAGGCTGCGCGCTTGCCATGGCGTCCTCTGTTCGGAGTCGGGGTGTCTGGACGTCTCTCGATGCTAGGGAGGCCGACCAGCGGGCGGCTCATCCGGAGAGGATGATCCGCGGCCGGACCCGTCAGGCGAAGGCGCCCTCGCGGAACTCCTCGCGGCGCGCGCACCGCGTCCTGGATCGCGCTGCATCTGCTCGTCGGTGCAGCTGGAGGTCGTAGACGTCGCGGATGAACTCGGGCAGGTCGGCGCGGTAGTCGTGCGCCCACGCCGCGAACGCCCCCGGCACCTGCGCGTTCTTCATGTCGATGAGGGTCTGGAAGAACGTCGTGACGGGACGCCACCGCATCGCCGGCGGTATGCCGCGTGGTGACCGTCCCGGGACCTGCTCGGGCAGCGGCCGGTCCGGGTCCCAGCCAGCGCGGGCCGGCGGTTCAGCAGGTCGAGGCCGAACTTCGTGACGCCGTCGTTGTCGTGGCTGAGCAGCACGTAGCGCACCCGGGCCCGCGCCTCCTCGCCCAGCGCCATGAACTGCTCGTGGTCGTTGACGACGGCCACGAGCGCCGGGTCGACGTCGAGCCGGGGGGCGCCGGTGATCTCGTGCATCCACTTGCTGCCACCGGGCGTGCCGATCCACAGGGCCCGGTCGATGCCGAGCGCCTGCGGGCCCGAGCGTCCCCCAGCCCAGCAGCACGTCCTGGCTCGTGTGGGCACCGAGCGACTCCCCGAAGAGCACCACCTCCGGCCGCGCGTCCGGCGGCATGGCGCGCACCCGCTGGAAGATGCGCAGCCACAGCAGCCGGTTCTGCTCGCGCGCGTCGCGGACCTTGCCGAGCGAGCAGCGGCGACGGCCGCTTGGAGTACTGCATCGTGACGCTCGCGACGTCGCCGCGGGTCAGGTACTGCGCGGCGGCGATGGCCACGTAGTTGACGTAGCCGGTCCCCGTCGGCGAGACGAGCATGAGCATCGAGCGGGACCACGCGTCGGTGCGGTCCATCTCGGCGATGGCGAGCTCGACGCGCTCGGTCGGGCGTCGGCGCGCTGTCGAGGCCGACGAAGACCTGCACGGGGTGCGCCCGGGCGGGCTCGCCCATGACGGTCGGGATGGAGAGGTCCGGCGGGGTCCTGCCGTCGGGCAGGGCCGGCGGACTCGTCGACGGTGCCGGCCGCACGTAGGTGACGGCGTGCCGTCGCCCCTCGCGCCCGAGCGAGTCCCACGAGACGAGGCTCGCCGGGTCGCCGCTCGACCATCGGGTCCGTCCACACGCCGGGCGCGGCGCGCATCCACGGGTCCACGGTCGTCGTCACGGCCTCGATCCGCTGCATGGCCCGGGTCCAGAGCGCGCTGACGGCGACGCCGGCTCCGGCCGCGAACGCCGCGTGCGAGGCGAGCCTGCCAGGCGAGCCCGGCACCGGGCGCCGCCCCGGGGGCGAGTCGGCGCACCTGCTCGGCCGTCCACCGCTCGACCCAGCCGGCGCCGTAGAGCGACCGCGAGGACGCCGCCTCCGGCGGCGAGCCCCCCGAGCGTGGGGACGTCGCCGGCCGCGTCCGAGCCCGTCGTCGGTGCCTGGACCGCGACGAGCGCGCTCGATGACGGCCGACGTCGCCAGGCCCACGGGGATCGACAGGGGCAGGGCGGCGAGGCGTCCGTCGGCGCCGAGCGCGCCGGTCGAGCCGGCGCACCCCGGCCGTGGCGCCGATGAGCACCGAGCCGCACAGGGCCGTGGCGCCCATCCGCCAGGCGCCCTGCCGCAGGAGGCCCTCCCTGGCCGTGGCGACGCCGCGACGGTCGAGGTATGCCGCGAGGCCGAGTCCCAGCGGCGCCATCGCCAGCTCGCAGCCGAGGGCCGCCGACCGACCGGCGACGCTCCTCGGACCAGCGCGTCGGGGAACACCGCCCACGTGGCTGCCGCGCGCCACGGCGGCCACGACGTCGATGACGTCCTGGGCCGACGAGGGCGAGCGAGGTAGTGCGCGCCTGTCGACGAGCCCGGTGATGAGGCCCTGGTCCTTCCAGGAGCGCTTCGACAGCGACGGCGCCAGGGTCGACGGCGTGACGACCGCGGCCATGACGAGAGCCGACCTTCTGCCCGGTGTGCACGAAGTCCGACTGCTCCATGAGTCCTCCCGGCGCTGGGCTGACGGCGCGCGCGGACCTGACGTCGCACGCGCTCCTGCTCCGAGCATGGCCACGTCGGGCGTGCGCTGCGCTCACCCTTCGAGGGTGAATCTTCGGGCAGCGGGCGGTGTGCCGCGTCCAGGACGCCCCACGGCCCGGGCCAGGTCGCCATCATGGAGCATGGCAGCGAACGTCGACGTCGACCCTCCGCGCCGTCCTCCGGCCTCACCCGTCTGGAGTCGCCGGACGGGAGGTCGTTCGTGGCGCGGGGCCCGGCGAGCGAACGCCCGCTGCCCGGGCGACTACCTCGAGCTCGAGGGCGAGGACGGCGTGCTCGCCTTCGTCGAGGACGTCGCCGGGACGGGTCCGCCGGACGGGCTTCTCGCCACCGGCACCCTCGTGCAGCTCGGTGGCGGGTCCGGCGCTCCGGGCACCCTGCGGACTCGCCGTGGCACGACGTCGCCGTCCGGCCGACGCGTCCCGACGCCGTGCAGCACCTGCTGTCGGGCGCCGACCCGGAGCTGCACCTCGGCCACCTCGCCGGGCCAGGACTCGGTGGGCGTCGCGCTCGTGCCCAACCGCCTCAACCGGCACACCTTCTGGTGCGGCCAGAGCGGCTCCGGCAAGACGTACGCCCTCGGCGTCCTCCTCGAGCGCATCCTCCTGACGACCCGGCTGCCCATGCGTCGTCTTCGACCCCAACAGCGACTTCGTGCGTCTCCACGAGCAGGCCGTCGAGGCCGACGCCCGGACCAGGCGCGAGGCCCTGGGCGACCGTGACGTCGTCATCCTCCGTCCCGACGACGAGGAGATCACCGTTGCGGGTGCGCTTCACCGAGCTCACCTCGCGCGCCAAGGCCGCGGTGCTGCGCCTCGACCCGGTCGTGGACCGGGCGGAGTACAACGCGCTCCTGCGCCTGTTCGCCGGAGACTTCGACACCGTCGACGCAGGGCAGATCGTGCCCTACCTGCGCTCGCTCGGCGACCCGGACGCCGAGGCCCTGGCCCAGCGCATCGAGAACCTCGGGGTCATCGAGTGGACGCAGACGTGGGCCCTCGGCGCGGTGCCGGCGACCGACGTCATCGCGCGCCGACCGGCTGCGACGGTGCTCGACCTCGGCGGCTACGACCGGCCCGAGGAGCAGCTGACCGTCGCCCTCGCCGTCCTCGACGACCTGTGGGCGCGGCGGGCCGAGCGGCGCCCCCTGCTCATCGTCGTCGACGAGGCGCACAACCTCTGCCCGCCCGACCCCGAGACCCCGCTCGGCATCGCGGTGCGTGACCGCCTCATCCAGATCGCCGCCGAGGGCCGCAAGTACGGCCTGTGGCTGCTCCTGTCGACGCAGCGCCCCTCGAAGGTGCACCCCGGCATCGTGTCCCAGTGCGACAACCTGACCCTGATGCGGATGAACTCGCGCGACGACCTCGAGCAGCTCGCGTCGGCCTTCGGGTTCGTGCCCCGCGGTCTGCTGGCCCAGGCGGCGCGCTTCCGCCAGGGCGAGGCGCTCCTCGCGGGCGGGTTCGTGCCGATGCCGAGCATCGTCCAGATGCGCACCCGGGTCACGCCGCAGGGCGGCACCGACGTCCCGGTGCCGATGCCCTGACGGCTCAGGCGTCCGGCGGGAAGGCGATGGCCTCGCCCTCGATGCGCAGCCGCAGCTCGGTGCCCTTCGCGGCGATGAACGCGTTGGAGTGACGGATGCTGATGATCTCTCCCCCGCGGGCGAGCGCCGATGTCTCGCAACCGGGTTCGCGCCCCGACGTCAGCTCGAGCCGGACCGTGCTCTCGGGACCGAAGTAGTCGGTGTCGACGACGACGCCGCGGATCGGACCGTGCTCGTCGACGCGGATCTGCTCCGGGCGGAGCATGAGCTGGCACGCGGCCGCGACGGGTCGTCGGCGCCAGCCGGACGGCGCCGAGGGAGCACGTGGCGGTGTCGCCGTCGACCCAGGCCTCGAGCATGACGGCGTCGCCGAGGAACTCCGCCGTGGCGCGGTCGACCGGCCGCGTGTAGACCTCGAGCGGGCTGTCGACCTGGGCGAGCAGACCGTCGCGCATCACGGCCACCTGGTCGGCGAAGCTGAGCGCCTCGGCCTGGTCATGGGTGACGAGGACCGTCGTGATGCCGGCGTCGTGCAGGACCTTGGCCACGGTGCGCCGGGTCGCGACCCGCAGCCCCGCGTCGAGGGCGGAGAAGGACTCGTCGAGCAGCATGAGCTCGGGCTCGCGGGCGAGGGCCCGCGCGAGCGCGACGCGCTGCTGCTGGCCGCCCGAGATCTCGTGCGGACGGCGGGCCGCGAGCGCCGCGTCGAGCGAGACCATCTCGAGCAGCTCCGCGACCCTGGCCTGCGTGGCCTTGCGGCCCTTCGGCAGCCGCGAGGTGTCGATGCCGAAGGCGATGTTCTGACCCACGGTGAGGTGGGGGAAGAGGGCCCCGTCCTGGGCCACGTAACCGACGTCGCGGTGGTGGGCCGGCACCCAGGCGCCCACGCCCGCGAGCGAGCGCCCGCTCAACGTCACCGAGCCTGCCTCGGCCCGCTCGAAGCCGGCGATGAGCCGCAGCAGGGTCGTCTTGCCCGAGCCGGACGGGCCGACGATGGCCGTCGTGCTGCCCGGGTCGACCGACAGCGTGACCCCGCGCAGCACCTGCTGGGATCCGAAGCTCTTCACGAGTCCGCTGACCTCGAGTCGACCGCGCGCACGCCGGGTCGTGGTAGCCGACCGTCGCGACGGTCGAGGTCTGGGGGCTGGTCAGGGGTGTCGGTGTCATTGTCCGGCCGCTTTCTTCGACTGCTGGAAGAGCACATAGGTCATCGGCGCCGAGAGCACGACCATGAGCAGGGCGTAGGGGGCGGCGCCGGCGTAGTCGATCTCGCTGCTCTTGGCCCAGAACTGCGTCGCGAGGGTGCGCGTGCCGTTCGGTGAGAGCAGCAGGGTCGCCGTCAGCTCGTTGACGATGGCGAGGAAGACGAGCGCCGCTCCCCCGGCGGCCGCCGGCGCAGTGAGTCGTAGCGTGACCCGGGCGAACGCGGCGAAGGGGCGCACACCCAGCGCCTGCGCGGCCTCCTCGAGCTCGCGCGGGGCCTGGGCGAGACCCGAGCGCAGGCTGACGAGCGCGCGGGGCAGGAAGAGCAGGACGTAGGCCGCGACGAGCACGAACGCCGTCTGGTAGATCCCGGGAAGCAGGCGGATGCTCACCGTGACGAAGGCGAGGCCGACGACGATGCCGGGCATCGAGCTCGTGACGTAGTTGGACAGCTCGAGCGATCGGGTGAACCAGCTCGGCCGGCGCACCGCGAGGAACGCCATCGGGAACGCGACGAGGGTCGTCGCCGCCGCACCGGCCACGCCGTAGAGCAGCGTCTGGAGCAGGGCCGGGACGAGCTCGTCCGGCACCCAGATCGCCGAGCCGCCGAGCACGACCCACCGCAGGACGAACCACATCGGAACGCCGACGGCGAGCACGACGAGGAGCAGGAGCGAGAGCTGCGCCGGGACGTGGAGGCGGCCCAGCGGCATACGCCCCGGCACTGCCTGGCCACCGGAGCCGACGCGGGCGTAGCGCGCGGTGCCCCGGCTGCGCACCTCGGCGACGAGGAGCAGCAGGCACAGGACGACGAGCACGCTCGCGAGCATGTTGCCGGCGGCGCCGTTGAAGGTCGACTGGTACTGCACCATGATCGCCGTCGTGAAGGTGTCGAAGCGGATCATCGCGAAGGCGCCGTACTCGGACAGCAGGTGCAGGCCGACGAGCAGCGCGCCACCGGTCATCGCGAGCCGCAGCTGAGGCAGCACGACCCGGCGGAACACCTGCCACGGACCCGAGCCCCAAGGAGGCCGCCGACTCCTCGAGCGCCGGGTCGAGGCGGCTCAGCGTCGCCGCGGCCGGGATGTAGACGAGCGGGAAGTAGGACAGGACCGAGATGAGCACGCCCGACCAGAGACCGCCGAGGGACGGCACGGCTGACACCCAGCCGTAGCTGTTGACGAACGCCGGGATGGCCAGCGGTGCGGCGAGGGCGAGCGCCCAGAACCTGTTGCCGCGCAGCCGGGTCCGCTCGACGAGCCAGGCTCCGCCGACGCCGAGCACGAGGCACAGCGGCACCGAGAACAGCATGAGCAGGACGGTGTTGAGCAGCAGCTCGCCGACGCGGGCCCGGAAGACCAGACCGACGGCGGTGTCCCAGCCGGTCGCCACGGTCATCGCCAGGACGTAGCCGAGGGGCATGAGCGAGAACAACGCGATGAGCACCGCGAGCACCGGGAGCACCGGCGGTCGCCGGTGCTCCCGGAGCGCAGTCAGGTCCGTGGTCACCGGAGAACTACAGCAGACCAGCCTGGGTCATCAGATCGGTGACCGTGGCGGAGTTGAGCTTGGCGGGGTCGACCGTCGGGGCCTGGAGGTCCTTGAGGGGCACGAGCGCCGGGTTGGAGGGCACGCCGGAGCCGATGGCGTACTCGAAGGACGTGCCCTTCTGCAGCACCTCCTGGCCGGCCTTGCCCGTGATGAACTTCAGCAGCGACTGGGCGGCCGCGGCGTTCTTCGACGACTTGAGCACCCCGCCACCGGACACCGAGACGAAGGCGCCCGGGTCCTGGTGCTTGAAGTAGTGGGTGCCGACGTTGGCCGAGTTCTCGCCGGTCTTCGCCTGGTCGCCGTAGTAGTAGTAGTGGTAGATCAGCGCGGTCTCGACCTCGCCGGAGTTGACCGCCTTCATCGCGGTGCTGTTGCCCTTGTAGACCTTGGCGTTGGTCTTCATCGCCGTCAGCCACTCGTTCGTCGCGGCCTCACCCTTGAGGCTCGACCAGCGCCGAGACGATCGCCTGGAAGTCGGCTCCCGACGGCGACGCGGCCCAGCGGCCCTTCCACTCGGGCTTCGCGAGATCGAGCATCGACGCGGGAAGCTGGTTCGCCTGGACCTTGCGCTTGTCGTAGACGAGGACGGTCGAGCGGGCCGCGATGCCGGTCCACTTGCCCGTGGACGGGCGGTACTCGGCGGGGACCTGGTCGAGCGTGGCCTTGTCGACGTCGGCGAAGAGGCCGGCGTTCTCGACCTGCGTCATGGCGGGGCTGTTCTCCGTGAGGAAGACGTCGGCCGGCGACGCCGCTCCCTCCTGCACGATCTGGTTGGACATCTCGGTGTCGTCGCCGTTGCGGACCGTGACCTTGATCCCGGTCTGTTTCGTGAACGCGTCGACCCACTCCTTCGTGAGGCTCTCGTGCTGCGCGTTGTAGACGGTGATGCTGCCCGTGCCGGCGCTCGCTCCGCCGCTCGCGGACGATCCGGAGCCACAGGCCGTCAGGGCGAGGGCTCCGGCCGTCGCCATGGCGACGCCGATCAGGGTGTGGGGGCGGGAGGTCATGTGAGCTGCCTTCGTGATCCGGAAGGAACGTGCCGGTCTGGCGACCGGCACGTCCAAGTAGGTAAGGCTTACCTTACATGCCGTCGGGCGTGCTCTCGACCACCTCCACCGGAACGTGCGGGACACGCCTGCCGCTGCTCCGTGGCCGTGCTGGCGCCCCACTACGCTTGGGTCATGCGTCAGACCATCGTGTCCCTCGTCGACGACCTCGACGGGTCGGACGCCGACCAGACGGTGACCTTCGGCATCGACGGGCGCTCCTACGAGATCGACCTGTCCGCGGCCAACGCCGGAGAGCTCCGCTCGTCCCTCGACAGCTGGGTGTCCAGAGCCCGGCGAGCCGGTGCCGAGCGCCGCGACGAGCCCGGCGCCGTCGACACCCTCGAGACCCTCCACACCCGCGCGCGCCTCACCACCGTGCTGCCCGCCGTGGGCGAGTCCCGCAACGCGCTCATCCGCGCCTGGGCGGCCGAGAACGGACACCACGCGCCCGCCCGCGGTCGCATCCCGCAGACGGTCGTCAAGGCCTACAAGGACGCCCAGCGCTAGGGAGCACGGCCCTGGTCGGCTCTGGTCGGGCCCGCCGTGGCCTGCTGTCAGTCCTGCCGGCTCGTCCCGCGCTCGCGGTACTCCTGCTCCGTCACCCGCTTGCCGTGGACCCAGTACTGCACGGAGCCGTCCTCGGCCTCCACGGCCGGCCCGTCGAGCCGGTGCAACCGGGCCGCGGTGAAGTACAGGGTGTCGCCGCGAGCGACGATGACCTTGTCGTAGCCGCCCGTGGGGTGTGGGGTCCCGCTTCTCCAGTCAGGCTGCGACGTCACGTTCTGGTGTCTCCGAATCAGTGGGTGGACGGCCGGGCTCAGGCTACCGGGACGGCCACGACACGCCGTCGCCGGGCGCAGCGGTCGACCGTCCCGAAAGCGGCCTCCGGGATGGCGGGGATTGCATGCGCCGGCCGGTCGTGGCAGGCTCGGAGGGTCAGAGCGGTCCAACCACAGCGCCGACTCCGTCATCCGTACCACCGGAGATGAGTCATGGCGCGCCATTCTGTTCCCCCCCGGCCCGCGTTCACCGATCGCGACGCACGGACGTCCGAGCTCTTCGAGGAGCTCGCCGCGGCCACGTCCGAGGAGGAGAGGGACCGGGTCGTCGAGCAGGTGGTCCTGCTCTACCTCGACCTCTGCTCGACCATGGCAGGCCGCTACGACGGCCGCGGCATCGAGCAGGAGGACCTCGTCCAGGTCGCCCGTCTCGCGCTCGTCAAAGCCGTCCGCCGCTACGAGCCGGGCCACGCGCCGTCGTTCGCCGCCTACGCCGTGCCGACCATCTCCGGCGAGCTCAAGCGCTGGTTCCGCGATCGCGGTTGGGTCGTGCGCCCGCCACGGCGCCTCCAGGAGCTGCGGGCCGACCTGCAGGCCGTCCGCTCCGCGCTGGAGCAGGAGCTGGGCACCACGCCCACCGACGCCGACCTC
The DNA here is from genome assembly GCA_963849965.1 of uncultured Actinomycetota bacterium. Lineage (GTDB taxonomy): Bacteria > Actinomycetota > Actinomycetes > Actinomycetales > Dermatophilaceae > Terrabacter. Next base: position 119,325 of record CAWKJV010000032.1, on the reverse strand, counting down.
GCCGAGGCCGTCGGGACGAGCGTCGACCAGGTCCGGGAGGCCTTCGCCGCTGCCACGGGCTTCCGCCCCCTGTCCCTCGACTGCAGCCCCGCTGACGACGAACGGCCCGGGCTGGCAGCCTTCTTGGCCTGCCCGGACGACGACCTCGAGGCGGCCGACGACCGCGTCTGCCTCACCCAGGTCCTGAGCGAGCTCGACGACGAGGAGCGCGAGCTGCTGCTCATGCGCTACGTGGACGGCATGACCCAGCGCGAGATCGGCGAGGCGCGCGGCGTCAGCCAGATGCAGGTCTCGCGCCGCCTGCGACGCATCACCACTCGCCTGCACGACCAGCTGAACGCCCAGGCCGGCAACTCCCCGGACGACGGGCTCACCGATGAGGGCCGCGAGACGGCGCAGGAGGCCGTGCGGCTCAGCCCCGCATCCTGACGGGTCTCGACCGCACGAACGAGAACGGCTCCCGACCGCTGAAGTGCGGTCGGGAGCCGTTCACGTCGAGCTGTGCTCGTCGAACCGTGCGTCAGCGGGGTCAGCCGCCCGAGGTGGCGCCGGCCTCGTCCGCGTGGCTCTTCGCGCTCTCGGTCACGTCCTGGGCCGCGGAGGTGCCCTCCTCCTTCACGGTCTGCACCGAGTCCTGGGCGCGGTCCTTGACGGTCTGCACCGCGTCCTGCGCCGGCTCCTTGAGGTGCTCGGCGCTCTCCTGGGCCATCTGCTTGACGGTCGACTGGGCCTCGTCCAGCACTGGCGCCGCGCGGTCCTTGACCGCCTCGGCCACCTGCGCCTCCTTGCTGCTCGCAGGCAGCAGCGAGCCAAGGAGCCAACCGGCTCCCAGGGCGATGAGCCCTGCCGCCAGAGGGTTTCCGCGGGCCTGACGCTTGACGGAGCTGGCCGCACCGTGGGCCGTGTCGCCCACGCTCGAGGCCATCGACGACGCGCTGTCGGACGTCGCGTGGCCGGCGTCCGAGGCCGACCCCATGATCTGGTCCTTCAGCCCGACCGCACGGCCCTTGACCTTGTCAGCTCCCTTGCGGGCCATGTTGCCGGGTGTCACGGACTCACCGAGTGCATTGACATCGCGGCTCAGCTCGCTCCGCGTGCGCTCGATCTCGGCGCGGATGACCTCCGGGTCATCGCTGGTGGACTGGTAGTTCATGCTCACAACGTCTCCTCGTGTCCCTTGAGCGCCTCGGGGACCTGCTTCGTGGTCGCCACGGTGCGCTCCAATCCCTGGATGTTCTTCAGGTCGCGCCGTCCCAGGCTGAACAGGACGGCCCCGACGATGGCCCACACCGCCATCACGATGACGGCCGCCCAGCCCCGGCTGTTGAGAGCGGACGACAGCCACTCCCACACCGCGATGGAGAGGAAGAGCAGCGCCATCCAGCCGGCGAGCGCGGCACCTCCCAACTTGCCACCGGCCTTGCCGGCCTGGCTGACGGACTGCTTCGCCTCGGCGCGAGCCAGCGCGATCTCCTGACGCAGCAGCGTCGACAGACCCTGGCTGACGTCGGCGACCAGCTCACCGATGGAGGCCGACTCCGCCTTCTCGTGCCCGGTCTGGTGGGTGGGTTCGTAGCCCGGCTCATAGCCCGGCTCGGCCCCGGCGGGACCGCGGTACTGCCCCTCGGGCAGTGCGGTACTCATCGCGACTCCCCGGGGACCCCCGTGGACGATCCGGGGTGGGTGTAGGTGGCCGGGTCGATGCCCGCATCGACCCGCGTCGGGTCGGTGTCGCTCAGGTCGACCGGCTCGACCTGCTCGACCACGTATGCCGTGTCGGTGCCGTAGGCCGTGTCGTCGCCATAGGCCGCCCCGGTGCCGACACCGACGGGGACGTCAGCGTCGTAGGCGGGCACGACACCTGCGGGAGCGGTCGTACCACCGTAGGTCGCAACCGACGGGCTCGCCTGCGCGAGCGAGGACTGAGCCTGGCCGCCGGAGGAGTCGGCGGTGAGGCCACGGGTCATGCGGCCCCCGACGAGGCCGAGGATCGCGGCCCCGGCGATGAAGGCGCCGGGACGCCGGCGGGCGAAGGAGCGGACCTCGTCGAGGATCTCGCCCGGCTGCCGGTTCTCGAGCCAGCTGGCGGCGGCGTCGAGCCGCGAGGCGCCCTGGCGTGCCAGGTCCGCGGCCATGCCGGACTCGCCCTGCTGGCTCTCGGCCATGCCGGAGAGCTCGCTGCCGAGGGACCGCAGACCCTGGACAGCACGCTGCGTCTGTCCGGAGGCCTGGTCGGTGGCTTCACCGGTCAGCTGCTCGAAGAGCTGACGCAGCTGCGTCCGCGCCTCGTGGGCGACGTCCTTGGCCTCCGAGGCCGCCGTGGAGGCGACGCTCTTCGTGCTCTCCTTGGCATCCTGGGCCACCGCGCCGGCGTGCTCCTTGGCGCCGGGCTCACCCGACGAGCCGAAGCCGGCGTCGTTTCCGACGGCCGTGCTCGATGCTTGGGGGGATTCGAAACGTTCGGTCATTCGATCGGTCATGAGTACGTAGACCCCTTCCGAGATCGGCGCGCGTCCCGTGTCCGGCCCACTTCTTGAGCGTCGGGATGCTGAGCGCCGTCCTGATGGATGGTGTACCCGTCTGGCACACGCGCAAACCACCAACGGCGACCTTTGGCTCAGAGGCGGTCCAGCAACCCCCGCTTCACCGCGTCCGCCAGGGCCTGCGGCCCGTCGAGGACGTCCAGTGCCCCGGCGTCGCGCAGCTCGGCGTCGCCGAAGCCGCCGGTGCGCAGTCCGATCGACGGCATGCCGGCAGCGACAGCCGCTCGCGCGTCCCAGGTCGCGTCACCGACCATCACGCCACTCGAGCCATGGACCCGGGCCAGTGCCGCGAGGAGCAGGTCGGCCGCCGGCTTGCTCTCCTCCGCGTCCTCGGCGGTGGTCCAGGCGTCTGCCACGGAGCGTCCGTCGAACAGGTCCAGGAAGGCCTCGACGTGCTGTGGCTGCCCCGAGCTCGCGCACACGACGCGCAGGTCGCGTTCCTTGAGCATCTCCAGGAGGTGGCGGGAGCCGTGGAAGGGCTGCACCTCCCCGATGAGCTGGTCGAACTCCTCGGTCCACTGCTCGCGCAGGGCGTCGCCGAGCTCCTTCTCGACATCGTGACCTGCGACCTCGGCGACGAGCTTGTCGCCCCCCATCCCGATCGCCCGATGGATACGCCACAGCGGCGGGTCCAGATCGTGTCGCCCGAACGCGCGCGACCAGGCCAGGGTGTGGTGGTAGTTGCTGTCGACGAGGGTTCCGTCGACGTCGAGGATGACAGTGTCGATCATGGGTGAGACCTACCCCGCTCGGGCGCTCCGCACCCGAAGGCAGTCCCACGACGGCTGGGCGACGGCTGGCAGACGGGTTCGCGACTGCTCCGCGAGCAGGTCAGTTCTCGGGGCCGGCGTCGACGAGCAGACGAGCGACGTCCACGACGCTCACGCCGGCGCGCGCGGCGGCGCGGTCCAGACGGTGCCGTGCCTCGCTCGGGGGGATCGTCTGGGCCGCGACGAGAACCCCGACCGCCAGGTCGACCAGGGCCAGGTCCTCCAGCCGTTGGACGGCCCCAGTGGCCCTGAGCCGGCTGCTGAAGGAGAGATCGGCGTTGGTGACGGCGCCCGGCGCCCAGGCGCCGAAGAGTCCGGCCAGCTCCTCGTGCCGGCCCTTGAAGGTGTCGGCGGCCGCGCCGTAGATGTTGACGCTCCCGACGACGTCCGGTCCGGCGAGGATGGGCAGGGACAGCGTGCTGGCCACCCCGCAGCTCCCGCTCGCACCCGCGAACAGCTGCCAGCGACCCTCGTCCAGCAGATCCTCGTGGTCCACCGCGACCGCCTCCCCGGTGGAGACGGCCTGCTCGCACGGGCCTCCGTCGAGGTACTGCAGGGCGTCGAGACCGGCCAGTGGCCGGGCGGTGGTGAGGTAGGTGAACGTGATGTCCTGCTCGAGGACACTGATGCTGAAGCCCACGAGCCCCGGCACCCGACGTCCCACCGCTGACGCTGCGTCCTCGAGATCTCGCCCGAGCTGATCGTCACCGAGCTCGCCCAGCCGCCGCAGGGCCTCTCTCGTCTCCGGAATGGGTTCCACGACCGCTCCTTACCCATCCGCCGTTGAAACCCCAGCACCGGCGTTGCCTCCCCGCGTGGCGTGGGTAGGTGAACCTCCGGGCCGGCAGGAGCAAACCCGCCCCTACCCTCCACCCTCCCTCGAGACTGCGGAGCCCACGGATGAACGACACGACGAACAGGCCGGACGTCGCCGACCACCTGCGCCGGGTGGCCGAGGACTTCGAACGCCTCGGTGACGAGCTCTCCCACTCACCGCACTCCAACCCCTACGAAGCCGTCCTCAAGCTCGCCGTCGAGCGGGTGCCGGCTGCACGCGCGGCCAGCATGACCACCGTCGAGCACGACCGTTTCGTCACGGCTGCGGCCACGGACGACATCGCCAGGCGCGCCGACGCGATCCAGTACGCGCTGGGCTCGGGCCCCTGCATCGACGCCATCGTGGACCAGGCGATCTACCAGCCGGACGACCTCGAGGCCGACGACCGCTGGCCCGAGTACGGCCGTCGCGTGGTGGCCGAGCTGGGCCTGCGCAGCATGCTGTCCTACCGGATGAACCTCGAGTCCAGCGGAGTCATCGCCGGCCTGAACCTCTACTCCGACCAGGTGGGCGCCTTCGACGAGCACGACCTGGCGGAGGGCCTGCTCCTCACGACGCACGCTGCGCAGGCCGTGTCGGCAGCCCACCTGCTCGACCGGTCGAGCAACCTCCAGCGGGCTCTCGTCTCCAACCGCGACATCGCCACGGCCGTGGGCGTGCTCATGGGCCAGCACAAGCTGACGAGGGAGCAGTCCTTCGACCTGTTGCGGATCGCGAGCCAGAACGCGAACCGCAAGCTGCACGAGGTCGCCCTGGACGTCATCGACACGGGCGTCGTCGACGTGACCCCGCCCGCCCGCAGCTAGCCGGTCCCTGCGTCGGGCCGGGGGCTCGTCGGCTACAGGGCTCCCCGGTCCACGACCTCGTGGGCGATGACGTGCAGCTTGCGGTTCTGACCCATGCTCGCCTCACGCAGGCGGTCGAACGCCTCGGCCTCGGTGATCTTCTCCATGGCCATGAGCACGCCTATCGCCGCGCCGATGGTGCGGGAGTGCACGAGGGCGCTGGTGAGGTGCCCCGCCCGCATCTCGGAGGCGTCCAGGCGCTCGAGTGCGTCGAGGAGGTACTCCTCCGTCGTCTCGGGCAGGAACCGCTCGGGCGGCTCCACGAGCCCCGGGTGGGCATGGGGCCGGGCCCCCGCAGGGACTCCGCGGGACTCCGCCAGGGACTGGGACTCGGACGGGGACACAGATGCACGGCGCTGGCTCACGGCATACTCCTGTGGCTCTTCTCGATACGTGCGGGCCGCGGTTCGGGCTCCCGTCCAGCGTACGAAGGAGGTCGCGCGCTGGCTAGATCCCGGAGCACCATTGCCCTCCGCTGACGGGCCCTCGCTGGTCGCCGGCCCCGGGACAGGCGACGATGTCGGTATGGCGAAGTCTGGACGAGGTCCGCGGTTCTTCAAGCGGCGTGGTGACGACCTGACGGTGAAGGACGGCGAGGGGCACAAGCACCATGCGGTCCTGGAGCGCGTCGACGCCGACAGCACGCAGGAGGACGGCTCCTTCGTCCTCGGCTACTGCAAGAGCTGCGACTGGACGGGTCCGGCCCGGCGCGCGCGGGACAAGGCCCGCAAGGACGCGCTCGCCCACGTCGACGACTGCCCCAGCAAGGGGAAGGTCCGCCTCGGTGTCAGCGAGGGCGACCCACGCTGACCGTCCGACCCGGGTCGTGCCCGGCTCGCCCCGAACGCGCCCGCAATCCTCCGAGCCGCACCCTCCGTTCACCCAGCGGCGCTAGGTTCGAGGTGGTGGAGGTCGCTGCGCGCCGGCGGCGACCCTGACGAGGAGTGCGCGTGGTGGATCCCCTGCTGGCCGGTGACCGCGCTCCCGCGCCGCGGACCCTCGTCGACGTGCTCGCCGACGTCACCTCGCGCCACCCCGACGCCCCGGCGCTCGACGACACCCGCAGGGTCCTGACCTACGCGGAGCTCACCGAGCAGGCCCGGCGCCTGGCCGTCGAGCTGGCGGCCGCGGGCGTATGCCGTGGGGACCGGGTGGGCGTGCGGGCCCCCGTCGGGGACCATCGACCTCTACGTCGCCGTCCTCGGCATCCTGCACGCCGGGGCGGCCTACGTGCCCGTGGACGTCGACGACCCGCAGGAGCGGGCCGACCTCGTCTTCTCCGAGGCCGCGGTGACGGCCGTGGTGGGGCCGCGTCGCCAGGTCACGGTGCCGGCGAGCGTCCGGGCCTCGCGCGCGCGCACGGCCTCCCGATCGCCCCGGCGCGCCCTGCCGCAGGTGAGCGTGGGCGACGACGCGTGGGTCATCTTCACCTCGGGCTCGACCGGCGTGCCCAAGGGCGTCGCCGTCTCGCACCGGTCGGCCGCGGCCTTCGTCGACGCCGAGGCGCGGATGTTCTTGCAGGACAGTCCGATCGGACCGGGTGACCGGGTGCTGGCCGGCTTGTCGGTGGCGTTCGACGCCTCGTGCGAGGAGATGTGGCTCGCCTGGGGCCACGGCGCCTGTCTCGTGCCCGCGCCCCGCAGCCTCGTGCGCACCGGCATGGACCTCGGCCCCTGGCTCGTCGCGCAGGAGGTCACGGTCGTGTCGACGGTCCCGACCCTCGCCGCCCTGTGGCCGGCCGAGGCGCTCGAGCCGGTGCGGCTGCTGGTCTTCGGCGGCGAGGCGTGCCCGCCCGAGCTCGCCGAGCGGCTGGTCACCCCGGAGCGCGAGGTGTGGAACACCTACGGCCCGACCGAGGCGACGGTCGTCGCGTGCGGGGCACGCCTCGACGGGACGCCACCGATCCGCATCGGCCTGCCCCTCGACGGCTGGGACCTCGCCGTCGTCGGCTCGGACGACCACCCGGTCGCCGCCGGCGAGACGGGGCAGCTCATCATCGGTGGGGTCGGTCTCGCCCGCTACCTCGACCCCGTCAAGGACGCCGAGAAGTACGCCGCGATGCCGACGCTCGGCTGGGACCGCGCCTACCGCTCCGGCGACCTCGTCGTGAACGACCCCGAGGGGCTCGTCTTCGTCGGACGCGCCGACGAGCAGGTCAAGCTCGGCGGCCGCCGGATCGAGCTCGGCGAGATCGACGCGGCCCTGCAGTCCCTCCCCCACGTCTCGGGGGCAGCAGCCGCGGTCCGGACGACGAGCGCCGGCAGCCAGGTGCTCGTCGGCTACGTCGTCCCCGCCTCGGCAGGGACGTTCGACCGCAAGGCAGCGCTCGCCCGGCTCCACGAGGAGCTTCCGGCGGCTCTCGTGCCGGTGCTCGCCCTCGTCGAGACGCTGCCGACCCGCACCTCGGGCAAGGTCGACCGGGCCGCCCTGCCGTGGCCGCTGGCGGACACGGACGACGACGAGCCGAGCGAGCTGTCCGGCACGGCAGCCTGGCTCGCCGACCACTGGACGGCGGTGCTCGGCACCGACCGTGCGGTCCGCCGAGGCCGACTTCTTCGACCACGGCGGTGGCAGCCTGTCGTCCGCCCGCCTCGTCTCGCTGCTGCGCGAGCGCTACCCCACCGTCACCGTCGCCGACGTGCACGCCCGCCCTCGCCTCGGCGCCCAGGCCGACCTCCTCGACACGATGGACGCCGCGGACGGGTCGAGGGTCGACCGCACCGTGCGGCGCATCCCCCGCCGGACCCAGCTCGTGCAGACGGTCGTGTCGGTCGTCCTCCTCTCGGTCAAGGGTCTGCAGTGGCTCGTGGCGCTGGCCACCCTGACCGAGCTGCTTCGGCTCTCCGGGCTCGCGGAGTGGTCCGTGCCCGTGTCGTGGTGGGTCCTCGCTGTCGGGTGGGTCGCGTTCATCAGCCCGTTCGGGCGGATGGGCTTGTCCGCCTTGGCCGCTCGCCTGCTGCTCGCCGGTGTGCGCGCGGGCAGCTACCCGCGCGGCGGGAGCGTGCAGCTGCGGCTGTGGGCCGCCGAGCGATTCGCCGACGCGATGGGCGCCATCACCATGGCCGGCGCTCCGTGGATCATCTACTACGCGCGGATGCTCGGCGCCTCGATCGGTCCCGGCGTCGACCTCCACTCCGTGCCGCCGATCACCGGGCATGCTGACGATCGGTGCGGGTGCCAGCATCGAGCCCGAGGTCGACCTCTCCGGCTACTGGATCGACGGCGACGTCGTGCACGTCGGCCCGGTCCACATCGGGCGCGAGGCCGTCGTCGGCGCGCGCAGCACCATCGGGCCCGACGTCCACATCGGCCGCGGGGTCGTCGTCGAGGCCGGCTCCACCGTGCTGAGGTCCGTGCGCCCCGGGCGAGTCGTCGCCGGCTCACCCGCCCAGCGCGTCGCCGCTCCGGGCCGCTCGGGCTGGCCCGACACGCGCCCCCCCGAGGCTCGGGCGTGGCTCGCGGTCTACGGGATCTCCGGTGTCGTCCTGTCGATCCTGCCCTTCCTCGCACTGCTCCCCGGGGTGCTGCTCCTCGGTGAGCCGATCGGGCGAGCACGGGCCCACGACGTGGTCGGCACGGCATACGCGGCGGTGCCTCTCGTGACGGTGCTCGCCCTGGTCACCCTCGCGGCGGTCACCATCGTGCTCGTGCGCCTCCTCGGCCTCGGGCTGCGGGAAGGCTACTACCCGGTCCGGAGCCGGGTCGGGATGGCAGGTGTGGGCCACCGAGCGCCTGCTCGACCAGGCCCGCACCCTGCTCTTCCCGATCTATGCGAGCCTCGTCACGCCGTGGTGGCTGCGCGCCCTGGGCGCGAAGGTCGGGCGCGACGTCGAGGCGTCGACGGTGCTCCTGCTCCCGGCGATGACGTCGGTCGCGGACGGGGCCTTCCTCGCCGACGACACCATGGTCGCCGGCTACGAGCTCGCCCGTGGCTGGGTGCACATCGCTCCCGCCAAGATCGGCAAGCGGGCCTTCCTCGGCAACAGCGGGATGACCGCGCCGGGCCGACGCGTGCCCAAGCACGGACTCGTCGCGGTGCTCTCGACCGCGCCGCAGAAGTCGAAGCCGGGATCGAGCTGGCTCGGCAGCCCGCCGGTCCGCCTGCGACGACCACCGCAGGGTTCCGACGACGAGCGGACCTTCGCACCACCCCTGCGCCTCAAGGTGATCCGCGGACTCGTCGAGCTGTGCCGGATCCTGCCGGTCATGGTGACCGTGGCGATCGCGACCAGCGTCCTCATCGCCCTCCAATGGCTCGTGAGCCTCGTCGGGCTCGCCGGAGCCGCGGCCCTCGGCGGTGTCGTCCTCACGACGGCCGGGGCCGTCGCCGCCGCCGTGACGACGGCGGCGAAGTGGGTCGTCGTCGGCCGCATCGGTGCCGTCGAGCACCCGCTGTGGAGCTCCTTCGTCTGGCGCAACGAGGTCGTCGACACGTTCGTCGAGATGGTCGCCGGTCCGTGGTTCGCGTGGACGGCGACCGGCACGCCCGCCATCAACGTCTGGCTGCGCAGTCTCGGGGCACGGATCGGGCACGGTGTCTGGTGTGAGACCTACTGGCTTCCCGAGGCGGACCTCGTGACGCTCGGCGACGGGGCCACCGTCAACCGGGGCTGCGTTCTCCAGACCCATCTCTTCCATGATCGAATCATGAGCATGGACACCGTGACGCTCGAGGACGGAGCCACGCTCGGCCCCAACGGGGTCATCCTCCCGGCGGCCAGCATCGGCAGGGCCGCCACGGTCGGTCCCGGTTCGCTCGTGCTCAGGGGTGAGGCCGTGCCGCACGGGACCCGCTGGACCGGCAACCCGATCGCGTCGTGGAGCGGCGGGGTGCTCGCGGTTGACCGCGGACCCGCGCCCGAGTCCCGACCCGTGGGAGCCGACGCCCCATGACTGGCAGCGTCGCCCAACAGGTCCACCTGCTCGCCGACCGTTACACGCCTGACCGGGGCGACCCGGCATACGTCGTGACGCACTACGACCTCGACCTCGACTACAAGGTGTCGACGAACCGCCTCACCGGCCGGGCGGTCCTCGACGTCACCGTGCTCGAGGACGTGCGCCGGCTCGTCGTCGACCTCGTCGGCCTGCGCGTGCTCAAGGTGTCCGTCGGGGGCGCCCCCGCCAAGTGGGTCCACCGCGGCCCGCGCGTCCACGTCACCCCGGCTGCACCGCTCCCCCGCGGTCGGCGCACCCAGGTCGCCATCACGTATGCCGGCACGCCCGGTCCCGCAGCCACGCTCTGGGGCGACGTCGGCTGGGAGGAGCTCACCGAGGGGGCCCTCGTGGCCGCTCAGCCCAACGGCGCTCCGACGTGGTTCCCGTGCAACGACCACCCGAGCACCAAGGCCACCTACCGGATCACGTTCGAGTCCGACTCGCCCTACGACGTCGTGGTGACCGGCACCCTGGTGGAGACCCGGGTCCGTGGGAGCCGCACGCGCCGCGTCTTCGAGCAGCACGTCCCGATGGCGACCTACCTCGCGTCGGTGCACGTCGGGCGCTACGTCCGACGCGCACTCGTCGGGACGAACGTGCCGATCGCCGTGGTCCTGCCCGCGATCCACGAGCGCAACGTCATGCACGACCTGGGCCGGTTGCCCGAGATGACGCAGCTCTTCGGGTCGCTCTTCGGGCCGTATCCCTTCGCCGACTACACCGTCGTCGTCACGGCCGACGACCTCGAGATCCCCCTGGAGGCGCACGCGCTGGCCTCGTTCGGGCCCAACTGGCTCGACGGACACCGACGTCACGAGCGGCTCGTCGCCCACGAGCTGGCCCACCAGTGGTTCGGCAACAGCCTCACCCCGGCGACCTGGGCCGACATCTGGCTCAACGAGGGGTTCGCCTGCTACGCCGAGTGGCTGTGGGCCGAGCACGCCGACGGTGTCCCCGTCCGAGCCAGCGCGCAGACCCACTGGTCCCGTCTCGCCCGCCTGCCCCAGGACCTCGTCCTCGCCGATCCGGGCCCGGTCCTGATGTTCGACGACCGCGTCTACAAGCGGGGGGCCCTCACCGTGCACGCCCTGCGCCTGCTGGTCGGCGACGGCGTCTTCTTCGAGCTGCTGCGCGACTGGGTGCAGAGCCACCGGCACGGGTCGGTCACCACCGACGAGTTCGTCGACCTCGTCGACGTGCACGTGCGGCACGCGTCCGGCGCCGCCGGGGGTCCGGCCGCCGCCGAACGGGCCCGCGCCCTCCTCTACAGCTGGCTCTGGGCGTCTCCTCTCCCTCGCCTCGAACCGGCCGTCGGGGGCCTGTGACCGGCGCCGCCGCCGCACTCGGTGGCGCCTCAGTGGCGCCGGACCTCGAGGCCGCCCGGACCGGACGTGAGAGCCACCGCCGCCGCACACCCGGTGGGCGCGTCGACGTCCACCACCGTCAGACCCGGCATACCCGGCACGACCTCGGCGAAGACGCCGGGCCGCGGGGTCACGAACGTCGTCGGGTCGACGCGCAGCCCCACACCCAGGGCCTTGAGGGCGGCCTCCTTGCGCACCCACGACGCCGCGTCAGACGCCGCGTCAGACGGAGCGTCAGACGGAGCGTCAGACGGAGCGCCGGACGGGGCATCGGCGGCAGCGCCACGCTCGCGAACGTGAAGGGCCACCCGCCCGAAGCCCTCGAACTGCGCCCCGTCGGTCTGCTCGACGTCGATCCCGACCGGCCCGGAGCGACTGAGCGCGAGGGCCACGACGGAGCCCGTGCGGCTCAGGGACAGATGGAGTCCCGGGTCGTCGACGAGGAGGGGGCGGCCGTGCTGGCGACCGCAGTCGGGACACGTCCTGTCGAAACGCAGGGATCCGGGGGGCCGCCCCAGGAGAAGGCCGATCTGCGACCTCGCCAGCAGGTGGAGCGCGAGGTAGGCCCTCGCCGAGGAGGCGTCGACGAACCGGGTCCACCGGTCGCGCTCGTGCTCGTCGAGCGCGCCGGCGTCGGCCACCCCCGGTGAGTGAGCCCCTTCGACGCCCGTGTCGCGCACCCAGACGTCGACGACCGCGTCACCCATTCGTCGGTGCTGGCGGCGTGACGTCACCACGACCGGCGTCGTCGGGCCGCGCGAAGGCCAGGCGATCGCGCGCAGCGTGCTCGACGAGCACCGGCAGGAAGGCGCGGACAGGATCCCTGGCCTCGGAGTGGGCCAGCCGCACTGCCGCCTCGACGACGTCGGCATCCAGCTGGGGGAAGTGCTCCTGCAGCCTCAGCCGGACATCGTCCAGGGCCTTCATCTCGTCGGCGCGGTCCACGCCCCAAGGATCGGGGCGTCGCGGCCGCTCCCGCAAGGCCTGGCGCCGTCGACCTCCCCAGCCAGGCCTCGAGGCGCTGGAGCGCCAGCATCAACAGCAGCCCAGCCCCGAGGACGGCGATCGTCAGCAGACTCATGTCGCTCCCTTCCCTTCAGAACCCGTCATGCGGACGGGGTCACCAGAGACGACGCCGCCGAGCCACGGGGATGACGTGGCGGCTGCCCTTGTGGGTACGTGCACGCAGTGAGCGCAGCCGAGCGCGCCGGGCCACCGCCCGGCCACAGCGCGGATGACGTCGCGGACCTGTTGCCCATGGTCCGCCGCATCGTCGGCGCCCGGGTCGGTGCTCACCCGGGGGCGGAGGACCTCGTCCAGGAGACGCTGACCCGTGTGCTCGCCGCGTCTGCCACGATCGAGCCCGGCATGCTCGAGCCGTACGCCATCGTGACGGCCCGCAACGTCGTGGCCAGCATGTGGCGCGATGCCGACCGGCGAAGCCGCAACCAGCACCGCGCCCTCGACCTCAGCACGCCGGACCCTCCCGAGACCCAGGTGGTCCTCGACGAGGAGCAGTCGGCCATGGCCACCGCCCTCGCCCGGTTGAGCGATCGCGAGCGCCGCACCCTGCTCGACCACGAGGTCGCGGGCACGGACACGCGCACGCTCGCCGAGCAGCAGGGAAGCACCGCCGGAGCCGTGGCCGCGCAGCTGAACCGCACCCGGGCTCGCCTGCGGGTGGAGTACCTCCTCGCCGTCGAGCGGGTCGAACCGCCGACCGACCGCTGCCGGCCCGTTCTCATCGCCCTGAGCGGCGGCGACCAGCGGCGCCAGCGGGAGGTACGAGCCGCCCAGCACCTCCTCGAGTGCGAGCCGTGCGCCCGTCTCAGCCAGCCCCTGCTCGATCGGGGGCAGCAGCACGACGGCAGCCTCCGCATCCCCGTCACCGGGGACTCCGACATCGTCGCCGCCCGTGGCGCCGCACGCGAGCTCGCCACCCGTCTTCGGTTCAGCCCCACCGACCTCACGGTCATCGCGACCGCCGTGTCCGAGGTGTGCCGCAACATCGTCCGGTTCGCCGGCTCGGGCGAGGTGGTGGTCGAGCTGCTCGACGCGCGGCGACGCGGCATCCAGATCGTGGCCCGCGACGGCGGCCCGGGCATCCCGGACGTGGAGCGGGCGCTCGGCGACGGTTTCAGCACGTACGGCGGACTCGGCCTGGGCCTGCCCGGGGTGCGCCGGCTCATGGACGAGTTCGCCATCGCCAGCGAACCCGGCCACGGCACCACCGTCACGATGACCAAATGGGAGAGGACGAATGATGGATGACCGAACCGAGGACCGTCCGGAGCTCGCTCCGCGACCCAGTGGCCAGCCGGGCCACCCGGAGGTCGGGGAGCACCTGCTCTCACAGCTGGTGTCCCACCTGCGCGAGCACCGCACCCGGCTGCGACGGGACTGGGCCGAGCGGATCCAGCAGGCGCATCTGCTGACGGCGATGACGCCTCAGGAGATGGCTGCCGAGACCACGTCGGTCTACGACAACTACGTCGAGGTCCTCGAGACCGGCAGCGTCGAGGCCCTGCAGCACTACGCCCGGGACCTGTCCGAGCGGATCATCCCCCGTGGCGTCGAGACGCATGAGGTGGTCGGCATCGTGCTGCTCCTGCGTGACGTGCTGGCCCGGTCGCTGTTCGAGAAGTACCAGCGCGACTTCGCCCTGCTCAACGAGGTGCTCGACGCCTACGAGCCGGCGGCCAACCGCATCGCCAACACGGTGGCCGTGAGCTTCGTCGACGAGCGCGAGCGCGTGATCCGTCAGCAGCAGGACGCGATCCGCGAGCTGTCGACGCCGGTGCTGCCCGTGCGCGAGCGCCTGCTCATCCTGCCCATCATCGGAGTGCTCGACAGCGAGCGGGCCAGGCAGCTGACCGAACAGCTGCTGACCGGCATACGCAAGCACCGCGCCAAGGTCGTCGTCATCGACATCACCGGCTCGCCCGACGTCGACGAGGCGGTGGCGAACCACCTCGTGCAGACCGTCGACGCGTCACGCCTCATGGGGGCGAGCGTCATCATCACCGGGCTGTCGCCCGAAGATCGCCCAGACGCTCGTCACCATCGGCGTCGACCTGAGCAAGATGAACACGATCGGCGACCTGCAGGGCGGCCTCGAAGAGGCCGAGCGGCTCCTCGGCTACACCGTGACCCGGAAGGAGGGCAGCACGAGCTCGTGAACGGCGGACCGGCACTGGTGTCCATCATGCGACAGGGTTCGACCCTGATCGCATCGGTCCACACTGCCCTCGACGACTCCGAGCTGGTCCGCTTCGAGCACGACCTCGTCGACCAGATCGGCGAGCACCGGTCTCGCGGCGTCATCATCGACGTCGCCGCCCTGGACGTCATCGACTCGTTCGCCGCGCTGACCTTGCGGCGGATCGCCGAGATGGCACGCCTGCGCGGCGCGCTCACGGTCGTCGTCGGCATCCAGCCCGAGGTCGCCTTCACCATGGTGCGGCTCGGGATGGGCACCGGCCACGTCCCGACGGCGCTCGACCTGGAGGAGGGCCTGCGGCTGCTGGCCGACCAGGTGTCGGCCGGCCCAGCCGGGCGGCCGACACCGGGGCGCGGGGGGCCCCGATGAGCGCGCCCGGCACCAGGTCGCCGCTGGAAGACCTCACGCGGGACTACCGCACCACCTTGCTGCGGTTCCTGCCGCGTCGCGACGAGGCCGCTCGCGAGTCCGCCTACGGGCTCGGGCGCCGTGCATTCGCCGCCGGGATCAGCCTGCTCGACGTCTGCCGCGTCCACCACGAGCTCATGCTCGAGGTGCTGGAGGCAGCGGTCCCTGAGGAGCGCCTGAGCATCATCGACGAAGGCCGGGGAGCTGCTGCTCGACGTCCTGGCCGCCTACGACATGACCCATCGGAGCGTGCTCGGGTCCTGACGGAGGGCGGACGCCTCCACCCGGACTGGATGACGCGGGACCGAGCGGACATCTCCCGACATCCCTCGGCGCCCGCGTGCTCACGAGCGCCGTCGCTCCGGCAGACGGGCGGG
The DNA here is from genome assembly GCA_963849965.1 of uncultured Actinomycetota bacterium. Lineage (GTDB taxonomy): Bacteria > Actinomycetota > Actinomycetes > Actinomycetales > Dermatophilaceae > Terrabacter. The sequence goes on along the minus strand of CAWKJV010000032.1, from coordinate 104,022 downwards.
ATCGGGCTGGGGGTGGCACGTCATGTCGGACCCGCCACGGACTCTTCACGGGTGACCGACGGCCCACCAGGCCGCCCACCCGATCAAGGAGTCACCCTGATGAAGCTCACCACCAGGCTGTGCGCGGCCGGAGCCACCCTCGCCACGACCGCGGCCCTCGGCCTCGTGCCCGCTATGTCCGCCTCGGCTGCGCCCGACCGCCGCCCCGACCACGGCCACGACGGCAGCCCCGACCGCAGCCACCCCACGTGCGAGCATCGCGCCCGCAACGCTCACCAAGGACCTCGCCGCGCTCGGGACGTTCAACGGGCTCTTCACCCCGACCGGCTTCAGCAACCAGAACGGCACGCTGGCTGTCACCGGCGTCGTCACCGGCGCGGTCACGTCAGCGACGGGCGCCGTCACCCAGGTGCCTGCGCAGACGGTCACGACCACCGTTCAGAACGCCGCAGCCGCGGGCACTGCGAGATCCTGACGCTTGCCTGGGCCCCCTGCACCTCGACCTGCTCGGCCTCGTGGTCGACCTCAACCATGTCGCGCTGAACATCACCGCCCAGACCGGGCCCGGCAACCTGCTCGGCAACCTGCTGTGCGCGGTCGCCGGCCTGCTCGACGGCAACGGCATCACCGGTCTGGCCACGCTGCTCAACCGCCTGCTCGGTCTCTGACAGACCTTCGCCCCGCTGCACGGCCCGGGCCTGATCTCATCCGGGCTCCCGATGGCGTCGACCCTCCCCGCCCCCATCGGCTCGGCGCCATCGGTCTCCGAGTCAGAGCGTCCGGGACGGGCGCTGCGCTCCCGGTCGTCCTGGCCGCTGCGGACGAGCCAACGCAGCTCGCTCCGGTGCTCGAGCCCAGCTTGGCCAGCACCGAGGCCGATGTGCGGTCTTGACGGTCGCGGTGCCGATGCCGAGGCGTGGCCGCGATCGCAGCGTTGCCCGGGTCGCCGTCCGGGCCGGTCACGAGGTCGACGACATCGCGCTCCCGGCGCGAGAGCGCCTTCGAGCGGGTCGGTCGTCGGCTCCCGCTGCGCGACCCGGGTCGGCATGCCCTCCGAGCCGCGTGATCAGGGCAGCCTGCACCTCGAAGCAGCGGCGGCTCAGCGGCCGGCCACGCCGCGTCGCTCCGGCGTCGTCAGCCGTCGACCAGGCGCTCGATCTCGCCCGCCAGGCGCGGTGAGCGCCGACGCCGCGTGGTTGACGGCCATCAGCATGCCGGCACGACCGGTGTCCGCGAGCTCCGGGTAGACCACCCCGAGGTTCAGCCGCCGACCCGGGCTCGCGGCACTGGATCCGGTCGAGGACGACGGCGGCAAGCCAGCGTCATCGCCGCCACGACCTCGTCCGTCATGACGGCCGGAGTGTCGGACAACGCACCGAGGAGACCGACGACCCCGTCCTCGCCGAGCATCGGCACGACGACGGCGTCGGCGGACGGCTCCCCGTCGCCGAACCGGACGCCGCGGTTGAGTAGGGCCCCCTGGTCGTCCTGGTACCGGTAGGGCTTGCCCGACGCCACCACCCAGGCCACCACGCCCGCGGGACCGTAGGTCATGGTGCCGGTCTCGGCATTCCTGCCGTTGCTGAACAGGTAGGGGTAGGAGATCCGCCGGTCGTCCTCGCTGGATCAGCGCCACGTAGAAGTCGTCGAGCGCGGTGATGGCCCCGACGGCCGCCCGGCACGCGTCGTAGACCGCGAAGACGTCGGCCCGGTCCGCCTCGTGGATCACCTGGTCGGCATGCCGCAGTGCTCGAATCGTGGCGTCGCTCAACGTCATGGCCTCATGCCTTTCGCTGCCCGTCCTGTGCTTCGTGCGCAACCCGATCCGGACGACACGCAGGACGGGCGGGGCCACGCTAGTACGTCAACCGGTGTTTTCGCGGAGGTTCCTCACGAACTTCTCCACCCGAGGTGGACCCCTGACACTCCCCCGGTGGCGGATCCCGGGGTGCGCCGACAACCGGCAGGATGACAGAGCCGATTGCTGGCTCGTTGCTGCCGAGTGGGAGACGGGAGCTTCGAGTCGCGATGGCGGCTTGGTGCCACAGGGGGGCATGCCGCCACGGCCAGCCTCGTCCCACGGCGGACGAGTTGCGACCGCCCCGGTTCTCGACCCCTGGGGAGGGGCGGCGAGGACCGGGGCACCTCTGCGCCAGCGGGCATCTCACCCAATTGAGGGGAGGTGCTCGCTGCGCGCCACGTCATACGTTCGGTCCATGGGAACAGCCCGCGATCCGCGGTCGACCGGAGCGGGTGCATTCGGAGCTCGACTGCTGAGGTGGGCAGACGACCTGCAGCGGAGCCACGCCCTCCTCGGTTTTCCCTACGCGGTGGCCAGGAAGTACGGCGACGACGCCGGCCTGCGGCAGGCCGCACTCATCACGTACTACGGGTTCCTCAGTATCTTCCCTCTTCTGCTCGTCGCGGTGTCGATCCTGGCACGGGTTCTCGTCGACCACGCCGCCCTGCGGACCGACATGGAGAAGGCCCTGGTCCCCCTTCCCCTCCAGGAGACGGTCGAGACCGCGCTGACCTCGATGCCGTCGTCCGGGCTGCCTCTCGCCCTGGGTCTCGTCGGCCTGCTGTTCTCCGGCACCGGGGTGGCCTTCTCGGCCTACGAGACCCTGAACCACCTGGCGGGGGTGCCCGTGCGGTCACGCTTCGGGTTCATCGCGCGCTACGCCCGCGTCCTGGTCATGGTGGTCATCGTGGTGACAGCCGGTCTCCTCGTCGCCGCGCTGACTGTGGCCTCGGCCGCGCTGCCCGACGTGGTGATGCTGCAACGGGTCTCCGCGGCCGCCTCGACGGCTGCGGTGGTGTTCGTCCTGCTCATCAGCGCCGCCAAGGTGCTCCTGGCCCGGACGGTGTTGCTGCGCGACGCCTGGCCGGCGGCAGCCGGGGGTGCCCTGGCCGTCACGACCGTGCTCACCACCGGCGCGGGCCTGTTGGCGACCCTGGTCTCGAGGGCGGGCCCGGTCTACGGGAGCTTCGCCACCGTGGCCGGCGTCTTCGCGTTGCTCTACCTCGTCAGCCAGGCACTGGTCTTCGCCGCCGAGACCGCCGTGGTGCGCCACCGCCGGCTCTGGCCGCGAGGGCTGGACACCGCGCGACCGACAGCGGCCGACGTTCGGGCCCTGGGGATCCTGGCCACGGAACAGGAGCGTCTCCCCGTGGAGCGGATCGACGTCAGGTTCGACCCTCCCGGTCCGTGAGGGTCAGAGGTAGCCGTGCCTCTCCAGCCACCTGTACGCGAAGAAGCCCTCGGCCGCAGGGAGATAGAACGTGGCCACGCGCCAGACGACGGTGGCAGCCACCGCCCCGTCACTGGCCGCTCCGAGCGGTACGAGGAGCCCGACCATGAGCGCCTCCGAGACGCCGATGCCGCCGGGGACCGGGACGACGCCCTGGAACAGGCCGGTCGCGACGACCACGACCGTGCAGGGCATCAGGCCGAGCGGTGACCCCACGGCATAGAGGGCCGCCCACAGGATGAGCCCCCACGTGAGCTGGACCAGCAGCTGCGTGCCGAAGAGACCCATGGCGCGCGAGGGTGACCTCATCAGCTGGGCGAAGGCAGACCACGCGGACCTCATGACCGGCACCACACGTTCCCGCACCCGCGTCATCCTCCACAGGGTCACCACCACGGCCACGAGGACGAGCAGCACGACCGCGAGCACCGCGCGCCAGTCAGCCCCGCTGAGAGAAGTCGCGGCGAGGTCGACGGACACCGCGCCGGTCCCGAACGCCACGAGGAGGATCGCCAGCTGGGCGATGAAGCCGGACAGACCGTCGATGCCACCCTGGGTCACGGCGAGCGTCGGCGACACCCCGTACTTGCACAGGAACGCTGCATTCATCGTCACCCGCCCAGCCACCCCTGGGATGGCGAACGAGATGAAGGCGATGGCACTCTGCAGGATGGTCGCCGGGCGCAGGGGAAGTGACCGACCGACCGAGAACATCATGGATGCCGCCTGGGGAAGGAACACCGCCTGGCCCAGGGCGACGGCACAGATCACGACCCACCAGATGGCGTCCTGCAGCTCGACCCACAGCTGCGCGTAGTCCACTCCGGCCAGCACCGGGATCATGGCGCCGGCGAAGAGCAGCAGGACAGCCAGCAGCAACAGCTCCCGCGGACCGACGCGCCGGAGCTTGACCGGTTCGGGCAGCGGCACACCGGTCTCTCGGACGACGCCGGATCGCAGCTCCTTCAGCTCCCGAGCCGTGCTCCGCGGATGCCGCCGCTCCCGCGACGCCAGAGCGGGAGTCTGCAGATAGGGCAGGGACGCACCCAGCCGCTCTTCCCCCAGCGCCCGGCGCGCCGTCGCGACGGCCCGCTCCACCCCCACGAGCTGCGCCAGCCCGAACAGCAGCCGTGCCGTGTCGAGCCGCATCTCGCGCTCGTCGGGGTGGAGGGAGCCCGCCGCGAAGTCCACGATGACCAGTCCGCTCTCGTCACGGCGGACGGCACGCACGTCCAGCGCCCCGTGGCTGATGCCGGCGTCGTGCAGCCGCGCCACGTCCTGCCACAGCCGGACCAGTTCGGGATCGGCCACACGCCTCGACGCCGGCAGGGTCCAGCGAGGCCCCACGACGGCGGGTGGCGAGGATCGCCACCTCGCCGGAGGTGCTGGCGGCCGCCAGCACCTCCGGCACCGGCACGCCCGCGCGGTGGGCGAGCAGGGTCACGAGCGCTTCGTGCTCCGCGGCCTGCAACCGCGAGAAGGTCAGGCTGCCGGCCTCGCCGCGGTAGACCAGCATCCGCCATGCTCGCGCGGCGAGCTGTGAGTCGGCGGCGTCGCGACCGAAGGCCTTGATCTCTACCGGCACCCCGTCGCTCGAGGTGCCGACCATCCGACGCACGCCCCACGACTGGTCCGGGTCGATCTTGAGATCGGTCAGGGTGAAGCCGAGATCCCTCATGGCCTCAGCCACCGACGCCACGGCTGGGTAGCCCCGAGGGGAGCCGAATGCCAACAGGATGACGCCCGCGCTCACCATGCCGATACCGAGCGCACCGATCGACCCGTTGGGCAGGCCGAACCCCAGCACCGGCGCGGCCACGGCGGTCAGAGCGACGAGGACCCACCCCAGCCGGCGGACCGGCCTGGTCAGGTGCGGCGATGCGGCCAGCAGCATCGCCGACACTGCAGCCACACGCAGGACCGGGAACTGCGGCGGCACGGGCCCGGCGGCATACTCCGGAAGGAGCGTCGGCCACAGGAGGCCGAGGGCTGCCATGCACCCCAGGGTGCCCAGTGACGCGACGGCGCCGGCTGCCAGGACGTCCCGTAGTGCAGCCGCGCGGCGGGACGACGCAAGCACGACGACCACGCCGACCGTGTAGACGAGGACCGCTGTGCTGACGAGATGGAGCACCGACGCGATCCACGACGGGAGCGTCATGGGAGTGGATGTCGAGGATGCCTGAGCGCTGTCCTGTCCGTGTGCCCGGACCGCCCAGCCGATGAGCACGGCGCCGACGACGACGGAGGTCAGGTCGCTCGCCCGCCGGACGCGCGGCAGATCGTCGACGGCGACGAGATAGTGGGAATGCCTGATCGCCGACAGTCCGCGGAGACCCCGCCCCCCGCCGAGGGCCCTCGTCGACCCCATCACACCCTCCGGAACGGACCGCGTGGACAGAGCGGCAGGACACGCCACGTGGGGCGGCCCGCCACCACAGGCCACCCCACGTCCGACATCGCCGGTCAGCGGCGCTCGCGGCGGTCTTCGCGTCGGTCCTCCCGGCGGTCACCGCGGCGGCGCATACCGTGCGCGACCACGACGGCACCGCCCACGGCGGCCACCGTCCTTCTCCTGCGCCTGGCTGCGAGTGGCATGTCAGGCTCCTTCCTCTTCGTCGGACTCCATGGCGGCGATGATCGCCTGGATGGGGATCCGCCCGGTGGCCACCAGCTGGCCCCCCGCGTGCCTGACGGCTGCGCCGAACGGTGCGGCCCACACGTTCTCCCACACGAGGACGGCAGCCGAGCTCCCCGGCTCGATCGTCTCCATCAGGTCGGCGACGTCCTGCTCACTGAGCAGCATCGCCAACTCCTTTTCGTATGAACGGAGCTCGCCGATCTCACTGTCATCGAGGTCGGAGGCCTCGAAGGCCTCGACGCTTCCGTCCTCGTCCTTCTTGAGGAACAGCAGATCCAGGATCCGGATGAGGTCGCGATCCACGTAGTCCTTGAGGATGGGGGCGACCTCGCCGTTGAGCTTGCTGCCAGCGAACTCCACGACGAGCCAGTCCACCGGACCGAGCTCGTCGACGTTGACCGTCATGTCATCTTCTCCTTGTCGTCGCCTCCAGCTGGTTGCGACAACGCTAGGAGCGGTCCGAGGGCGAGGCATCATCCGCAGGGGATGACCCCGAGATGCGGGACCTTGGGCCCTGCCTTCCGTACGCTGCCGCCCGCGCCATCCAGATGTCCGGAGGCGCCCGGACCACGCTCTCCGGCTCGACCGGCAACCTCGACCTCACGGCCAGCGGCGGGGCGCTTCCCGATCTGGGCGGCCTCCACGCGACGAACGCCACCGTCGACCTCGGCGGTGCTGTCGTGGCCTCGGTCGCCGTGAGCGGATCCCTCAAGGGCTCGGCCTCGGGGGGCGTCGTGCTCACCCTGACGACCCGGCCGGCGAGCTCCCAGGTCGAGACGTCGGGCGGCGCCGTCGTGCGCAACCCGTGACGGCCGCCGCAGGTCGTGCTCGAGGACCTCGTCGCGTCGTCAGCCGGCGCGGTGCACCTCGAGCTCCCCCGCGGCATACCGGCTGCGCAGCACCTTCTTGTCGAACTTGCCCACGCTCGTCTTCGGAACCTCGTCGATGACGGCCCACCGCTCCGGCACCTGCCAGTGGGCCACCCGCCCCTCGAGGAACTCGCGCAGTCCCTCGACCGTGACGCTCGCGTCGGGTCTCAGCACGACCGAGGCGAGCGGGCGCTCTCCCCACTTCTCGTCGGGCACGCCGACGACGGAGGCCTCGAGCACGTCGGGGTGGGCCATGATCGCGTTCTCGAGGTCGACCGAGCTGATCCACTCCCCGCCCGACTTGATGACGTCCTTGGCCCGGTCGGTGAGCTCGAGGTAGCCGTCGGCGGACAGCCGGCCGACGTCGCCGGTGCGGAGCCAGCCGTCGTCGAACTTCGCTGCCATCTCGTCGAGCTCGGTCTGCGCCTCGGTGCCGTTCGAGTAGTAGGCGCCGGTGACCCACGGGCCGCGGACCTCGACCTCTCCGACGCTCTCTCCGTCGGCGGGGACGACACTGCCGTCCGGCCCGACGAGGCGTGCCTCGACACCGCAGAGGAGCCGCCCCTGGGAGGCCTTGTAGCGCCAGAACTGCTCGCTGCCGGGCTCGACGCGTGCCGGCGGGAGCGCCAAGGAGGCGACCGGCGACGTCTCCGTCATCCCCCAGCCGTGGACGATGTCGATGTCGTGGCGGTCGGCGAAGGCCCGGATCAAGGCCGGCGGCGCAGCCGAGCCGCCCACCATGAGCATGCGGCACGTGGACACGTCGCTCTCGTGGTCGTCGAGGTGGTGGAGCAGGTCGTTCCAGATCGTCGGGACCCCGGCGCCCCCGGTCACGCGTTCGGCGGCGATCATGGCCGCCAGCGGCTCGGCCTGCAGGTACCGGTCGGGCATGACGAGGGTCGCCCCCGTCACCATGGCGCTGTACGGGTAGCCCCAGGCGTTGGCGTGGAAGAGCGGCACGACGATGAGGAACCGGTCGGCCTGCGTGATTCCCAGGGTCGAGGAGACGCCCATCGCGTGGAGGTAGTTGCTCCGGTGCGAGTAGACGACACCCTTGGGGTGACCCGTCGTGCCGGAGGTGTAGCACATCGAGGAGGCGTCGTCCTCGGACAGGTCCTCCGGCCAGTCGAAGCTCGTGGGCTGGCCCTCGATGAGCGTGGTGAGGTCGTGCACGGCCTCCACGTGCTGGGCGAGCGCCGCCGTCGTCGCTTCGTCGACGGCGCCGTTGACGATCACGTGCCTGACCTCGGGGAGGTGGGGCAGGAGCCGGGCGAACGGCTCGGCCAGCGTGTTGTCGACGATGACGACCTCGCTGCCGCCGTGCCGGGTCACGTAGACGAGCTGCTCGGGGAAGAGACGGATGTTGAGGGCGTGCAGCACCGCCCCCATCGAGGGCACCGCGAGGTAGGCCATGAGGTGCTCGGCGTTGTTCCACATGAACGTGCCGACCCGCTGGTCACCGGTGATCCCGAGCCCCCGCAGTCCGTGCGCCAGCTGTGCCGCCTGCCGGCCGAGCTCGCGGTAGGTCGTGCGACGGGCGCCGTTCCCTGTCCACGTGACGACCTCGCTGTCGCCGTGCATCGTGGTGCCGAACCGCAGGAGCGAGGAGATGAGCAGGGGGGTCGACTGCATGGTGCTCTTCATGCCCTGAGACTCCCACCAGAGGGCTCGGGCCGCATGCGGTTCGGAGGCGGCCTCGACGACGAGGTCCGGGAGTCCACAGCAGGAGCGGGACCTTCGCCCCTGTGCGTCACCGTCGCGGTGGAGCAGGGTGGATCGTCGAGAAGGGGCGTGACCAGCCAGCCGTCCGACGAGGGGACCGAGATGCAACCGATCAAGGACGCCGCAACCGACTTCCTCAGTCACCGCAGGGTCGCCGTCACCGGGGTCTCCCGCGAGGCTGGCTCCCACGGCAGCAATGCCGTCTACCGACGGCTGCGGGACCGCGGCTACGAGGTGTTCGCGGTCAACCCGAACACCGAGCAGGTCGAGGGCGACCCGGCCTACCCGAACCTCACCGCCATTCCGGGAGGTGTGCAAGCAGTCGTCATCGGCACGCGTCCCGACCGTGCCCAGGCCACGCTCGAGGAGTGCGCCGGACTCGGCATCACGCAGGTGTGGATGCATCGCGGCCCGGGTGGCGGCAGTGTCTCGAAGGAGGCCGCGGAATGGGGGCGAGCGCATGGGATCACGGTCATCGCCGGCGGCTGTCCGCTGATGTTCGAACCGACATCCGACGGCGGTCACAAGGTGATGCGGTGGATGTTCAGCCTCACCGGCAACGTGCCGCGCCGGGTCTGATCCTGCTGGCCCCCCATAGGGTCGTCGCGTGAGCTCCTTCGTCTATGCAGCAGCCCGAACCCCGTTCGGCAAGTTCAACGGCAGCCTCTCCGGGGTCCGACCCGACGACCTGGCCGCGCACGCCATCTCGGCGCTCCTGTCTCGCGTGCCCGGCCTCGACCCGCAGCGGATCGACGACGTCGTCTGGGGCAACGCCAACGGTGCCGGCGAGGAGAACCGCAACGTCGGACGCATGGCCGCGCTGCTCGCCGGCCTCCCGGTCAGCGTGCCGGGCACGACCGTCAACCGCCTCTGCGGCTCGAGCCTCGATGCTGTCCACGTCGGCTCGCGCGCCATCGAGACCGGGGACGCCGACATCGTGCTGACCGGCGGCGTCGAGTCGATGACGCGCGCGCCCTGGGTGCTGCCCAAGCAGGCCAGGCCCTTTCCCTCCGGTGACGTCACCGCCGTGTCGACGACGCTCGGCTGGCGCCTGGTCAACCCGCGCATGAACCCGGAGTGGACCGTCTCCCTCGGCGAGGCCAACGAGCAGCTCCAGCAGAAGTTCGGGATCTCGCGCGAGCGCCAGGACGAGTTCGCCGCGCGGTCGCACCGGCTCGCGCACCAGGCCTGGGAGGACGGCTTCTACGACGACCTCGTCACGCCCCTCCCCGCCCCCCGCGGCGCCGAGCCGCTGACGAGTGACGAGGGCATCCGGCCCGGCAGCTCGGCGGACAAGCTCGCCGCCCTCCAGCCCGTGTTCCGGGGTGACGGCACCATCACGGCCGGCAACGCCTCGCCGCTGAGCGACGGCGCCTCCGCCGTGCTCCTCGGGTCCGAGGCCGCGGCCGACACCATCGGCACGGCGCCGCTGGCCCGCATCGCCGGGCGGGCGGCATACGCCCTCGCACCGCAGGACTTCGGGTACGCGCCCGTCGAGGCCGCCAACCTCGCGCTCCGGCGCGCGGGCGTCGGCTGGGAGCAGGTGGGCGCCGTCGAGCTCAACGAGGCGTTTGCCGTCCAGTCACTGGCTTGTCTCGACGCCTGGAAGGTCGATCCCGAGATCGTCAACACGCGCGGCGGCGCCATCGCGATCGGGCACCCCCTCGGCGCCTCGGGTGGCCGCATCGTCGGGACGCTGGCCAAGGTCCTCCGCGAGCGGGACGAGCGGTGGGGCCTCGCCGCGATCTGCATCGGGGTCGGCCAGGGCCTGGCAGTCGTCCTCGAGAACGTCGAGGTGTCCTGACGGTTGCGCGTGGCTCACCCCGCGGGGTCTCGGTGGACGTGGGCCGTGTCCGTGCGGGCACCGCGGTCGAGCAGCTGCGCGAGGTGCACGCCGCGCCGATCCCGCAGATCGGCGATCTGGGTGCGGCAGGAGAACCCGTCGGCGAGCACCACGGCGTCCGGTGCGGCGTCGATCGCGGGAAGCAGGTTCTGGCCGGCGACGGCCACGGAGACGTCGTAGTGACCGAGCTCGACGCCGAAGTTGCCGGCGAGCCCGCAGCAGCCGGCCAGGGTCTGCACCGTCGCACCGGTGTCGGCGAGCAGGTCGGCGTCCGACTTCCACCCCAGGACGGCGTGGTGATGGCAGTGCGGCTGGGCGATGACCTGCGTCCCGGTCAGGTCGGGTCCCGTCCAGCCCGGCGTCTCGGCGAGGAGCTCCGCGAGCGTGCGGACCTGCGACGAGACCACGGCAGCATCCTCGTCATCGGGCAGCAGCTCGTGGACGTCGGAGCGCAGCACCGCGGTGCAGGACGGCTCGATCCCGACGATGGGCACGCCGGCGCGCGCGTCGGCGGCGAGTGCGGCCACGGTGCGGCGAAGGATGCTCTTCGCGGAGTCGAGCTGGCCGGTCGTGATCCACGTGAGGCCGCAGCACACCGAGCCGCTCGGGAGCCGCGGCTCGTACCCCGCGTCGCGCAGCACCCGCACCGTCGCTTCGGCGACCTCGGGCGAGAACGCGTCGGTGAACGAGTCGGCGAACAGCACCACCGGCTTCAGGTCCGACTGCCGCGGTGTGAAGGTCCGGCGGAACGGCCGCCTCGGGAACGACGGGATGGACCGGCGGCGGTCGACGCCGGCGAGCCACAGTGCTGCCGGGCCGACGAAGGGCACCGTGAGCGCCCGGTTGGCCAGGCGCGGCATACGGCCGGCCAGTCGCGACCACATCGGCAGCTTCCCGAGCGAGTAGTGCGAGCGCGGGCGGAGGCGGCGCCGATAGGTCTGGTGCAGCACCTCGGACTTGTAGGTGGCCATGTCGATGCCGGTGGGGCAGTCCGACGCGCACCCCTTGCACGACAGGCACAGGTCCATCGCGTCGTGCACCGACGGGTGCGACCAGGGCAGCTCGCCGCGGACGACGTCCTGCAGCACGCGGGCGCGGCCCCGGGTCGAGTCCTTCTCCTCCCGGGTCGCGAGGTATGAGGGGCACATGACGCCGCCGGCCGCGGAGTTGTCGGCCCTGCACTTGCCGACGCCGGTGCACCGGTGGACGGCCTGGGCGAGGTCTCCGTCGTCGTGCGGGTAGGCCATCGCCAGGTGTCGGACCGGGAAGTGAGCGGCCGGTCGCACGTCCTGGTCCACGGGATCGGGGTCCACGAGCACCCCGGGGTTGAGCAGGTTCTCCGGGTCGAAGGCGTGCTTGATCCCGCCGAACAGGGCGATCGCGTCGGATGAGTACATGTGGGGCAACAGCTCTGACCGGGCCCGACCGTCGCCGTGCTCGCCGGACAGCGAGCCGCCGAATCCGCCGACGAGCCGGGCCGATTCGATGAGGAACTCCCGCATGACCTTCGTGCCGTCGGGCTGGTCCAGCGGGAAGTCGAGCCGTACGTGCATGCACCCGTCGCCGAAGTGGCCGAAGGGTGCGGCGGTCATGCCGTAGGAGCTGACGAGCTCGTCGAAGGCTCCGAGGTACTCGCCGAGGCGAGCGGGCGGCACGGCCGCGTCCTCCCATCCCGGCCAGGCCGGCTTGCCCGACGGGGCCCGCCCGGCGAGTCCGGCGCCGTCCTCGCGGATGCGCCAGAGACGCGCCTGCACGAGGGGGTCCTCGACGACGACGGCGTCGTCCGCGAGTCCCTCCGCCACCAGGCGCCGGGCGCGTGCGGCGACCTCGCCGAGCTCGTCGCCGGCGAACTCGACGAACAGCCAGGCCCGTCCGCGCGGGAGGGGCGGGATCGCGTCGGGCCCGCGGCGGGCGCGAAGCACGTCGATGAGCCGGGAGTCCAGGCCTTCGCAGGACGTCGGCCCGTGCGCCACGACGGCCGGGGCAGCAAGGCCGGCCGCGACGATGTCGGAGAAGCCGAGGACGGCGACGACACGGACGGGTGCGTCGACGACCAGCCTGACGTTCGCCTGCGTGATGACCCCCAGGGTCCCCTCGGAGCCCACGAGCGCCTGGGTGAGGTCGAACCGCTCGGGCAGCAGGTGGTGCGCCGCGTAGCCCGAGACCTGCCGACCGAACCGGTCGAACTCGGTGCGCCCTGTCGACAGGTGTCGGGCCATCACCGAGCGGACCCCGGAGAGCACGTCGTCGGCACCGCGGGCATACGGCACACCTGACTCGTCGTAGCCGGTGGTCAGCGTCTGCCCGGCCGCGGTGAGCAGCTCGAGGCCGGCCACGTTGTCTGAGGTGCGGCCGTAGGCGAGCGACCGTGACCCGCACGCGTTGTTGCCGATCATCCCCCCGATCGTGCAGCGCGGGTGCGTCGACGGGTCGGGCCCGAAGCGTATGCCGTGTGGTGCGACGGCCCGCTGGAGGACGGCGTGCACGGTTCCCGGCTCGACGACGGCGGTGCGCGCCTCCGGGTCCACCGACAGGACCCGGTTGAGGTGGCGGGAGAAGTCCAGCACGACGCCGCGGCCGACGGCGTTGCCTGCCACGGACGTGCCCGCGCCGCGCGAGGTGACCGGGACCCCGGTCTCGCGCGCGACGGCCAGCGTCGCGGCGACGTCGTCGACGTCGCGCGGCCGCACGACGGCGAGCGGCGGGATGCGGTAGAGCGACGCGTCGGACGCATACATGCTCCGGGTCCCGGCGTCGGCACGGACCTCGAGCCCGGCACGCTCCAGCGCATGCACCACGTCGGTGGAGACCTCGACCATGGGTAACATGTTACCCATGGTCCGGCTGTCGCTCCCCCACGGCGCACCCTCGCTCGCCGACGCGGTCGTCGAGGCCGTCCGCGCCGGCATCACCGCCGGTGAGCTCGTCCCGGACGAGACGTACTCCGTCTACCAGCTCGCTGACCTGCTCGACGTCTCCCGCAGCCCGGTGCGGGAGGCCCTGCTGCGGCTGGCCGAGGCCGGGCTCGTGCAGATCAACCGCAACCGCGGCTTCCAGGTCGTCGTCCCGCGGGCCCGCGACATCGAGGAGATCATCGACATCCGCCTCGCCCTCGAGCCGGCCGCCGCCCGCCGCGCCGCCGAGCACGCCACGGACGCCGAGCACGCCGCGATCCGGGCCGCCTTCGACGCGATGGGCGCCGCGGTCGGCGCATGGGCGGCGCAGAGGGCGACCTCGGGCGGCGACGAGGAGCGTTCTGGGTCGCTGACCACGACCTGCACGACCGCCTCATGCGGGCCGGAGGCAACCAGCGGGCGGCCGCTGTCATCGACCGGCTCCGCGCCACGACCGCGCTGCTCGGGTCGCCCACCACGACCGCCGGACGGACCCTGTCCGAGATCTGTGCCGAGCACGAGCCGATCGTCACCGCGATCCTCCGCCGCGACGGCGCCGGCGCCGAGCGAGCCATGCGCCGCCACCTCGAGCACACCGGCCGGCTGCTGGCGCGCACGCTCCACCGGGCCCCGGTCGAAGCCCCGCCAGGACCCCGAGGCGTCTCACGGAACGCCCCGAATCGCGGTCCGACCGCGGGATGGGGCAGCCTGAGAACCCACACCATCATCAGCTCGGCCTTCCGGCCGACGGACCGAGAAGTCCTGTAGGGAGACACGCGTGAAGGTACTGCTGCTCGAGAACATCCACACCGTCGCGGCGGAGACGTTCCGCCGCAACGGTTTCGAGGTCGAGCTCCGTTCGGGATCGCTGAGCGAGGCCGAGCTGGTGGAGGCCTTGCGCGGGGTGTCCGTGCTCGGGATCCGGTCCAACACCAAGGTGACGCGGGCCGTCCTGGATGCAGCCTCCGACCTGCGTGCCATCGGCTGCTTCTGCATCGGCACGAACCAGGTCGACCTGACTCGCGCGACGGAGCGCGGCGTGGCCGTCTTCAACGCGCCGTTCTCCAACACCCGCAGCGTGGTCGAGCTGGTCCTCGGCGAGGTGCTCGCGCTGGCCCGCCGCCTCCCCGAGAAGACCCAGCGGATGCATGACGGGATCTGGGACAAGTCGGCCAAGGGCAGCTACGAGACTCGCGGTCGCACGCTGGGGATCGTGGGATACGGCAACATCGGCACCCAGCTGTCCAACGTGGCCGAGGCCATCGGCATGCGTGTCGTCTTCTTCGACACCGCGGACCGCCTCGCGCACGGCAACGCACGCCGCATGGGATCGCTCGACGAGCTGCTCGAGGAGTCCGACGTCGTCAGCCTCCACGTCGACGGCCGGCCGGGGAACGCGGGCCTGTTCGGGCCCGAGCAGTTCAGCAAGATGCGGCCCGGCTCGGTGTTCATCAACGCCTCCCGCGGGATGGTCGTGGACGACCAGGCGCTGCGCGAGCACATCCTCAGCGGGCACCTGTCCGGTGCGGCGATCGACGTCTTCCCCGTCGAGCCGAAAGCCCAGGGCGACCTCTTCGAGTCCCCGCTGCGCGGTCTCGACAACGTGATCCTCACCCCGCACGTGGGCGGCTCGACCGAGGAGGCCCAGGAGGAGATCGGCACGTTCGTGGCGACGAAGCTCAGCGGGTACGTGACGACCGGGGCCACTTCCCTGTCGGTCAACTTCCCCGATGTCGCGCCCGCACCCCGTGACGGGGCCTTCCGCATGGCCCTGCTGCACCGCAACGTGCCGGGGGTGCTCGCGTCCATCAACCGCACGCTGGCCGAGGCCGGCGCCAATGTCGTCGGGCAGTCCCTCGCGACCCGCGGCGAGCACGGCTACGTCGTGACCGACACGGACGTGCCAGTTGCCACCGAGACCCTCGCGTCGCTGCGGCACGTCGCCGAGGCGGTTCACCTGGAGGCGTGGGACAGCGAGCGACAGTGACGAACGGGGAGACCGGAGAGGCGGGCCGAGCCGACCGCGCAGGTGGACGAGCGGGCCGGGAAGGTCATGGCCCACACGTGAGCCGACTCGAACCCCTGGCGCCCTCCCGGCTCGAACCCGAGGCCCGGCGCCTCTATGACGCCATCACTCAGGGCCCCCGTGCCACCGGTCCGCAGCACTTCGCGCTGACCCGCGAGGACGGGAGCTTGAACGGCCCGTTCAACGCCTTCCTCCTGAACCCGGGCCTCGGTGCCGCCCTTCAGGGCGTGGGGGCCGCCCTGCGTTACGAAGGCACCCTGTCCGCCCGCTCCCGGGAGATCGCCATCCTCACGGTGGCCGCGGCATGGGACAGCGCCTTCGAGCGCGGGGCGCACGA
The DNA here is from genome assembly GCA_963849965.1 of uncultured Actinomycetota bacterium. Lineage (GTDB taxonomy): Bacteria > Actinomycetota > Actinomycetes > Actinomycetales > Dermatophilaceae > Terrabacter. Next base: position 88,439 of record CAWKJV010000032.1, on the reverse strand, counting down.
AGCGGTGGGACGGGCCATCGGCCTGCGCGAGGACGAGATCGACGCCCTGTGCGCAGGCACCGTGCCCGACCTGGCCGACCCGCACGAGGCCGCCTGCGCACGCCTGGCCCACGCCATGACCCGGGGAGACGTGTCGGACGCGCTGTGGCACGCAGACGCCGAGCTCGTCGGCGCGCCAACGGTCTTCGAGATCTCGACGATCGTGGGCTACTACTCCACCGTCGCCCTCCAGATGCGTGTCTTCCGGGTGGGCTGAGCCGCGAGCGCCGCGGACGGGTGCTTCGGTCAGGACCGTCCGCTGGCCGTATGCCAGACCTGTCCATGGCGACACGGGGACGTGGTGACATCCTCAGACGGTGCGTGCCGTACTCATCGATGCCGTTCGAGCCCAGCCGGAGGTCCGGGAGGTGGCCAGACCGACCGCCCCGCCGTCCGGGGTCGTCGTCCAGGTCATGGCCACCGGGATGTGCCGCAGCGACTGGCACGCGTGGGCCGGCCACGACGACATCGCCTTCCCCCACGTCCCCGGCCATGAGCTCGCGGGCGTCGTCTCCGAGGTGGGGCAAGGCGTCGAATGCTGGTCAGTCGGCGACCGGGTGACCGTCCCGTTCGTGTGTGGCTGCGGCCAGTGCGCGTGGTGTCTCGCCGGTGCGGCGCAGGTCTGCCCGGCCCAGCAGCAGCCCGGCTTCACCCACTGGGGATCCTTCGCCGAGCACGTCGCGCTCCACGCCGCTGACACCAACCTGGTGGCGGTCCCGGACGAGGTCGACTTCCCGACCGCGGCCAGCCTCGGGTGCCGCTTCGCCACGGCCTACCGCGCCCTGGTCGGCCGCGCACGGGTCACGGACGGCGAGTGGGTCACCGTCGTCGGCTCGGGCGGCGTCGGACTCAGCGTCGTGATGATCGCCCGAGCACTCGGCGCCCGCGTGGTCGCGGTGGACCGCACCCCCGAGGCTCTCGCTGTCGCAACGGCCCTCGGCGCCGAGCACACCCTGCTTGCGGACGGCGTCGACATCCCGACCGCTGTCGCCGAACTCACCGGCGGCGGGAGCCACGTCGCGGTGGACGCCGTCGGCAGCGAGCAGACCTGCTCCGACTCCATCCTCAGTCTGCGGCGTCGAGGCCGCCAGGTGCAGGTCGGACTGCTGCCGCCCGTGGACGGGCACCCACGCGTGCCCATGGCCCGGGTCATCGCCTGGGAGCTCGACGTCCTCGGCAGCCACGGGATGGCTGCCACCGACTATCCCGGCATGATGCGGCTCATCCAGCAGGGCCTGCTGCAGCCACAGCGGCTGATCGAGCGGACCATCGGACTCGACGAGGCGGCCGCCCTGCTTCCCCGGTTCGACCACTCGACCGTCGCGGGCATGACCATCGTGGACCCGCGCCGCTGACGGGTCTGCGACGGCGCAACCCGTGCCGCGCCTCCCCCACCGGAGGGGGACCCGCGCGTTTCAGAGCAGTTCGGCCAGCAGTCGCGGCGGCCCAGCGCCGCGCCGTCGGTCTCGACACCGGGCGGTAGGCCACCTCGCGCGCGAGCTCGGCTCGACGACTGCCGCGGCGAGGGCGTCGGGGTCGCATGGCCGTCTCGTAGTCCAGGCAGGCCCGGCGCCGTAGCGCTCGAGCCGGTGGCGGACGTGGAAGTTCTGCTCGAAGTGGTGCCGCAGCGGGCACGTAGACGAACGGCGTTGCCGGCGGCGGTCAGCTCCATGCACGTGGTCAAGCCCGCCCTGGACCACGGCGACGTCGCAGGCGGCCAGGTGCTCGGTGAGGTCCGGCAGGTAGCCGACGCACCGTCGACGCCCGGGCCGTCGCGGCAGCGACGGCCGGGTCGATCCGCGGGCCGGTGACGACCAGGAACCGCAGCTCCGGGCACCAGCCGCCGGACCAGCGGCACCGCGTCGAGCACCCGGCGCAGCAGCGGCGCCCCGACGCCGGAGCCGCCGACCGTGACCACGCACAGCCGCTCGTCCGGTCGGCAGCCCGAGCCGCGCTCGCGATGCGCGCTCGGGTCGCTCGTACGCGGCGGGGTCGAAGCCGGTGACGTAGCCGGCGAAGTCGAAGTTCTGCCTCGGTCCACTCGCGGATCCCCGGCAGGCCCGGGCCCGAACGCGTCGGCGACCACGTCGTCGGGGTTGCCGACGAAGATCGACCGGTCGCGCAGCGCGCCGGAACCGGGCCCGCTGCTCGAGCATCTCGGCGTTGTAGTCGGCGGTCAGCGCCGCCTCGCGCGTCGCCGCCGTCGGGCATCGGCAGCCAGCCGACGAAGTCGGTCAGCCAGGCGAACGGCGAACCGCTTGAGCTCGGGGTTCTCGTGCAGGAAGTAGTCGACGTCCCAGGCCTCGTCGCCGATCACCAGGTCGAAGTGCTCGGCTCGCGACGACCTCGTCGAAGACCATGAAGTTGTTGACCAGGATCTCGTCCATCCGGCGGATCGCCTGGAAGGCGTGCAGGTCGTGCTCGCCGCCTCGCTCTCGATGTGCGCCGACTCGTTGACCAGGCAGCGCGACGCCGGGTGGACCCGCTCGCCGGCGGCGTCGAGCACCCGGGTCACCGGGTGCTGCGCCAGCCAGTCGACCTGAGGTCCGGGTCGCAGCCGGCGCAGCTCGCGGCGATCGCCACGTCGCGGCGGGCGTGGCCCAGCCCGATCGGCGAGGACAGGTACAGCGCCCGCCGGGCGCCGCTCGCGGCGCGCGGTCCAGGTGCGCCGCGGCGTGCCGGGCGCGGCGGGGCCGGACACCGCGTCGACGAACGTCGCGGATCAGCGTGGTTGACCAGCACCGGGTCGCGGGCCGGCGAGCCCGTGGCCGGCGCCCTCGACCAGCGACGAGCGCTGCCGCCGGTGAGCTCGGCGAGCCGCTCGCCGATGCGCGAGCGGCGCGGATCCGGTCCTCGGTGCCGTGGACCACGGCGACCGGGCACCGCACCCGCGGCGCAGAGCGGCTCGAGGTCGGCTGCAGACCGCGCCGTCGCAGCCCAGCCGGCCGGCGGTGGTGTCGACGAGCATCTGCGGCGTCGATCTCGTGGCGCCCAGCCGAGGCAGTCCTCGATCTGCTTGGTGGAGTGCGGCTCGGAGAACATCTGCGCGAAGAAGAACCGGAGAAGTCGTCGTAGTCGCCGTCGCAGCCAGTAGTACCTGTTGTACTTCGCCCAGCCCTCGGATGCGGTCGAGCGGCCGGTCCAACGCGACGCCGTCGCCGGTCCGGGCTCGGCGACGTCGAAGCCGCACGCCGGGCGCGATCGCGACGAGCCCGAGCACCCGCTCGGGGTGCTCGGCGGCCGACGTGCACCGCCCAGGTGGCCCCGCAGGACAGCGCGACCAGCACGGCCCGGTCGGTCGCCGGTGGCGTCGAGCACGGCGAGGGTGTCGGCCGCGTACTCGCGCGTCGGTGTACGCGGCGGCGCCCGCCGGCCGGCCGGAGCGGCCGCTGCCGCGGCCGTCGAAGGTGACCACCCGTAGTGCCGGGCCAGGTACCGACCTGCGCCTTCCAGAACCGCGACGGCACGATCGACCAGGTCGGCAGCAGCAGCGACCGTCGGCGCGGCCGTCGCCGTCGGACTCGCCAGTCGCCGTAGACGTCGTCGCGCGCGGCGACGCCGTCGCGTCCGGCGCCGGCCCGACGCGGGCCGGGCGCGCGGCGCCTGCTGGCTCGGCCGTCACGCGATCGTCGTCGTCCGGCCTCACCGCCGTGTCATCGGTCACTGCCGGACCTCGAAGACGTTGTTGAACGGGGTCTGCGCCGCGACCCGGAACCGGGTGAACCCGGCGGCGGTCACGACGTCGCGGATCCGGGCCGGGCCGGCCTGCGTGCCCAGCGCCAGGCCGACGTCCTGGGACAGCGACGCCGGGCGTGCACAGCAGCGTCGAGAACCCGTAGTAGGCCCGGCCGACCGGGTTGAGGTTGTCCTCGACGCGGTCCCCGGCGGCCGGCTCGACGATCATCCAGGTGCCGTCGTCGGCGAGCGCCTCGCGGACGTGCCGGGCGGCGCCGACCGGATCGCCCATGTCGTGCAGGGCGTCGAACGTCGTGACCAGGTCGTAGCCGGTGCCGGCGAAGCGCGTCGGCGGCGGCCGACCTCGAACGTCGACCCGGTCGCCGACGCCGGCCGTCGGCCGCGCGGTCGCCGCGCGGTCGCGATCGAGCCGGCGTGGTAGTCGGAGCCGACGAACCGTGGAGTCCGGGAACGCCTGCGCCATCAGGATGGTCGACGCGCCGTGCCCGCAGCCGATGTCGGCGACCCGGCGCCCCGCTCGCAGCTTGGCCGACCACGCCGTCCAGGGCGGGCAGCCAGCTCGGCGACCAGGTTGGCGTGGTAGCCGGGCCGGAAGAACCGCTCGCAGCCGACGTGCACGTCGGTGTTGTGCTGGTGCCAGCCGATGCCGTCGCCGTCGCGCGCCGCGCTCGATGATCGCGGTCGGCGTCGCGGACGGTGCCGTAGGCGATCTGGAAGAACCCGGGCAGGAACGCCGGGCTGGTCTCGTCGGTCAGCGCGACGGCGTGCTCGGGCGGCAGCGTGTAGCGGCCGCGTCGCCGGGTCGTAGGTGACGTAGCCGCCGGCCGCCTGGGCGTTGAGCCATTCGCGGGCGTAGTGCTCGCCGGTGTCGGTGCGCTCGGCCAGTTCGGCCGGCGTCAGCGGCCCGTGGTCGGCCAGCGCCCGGTAGTAGCCGAGCTTGTCGCCCATCACGACGAGGGCGCAGTTCAGGGTGGCGCCGACCTCGTCGACGGCGCGGAAGACGAACCCCATCAGCTTCGCCTCGTCGATGGTGGGCGGTGGTGAGGTGGCGGTCTGGTCCGCCGTGGGTGAGGTCTCGATGGTGCTCATGGTCGTGTTCCCGTCGCTCGGTGCTGCCGGACCGTCCGGCACCTCGAGCGTCGTGGGCCCGGGGTCATGCTCGCATCCGGGGACCCCCCTGGTCGTGCCGCACTAGACTCGACGGGTGTTGCTCGGACGGGGGTCGGAGCAGCGGGCAGTCGAGTCACTGGTCGCCGGCGCCCGCGTCGGTCAGGGCGCAGCCCTGGTGGTGTGCGGCGAGCCGGGGATCGGCAAGACGGCGCTGCTCGAACACGTCGTGCAGGTGGCGGAGGCGTCGCAGTTCCGGCTGCTGCGTGCCACCGGCACGGAGACCGAGCGCGACCTGCCCTTCGCCGGCCTGGCGCAGCTCCTGCACCCGGTAGCGGCGAGACTGGGAGACCTGCCGGCCGCCCAGCTGGCCGCTCTCGAAGTGGCTCTGGCGGTCCGCCCGTCCGCGTCCGCCGACCGGTTCGCCATCTCCGCGAGCTTGCTGGCGCTGCTGGCGCACCTGGCCGAGGACGGGCCCCTCGGGATCGTCATCGACGACGCGCACCTGATGGACCGGCCCTCCGCCGAGGCCATCGCCTTCTCCTGCCGGCGTCTGCTCGTCGACTGCGTGTTCGCTGTGGTGGCGGTGCGCAGCGGACCCCGCACGGTGTGGGACGAGGCCGGGCTGCCGGGTCTGAGGCTGCGTGGCCTGGACCCAGACCCTGCCGGCGCCCTGATTCGATCAGTGCCAGGGCCGCCACTGAGCCCCACGGCCCTGCATCGCCTCCTCGAGGTCGCGGACGGGAACCCTTTGGCACTGCGCGAGTTGGCGGCCAGGCCGGACCTGCTCACCGACGCCCAGCCGGGAGTGCCCCCGCCGGTCCCGGACGTCCTGGCTGCGGCCTTCGCCCAACGGGCCCAGGCCCTCGACGACCGGACCCGGGAGGCCCTGGCGCTGTTGGCGGTTGCCGAGGGTGACCTGGCGATCGCCGGCCGAGCAGCGCTGGCGGCGGGCATCGAGCTGACTGCACTGGACCAGGCTGAGGAGGTCGGCCTCATCCGCCGATCCGGATCAGGGACGATGACGTTCGTCCATCCGCTGGCTCGGGCCGGCCTCTACGCGACGGCCTCGCCAGCCGTTCGACGACGGATGCACCGGCTCGTCGCCGAAGCCCTTCCGAGCGGAAAGGCGGACCTGCGCGCGTGGCACCGCGCCGCGTCCGTGGTGGGCGTGGACGAGTCGGTGGCCACCCAGCTCGACGACGTCGGTCGGCGCGCCCGCGAGCGGGCGGCATACGCGGTCGCAGCAACGGCGTACGAACGTGCCGCACGGCTGAGCGTGCAGCCGGAGGCGGTCACCGCGCGACTGCTGGCGGCCGGCGAGACGGCGTGGTTCGCCGGCGAGGACGTTCGGGCGGCGGGGCACCTCCGGGAGTCGCTCGCGTCCGATCCCACGGTCGCGCAGCGGGCCCACGCCCGTGGTCTGCTCGGCCTCGTCGGAGCCCGCACGGGGAATCTGGCGGACGCGCGTGACCTGCTGCTGGCCGCGGCGGAGGAGGCCGTCGGCGAGGCGCCGGAGACGACGGTGCTGACGGCCGCCGAGGCTGTCGACGCATGTCTCTACCTGCTCGACGTGCCCGGAGCCGGTCGGGCGGCCCAGCTGCTGACGCACGTCCTGGAGCACGATGCCGCCCGGGTCCGGGGCACCGTGCAGGGGATCGGATGGGTGGCGGTGGGGATGGCCAGCACCTTGTCCGGTGATCCGCCCGGTCCGGAGCTGCAGCGGGGCGTGGCACTGCTGTCCGAGCCTGCAGACCCCGGGGTGGCAGCGCAGAGCGGCTGGGACCTGCTGGGCCCGATGTTCCTGCGGGACTCCGAGACCGGTCGAGACCTGGTCGGGCAGGCCCTGGGTCGACGACGAGCCGCCGCCAGCCTGGGGACTCTGCCGCACCTGCTCTTCCACGTGGCCCGGAGCGACGCCGTGAGCGACCGGTGGAGCAGCGCCGCCGCGGAGTACGGCGAGGCCGTCTCCCTGGCGCGGGAGCTCAAGCAGCCCGTCGAGCTGGCCGCCTCCCTTGCCGGCCTCTCGTGGCTGACCGGGCGGCAAGGCCGTGCCTCCACTGCCGAAGGGCTCAGGGAGGAGGCCCTGGCGCTCGCGCGCGTCCACCACTTTCGGATGGCGCAGGCCTGGTGCGCATTCGCCCTGGGTGAGCAGCACCTCTCGAGCGGCGACGCCGAGTCCGCGGTGGTCTGCCTGACCGACCTCGGGGAGTGGCTGCTGACGCTGGGGGTGCGGGACCCCGACCTCTCACCCGTCCCCGAGCTCGTCGAGGCGTTGTGCCGGACGGGCCGGCGTGCCCTCGCCGAGAGATCTGCGGTGCCGTTCCTGGAGCAGTCGCAGCGCAAGGGCAGACCGTGGTCGCAGGCGCGGGCGGCCCGGGTCCGCGGGATGCTCGCGACGGACCCGGCCCAGCGTGACGCCTGCTTCACCGCGGCCGCCACGATGCATGCAGACACCCTCGACGGGTTCGAGGCGGCGCGGTCCAGCCTCATCCATGGCGAGCTGCTCCGGCGGGACCGTCGGCGCACGGAGGCCCGCGCCGTTCTGCGCGGCGCGCTGGCGTCGTTCGAGGCCCTCGGTGCCACGCCTTGGGCCGAACGCACCCTCGCCGAGCTCGCAGCGAGCGGAGAGACTGCTCGGCGGCGCGATGGCGGCCCGGTGCTCGAGCTGACGCCGCGCGAGCTGCAGATCGCGCTGCTGCTCGGACGCGGGGACAGCACCCGGCAGGCGGCGCAGGCCCTCTTCCTCAGCCCGAAGACCGTCGAGTACCACCTGCGCCACATCTACACGAAGCTCGGCATCAGCTCCCGTGCCGAGCTTCGCGCCGCACTGCGCACCGTTCCGCGCTGACCCCGCCGGCGACCGTGCGCACCGACACCTTGACAGGTGGCTGCAAAGGGGAAAGCATTTCGGCTGAATGCAGACAGGCCTAGTGGCCTAGCCACTACTCGATGAGGAGCAAGGCATGAGTGCAACCACGGTTCAAGGCGAAACAGCCGCGACGCAACGCCGACGGGCGGTGGTGGCCAGCACCATCGGTACGACCATCGAGTGGTACGACTTCTTCCTCTACGGCACCGCAGCGGCGCTGGTCTTCCCCCACCTGTTCTTCCCGGACAGCTCCAAGCTCAGCGGCACGCTGCTGTCGTTCAGCACCCTGTTCATCGGCTTCGCCGCGCGCCCCATCGGCGCGGCGATCTTCGGCCACTTCGGAGACCGCGTCGGACGCAAGGCCACCCTGGTCGTCACCCTCCTGCTGATGGGGGCGGCCACGTTCCTGATCGGCCTGCTTCCGACTGCCGCCACCATCGGGGTCGCCGCGCCGATCATCCTCACGCTGCTGCGCCTCGCCCAGGGCATCGGCGTGGGTGGGGAGTGGGGAGGATCGGTCCTCATGAGCATGGAATGGGGAAGCCCCAAGCGACGTGGCTTGATGGCGAGCTGGCCCCAGCTCGGCGTGCCGATCGGCTTGCTCCTCTCGACCGGGATGATCAAGCTCATGAGTGGAGTCATGACCGAGGACGCCTTCGCCAGCTGGGGCTGGCGAGTGCCCTTCCTGGTGAGCTTCGTGCTGGTGCTGGTCGGGCTCTACGTCCGGCTGAGGGTGGTCGAGAGCCCCCAGTTCGCCGAGGTGAAGAAGGCCGACGCGGTCGTCCGGCAACCGCTGCTCCAGGTCTTCAAGGAGCACCCGAGGGAGATCTTCACCTCTGCCTTCGTGCGGCTCTCCGAGCAGGCGCCGTTCTACCTCTTCATCACCTTCGTCCTCACCTACGGCACCGAGCACCTCGACCTGCCCAAGGGCCAGCTGCTGAACTACACCCTCGTCGCCGCCGCCCTCGGACTCGTCAGCGTGCCGTTCTTCGGCCACCTCTCAGACCTGTTCGGTAGACGCCTCGTCTACGGCCTCGGCATCGTCTGCACGGCGCTCTTCGCCTTCCCGTACTTCGGCCTGCTCGACACCAAGTCCTCCGGGCTCGTGCTGCTGGCCATCGTCCTGTCCCTGATCTTCCACGACATGCAGTACGGCCCCCAGGCAGCCCTCATCGCCGAGAGCTTCGGGACCAACCTGCGCTACAGCGGCGCCGGCGTCGGCTACCAGCTCGCCTCGGTGATCGCCGGCGGTCCCGCGCCGCTGATCGCGGCCGCCATCCTCGCGAAGACCCATTCGAGCACGGGAATCAGCTGGTACATCATCGGCTGCTGCGTCGTCGCCATGGCGGCCCTGCTCCTCATGCCTCGCACCCAGCTCGACCGCGAAGCCCAGACGGAGGCGGCGAACCGTCGAGCCGATGACGCGGTCGGGGCCTCGGCCGAGCTCCCCTAAAGGTCGCACGCGACGACAGATGACCGTGAGCGGTCCTCCTCTGACAAGGGGCGTCACGACGGCCCCTGTCAGAGGAGGACGACGGTCCGGCTGCCGTGCAGGATCACCCGACCCTCACAGTGCCACTTGACGGCGTTCGACAGGGCGCGGCACTCGGTGTCCCGTCCGGCCGCCACGAGATCCTCCGGGCCGAACGAGTGGTCCACCTCGCGCACCTGCTGGGAGATGATCGGGCCTTCGTCGAGCTCACTGCTGACGTAGTGGGCCGTGGCGCCGACGGTCTTGACCCCGCGCTCCCACGCCTGGTGATACGGCCTGGCTCCCTTGAAGCTCGGCAGGAACGAGTGGTGGATGTTGATGGCCCGCCCGGCCAGCTCCTGGGTCAGGTCGTCGCTGAGGATCTGCATGTAGCGCGCGAGCACGACGAGCTCGATCTCGAAGCGGTCGACGAGGTCGAGCAGCCGCGCCTCGGCCTCCGGCTTGGTCGCCGACGTCACGGGCACATGGAAGAAGGGGATCCCGTGCCACTCCACGAGGGCACGGTGGTCGGGGTGGTTGGACACGACGGCTGCGATCTCCATGGGCAGCTCGCCGATCCGCGAGCGGAACAGCAGGTCGTTGAGGCAGTGCGCGAACTTCGACACCATGACGAGGACACGCCGCCGCGCCGACGCCTCGCGCAGCTCGAAACGCATCGCGTGCCGGCCTGCCACGGCGGAGAAGGCCGCGCGCAGGGTCTCGACACCGGGGTCGGTGCGGTCGTCCGCGATCGCGAAGTGGACTCTCAGGTAGAAGTGCCCGCCTCGGATGTCGTCGAACTGCTTGAGCTCGTGGATGTCCCCGTGCTGCTCGATCAGGAAGCCGGACACGGCATGGACGAGGCCGGCCGCCTCCGGGCAGTCGAGGGTGAGGACGTAACCCACGTCCGGCTGTGTGACGGTGCTCATTCGTGTCTCCTCCAGATGCCGTGCCGGACGCCTCGGGTCAGCACTCGACGACGTTGACGGCGAGGCCGCCTCGCGACGTCTCCTTGTACTTGATCTTCATGTCGGCGCCGGTCTCGCGCATGGTTTTGACCGCTTGGTCGAGGGTGACCTTGTGCTCGCCGTCCCCCTGCAGCGCGAGACGTGCCGCATTGACGGCCTTGACCGAGGCGATCGCGTTGCGCTCGATGCACGGGATCTGCACCAGTCCCCCCACGGGGTCGCAGGTGAGGCCGAGGTTGTGCTCGATCCCGATCTCGGCGGCGTTCTCGACCTGCTCCGGTGTGCCACCGAGCACGGCGCAGAGGGCGGCGGCCGCCATCGAGCACGCCGATCCCACCTCGCCCTGACAGCCGACCTCGGCCCCCGAGATCGACGCGCCCAGCTTGACGATGATGCCGACGGCCGCTGCGGTCAGGAGGAACTCGACGATCCCGTCCTCGTCCGCGTCGTCCACGAAGCGGGCGTAGAAGTGCAGCACGGCGGGAATGATGCCGGCCGCCCCGTTCGTCGGGGCGGTGACGATGAGGCCCCCGAGGCGTTCTCCTCGTTGACCGCGAGGGCGTAGAGGTTGACCCACTCCATGGCCCAGAGCGGGTCGAGCATCGAGCCTCCGGCAGCGCCGCGCGCGTCGGCCTCCTGGCGTCGAAGGCGCTCGCGCAGCTCGGGAGCCGACGCCGCACCTTGAGCCCCCCGGGCAGCGTGCGCTCCTCACGGGTGCAGCCGCTCTCGACGCACTCCTGCATGACGCCCCAGAGGTGCAGCAGCCGCTCACGCACCTCGTCCTCGGGGCGCCAGGCGCACTCGTTGGCCATCATGACCCCGGCGACCGACAGCCCGGTCTCGCGACAGCGCTGAAGCAGCTCGGCCCCGCTGCCGAAGGGGTGTGCCACCGGGGTGTCGTCCGCGACGACCCGGTCCGCGCCGATCGCCTGCTCGTCGACGACGAAGCCTCCACCCACCGAGTAGTACGTCCGGAACCGGAGCGACCGCCCGACCTCGTCGAACGCCTCGAACGTCATCCCGTTGGGATGTCCCGGCAACGTGCGCCGCCGGTGGAGCAGGAGGTCGACGTCGGGGTCGAAGTCGACCCGGTGGGTGCCGTCGAGGGCGATCTTGCGATCGGCCCGGACCGCCTCGACCCGGGCTGCCGCGTGCGAGGTGTCCACGGTCTCGGGGTCCTCCCCCTCGAGGCCGAGCACGACGGCTCGGTCAGACCCGTGCCCGTGCCCGGTCGCGCCCAGCGAGCCGTAGAGCTGCGCCTGCACCCTCACCGTCCGGTCGAGCAGGCCCGACTCGGCCAGCCCGGCGGCGAACCGCCGGGCTGCCCGCATCGGACCGACCGTGTGAGACGACGACGGGCCGATCCCCACGGAGAACAGGTCGAGGGCGCTGAGCGACATCAGCGGTACTCCCTCATCCCGTCGAGCAGCCAACGCGCCACGTGCGTCGCGAAGGAGGCCCGGGGCATGACCCGCCAGGTGTCCTCTGTCGTACGCCACAGGACGACCCCCGTGGAGCCCAGCAGGGTCGCGATGGCGGTGCCGGCCGGGAACACCCGGGGGTGCAGGTCGACCTCACAGCTCTTCTCGAGCACGGAGCGGGCCTGCTCCCCGGACAGCTCGAGCGTCGTGCGGTTGGCGGACACGTCGACCGCCTGACCGCGCTCGGACCCGAGCGCGTCGGCCAGCCCGGCGGCATACGCCTCCGGGGAGGTGCCCGTGTCGGCCTCGTCCGGGCCCACCGCGAGGAACTCGTCGGGCGAGCGCCAGAGCACCGCGAGGCCGCTGCCGTCGCCCGCACCGGACACCTCACCGAGGACATCGCCGCCGAGCTCAACGAGATCTACGTCGGCCACGGGCTGCTGCCGAACCGGACCTTCGGCTACGGGCACTCCTTCGGCGTCCTGTCCCACTACTACGGGCGCGAGGCCGGACTCGAGCTGCGCGAGGACATCGACACCGTTCTCGAGCCCGGCATGGTCGTGTCCATGGAGCCGATGATCACCGTCCTCGACGGCCTGCCCGGCGCCGGAGGCTACCGCGAGCACGACATCCTGGTCGTCGCCGAGGACGGCGCGGAGAACATCACCAGGTTCCCCTTCGGCCCCGAGCACAACATCATCCCCTGCTGACAGCAACTGGCACTGTGCCGGCCACCCCGTCGCGGACGGGGTGGCCGGCACAGCCATGTTCCCGCGGAGGCCGTGGGTCACCAGAAGTCGAGGATGAAGTCCTCGACCGCCTCACGCAGCCAGGCGTGGAAGTGCGGGAACTCGACCCTGCTCTCCCAGCCGTCGGCCGCGCTGGGGTGGAAGACGACCACGGCACGGCACTCGGGCGCGTGCTGCCAACACGCGACGAGGTCGTCACCACGGCGAACAGCGAAGGGCAGGAGGCGCATGTCGGGGTGGGTGCGCCCCAGCCGTCGGCCCACAGTCATGCGCTCGTCGTCGCCGAGCAGCAGCCACGGCTCGAGCCGGACCAGCCCGAGGTCCACCATTCGGGTGAACTCAGCTGGCACCGGGTCGCTGACGGGTTGTCGTGTTCGGTTCACAGATGGTCACTTCCTCTGCACCGAGTCGCGGGCGTACGCGTGGGAACACCACGCGTACGCCCGCGTCCCGGTGCGGTCGTACCGGTGACGTCGGTGCTCAGTTCGTGCGGGCGCCGACCTCGTAGCTGGTGTTCGTCGCCTCGAAGAAGTTCACGAGCTCGAGCGTGTCGTTCGCCGCCGCCATCCACTTCGCGGGGTTGGTGACTTTGTAGTGCGCCTCGAAGCCGAGCTCCTCGAGGCGGCGGTCGGCCAGGTAGCTGCACATATGTGTTGATGTACGTGGCGTTGAGACCGAGGATCCCGTGCGGCAGAAGGTCGTGGTTGTAGCGCTCCTCCATCTCGACTGCGTCGAGGATCATCTGTCGGATCTCGTCGGCGAACTCCGGCGTCTGCAGCTCGGGGTTCTCCTCGAGCACCGTGAGGACCAGGTTGATCCCGAACTTGAGGTGCAGGCTCTCGTCGCGGACGACCCAGTCGATGAGGGAACCGAAGTTGCGCAGCAGGTTCCGCTGACGGAAGCTCAGCGCGACCATGAAGCCGCTGTAGAACCAGATGCCCTCGAGGATGACGTTGTACGCGACGAGGTTGCGCACGAAGTCCTCTTGCCCTCGAGTGAGCTGATGTCGAGGGTGCGCTGGGTCATGCGCGTCAGGTAACGGACCTCGAAGGCCTCCTTGGCCGCCATCGACGGGGTGCCGACGTGGGCAGCGTACGCACGCTGCCGGTCGATCGGGAAGGTCTCCAGGACGTACTCGAACGCCATGCAGTGGTTGGCCTCCTCCCACATCTGCTTGGCGAGGTACAGGTGCGCCTCGGGCGCGTTGACGTAGGGGTAGACGCCGAACGCGAGCGCCTTGTTGACGAGCAGCTCGTTCGGGTTGAAGTAGCTCATGAGGAAGGTGACGGCGTGCTTCTCCTCCTCGGTCATCGGCTGAAGTCGGCGAGGTCCTCGCCGAGCTGCATCTCGTGCGGGAACCACGTGTTGGCGACGGCCTGCTCGTAGAGCTCGTAGGCCCACTGGTAGCGAATCGGCTTGAGCAGCAGGCCTTCGGTGATCCCGCTGCCGAGGATCGAGGAGGCACTGTTCGCGGCGGCTGGGCTCGCGGTGGTCTCGGTCGTGGTCTCGGTCGTGGTCTCGGTCGGGGTCTCGGTCGGGGCGATGGTGGTCATGGCTGGGTCTCCTGGACGGTCGGGTCGAGAGTGGCGGCGAGGGACGCGGTCACTGGCAGGCATCGCACTGCAGGCGCTCCTGGGGGTCGGTCGGGCAGACGAGCCCGTCGAGCTCGTCGTCGGCGTCGTCGACGGTCTCGTGGACGACGTCGAGGACGGGTGAGGTCGCCGAGTTCGGTACGGGACCCGGTTCAGGGACGGCAGGCGCCGGCACCGACGCCGTGGGAGCAGGTCGCGCGAACCCGAACCCTCCGGCGCGACCCGTCGAGGCCGCCTTGTTGACCTGCACCGTCGACTGCTCGGCGGTGTGGCGCGGCTTCATGTGCAGGTAGTACGTGGTCTTCACGCCCATGCTCCCAGGCGGTCGCAGTAGATTGGGCCATCATGTCGTCGAGGTCGCGGGTCTCGAGGTACATGTTGCGGCTGATCGCCTGGTCGATCCACTTCTGCGCGCGCGCGGCGACCTCGATGAACGCGTACGGCGACAGCTGGAACGACGTCCTGTACACGTCCTTGACCTGGTGCGGGATGGCGCTCGATCCCCTGGACGTCGCCCTGCGCGCGCAGGAGCGGCTCACGCACCTGCTCCCACAGGCCGCGCTCCTTGAGGTCCTTCACGAGGTTGCGGTTGACCTCGAGGAACTTGCCCGAGCGAGGTCGCGCGGCTGAAGATCTGCGAGAACTGCGGGTCGAGTCCCGGGCGTGGTGCCGGCGACGAGGCCGATGGACGCGGTCGGCGCCACCGCCATGAGCGTCGCGTTGCGCATGCCGCCCGCGACCTTCTCGCGCAGCGCGTCCCAGTCCAGGCGTGAGGTCCGGTCGACCGTGATCGCGCACCCGCGGTCGGCCTCGGCGTCAGCGATCGTGTCGAAGGGCACCCGGCCCTGCGACCAGCCCGAGCCCGCGAAGTTGGGGTAGCGCGCCGCGGCTCGCGCGCCAGGTCGGCGCTCTCGTCGATGGCGGTGTAGGAGACGAACTCCATGATCTCGTCGATGAGCTCCAGGCACTCGTCGCTGCTCGTACGCGAGGCCGAGACGCTCGACGACGTCGGTGAACCCCATCACGCCCAGGCCCATCGCACGGTTCGCGTCGTTCGAGCAGTTCCGACTCGACCACGCGACGAGAGCGTGATGTCGATGAGGTTGTCGAGCTGCCGCACGGCCGTGCGCACGGTCGCCTCGAGGCGCACCCAGTCCACCGCGGCGTCCAGGTCGAGCGGGACGCCGGCCGGGCCGAGCGTGCCCGCGAGCAGGTGCCGAGCGAGGTTGACCGATGCCAGGTTGCAGACTGCGTGTTGTCCCGGTCCTGCGGCAAGCGTGATCTCGGTGCACAGGTTGGAGAGGTGGATCGTGCCCGTGTTGTTGTTGAGGGCCCGGTTGTTGATCGTGTCCTTCCACGTCAGCCACGGGTGCGAGTGCCGTCTGCAGCGCGATGAGGATGGCTTGAACTGCTCGCGCGCGCTGATGCTGCTTGAAGGCCCGCAGTTGCCCCTGCCTCCGCGAGCTGCGACGTACTCGACGTAGCGGCTGCGAGAACGCGGCGCCGTACAGCTCGACGAGGTCGGCGTCCTCGAGCGGGTCGAAGAGGTACCAGTCTCGTCCTCCTCGACCGCGCTTCATGAACTCGTCGGAGATCCACACGGCAGTGTTCGCGGTGCGGGTGCGGCGGTACGGGTCGCCGAGTTCTGGCGCAGGTCGAGGAACTGCGGGAAGTCGAGGTGCCAGTTCTCCATGTAGAAGCACAGGGCGCCGAACTTCTTGCCACCGCGGCTGACCGCGCGCAGGGTCGAGTCGATCGTGTGCATGAACGGGATCGGGCCCGTGGAGGTGGTGTTGTTGCGAGCGGATGGGCGAGCCCTCGGAGCGCAGCTTGGTCACCGAGAGGCCGATGCCGCCCGTGCCCTTCGTGAGCCACATGACGTCGCGCGACGCTCTTGGCGATGTGCTCGATGTCGTCCTCCATCTGCATGACGAAGCAGTTGGACAGCTGCGGCTACGAGCGTGCCCGCGTTGACCAGCGTGGAGCCAGCGGGCAGGTACTCCAGCCGGAGATCTTGCTCGGTAGAAGCGGATCGCGGCCTCGGTGGCGTCGTCCTCGTTGAGCGACAGACCCATCGCGACGCGCATCCAGAAGTACTGCGGCACCTCGACGTGCCGTCGCCGCCGCGGTCCGTGATGCAGGTAGCGGTTGCGCATCGTGACGACGCCGATGTACTTGAGCAGCTCGTCGTGCTCGGGGTCGAGCGTCGGCGGCGAGGCGCTCGAGGTCGAACCGGTGGCCGAGGCGGGCGTCGAGGAGCCCGTTCTCCGCGGCGTCGCGCACGTATCCGGGGAAGCGCGCCCGGTGCAGCAGCGTTCAGCTCACGCACCGTCTCGTAGCTGCCGAGCACCCGCTTGTAGATCGTCTTGAGCAGCATCCGGGCCGCGACCCGTGTCGAAGGCCGGGTCGTCCTTGACGTTCTGGACGGCGACCTGGATCGCGGCCTCGTCGAGCTGCTCCGTGGTGATGCCGTCGAAGAGCGTGATCGCCAGCTCGGAGGCGATCTGGACCGTGAGGCCCACGGCGTTGTCGAGGCCCTCGGTGGCTCGCTCGACGGCGCGGTTGATCCGATCGGCGTCGAAGGGCTCATGCGTCCCGTCGCGTTTCGTGACCGACACCTGGGTGGCCGACGTCGGCTGCGGTTGGGCCGGTACGGCGATGGCGGGGCTGCCCGGCTGGGCGCCGTCCCGGTCGAAGGTTTCCTGCAGGGGGCTGTTCACGGCTGTCTCCTCGCAGCGGTGGCGAACGGTCCACCGGCGCGGGGAGAAACGAGGAACGACGACCGTCACGCGAGGCTCCCGACAGAGGTGCCCGCCCGCGTCCAGCCGTTGCCCACCAGCCCTCCCACGGGGCCGTCGGACCACCGCGTGGGTTCACGCGGTGCGCTGGCAGGTCTTCGGACTCGCGGGCAGCACACCGCCCGAGACTCTCGGACGGTCCGTCTCCTACTGGTCGCCGCTTCCCAGACCCGAAGGCCCAGTGCTCATGACGACGGTCGTTCCCACTCACCGCTGCGGGGCAGTCCCGGACTCACACCGGGTTCCCTCTTGCGACGACGTATCTGGCTGATACGCCGAACCAGCTGCAGCACCGACACTAGACCTAGTGGCTCCACCCCTCTCGCACCCAACATCTTGCGCGTGTCGTCGCACCACTGCGGCCACGGACTCCCGACCTGGTGCGCAATTCCCCAGCGACGGGGCCAGCGGCTGGGCCGCCCAGTACAGGTTGCCGACCGCCGCGCCACCCGCCCCGCCAGCAGGAGCAGGAGCGCTGCCTCACGCTTTGCTTCCACCGCGGGCTCGACGTCGCTCGCTCGTCATCGCCAGGTGGGTCACCTCCGAGCTCAGCGCCGGGGCCGGCAGCGGTGAGACGTCAGACCGGCCAGCGCGGATACCGTCGAGGAACAGGACCAGGTACCGCTCGTGGAGGTTGGGGGCGAGGTCCCGGGTGCTGTCCATGATCGTCGACAACGCCGCCTGGATGAAGATGACGTCGGTTGGCTCGAGGTCGGGGCGCACGACGCCCTGTTCCTTCGCGCGCTCGACGAGCTCCACCACCAACGGTGCGATGCGTACCCGGACGTCGTTGATGCGAGCGTCGCCGAGAGTCGGGTCGTTCAGGATCTGGTTTAGGCCGCGATCCCCGAACTGCATCTGCAGGGTGCGCTCCAGGTAACCGGCCAGGGCCTGCCACGCATCCGGCTCCTCCAGGGCCTCCCGGGCCGCAGTCTCGACGTCTTCCATGCGCTCCTCGAAGAGCGCGTCGATGACGGCCTCCTTGTTCGGGAAGCGCCGGTATGCCGTCCCGACCCCGACGCCCGCATGGTGGGCGATGTCGTTCAACGTCACGCCCAACCCGTGCTCGGCAAAGAGCTCGCGGGCAGCCGCGAGGAGACGTGCGCGGTTCTCGGCGGCGTCCCTGCGTAGCGCTCGGGGCGTGGCGTCCGTCATGCAGGCGACCCTAGCATGAACCGGATAGCTAACATCCGCTTAAGTGCTAGGGTGCGGGCAGGAAACCGAGAAGGAGAACACCATGAAGTACACGAAGAGCGGCAGCCAGACCGGCGTCGGCCCCGCGGACTGGTTCACGGGCACCGTCTTCATCGACGGCATACGCAACCCCGACGAGCAGTCGGCCGTCGGTTGTGCCCACGTCCGGTTCACTCCCGGCGCGCGGACAGCCTGGCACCACCACCCCAAAGGGCAGACGCTCTACGTCACCGACGGCATCGGCTACGTGGCGCGCCGTGGCGGTGACGTCCAGGAGATCCGTCCGGGCGACGTGGTCTACATCGAGCCGGGCGAGGAGCACTGGCACGGCGCGACCGCCGACCGGTTCATGGCCCACGTTGCGATCCAGGAAGCCGACGACAGCGGCCAGGTCGCGACCTGGCTGAGCCACGTCACCGACGAGGAGTACGGCCACTGAGCCTGCCTGCGGCTACCACAGGCCGTAGAACGGCCCGAAGAGGAAGAACCAGGCGAAGCCCAGGGTGTCGTCGAAACCGTGCGCGAGCACCGGCGCCCACAACGTGCGGGACCGGTACCGTAGCCCGCTGAACACCACGCCCCCGAGAGCGGCGGCGACGACGCCGACGGGGCCTTGCTCGGTGTGGAGCAGGCCGAACAGCAGCGAGGAACCCAGCACCGCGACGGCGACGTGCAGACGTCCGCGGCCCAACGCCTCGGTGAGTCGGGTCAGCAGGTAGCCGCGGAACGCGGTCTCCTCGCAGAACGCGGCGAGCACCCAGGACGCCGCCAGGTACGTCACGAGCAGCCGGAGGTTGCCGTGAAGGCCGCCGAAGGAGCTGACGTCCTGCCGGGTCCCGGTGAGGTGGTTGGTGACCGGGATCAGCACCGCGGCGTTCAACAGCGTCCACGCGGCCGCGAACGCCGCCATCGAACCCACGAGTCTCCACGGGTGGGTCGGTCGGTGAAAGCCCAGGGAGTCGGGCCCGCGGCGGCGCACCAGCAGCGACAGCACGGCGAAGCCGACGAGCACGAGGGAGGGGATCAGCCAGTCCGCGAGTACCGCGACTGCGGCGGCGGCAACTTCGACGGCAGCCATCAGGCGCCAGATGCCGCTGGCGCGATCAGGCGCCCGGAGGCCCTCGGTGGCGGCGCCCGGAGCGTCCTCTCGTGTGAGGCGTGCATCGGTGTGCTTGGTGTTCATCGTCGGTCACCGCCTCCATAGCCTGCTGCTGCCAGCCGGGAGAAGGGAGATTCCGCCGAGGTTTCGAATGGTGAACATGGCCTTCGCCTCCACCCTCGACGTTAGGGCCGGTTCGGCCGTCACAGTCAGGGTCTTTCGACTCCAAAGGGTGGTGATCTACCCCACGGCTTCGTGTCCTCTGCCGCAAGGCGGAACGTGGCGCGCGCCGCGTCGCGGTCATGCCGTGGAGCGTGCGGTGTGAGGCTGCAGACAGGACGGTCCGGGTGATCTCACCCGCGGGCTAGCGTGGAGCAAGAGGTGTGCGCGGAGTGTGCGCCGAAGTGGCGCCACTCGAGCACAGGCCTCGTCGCCGAGGAGGTCGGTGGTCATGGCTGCCGAGCGCGTCGCCGGGTGGAGCAAGGACAGTGTCCGGGGCACGGGCGGACCACCGCCAGGCGCGATCGCCCTGCTGCGTGAGGGCCCGAGGCTGACCGTTGCCCGGGTGCTCTCGCTCGTGGTCCTCGGGCTGATGCTCGCCCAGACGCTCCTCGGCCTGCTCGTGCCCGGGCTCTACCCGGAGCAGGCGTGGGCGACCGCGGCCCTGCGCGGCAACGACCTCGTCACGCTCACGGTCGTCGTGCCCGCGCTCGCGGTGGCCGTGTACCGCAGCGCGACCCGGCCCTCGTCCGCGTGGGTCGCCGTGTGGCTGGGGCTGCTCTTCTACGGGGTCTACAACTACGCGTACTACGCCTTCGGTGCGGCGTTCAGCGACGTGTTCCTCCTGCATGTGGCCGCGTTCTCCGCGTCGACGTATGCCGTGGTGCTGCTCGGGTCGAGCCTCGAGGTCGACGCGGTGGCGGCGGGTATCCGCACCGGCCCGGCGGCGCGGGCCGTCGCCGCGTTCACGACGCTGCTCGGGGCCGGGCTCGTCGCCGCCTGGGGAGCCCTCTCCGTCCGGTTCGCCGTGACCGGCCTGCTGCCCGCGGACGTCATGCCACCGCAGGCGGTCCACCTCGTCTACGCCCTCGACCTCGGCGTGCTCGCGCCGGCGTTCATCGTCTCCGGCGTCCTGCTGTGGACCCGTCGCGCCTGGGGGGCCGTGCTCGCGGCGGCCGCCAACGTCTCGGCCGCCGCCTACCTGCTGGTGCTCGAGGTGGGCACCGGCTTCCAGTCCGACGCCGGGATCGGCACGGCCACGTGGGCCTCGGCGCCCGCCATCGGCGGCACCGCACTGTGCGTCCTCGCCGCGGTCACGCTGCTCACCGGCAGGACTCGAGCTGGCTCGCCACCTGCGCCTTCCCGGCTGCGATGACCCGCGGGTCGTCGCGAGCTCTCACCGAGCCCGGACAGGCCACGTGCGGACCACGGGCGCTGTGCCCATCAGCGCGGCAGGGAAAGGCGTTCGGCGGAGGGCCCGAAAGGGCGGAAGCGCCGCCTCGTCCCAGGCCCAGAGCAGCCCGCGCAGCGCCCAGACCCTCAACCAGTACGGCGGCCCCGAAGGCTCCCCTGCGACGGCCCATCGCGCGGGCGGACCGCCGAGGGCGAGGACCAGTTCGGCGTCGACGTTCCGTTCCGCCCCAAGCCGACGCTCCACCCGCCGCCGGGGCGCCTCGGGGTTCCTACTCGCTCGGCATCTGCATCTGGCTCTTCAAGGCGCCAAGGTCCATGGACGTCCAGTGCTCCATCAACAGACCGTCGACAATTCGGAAGATGTCGATGAACTCGAACTCGACATGGTTCCCGGACGGCGCCATGCCCCAGAGCTCGCCGCGATGCGTACCGCGCAACGTCTTCCGGGTGCTGACCAGGTCGCCCTCGCCGATCTGGTCGTTGATCTCCATGCGCGCATCCGGGAACGCCTGCAGCAGTTGCCCGTAGAAGGCTTGGAACCCGCCCGCAGGCCGCTCCGTACTCGGAACGGCCCTCCCCTCAGGCCGGTAGTGGTTCACGAACCCGGGATGGAAGGCCTCATCGGCGTAAGCAAGGTCATGCTGATCCTGACAACGTCGAACGAACTCTGAAACAACCCGCTTGTTGTCGTCGGTGGACATTGACCTCATCCCCACTCCGCAGCCGGAAGGTTCATCAATCTACTCGCGCGCGAGACATCAGCCGTGCTGTTCCCCGACAGGGCACCGCTGGCAGCGCGAGGACACCGCCCCACGGTCCAGTCAGGGACCTATCCGGGCGTGCCGCCCGGCAGGCAGGTCCTGCGCCAGCGCGCGAAGTGCGCCGGTAGTGGCCGACAACGAGTAGTCGTGGCCGTGTCAGACGTTAGGACGCTTGCTGCCTGGCCTGGAGGACCACGCCAGGGCCGGTCGGAAGCACGGCCTGCCGGAGCCGGCCGCGACCGAGGAGGCGAGCTGGGCGCCGAGGAAGGACGATGGCTCTGTGGGTGCCGTGGCTCCCGGGGTCGTTGGTCGAGCCTGAACCGCCCGCTGTCGCGCACGGTGACTTAGGTTGTTCCCCATGGATGCGGATCAGCCCGACGGCAACGCCGACCTGCAGGGACAGATCGACGATTTGCGTGCCCGGGCCGACGCCGCCGACCAGCGGGCTTCCGCCAGCGAATCCCGCGCCGACAAGGCTGAGCTGCGGGCTGATGACAGCGCAACCCGAGCCGACGAGGCCGAAGGCCGGGCGGACGCGCAAGCAGTGCGTTCACGGGACGACCGTCGCAGGATCGCAGACGTCGAGGGCCGACTCGACGTCCACGAGGCGATGATCGCCGAACTGCAGGCCGAAGGGCTCATCAGCAGTGCGCAGGCGGCGCACCTCGAGATCGCTCTGCAAACCGCTCGAGTGATCGGTGCCGCCACGGGAATCGTCATGACCCTCTACCGCGTCAGCGACGTCAGGGCCTTCGAGCTCCTGAAGATGGCGAGCCAGCACAGCAACCGGAAGTTGCGGCTCGTGGCCGAAGAGGTCGTCCTGACGGGCCACGCGCCCGGACTGCCGCCCCGCCAATAAGGACCCTCACACGCGCTTGGTCCGAATGGAAGCTCGGGCAAGAGGGTCGTTCCAGGGTTCTCGTGGTGCCCGGAGCGGTCGGTTTGGCCTCGCGGGTCAGTGCTCGACGAGGATGGCGTAGCCGCTTGGACCGCTCGTGGCGTCGCCGGTCAGCGCGGGTAGGGCCAGTTTGCTGGGCAGCGGCCCGATGTTCAGGATGTGCTGCTCGCCGTCGCACGCACTCGCAGCGCCGGGTAGAGATCTTGCGGGCGCTCACGGCCGGCAGAGGGGGCTACGCGGGCGGCGGTCGTGGTCTGCTCGGGGATGGAGGTCATCGAGCCGGTTGCCGGCTGATCGGTGGACTGGGTCGTCGACTGGGTGGACAGGCTGGCCCGGGACGTTGAGGAACCCCCGTCCGCGCCATGAGCCGAACAGGCGGCAACGTCCAGCAGGAGAACAAGGACGGTGGACACCGACGCAACGACGGAGGGCTTGGGGTGGGTTCATGGGCACTCCCGGGACCCGCGCAGGTCGGGGGCCGGTTTGGGACCCGCAGGGGTTCTCAATGCCGCGGAGGCTCACCCGGCTGGATCTCGTTATGCAGCAGTGACGCCCGCGTGAACGTGTTGTTGGGGGTCTACCCATCGGGAGTGGGCGTCAGGACGACTCCTCCCGACGTCGCGTGGAGCCCGCTAGGAAGTCAGTAGGGCGTGGTCGGGGCTGCCAGTCCTCGCGGCGATCTTGAAACTTCCCACCGGTTCCGTACGGGCACCCGTGTGAAACCGTTGACGGCCCCCCTCAGCCGGACACCGAGCACAAACAACAGAAGGGCCTCAAACCCGCGTTTCCGCTGGTCAGAGGCCCTTCCGAGCACTGGGTGGCAGGTTAAGGATTCCAACCTGCGTAGCTTTCGCGACGGATTTACAGTCCCGGCAATGCGATTCGCTGGCCAGCATCGACGCATTACCTACCGGAACTTCCCCACGAGTTCCTCACGAACACACGACGTCCACCACGGACGTTCGGCCGATCGGACGCCGGCCTGAACCCCGATCGACCTCTTCCCTGCTTTCCCGGGCGGCAGCTCTTCGCCGGATTTCGGCTGCGGTGGCGCAACCACCTCAGGCGCCCAGCCTTTAGACCTCTTCGATGGTCGGTGGCCCCGTCCAGCTGGCGAATCCCTGTCCCTTGGCGCCGGGCGGGTTCGCGCCGATCGTGGGCCAGAGCAGCCCTTCGGTGTACGACCCGGGCGACACCACGTGCGTTGAGACCGCTTCACCGGTCGCATACAGGTCACGCCACTCCTGGGGGAGCTCGTACCACGTGCCCACGAACCACATCTTGGTGATGTTGCGCGTGATCGGACCCAACTTGTCGTCGCTGAGAATTCGAAGCCGCATCCCGCGGTCCAGGACCGACTCGTCGCCGGCTGCCTCGCCTTGTACCTCGCCGAAGGCCGCAACGAGCTCTGCGACGACGTCGGCCCCGACCGCCTCACAGGTGGCAGCGAGGTAGTTGTCGGACTGCCCGGTGCCGGACAACCGGAACTTCGAGTAGCCGGTGAGGATGGATGACAGGCTGAGGAAAGCCTCACGCACATCGTTGGTCATGTCAGGACACCTCCACCAGCGCCGGCCCACGGAAGACCGGGGCGGCATTCACCCCGGCCTGCTCGGGCATGGGGTTGCGGATGATCCGGGAGACAAGCTCTTTGATGTGGAACATATCCACGACCGCCGGTACGAGCAGGTCGGGCTGCCCGTTGAACGCCTCCGTCAGTCGCGTCAGGAACTTGCCGTATGCCACGCTGAACGCTGTCACGGCGTCCTGCAGCTCACCAGATTCGGTGTAGTGCCGGAAGTCCGCGTCAGGCATGACGGGGTAGACGGCCTCCCAGTCGACGTCGAGAGTCGGACCGGAGGGACTGCCCGGCTCGTCTCCGGGCTGGTAGTAGCGCCCGAGCAGCAGCTGCTCGAACCGGAAGTAGTGGGCGAGCTCACCTTCCTCGTCGAAGATGCCACCACCCAGGCCCTCACCTTGCTCACTGATGACCCGCATCGCCCTTGCAGCCGACGCCGCGTCTGTGACCTCGACCAGCCCGCCGCCTCCCGAGTAGTAGTACTGAGCGCTGACCTGGCGCGACGGGTCACCGCAGAAAAGGTCGGGACCCATCTCGGCATGCAGGCGCTGCAGTCCTTCCCCGATCTCCGCATAGAACTCGCCGATGCTGAAGAAGTGGAGCTCCTCCTCCCCCGGAGCGGCGACCGTGGGAAGGATGGCACGGGGAGATTTGTCGCGCGGTACGAAGCGCTCGTCGGTGGCCTCGCCGGAGCGCTCGATGTTGAGGAAACTCTGGACCGTCTCGCGAGAGAAGGCGCGAGTACCGATCTCGAAGTCCTCCTCACCGTCAGGCAGGTGAGCCGGGTAGACCGGCACGAATCCGTCGTCGTCCAGGCGAGGAGTTCCGCCCACGGCGTTGAGCAAGTTGGCGGCCAGCGTCAGGTGGAGCATCTCCTCGACCACCACGACGCGGATGATTTGGTAGGCATCAGCGTTTGTCGTCGGGTGGAGGGAGTACAGGGCCGTGAGGTACGGCGGGATAGTGGCGTGCTCGAGCTGCAAGGCGACTTGCAGATGGTCGCGCAAGTCCTCGACGGTGGCAATGCGGTGGAGGGCCATGGCTCAGCTCGCGATCGTGATGGAGGGACGGGTGGCCAGCTGGGACACGATGTGGTCGGCGGTTCGGAAGGACAGCGCCGCCAACGTCAGGGTGGTGTTGGAGCTTCCGATGCTCGGCATACTCCCGGACCCAGCGAGGTACAGATTCTGGTGGTCCCACGACCGCTGGTAGCTGTCGACGACGGAGTCGTGGCTCGACGAACCCATGATGTGCGTGCCGGCCCAGTGGTTGCCGCCGCGAATGATGTACCCCTCCCCCTCGTGCGACACGAAGCCGGGGTCGAGCGGGTCGTAGTGCGTACGGTCCTCAGCACCGAGTCGCTGGAACAGTCGACGCGAGATGCGCCGGCTGGCCGCGACGGCGTCCATCGTGTAGTCAGGCAACGAGTAGGAGAGTACGGGCCGCGGGTTGCCGAGCGCATCGATGTAGCGCCCGTCGACCGTGATGCGGTTGCTCGGCTCCGGGGGCAGGTCGATCATGAACGAGAGCATCAGCTGGCGCGAGATGCGATCCACCAGGCCCCGGCGCAGTGTCGCCCCGTAGGCGTTGGCGTCGTCGACGAGCTCGATCAGGTCGGCGTAGGGCGCGCCGGTGGGCCATGACCAGCCGTCGTTGTGGACGCTCACGCGCATCGCGGCGTGCCTGCTCCGGAAGTCGCCCGAGCGGAAGTCCTCGATGCCGGACGTGCACTGCGGCCCCACGCATCGTTCCGGCAATCTCGGGCAGGGTCGCCCAGGTGAGCAGGTATGCGTGGTCCATCAGGTTGCGCCCGATCTGTCCACTGCTGCCGGGAAGCCCCGAGGCCAGCATCAGCCGAGCGTTCTCGACCGGGTTGGCGGCCAGCACGTAGGTTTTGGCGCGGAGCGACCCGGTGACGTGCTCAGGTGAGGCCGTGGAGCCGTACGCCTTGTACTCGACGTGGCTGACCTGGCCGTCCTCGTCGACGTGGACCCGGCGAGACGACCGTCTGCGTCAGGATGTCGACGCGACCGGTCTGCAGGCCGAAGCGAGAGCGTCTTGCGGGCGTTGTACTTCGCCTGCACCGGGCACAGTGGGACGCAGTTGATGTTGCCCTGGCAGCGGTCGCCCTGGTCGATCTGGTGCGTGCTCGACCGCCCCGACGGGCACGTATCCCTTGCCACCGTCGTAGGCGGGATTGGGGATGCCGTTGCGGGCCTGTGCGGTCGGCCGGATCGAGATGGTGCAGGTTGTGTCGCCGAGTTTCATCTTCGTGCCGTCGAGGTCACGCGCCACGCAGCTTGTCGAGGTAGGACTGCGGGAGCCCGTGCATCGGGAACTCGTAGCCCGGCGGGAAGGTGATGCCGTAGAAGCTCTGGTCCGCCACGTCGGCGGACACCCCGAGCTCGCGCTCGGCCTGTCGGTAGTCCGGCTCGAGGTCGTCGTAGCCGATGGGCCAGTCGCGGCCCTGGCCGAAGCGGCGTGCGCATCTGGAAGTCCTCGGGGAGCATGCGCATGCGCCTTGCCCTCCCAGTGCATGGTGGTGCCGCCGAGCACCCGGGTGTAGGTGCTGTCCATCTCGTACGGGCCCGTTCTGGACCAGGTAGCTCGTGGAGTCCGGGGCCCCGGCCTGCAGTCGGCGGACGTCCGGGGAGCGCGGCATCGGCGCGTTGGGGTTGACCTCGTACGCGGAGTTGTTGTCCTTGGCCGCGGCGCCGTAGAACCTCGTCAGGTGCGTCCCGTACTCGGCCGAGGAGAGCTCGTCGCCGGGTCCTGCCTCGACCACGAGCACGCGGAGGTCGCGCTCTGCCAGGGAGCGGGCGATCACCGCACCGCTCACGCCTGAGCCGACGACGAGCACGTCGTACTGGGTCTTCGCCGCTGCGGCGTGGTCGATCTCATTGGGCACGGTGGGCCTCTCGACGAGTCGTACTCCGGGGTGGATGGCGCGGGTGTGAAACCCCACGAATCGTCGGCTGGACATGACCGGCAACGAGTACGGTCACATATTGGCATATTTAGGTCGAAATCAGAGGAGAACACGTGAACCCGCTCATGTATCAGGTGAATACGCGTGTGGCGCTCCACGAGCGCGGTCTCGAGCTGGGCAGGTCCGCAACTCTCGACGACGTGACAGACCCGTTCCTCGACGAGATCTCGGCCCGAGGCTTCGACTGGGTCTGGATGCTCGGTGTCTGGCAGACGGGCGAGGCGGGGCGCCAGGTCTCCGCC
Organism: uncultured Actinomycetota bacterium; assembly: GCA_963849965.1. Classification (GTDB taxonomy): domain Bacteria; phylum Actinomycetota; class Actinomycetes; order Actinomycetales; family Dermatophilaceae; genus Terrabacter. Next base: position 61,551 of record CAWKJV010000032.1, on the reverse strand, counting down.
ACCAACGCCGAGTGGCTAGCGGAGTATCACGCGGCACTGCCGGACTTCACCGTGGAGGACGTGGTCGGTTCACCGTTCGCGATCCTGGACTACGTGACGCACTCCGACTTCGGGGGCGACGAGGCCCTGGCGCGGTTGCGCGAGAGGCTCGCCGACCGCGGCCTGAAGCTGCTGCTCGACTTCGTGCCGAACCACTCTGCGATCGACCACGCGTGGCTCACGGACGCGCCGCACCGCTATGTCGGGGGTTCCGAGACCGACCTGCGTGACGAACCACAGAACTACTTCAGAGTCGGTGACCACGTCATCGCCCACGGCCGGGACCCCTACTTCGACGGATGGCCCGACACCGCCCAGCTCAACTACCGCCACCCCGACCTGCGTGCAGCAATGCTCGCGCAGCTGAAGCAGGTGGCAGAACGCTGTGACGGAGTGCGGTGCGACATGGCGATGCTGCTGGAACCGGAGGTGTTCCTGAGGACCTGGGGCGATCGCTCCCTCCCGGTCGACGGGACGCCGCCGGTCGACGAGCAGTTCTGGCCCGCGGCCATCACCGAGGTGCGGGCCCAGCACCCCGACTTCATGATGATCGCCGAGGTGTACTGGGACCTCGAGTGGCAGCTGCAGCAGCACGGGTTCGACTACACCTACGACAAGAGGCTCTACGACCGCCTCCGCGACGGGGACGTCGCGGGCACACGTGGGCACCTCGCCGCAGCTGCTGAGTTCCAGCGGCGCTCGGCACGGTTCCTGGAGAACCACGACGAACCTCGCGCGGCAGCCACTTTCGGCGAAGCCGACGTGCACGGTGCCGCCGCCGTCGTCACCTACCTCGTCACCGGTCTGCGGTTCTTCCACGAGGGTCAGCTCGTCGGACGTCGCACGAAGGCCCCGCTCCACCTCCGCCGGCGGCCGACGGAGGAGGCCGACCCCGTCGTCAAGGAGCTGTATGACCGGCTGCTTCAGGTCCTGACCGACCCGGTGCTCCGGGACGGCCGCTGGCAGCTGCTGGACACCGCGCCCGCATGGTCGGGCAACCCGACGCACGAGGCATACCTCGTCTTCGGGTGGTCACGCGGACAGGGGGACCCGCTGCGGTGGCTGGTCGTCGCCAATCTGAGCGGCGGCCAGGCCCAGGCGCGAGTCGTGCTGACGGACGTCCCGTGGGCCTCGCCGCTGGCGAGGTTGACCGACCGGCTGAGCGAGGGGACGGCATACGACCGCGACGTCGCCGACATGGCCGCCACGGCCTCTTCCTCGACCTGCCGGCCCACGGCTACAACGTGTTCGAGATCAGCTGACACCTCGCCGGAACATGGTCGTGGTGGGATGCGTTCGCTCGTCGGCAAGCACGGTGGCCGCGTCGAGGGTCCCGAAGAGCTGGATGAGCTTTGCCACCAGGCCCGTCCAGCCGGTCTGGTGCGATGCGCCGATGCCAGCACCGTTGTCGCCGTGGAAGTACTCGTAGAAGAGCACGTTGTCGCGCCAGTGCTCGTCGTTCTGGAAGAGCTCCACCCCACCGAAGACCGCCCGGCGCCCGTCGCCGTCGCGCAGGAAGATGGAGACGAGGCGGTCGGACAGCTCGTGCGCCACCTCGAACAGCGTGCGCTGCTTGCCCGACCCGGTGGGCATCTCGACGGTGAACGCGTCGCCGTAGAAGAGGTAGTACTGCAACAGAGCCCGGATGATCATGAAGTTCACCGGCATCCACACGGGGCCGCGCCAGTTGGAGTTCCCACCGAACATGCCGCTGTCCGACTCGGCCGGGAGGTACCCCACCCCGAACGTCTGTCCGTCGACCTCCATGGAGAACGGGGAGTCGAGGTGGTACCGCGAGAGTGCCCGAATCCCGTGGGGGCTGAGGAACTCGTCCTCGTCGAGGAGGTAGGACAGCACGCTCCGCAGTCGGTCCTCGTTGAGCAACGACAGGAGCCTGCGGTCGGCCACCCCCGGGGCGAGCGGGTCCGAGAGCTGGGCGAGCAGGTCGGGGTGGCGACCCATGAACTCCTCCAGGCGCTCGCGCACCAGCTCGAAGGCAGCGCCGGGCACGACGGTACCGCGCAGAACGGGATCAGCCCCACCATGGAGCGCACCCGTAGCCGCTGCCCGGAGCCATCCGGGCTCCTCAGCTGGTCGTAGAAGAAGCCGTCCTCCTCGTCCCACATCCCGTCACCGCGCTCGATCGCGGCCGAGATGTAGAGGAAGTGCTCGAGGAACTTCAGGGCCATCCGCCTCGTACTGGTCGTCCGTCTTCACCAGCTCGAGCGCGAGCTCAGCATGCTCTGGCAGTACAACGCCATCCAGGCCGTGCCGTCGGCCTGCTCGAGCCGCCACCGGTCGGGAGCTGGGCCGCGCTGCGGTCGAACACGGCGATGTTGTCGAGCCCCAGGAAGCCGCCCTCGAAGGCGTTCGCGCCGTTGACGTCCTTGCGGTTGACCCACCACGTGAAGTTCAGGGTGAGCTTGTTGAACATGTCGCGAAGGAAGTCGTGGTCGTCCTCGGCGCCCGTGTCCACCGCCTGCTGGTGGCTGAACAGGGTCGCGAGCGCGTGGACGGGCGGGTTCACGTCGGAGAAGTTCCACTCGTATGCCGGGATCTGGCCGACGGGTGAAGGTAGTGCTCACCGAGCAGCAGCTGCAGCTGGTCCCGGGCGAAGACGGTGTCGACCATGGCGAGCGTCATGGTGTGGAAGGCGAGGTCCCAGGCGGCGAACCAGGGGTATTCCCAGCAGTCGGGCATCGAGATGATGTCGCCGCAGACCATGTGGAACCACCGGGCGTTGCGATGGTCGAGTCCGGCTTCGTCGCGCAGCGGGTGCACGTTGCGTTGGCTCAGCCACCGATCGAGGTCGTAGCAGTAGAACTGCTTGGACCAGAGCATGCCGGCCAGCGCCTGCCGCATGACCATCGCCCGTCGGCGGTGACCGACGGCGGCGTGATGGAGGCGTAGAAGTCGTCCGCCTCCTTGCGCCGCCGCGCCATACCTGGTCCGTGTGGTCGCCGAAGGCGGTGTCCGGCATCGACGTCGCCAACCGCAGCCGCATCGTCACCGACTCACCGGCCCCGATGAGCTCGCGTCGACGCAGGGCGACCTTGGTCCCGGTCAGCTCGGGGTTGACTGCGTCCTCCCGACCCTCCACGACTGCGTCGTTGATGCCGTCCTTGACGTGCGCGTGGCGTTGTCCCGCCGGGATCCTCGCCCAGTTGCTCTCGTTCTCGGTGACAGGACGTCGACGTCGTCCTCCCACGCCAGCGCGTAGGAGCCCAGCTCGGGGCAGTCCACGTCGACCCGTCGGGCGACAGTGTCGGCCGTCAGCCGAGGACGGGGCGCCTCCGGGTCGTTCCCCCAGGTGTTGCGCAGCCACAGGGTCGGGAGCAGGTGCAGCGCGGCCGGGTCGGGGCCGCGGTTGGTGGCGGTGATCCGGATCAGCAGGTCCTCGGGGCCCGCCTTGGCGTAGACCACCTCGACGTCGAAGTAGCGCTGGTCGTCGAAGATCCCGGTGTCGACGAGCTCGTACTCGGCGTCGTGCCTGCCACGCCCCGCGTTGGTGCGCAGCAGGTCCTCGTAGGGGTACGCGGCGTGCGGGTACTTGTAGAGCGCGCGCATCCAGGAGTGGGTCGGCGTCGAGTCCTGGTAGAAGTAGTACTCCTTGACGTCCTCGCCGTGGTTGCCCTCGCTGTTCGTCAGGCCGAAGAGCCGCTCCTTGATGATGGGGTCGGCCTCGTTCCAGACGGCAAGACCGAAGCACAGCCGCTGGCTGTCGTCACTGATGCCGAGCAGGCCGTCCTCACCCCACGCATAGGCGCGGGACCGCGCGTGGTCGTGGGGGAAGGAGTTCCAGGCGTCCCCACCGCTCGAGGTGTCCTCGCGCACCGTTCCCCACTGCCGGTCCGAGAGGTAGGGTCCCCACCGGCGCCACGGCACCCCGGCTGTGTTGGCGTCGCTCAGTCGCTCTCCTCCGCCGTTGCCACGTCTAGAGACCCGCCAGCTCGGCGATGTGACGGCGAGCGAGGGTGAAGGCCTCCAGAGGGGGCGCCGCCGCAGGGTCCTGCTCCGCCTCCACGACCAGCCAGCCGGCCCAGCGGTCGTCGGCCAGCTTGCGCAGCAGGGTGCGAAGTCGATGCACCCTTCCGGGTCCCCGGGCACCGTGAAGATGCCCGCGCGCAGGGCGTCCCAGAAGCTCAGCGACTCCTGCGTGCATCCGCTCGAGCACCGGCTAGCGGAGGTTCTTCAGGTGCACGTGCCCGATCCGGCCCTCGTGCCTGGACAGGACGGCCATCGGGTCGCCGCCGCCCACGAGCAGGTGCGCGGTGTCCAGCAGCAGCCAGGTCTCCCCGGCCACGGTCTCGGCCATCAGCCTGTCGATGTCCTCGGCGGACTGAACGCCGGTCCCGGTGTGGTGGTGGTAGTTGATCCGGAGCCCGTGCTCGGCGGCGATCGTGGCCATGTCGTGGAGGCCGCTGGATCAGCGGCGCCCACTGCGTCGTCGTGAAGACAGGCCGGTTGGCCAGCGCCGGCACGGGCTGCTGGTGGACCGCCCCGGTGACCTCGGCGACATAGACGTCCTGCAGACCGATGGCGGTGAAGAACGGGATCTTCTCGCGGAACGGTCGAGGGTCTGCTCGTAGGCGCCGCCCTTCGAGGCGAACCACGTGGACACCCAGCCGCCCGAGGGCGCGAGCCCGCGAGCGTCGAGCGCCGCGCTCGAGGATCGCGGGATCGGTCGGATAGGTGCTGCCGAGCTCGGTGCCCTCGTAGCCCGCGAGGGCCATCTCGCTGATGATCTGCTCGAACGACGTCCCTTTGCCGAGCTCGGGGAGATCGTCGTTGACCCAGGCATTCGGCACCGCGGCAACACGCACTGATCCAGCTGGGAACACGGGGGATTTCCTCTCAGCGTCTGTCTCTGCATGTCGTTGGTCACTGCGACGCGGCAATGTCCCCGCCAGGCTCAACCCCAACGATGCGGTCGGCGCGCGGAGGTGCGCCCGACGCTCGGTAGGGTCCTCACCCTAGATGCGCCGGTATGGCATATGGACGCAACCGGAGAAAGTCGGACAAAAATGTCGAATTCGCTGGCGGCCTAAGCTCGGCGGCAGGCGACGTCGCGACCTGACGACAGCGCGATATGCGTTCCGCTGAGCAGGAGAAGCAGGAGCGGCAGATAGCCGGCGCCGGGGATGACCAGGGACAGCACGGTCGCGACGCACGAGAATCACGAACGAGGTGACCGATTCGCACCGGATTGGGCGGCACTCCGCCGTCCCGGATCGACGGGGTTCTGCGACCCGCCAGGCCGCGACGGTCAGGACGAGGCTGCTCAGCGCCATGGTGCCGATGTAGAGCACCTCGGTCTTGTCCCCCTCGTGTGACCCCGCGACCAGCGCGGTCGGCACCGGTAGCACCACCACCGTCAACGCCCACGCCATGAGGCGCGGGTGACGATCCGGTCCTGGACGATGACCGTGCGGACGATGTTGTGCTGAGCGAACCAGAGCAAGGCGATCACCAGGAAGCTCAGGAAGAAGTTGAAGATCTGCCCCGTGTGTTCGTGGAACAACAGGTCGAGCGAGAGCTCACACTCACCCCCGGCGATCTCCACGAGGGGGAGGACGAGCAGGGTGACGGCGATCGCGACGACCGCGTCGATGAACGTCAGGAACCGATCGAAGTCACGCTCGCGCTCCCCCGGGTCCGCGCCCCGCCGAGCCGGACGTTCGAGGATCGCCTCTCCGTGGCCCTTGGTGCTTTCCGCCGCCATGCTCGGTGCCTCTCTCCGAAGGATTCACCACCGGGTGCGGAGGCTCGCGTGAACGTACCAGCGGGAACAAGGCGCCTCTCGACGCCACGCGATGCTCGTGCGGGGAAGGGTCCCTGATCTCTCATTCTTCGCAAAAGGTGCGCGATTCGCGGGCTGCAACACCGGCGCCTCGATATGCTCCGGGAGATTTCCGCCCGTCACGGAGAGCGGTCACGGCCGTGGACCGAAGCCCCTCTGCACCACTGCGACCGCCCCATCGAAAGGTCACCATGAAGTTCGGGATCGGCATGTACCTGTGGACGACCGACGTCGGCCCGGAGCACTACCCCCTCTTCTCCACGCTGGCGGAGCTCGGTTACGACGGAGCCGAGATCCCCGTCGGCTCCGCTCTCGCTGCCGACAACCGGGACATCCGCCGCGCACTCGACGACGCCGGCCTGGGCTGTACGACCATCCTCAACCTGGCTGCGGAGGCGAACCCGGTCAGCCCGGATGCCGCGACCCGGCAACGAGGCCTCGACGAGATCCGCTTCGGGATCGACGCGGCGCACGTCCTCGGCAGCACCGTCCTGAGCGGACCCTTCCAGACGGCGTATGCGGTCTTCACCGGAGCCGGACCCACGGAGGTCGAGCTGGGCTGGTCTGCCGACGTGCTCCGTGCCGCGTCCGAGCACGCCGCGCAGGCCGGGGTCGTTCTCGCCGTCGAGTTCCTCAACCGACACGAGGGCTACCTCATCAACACCCTCGAGCAGTCTGCGGCGCTCACCGCTCGGGTCGACCACCCCTCGTTCGGGGTCCTCTACGACACCCACCACGCCCACGCGGAGGAGGACGACGTCTTCGCAGCGATCACCGCCCACGGGCCGGCCATCAGGCACGTGCAGGCCAGTGAGAACAACCGTGGAGGTCTCGGGGCGGGTCAGGTCGCCTGGGCGAGCACCGCCGCGGCCCTGCAGGAGATCGGCTACGACGGTTGGGTGGCGGCCGAGGCCTTCGCCGCCGACGTCCCGGGACTCTCGACCAAGGCGCACGTGTGGCGCAACACCTTCGCGTCGAAGGACACTTTCGCAGCCGATGCGATCGGATTCATGCGCGACACGTTCGCGAAGGTCCAGATCGCCGCGCGGGTGTAGCCGGCCAGGTCGGAGTGGCCGGCTGGCCCCGCCCCCGGTCTTCGAGGGCGGGGCCAGCCGATCTCACTGCGCCACAGGGGCCTTGGGCTGCGTGACGTCGGACGACGCGGCGTTGTCAGCCGGCGCCGCGTCCGCATACGGCTGAGCAGGCAGGTGCGTGCGCAGCACGGAACGGTACGACGAGTCGTGGAAGAGCTTCGCCGTGAGGATCACCCGGGGAACGCTGCGCCAGAGGACTGCGACGACGACGGCTCCGACGACCGGGCCGGCGAAGTACACCCACCAGTCGAGCCATTGACCGGACACCAGGTTGGGACCGAACGTACGTGCGGGGTTGAGCCCGGTGCTCGTGAGGGGAGAACCGAGCCAGGTGTTCAGAGCCACCATCGCGCCGGCCGCCACCGGGGTCCATCGCACGAGGTGACGCGCTGAGAGGAACACGAACATCGCACAGACGATGAGCCCCACCATCAGACCCTCGACGAGCACCGCCGCCCCGGGGCTGACGGTCGGACTGATCGCGCCGAAGTTGATCGTCGCCGCGGTGTCACCCCACACGAGACGAAGGGCGGATGCACCGAGCAGGCCACCGAGCAGCTGCGAGGCCCAGTAGCCGAGAAGGTCGTGCGGGTGCACGTGCCCGGTGATCCAGAACGCCAGGGTCACCGCGGGGTTGAGGTGCGCCCCGCTGAGGCGCCCGAGCGGGCTCGTGGCGATACTGACGATGAAGAGGGCGAAGAGCACCCCCAAGAGGAGGAGCCGAGCCGACTTCGAGGGGATCCACTCCTCGAACACGGACCCGCGGTGAAACATGATCGTGACGGTGGACAGGGCCGCGAAGACGAGGATGGCCGTGCCGGCGAGCTCGGCCGCCCACTCACGCAGGTGGAGTCCTCCGACGGCGGGCTGCGGAGCCGCGACCTCCTCGCTCATCGGGACCCATTCTTCTCGTCATCGAAGAACGGCACGATGCCGTAGGCGGGGGCGACACGGTCGAGGAGCTCGCGGTCCATCACCCGGCCCGGAGACGGCTCACCTTGCACGTAGGGGGTGCCCAGACCTTCGAAGTACCCTTCGATGCCCGAGGGGGTGAAGAAGAGGAGGATCTTGCTGGGCTCCTCGAGCGTGTTCTCGAACATGTGGAGACTTCCCTTGGGCATGTAGCAGAACCCGCCCGGGTTCAACGTGAAGTCGCGACCGTTGGCGACGACACGGACCTGTCCCTCCAGGACGTAGATCGACTCGCTCTCGTTCTGGTGGATGTGCATCGGGGGCCCCGACCGAGCCGGCACCGTGGTCTCCACCAGCGTCAGCTCACCCCCCGTCTCCTCGCCGGCCACCTTGATGAGGTCGAGATCGCCGAAGACCCACAGGCCGTGACCGGCACCGGCCGGCACCTGGATGATCTTGTTGGGGTCCTGTGCTGGGTCCATGCTCATGTCGGGCTCCGATGTCTGGAAGTTCAGTGGTGGTGGTGCAGCTGGTGTGACTCGAGCTCGACCATCGTGACGATGAGGATCGGGTCTACCGCGCCCTCGAGCAGGTGTCCGCCAGCCGTCGTGCCGTCCCGCCGACCCACGACGACGTGGCCGTGCACGGTCAGGACGTTCTCCTCGGAGGTGAGGATGTCCCCCGACAGACTCAGCACCTCGACCTGCTCCTCATGGAACGCGATCTCGTCGAAGCCACGGGTCTCGAGGTTGAAGAAGCCCAGACGAGTGCGCTCGAAGCCGCCGATCGCCGTGAACGAGGCGCTGTCGATTCCTCGCTCCGTGACGTAGTCCGTCAGGCCCTGGATGCACTCCTCGCCCGGGTCGAAGAAGATCACGTGAGTGCGCTGGGGTCCGACATGCTGGTCGACGATCTTGCTGTGCATGAGAAAGCACCTCTCCGTCAGTAAGGGTTGGTGTCCAACTGACCGGGAGACGTGACCAGCCTGGATGACGTGCGTGAGCCTATGCCCGATCCAGCCCAAAAATGTGGAAAAAGGACGGAAAAGGATGATGCGGATTAAACCGCCGAAAACGTGTCAACGCCCACCCCCGACGCCAGGGCGTGGGGACCCTCAGCACGCGCACCGCGACGGCGCGTCCAATCCGGTTCGCTCGTCGAGTGAGCATTCCTCGCCGACGAGGAGCCACGGCTCGGGTCATGGCACCGGGCAAGGGACTCGACCGCTTCTGCGTCCGGAGATCTGAGACGAGTTGGGCCTCGCGGGTCCACGTCCTGTGACTGGCGCCCGGCGCACCGGGCGGTGCGACTCCAGACGTCGCGACACCAGACGTCCCACGACGCAGCAGAAGGGCCCCCGACCGGCGTTTCCGCTGGTCGGAGGCCCTACCGAGCACTGGGTGGCAGGTGAAGGATTCGAACCTTCGTAGCTCTCGCGACGGATTTACAGGCCGCAGAGGAGAATTCGCCGACCTGCATCGACGCGGACTCAGCGCAAACTTCCGCACGGTTTGTGCACAGGCACTCGCCTACCACCGCGCATGACCGGCTCTACTCGGACTGGCTTGAGCCCCTCCGCCCTTGTCCCTGACCGCAGCCCTGCAGCCCATGCAACGTGAGCGCCAGAGCCCCGAGCCGGAGCAGAGCTATGGCCGTCACCGACGCGAGTACCAGTTAGCTTCCGGACACCGGGCGCCCATTCGCCACCGAAAGCTCGGGGCCAGGCACGGCAACGGCGCTCGGCCAGCACGAATGTCAGAAGCGCGAAGCCGAGCCCACAGCGCCCGGTAGCAAGCCCACCAGTGGCCCACCACGTGGGAAAGCACACGAGACATGACGAGCGAACCGGCGACACAGGATTGCGCTTCTCCGTGCCTAGCCAGTCCTCTGAAACTGACCGCGATCAGGACTCCATGCGGTCGGCAATCTGCGAAGAACGCGGCGGCAAAGCCCGCCAGAACTGCTCTAGTTATGCCTCGCACGTGCTGCTGAATGTATATTCGTTACTGAATCGTGAGGGCGAGCGAACCTCATCAAAGGAGACCTAACGTGTCAAGAGGTCAGCACCGCGCACCATCCCCGTCGGCCGACCCGGCTCGAGTCGCACGTGGCGGAGACCCGGGCGTGCGAGAATTCCCCGCATCCCGTCCTGTGACTCCGGAGGCATGATGGTCAATCCACTGGAGGCCGGCGACGCGGCGGCGAGCGTCTTCACGACCTCAGAGGACACGCGCCTCATGACGAAGGTGGCGCGCCTGTACCACGAGCAGGGCGTGCGCCAGCCGGAGATCGCCAAGCGCCTCAACATCTCCCAGCCTCGCGTCTCACGGCTGCTGAAGAAGGCGGTCGCCACCGGGATCGTCCGCACGACCGTCGTGGCCCCCCGAGGCGTCTTCGCCGAGATCGAGGACGAGATCGAGCAGCGCTACGGCCTGCAGGAGGTCGTCGTCGCCGACACCGCCGAGGAGGACGACGAGTTCGTCATCGCGCCGGCCCTCGGCGCCGCCGCGGCGTTCTACCTCGAGACGACGCTCACCGGCGGCGAGCGCATCGGGGTGTCGTCGTGGAGCTCGACGCTGCTGGCCACCGTCGACTCGATGCGCCCCCGCAACAGCCACGAGTGCGAGTCGGTCGTCCAGGTGCTCGGCGGCCTCGGCCAGCCCTCCGCGCAGGCCCGGGCCACCCATCTCGTCGGACGCCTCGTGCAGGTCACCGGCGCCAAGGCCACGTACCTGCCGGCGCCGGGGCTCGTCACGTCGGACGCGACGCGCCGGGCGCTGCTCAAGGAGGACAGCATCGCCCAGGCGATCGACGCCTTCCCCGACCTCACGGTTCTGCTCGCCGGTATCGGCAGCCTGCTCCCGTCGGCCCTCCTGCGCGCGAGCGGCAACGCCGTCGGCACGGAGGACGAGGAGCTGCTCCGGAAGGAGGGCGCAGTGGGCGACGTCTGCATGCGCTACTTCGACGCCGACGGCAGGCCGGTCAAGAGCCACCTCGACAACCGCATCCTCGGGATCGACAACGCGGCCCTCCTGGCCATCCCGCGCCGGATCGGCGTCGCGGGCGGGCGCCGCAAGCACGAGGCCATCCGCGCCGCCCTGCTTGGTGGCTGGATCAACACGCTCGTCACCGACAGCGCCACGGCGACCTACCTGCGCGACGCCGCGCACTGAGCCTCCTCACCAGTCCCCCAGCGGTACAAGAGCGCCGGCCCCGACCTCCTTCGGGGCCGGCGCTCTTCCGTCCTGCACTCGAAGCCATGGCCGAGAGCCCCGCGAGATAGCCGTTGCAGCCGGATCCGTTGACAGCCACGGCGGGGCGCCCGTACCCTGACATTGTCTTCATTCACTAGCGAATGGATATTCGATGACGAGTCCGGAGGTCGCCCGCCAGCTGCGCGGCGGAGCGTTGCTCGCCATCGACCAGGGCACGACGAACACCAAGGCGATACTGGTCGACGCCGCGACCGGTCGCGTCGTCGCGGAGGCCTCGTCCCCCACGAGCATCTCCTTCCCCGCACCGGGCTGGGTCGAGCAGGACGCCGAGCGCCTGTGGACCGCCACGATGGCTGCCGTCGACAGCTGTCTCGAGCAGCACCCGACGGCTGAGGTGCTTGGCATCGGTATCTCCAACCAGCGCGAGACCGCCGTGTGCTGGAGCCGCAGCACCGGACGCGCGCTGGGGCCGGCCCTCGGCTGGCAGGACGCCCGGACCGCGGCCTGGTGCGCTGCCCTCCTGGAGCGCGAACCCGCTGCGGCACAGACGATCCGGCAGCGCACCGGCCTGTCGCTCGACCCCATGTACTCGGCGCCGAAGTTCCGCGCCGCCATCGACGCCGCGGTCGCGGCCGGCGCCGACCCCGCCGACGTCGCGGTGGGCACCGTCGACGCGTGGCTCGTCTGGCGGCTCACCGGTGAACACGTCACCGAGCTCGGCAACGCCTCGCGCACACTGCTGCTCGACCTCGCCGGCCTGAACTGGCACGACGAGCTGCTGTCGCTGTTCGGCGTCGACGCGGCCCACCTTCCCGAGCTGCGTCCGTCCGACGCGTCGTTCGGCGTCACGTCGCGATCCCACGGCCGGCTGCCGGCCGGTGTCCCGGTGGTCGCCGTGCTCGCGGACTCGCACGCCGCGCTCTACCACCACGGGTGCACGACACCCGGCACCGGCAAAGCCACGTACGGCACGGGCACGTCGGTGATGAGCCCGACGACCGACTCGAGCCCGGCACCGCACGGCATCGCCACCACGGTGGCCTGGCACGTGGGCAACCGGCCGACCTACGCGCGCGAGGGCAACATCGTCGCCTCCGGCTCGGCCCTCGACTGGATGGCCTCGACGCTCGGCGTCCCCGAGGGTACCGCCGGTGGGGCGCACCTGACCGAACTCGCTGCCGAGGTCCCCGACACCGGCGGCGTCTGCTTCGTGCCCGCCTTCTCCGGCCTCGGCGCCCCCTACTGGGACCGCTCGGCGGTCGGCGTGCTCGTCGGCGTCTCCGGCGGGACGACCCGCGGCCACCTTGCCCGTGCCGCGCTCGAGGCGGTGGCGCACCAGGTCGCTGACGTCGTCGAGGCCATGGAGTCGGACGGCACCACCCGGATCGACACCTTGCACGCCGACGGCGGCGCGACGGCATCCGGGTTGCTCATGCAGGTCCAGGCCGACCTGCTCGGGCGCCCGCTCGAGGTGGCGGGCAGCCCCGCGGCCTCCGCGCTGGGAGCGGCCCGCCTCGCCGCCGAGCAGCTGGGCGTCGCGATTCCCCCCGTCGAGGCCGGCCGCTGCGTCACCCCCACCTCCTCCACGTCCGGCGACGCACGCCGCGACTGGAGACGAGCCATCGCCCGCTCACGCGGAATGACTGTGTCGCAAGCGGACTCAGCGCCGCCCGACGAGACCATCGAGAGGAAAGACTCATGACCGACTACCCACCCTTCGGAGCGGGCCTGTGGCACTTCGCATCGTACGTCGACCGGTACGCCACCGACGGCTACGCGCCCGAGGTCTCCACGCTGGAGCAGATCGCGCGAGCCGGCTCGGTCGGCGACCTGTCCTACGTCGACGTCCCGTACCCCTTCAGCGAGGGCGTCACGGTCGACGACGTGAAGCAGGCCCTGGCCGACAACGGGCTTCAGGCCATCGGCGTCACTCCCGAGATCTACATGCGCCGGTTCAGCAAGGGCGCCTTCACCAACCCCGACCCCGAGGTCCGCGCCGCCGCGCTCGCCGCTCTCAACGAGGCCGCCGACGTGGTGCGCGCCCTCGAGGCGAAGTACCTCAAGGTGTGGCCGGGCCAGGACGGCTGGGACTACCCCCTGCAGGTCAACCACCACGAGCAGTGGGAGCTGGCGGTCTCCGGTATGCGCGAGCTTGCGCAGGCCAACCCCGACATCAAGATCGTCATCGAGTACAAGCCGCGCGAGCCGCGCAACAAGATGTTCTGGGACTCGGCGGCCAAGACCGCTCTCGGCATCAAGGCCATGGGTGTCGACAACGTCGGCGTCCTCCTCGACTTCGGCCATGCCCTCTTCGGGGGCGAGTCCCCCGCTGCCGCAGCGCAGCTGCTCATCGACCACGACCTGCTCTGGGCCATGGACGTCAACGACAACCTGCGCAGCTGGGACGACGACATGGTCGTCGGCACGGTGCACCCGATCGAGCTGTTCGAGTACTTCTACACGCTGAAGATCAACGGCTGGGAGGGGATCTGGCAGCTCGACCAGTTCCCCTTCCGCGAGGACACCGTCGAGGCTGCCAAGCTCTCCATCCGCTTCCTCAAGGCGATCTGGCGCTCGCTCGAGCAGCTCGACATCGAGGCGCTCAAGGCCGCCCAGTCCCGCCAGGACGCTCTCGGCGCCCAGAAGCTCGTGCAGGACGTCCTCTTCGCGAACATCAGGGAGGAGGCATGAGCACGACCGAGGACCTGGTCCCCCACGTCGACGCCGAGGCCGTGCCCCACGACACGCTGACCGTCCTCGGGCGGGTGCCCGCGGGCGCGACGCGAGAGCAGGCCGTGGCCCACCTGGCCGAGGCGGCCCGGCTCGTCCGCCGGCGCGACCTCGAGATGGTGCGCGCCGCGGGGCTCGGGCACATCGGTGGCGAGTTCTCCGTCATCGACGTCCTCGTCACGCTGTACCTGCACGCCATGAACGTCTCGCCGGACCAGCTCGACGACCCCGAGCGCGACCGCTTCATCCTGTCCAAGGGACACGCCGCCGCCGCGCTCTACACGACGCTCGCCATGGCCGGGTTCCTCGAGCCGTCGCAGCTCGGGACGTTCATGCAGCCCCAGTCGCAGCTCAACGGCCACCCGGCCCGCACGAAGATCGCCGCCGTCGAGGCCAGCACCGGGCCGCTCGGTCACGGCCTGCCGATCGCCGTCGGCACGGCCTTCGCCGGCAAGCTCGACGGCTCGGCACGGCGCACCTTCGTCGTCGTCGGCGACGGCGAGCTGCAGGAGGGCTCGAACTGGGAGGCCCTCATGACGGCCGGCAACCACCGCCTCTCGCACCTGTGCGTCGTCGTCGACCGCAACCGGCTCCAGCAGGGGGCGCGCGTCGCCGACACCAACGACCTCGAGCCGCTGGCCGACAAGCTGGCCGCCTTCGGCCTCGAGGTGGTCGAGGTCGACGGCCACGACCACGGCGCGCTGCTCGATGTCTTCGCGAACGTCCCTGCGGCGTCAGGGAAGCCGACGGCCGTCATCGCGCACACGATGAAGGGCCACCCGATCTCCTTCATGTCCGACAACGTCGCCTGGCACCACAAGGTCCCTTCGGCCGACCAGGTGACCCAGGCCCTCACCGAGCTGGAGCACTCATGACCGCACCTCCGCGCCGACGACGGCCACGGCTCCTCCGCCCCTGCACGACTGCCGTGACGCCTGGGTCGCCGCCCTCGTCGAGCTCGCCGAGGCCGACGAGCGCATCGTCGCCGTCGTCAACGACTCGGTCGGCTCGAGCAAGCTGGGCCCGTTCCAGGAGCGGTTCCCCGAGCGTCTCGTCAACGTCGGCATCGCCGAGCAGGACATGGTCGGGGTGGGGGCCGGGCTCGCCAACGGCGGCAAGGTGCCGTTCGTCTCGGCGGCCGCGTGCTTCCTCACCGCGCGCGCCATGGAGCAGATCAAGGTCGATGCGGCGTACTCGCAGCACCACCTCGTCCTCATCGGGCAGAGCCCGGGCATGGCCTACGGCGAGCTCGGTCCGACGCACCACTCCATCGAGGACCTCGCCTGGCTGCGCACGATCCCGGGCCTCACGGTCATCGTGCCGACCGACCCGACCGAGACGGCCCAGGCCGTCCGCTGGGCCGCCGGCGCCGGCTCCCCCGTCTTCATCCGTGTCAGCCGGATGGGTGTCCCGGACGTCATGCCCGAGGGATACGAGTTCGTCCCCGGCCGCGCGGTGCGCCTGCGCGACGGCAACGACGTCACGGTCGTCGCGACCGGCACCGCCGTGGCCCGGGCCCTCGAGGCGGCGGACCTCCTCGAGGCGCACGGCGTCGACGCGCGGGTGCTTGCCATGCCGACGATCAAGCCCCTCGACGGCGAGGCCCTGCTGGCTGCCGCTGAGGAGACGGCCGGCATCGTCACCGTCGAGGAGGCGCTCACCTCGGGCCTCGGCGGCGCCGTCGCCGAGTACCTCTCGACGCGACGTCCGACGCTGCTGCGCTTCGTCGGCGTGCCCGACACGTTCGCGCCGACGGGCTCGGTCGAGTGGCTGCTCGACCACTTCAGCATCAGCGCCGAAGGCATCACGTCAGCCGCGCGAGAGATCCTCGACCGGCGCTGATCCCCCGGCTCGGCTGCGTCCCCGATCCGCCGGGCCGGTGTCCCCTCGTCGTGAGGGCGGGACACGGCCCGGCTCGCTCAACCCTCGTGTCAGTGGCCGGCAGAGGCGCCGGTGGCCGTGCCTACTTCCACCGGAAGTGGACGAAGACGCGGCCGAAGTTGTCGGAGTCCTTCTCGACCCGGTGGTACAGGGTCTTGATGTCCTTGCGGTCCAGGAACCGCAGTACTCGCTTCTTGAGCTGACCGGAGCCCTTCCCGGGGATGATCTGCACCAGCGGCGCCCTCTTCCGGATCGCCTCGTCGATGATCGCGCGAAGGGCTCGGTCGATCTCGTCGCCCCGGTTGTAGATGTCGTGCAGGTCCAGCTTGAGCTTCACGACAAGATCCTCCAGCACGGCGCCGTCCGACAGAGGTGTTCCGGACGCGAATGCCCGCACGAGGCGAAACGGCTCTCGCCCCGCATCCGCATCGTCGGCTCGGGCGCGCGGCGCACACTGGGTTGATGGCGGCATCTCGCCGACCCGGCCGGCGGACCAACCTCGCCCTCCTCGTGCTCCTGGGGGCTTCCTTCGTGACCGGTTGGGTCGCGTTCGGGGTCGGCGACCTGCCCGGGTCAAAGGCTGCCACGGTGGCCCACGGCGTCCTCGGCCTCGGCATCGTGGTGCTGGCGCCGTGGAAGACCGTGATCGTGAGGCGTGGTCTTCGGACCGGGGACGCGCACGTGGTCGGGGTCGCGCTCGCCGTCGTCCTCGCGGTCATCCTGGTCGCTGGGATCGCGCATGCCGGCTTCGGTCGGGTCGAGGTCGCCGGTGTCCCCGCGCTCACCGTGCACGTCGCAGCCGCGGTCGTCGCCGTGCCGCTCGCTGTCAGCCACGTGATCCGTCGGCGACAGCGGCCCCGGCGGACGGACCTCACCCGACGGACCGTGTTACGGGCAGCCGGCTTGGCGGCCGTGACAGCGTTGGCGTACGCGGCCCAGGGGTCCGTCGCGTCCCTCGCCGGACTTCCCGCGGCACGGCGTCGCGCGACCGGGTCCTACGAGGCGGGGTCCGGCGTCCCGGCTGCGATGCCGGTGACGCAGTGGTTCACCGACGGAGTGCCCCGCGTCGACGTGGCCGCCTACCGGCTCGAGGTGGCGCGAGCCGACGGGTCCACGCTGCGGCTCTCGTACGACGACCTGCTGGGCATGGGTGGCGCGGTCCAGTCGGTGGCGCTCGACTGCACCGGCGGCTGGTGGGCCGAACAGAGCTGGCGCGGCGTGCAGCTCGACACCGTCCTCGGCCTACCGCGCCAGGGATCGATCGTGGTGCGTTCGGTGACCGGCTACACCAGGTACTTCCCGGCCGCAGAGGCCCGGAGCCTGTTGCTGGCAACGCATGTCGGTGGCGAGACGCTCCTACCCGGCCATGGCGCCCCGGTCCGGCTCGTGGCCCCCGGACGCCGGGGGTTCTGGTGGGTCAAGTGGGTCGACGAGGTCCGCGTCGACCCACGACCCTGGTGGATGCAGCCGCCCTTCCCGCTGCAGTGAGGCGCCCTGGGTGGGGCCACCTCGACGCGGCGCGTGGGCGTGGACGCGAACAGGGGCGGCCGCGGTGCGGCCGCCCCTGCTGTGGGGTGACGCGTGGTGTCAGCCCTCGACGGCGAAGTTGTTCACCTTGGCGGCGTTGTCCTTCGTGACGAGGATGCAGTCGACCGACTGCTTCTCCGGCTGCGACGCCTTGCCGCCGGCCTTGATGAACGCGTCGGCCTGCTGCACCGCCATCTCGGCGATCTGGCTGGCCGGCTGGAGCACGGTGGCCTTGATCTTGCCGGCCTTGATCGAGCCGACGACGTCGGGGCTGCCGTCGAAGCCGACGACGACCACGCCCTTCTTGCCGGCCGCGTCGAGGGCGGCCTGGGCACCGAGGGCCATCGTGTCGTTACCGGCGATGATGCCCTTGATGTCGGGGTGCGCCTGCAGGATCGTCTGCGTCTTGGCCAGCGCCTCGGCCTGGTCCCAGTTCGCGGTCTGCTGGGCGACCATCTTCAGTCCGGGGATCTGGTCGAGGATGTCGTGGTAGCCCTTGGAGCGCACACCGGCGTTGGTGTCGGTCTCCTTGCCGGTGAGCTCGGCGTACGAGCCGGCGTTGTTCATCTGCTTGGCGAACTCCTGGCCACCGAGCGAAGCACCCTGTGCGTTGTTCGACACGATCTGCGCCGCCGCGACACCGGTCTGGTTGATCTCGCGGTCGATGAGGAACGACGGGATGCCTGCGTCCTTGGCCTTCTTGACCGCGGTGACGGTGACGTCGGCACCGGCGTTGTCGAGGATGATCGCCGCGGCCTTGCGCGAGATCGCCGTGTCGAACGCCTGGCTCTGCTTCGTCGGGTCGTCGTCGTGGCTGATGACGAGCGTCTCGTAGCCGAGCGCCTTCGCCTTGGCCGCCGCCGCGTCCTGCTCAGCCTTGAAGAAGACGTTGTCTGGCGAGGGCGTGATGATGACGACGAGCTTGGAGCCCGAACCCGCGGCCGCAGCCGCCGACGAGGTGTTCCCGGCGGTCGATCCGCCCGAGCTGCCGCCGCAGGCAGCGGTGCCGAGGACGAGGGCCGCAGCGGCGACGGGCAGCAGCGCCCGGCTCATGCGAGTGGTGTGACGGAACATGAAGGTCCTTTCAGGGGTTGCTGAACTGGTTCACTGCTGGATCGGTGGAAACTGCGGCCGGGCACTGGCCCCGAGGGGTCAGGCGGCCCTCTGCGACAACGACGTCTGCAGCCGCTGCTGGGCCTGCTCCAGGACGATCGCGAGGATGATGACGGCGCCCTTGACGACGGACTGCCAGAAGGTGGAGACCCCGACGAGGACGAGTCCGTCGGCGAGGAAGCCGATGACGAAGGCGCCCATGACGGTGCCGACGATGGTGCCGCGTCCACCGCTCAGGGCGGTGCCACCGAGCACGGCGGCGGCGATGGCGTTGAGCTCGTAGGTCGTCGCCGTGTCGGGGTAGGCCGCGCCGAGCTCGGAGGTGAGCAGCATGCCGGCCAGGGCAGCGCAGGCGCCGCTGATGACGTACACGGCGATGGTGATCCGCGGAACGCGAATGCCGGCCAGGACGGCCGCGCGGTCGTTGCCGCCGACGGCGTAGATGCGCCGGCCGAACGGCGTCTTCGTCGTGACGACGACGGCGACGACCGCGACGACGACCATGATCCACACTGCGACGGGGATGCCGAACCAGCTGTCAACGCCGATGACCGAGAATCCGGTGTTGCCGTGGGCCTCGCTGCCGGCGAGGTCGGGGAACGTGCCGCCGTTGCTGCGCAGCTGGGCCGCGCCACGGGCGACGTAGAGCATGCCGAGGGTGGCGATGAACGGTGCCACCCGGAACTTCGTGATGAGGATGCCGTTGACCCAGCCGACGAAGCAGCCGACGAGGATGCCCACGAGGATGACGGCGCCGACCGAGAGCCACAGCACGCCCCCGCCCGGAAGAGTCAGGCCCGCGAACAGCAGGCCGCCGACGATCATGCTCGACAGGCCGGCGATCGGACCCGACCGACAGGTCGATGCCGCCGGTGAGGATGACGAAGGTGACGCCTATCGCGAGGATCGCGTTGATGGCCACGTGCTTGGTCATCACGATGAGGTTGCTCGAGGTGAGGTAGTCCTGCGACATCGTGCCGAAGAGGATGATGAGCAGGACGAGCACGACGAGCGTCCGGCCGCGCAGCAGCAGCAGGCCGATCCGCGCCAGGGTGTCGCCACGCCGGGTCGGCTCGGCCGGCGAGGTGGGCGGCGTCTGGGTCGACGTGGCGGGCGCGACGTCCGTGTTGCTCATTCGGGGACCTCCGTGGCTGGTGTGGAGAGGATGTCGGTGCCGGCGGCCGCGGCGGCGAGCACGGCGTCGGAGGCGGATGCGGAGACGAGGGCCTCCTCGGTCAAGGCGTCGCCGGACAGCTCAGCGGTGACGCGCCCGCGCGCCATGACGAGCACGCGGTCGGCCATCGCCATGACCTCGGCGAGCTCGGAGGAGATGAACAGGACTCCGTAGCCAGCCTCGGCGAGGTCGCTCATGATCTCGGCAATCTGGCTCTTGGCGCCGACGTCGACGCCGCGCGTCGGCTCGTCGAGCAGCAGCACGACCGGCTCGGTCAGCAGCGCTCGGGCCAGGACGACCTTCTGCTGGTTGCCGCCGCTCAGCGAGGTGACAGGGGCGGTCAGTGCCGGGATCTTGATCGAGAGCTCGCGCACCTTGTCACCCGCGACGCTGCGCTCGGCCTTCTGCGGCACCAGGCCGCGTCGGGCCAGCTTGCCGATCGTGGAGAGCAGGACGTTGTCGCCGACGCTCATGGTCTGGACGAGCCCGTCTCGCTGCCGATCCTCGGGCACCAGCGCGAGACCTGCGGCCTGACGTGCGCGGACGCTGGCGTCCCTGACGAGCTCGCCCGCGGACGGCCACCTCGCCGGTGGACGTGCGGGTGCCCATCAGTGCCTCGACCAGCTCCGGTCGCCCGGCGCCCATCAGGCCGTAGATGCCGACGACCTCACCGGCACGCACCTGGAAGGAGACGTCGTCGACGAGCTGCGCGGCGAGCCGGGCACGGTCAGGCCCGGACCTCCAGGAGCACGTCGCCGATGTCGCCTGCGTGCCGGCGAAGAGCGCGTTCGGGTCCTGGCCCACCATCTGCCGCACGATCCACGCGGTGTCCGTGCCTCGTCATCGGCTCATGGGCCGACGACGGCGCCGTCGCGCAGGACGGTGACGTAGTCGCCGATGCGGCGGAACTCGTCGAGCTTGTGGGAGATGTAGATGATGGTGACGTCGTCGCGGCGCAGGTCGGCCATGACCTGAAGAGGACGTCGACCTCGTGGTTGGACAGGGCCGAGGTCGGCTCGTCCATGATGAGGATGCGCACGTCCTCGAGGAGCACCCGGGCGATCTCGACGAGCTGCTGCTTGCCGATCGGCAGCTCGCCGACGAGCATGTCGGGGTCGAGGTCCTGCTCCGAGCCGTTGCGAGGGCCTCGGCGGTGCGCCGCCGCTGCGCCGCGTGGTCGACGAACCGCCGGCCCGGTCGCAGCTCGCGCCCGGCGAAGAGGTTCTCGGCGATCGACATGTTCGGGAAGAGGCTGAGCTCCTGGTGGATGATGCCGATGCCGTGCGCGATCGCGTCGCGGGGGCTGCCGATGCTCGACGGGCTCGTCGTCGAGCAGGATCGTGCCCGAGCTCGGCTGCTCGGCGCCGGCGAGGATCTTCATGAGGGTCGACTTGCCGGCGCCGTTCTCACCGACGAGGACGTTGACCTTGCCTCGGAAGGCCTCGAAGTTGACGCCCTTGAGGGCGCGCACGCCGCCGTAGGTCTTCGTCACGTCGACGGCGCGCAGGACGACCGCATCGTCGGCCGCGGGGGCGGCCGTCGGTTCGGGAGCGGTAGTCACGACGCCGCCTCGAGCTGGGTCGGGACGATGAGCACCACACCCGGGGCGACGAGCGAGAAGGCCCCGGCGAAGGTGACCTTCTTGCCGACGAGGTCCTTGGCCTTCACCTTGGACAGCACGTCGGACTTGACCTTGGTGTTCAGCTGTGTGGCGGCGTCGGCGTAGTTGAGCTGGTTGGTGAAGTCGCCGAACCTGATGAACTTGACGGCGTCGCGCAGGGCGGTGCCCGCAATCACCGGCCCGGTGACCACCTGGACGTCCGCCGCCTTGCCATTGAGCCCGTCGACCTTGACCGTCAGCGGGTGGGTCGGCGCCTCCGCGTCGACGCCGGTCACGGTGCCGGTGCCCTTGACGAGGAAGGCGTAGGGGCTGCCGGTACCGGCCTGGTTGCCGTACTTCTTGCTGGCGGCCTCCTGCCCGGCCACGAGCGCGGGTAGTAGTTCCGAGGCGGCGACGGCGTCCTTCTGGACGGTCGGCAGCACCTTGCTGTCCCAGATGCCGTTGACGTAGGTCTTGGCGTCGAAGGCGGCTGACCCGCCAGCTCCCGGCGCCTTCTCCTGGCCCGCAGGGACATAGGTGTAGACGCCGGGGACGTGCGAGCACCCGGCGACGGACCCGCTGATCGCGAGGGCCGTGGCCAGACCTACGAGGGTTCGAGTCGTCGCCTTCGACTGAATACCCATTCGCCATTGAACGAACATACGACGATGATGCCCAGCGGGCGGCGCCGTGTCAACGATTTGCCGAATTCCCGGCCTTTGAACGGACCGGCGCGCGCGAGCTGCGCGCGGATGCCCTCTTGACATTGCCCTCGCACGGGGCCACCCTTCCGATCGCCCTCACGATTCAATGGCGAATATGCATTCAGGAGGACAGCGCTATGAGGAACCCTCGGCGTACCACCCATCGATCCCCACGCCACCTGCGCCGTCTCGGTGCGGCCCTCGCAGGGAGTCCAATATGACCGGGCGCGTCCTGGTGCTGGGAGCGATCAACGTCGACATGGTCGCCAGGACGCAGCATCGACCGACTGGCGGGGAGACCGTCATCGCGACCGGCTACCAGCGCTCATCCGGCGGCAAAGGCGCCAACCAGGCGGCGGCCGCGGCGCGTGCCGGAGCCGACGTCGCGCTCGTCGCCGCGGTCGGCGACGACGAGGCGGGCATCCATGAGCTCGACGAGTTGCGCCGCCGGGCGGTGCGCACGGACTCCGTCGCCACCATCGCAGATGCACCCACTGGCATCGCCATGATCACGGTCACTCCCGACGGCGAGAACGCCATCGTGATCGTCCCCGGAGCGAACGAGCACCTCGAAGTCGGGCACGTCGACACGTCCATGGCCCAGGCCGGTGACCCTGCCGTTCTCGTCCTGCAGACGGAGATCAATCCGCGGCTGGTCGACCGCGCCGCCAGTCAGGCGTCCGCCAGCAGGGTGGTCCTCAACAACGGGCCCTGGGTGGGCCTGGCCCCGAGCACGCTGCGCCGAGCCGACCCTCTCGTCGTGAACGAGCTCGAGGCCCGTGACGCCTGCGGCTTGGCGGGGGCAGATCTGCCGCCGAAGAACCTCGCTCGAAGAGTGCGCGAGGTTACGCAGGCCCGCACGGTCCTCGTCACGTTGGGGCCGGTCGGCGTTTCGATCAGCGCGAACGGTGGCGATGACTTCGTGCCCGCCCTAGCGGCATCGACGGTCGTGGACACCACCGGCGCCGGCGACACCTTCGTCGGCACACTCGCCGCGCATCTCGCGCGCGGGGAGGAATTGACCATCGCAGTCGGAGCGGCGGTCTCCGCCGCGAGCGAGGCCGTCACATGGCGCGGCGCACGTCCACCCCTTGAGGGCTCAGAAGCAAATGGAGGAGACTGACGATGCTCAAGCACATCCCGTCCCTGATCAGCCCCGACTTGCTCCACTCCCTTGCGCTCATGGGGCACGGAGATCGCCTAGCGGTCGTGGACAGCAACTACCCCGCGGCATCCCGACACCCGCGGGTGCACACGATCTTCGGCGCGGACACGTTCCAAGCCACACGAGCGGTCATGACGCTCCTGCCTCTCGACGACTTCGTCGAGCCGGCCGCGCTGCGGATGGTCCCGGACGGAGACCGCAGCTTCCGATCCCCGTCCCACGACGACTTCGAGGCGGAGCTGGCGAGGGCAGAGGGACGTCAGGTTCGCGCCCACCCGCTGGAACGGTCAGCGTTCTACGAGGCAGCAGCAACGGCATTCGCCGTCGTCCACACCTCCGATCCCCGCCCGTTTTCCTGTTTCCTGCTCACCAAGGGCGTCCTGCGCGGTGAGTAGGCGTCCGTGACGAGGTCGAACGCGTTGCGCTCGGGCGACGTGATCCGCGCTTAACCACATCTCGTCGCCAACCGTCCTTCACCGACGGTCGGGGCCGCCAGCGCCGCGTCGAGGTCGGTGCCGATGCGTCCGAGCGCGCTGCCGCCCTCGTCCAGAACGTCGGCGAACGCAGGGAAGACGTGCGAAACCCCCGCGGTGACCGTGAGTGTCACCTGGACTGGGCCCGCGCGGCCCTGCCGAACAGGATCGCGTCGTCGCGCAGCACCTCGTGCGAGCCCACCTCGATGATCAGGGGCGGAAGCCCGCTCAAGTCGGTGTGCGCCGGGCCGGCCAGCGGGTCGTCACCCTGCTTGCCGCCGAGGTGGTCCACACCGCGCCGGCCCAGAGAATCGCGGCGGCGCAGAAGTCCGCCGCGATTGCATACCCCCTCCCCCGCGTCAGCGCAGGTCAGGCGTTGCGGCCCCGCAGCGCGCAACCTGTCACCAGCAGAATCTCCGAACGTATTCCCCACGGAGCGATCGGGCCGCCGCGTTTCCGCAGGTCAGAGGCTTGCACAAAAGCCTTCGGAATCCGCAGCACCAAATACCCCTCCCAGGTACATGCGAGAGGCCCTGACCGGCGTTTCCGCTGGTCAGGGCCTCTCGGGGCACTGGGTGGCAGGTGAAGGATTCGAACCTTCGTAGCTCTCGCGACGGATTTACAGTCCGTTTCCATTGGCCGCTCGGACAACCTGCCTTGGTGCGTCTGGAAGGATAGCAAGAGATCGGGCGCGGTCCGAAATCGGGACCCCGGCGAGGCTTTCGTCGTGTCCGTGGGCCACCAGGTGAGCCCCTCGGCACCGTCCGACAGACCAGACAACAGCACGCGGAAGGACCCCACCGATGGCCGACTCGTCGTTCGACATCGTCAGCAAGTTCGACAAGCAGGAGATTGCCAACGCGGTCAACAGCGCCAGCAAGGAGATCGCGACGCGCTACGACTTCAAGAACGTCGGTGCCTCCGTCGACCTCGCCGGGGAGGTCATCAAGATGAAGGCGAACACCGAGGAGCGTTGTCTCGCCGTGCTGGACGTCGTCCAGACGCACCTCGTCAAGCGCAAGGTCAGCCTCAAGCACCTCGACGTCCCCGACGCCGGGCCGCGCCTCTCCGGCAAGGAGTACCACCTCGACGCGCCCCTCAAGGAGGGCATCTCCCAGGAGAACGCGAAGAAGATCAACAAGCTGATCCGCGACGAGGGGCCCAAGGGCGTCAAGAGCCAGATCCAGGGTGACGAGCTGCGCGTCTCGAGCAAGTCCCGCGACGACCTCCAGGCCGTCCAGCGGATGCTGCGCGAGGCCGACCTCGACGTCGCGCTGACATTCACCAACCAGCGCTGACACCACGGGTTCGCTTGGCGCACAGGCGGACCGACCACGACAGACCACGTATGCCGTCCGCCGCAGCGGGCGGCATACGTGCGTCTCAGAGTGGGCGGGCGAGACCGCGCAGGTCCGGGAAGACCTCGACCGCGAGCGGCCACCAGAAGAGGTGGCCGCAGAGTTCGGCATACTCCTCCGGTGTGACCCAGCGGGTCTCATGGATGCCGTCGTCGCCGTCGCTGATGGGCGGTCGGGCATCGTCGAGCCGGGTGCGGAAGACCTGGAGGTAGGGCTTGTCGCGCGAGAACAGGTTGTCCTCGGTCCGGGCCGTGAAACGCTCGTAGCCGCAAGGGAGCACGTCCGGGTGGCGCAGCCGCAGGCCTGTCTCCTCGAACGTCTCGCGGACGGCGTTCTCGACGGGCGTCTCGTCGCCCTCGCGCCACCCGCCCGGCGAGCCCCACTCACCCCGGCGCACGCTGTGCACGACGACGAAGTCGCCCCGTCGGTCGCGAACGAACACCATGGCCGCCAGCACGCGCGTCGAGTCGACCGGGTCGTCGGACGCAACGAGGTCGACGTCGCTCGCCCCGTTGGGGAAGCTCACGTCGAGGATGCGGCGCACCCCTCGGTCGCGCTTGCGCTTGCGCAGCCGCAGGCCCGACGCGTTGAGGCGACGGGCGAGCTCGAGCCCACCGGTCGGGGTCGCGCCGGCGTCGACGGCGTCCTGCCACCGACCTTCGGGCACGTCGTAGTGGTCGCCGTCGAACGAGCGCGGGTGCAGGCCGGCGGCCTGCGCGACCTCGTGCAGCTCGTCGTAGGAGACGTCGCTGACGAGGTGGGCGAAGAGCCGACCGTGGGCAGGCCAGATCGGTTGGTCGATCCACACGGTCATGACTCGCAGCCTAGGCCAGGGTGGCGGCGTCTGCCGCCGGGCCCTGTGGATGACGCCGGTCGCAGGATTTCGGCCCCACCTAGCCTCGAACGCAGTGGCCGGCGTCCTGCCGGCCCCGATCGAGGAGTAGACCCATGTCCCGTTCCGTCGTTGACACCGAACGCATCGCCGCAGCGGCCGCTGACATCAACCGGCTCGCCGACACCATCACGTCGAGCACCTCCGAGCTGCGCGGCCGGCTGGCCGGCATGGGCGCGGACTGGCAGGGCCCGGCCAAGGTCGAGTTCGAGCGCGTCATGCACGACTACCAGCGCATCCAGGCACAGATGACCGAGGCGCTCGCCGACGTCGGCCGGCTCACGCTCAAGGCGTCGTCGGCCTACGCCGAGCACGAGAACGCGACGCGCGCCCTCTTCGCCCGCTGAGCGGTCGACGCGGGCCCGGTGGCCGCTCCCCCGGACGCCGAAGGGCGGCTCCCCCTGAGGGGAACCGCCCTTCGAGCGTGGTGCTGGGTGACCGTGGGTCGGTGGGCTCAGAAGCCCATGCCGCCCATGCCGCCCATGTCGTCGCCACCGGGCATGGCCGGAGCGGCCTTCTCCGGCTTGTCGGCGATGACGGCCTCGGTCGTGAGGAAGAGCGCCGCGATCGAGGCGGCGTTCTGCAGCGCCGAGCGGGTCACCTTGACCGGGTCGATGATGCCGGCGGCCAGCAGGTCGCCGTACTCACCGGAGGCCGCGTTGAGACCGTGGCCGGCCTCGAGACCGCGCACCTTCTCCGCGACGACGCCACCCTCGAGACCGGCGTTGATCGCGATCTGCTTGAGCGGGGCCTCGGTCGCGACGCGCACGATGTTGGCGCCGGTCGCCTCGTCACCCTCGAGCGTGAGCTCGTCGAGCGCCTTGGCGGCCTGGATGAGGGCCACGCCACCACCGGCGACGATGCCCTCCTCGACGGCAGCCTTCGCGTTGCGGACGGCGTCCTCGATGCGGTGCTTGCGCTCCTTGAGCTCGACCTCGGTGGCCGCGCCCGCCTTGATGACGGCGACGCCGCCGGCGAGCTTGGCGAGGCGCTCCTGGAGCTTCTCGCGGTCGTAGTCGGAGTCCGACTTCTCGATCTCGGCCTTGATCTGGGCGATGCGGCCCTCGATCTGCGAGCGGTCCTCGGCGTCCTCGACGATGGTCGTCTCGTCCTTGGTGACGACGACCTTGCGAGCGCGGCCGAGCAGGTCGAGGGTGGCGTTCTCGAGCTTGAGACCGACCTCCTCGGAGATGACCTGGCCACCGGTGAGGATGGCGATGTCGGTGAGCATGGCCTTGCGGCGGTCGCCGAAGCCCGGAGCCTTGACGGCGACGGACTTGAACGTGCCCTTGATCTTGTTCACGACGAGCGTCGCGAGGGCCTCACCCTCGATGTCCTCGGCGATGATCAGCAGCGGCTTGCCGGACTGCATGACCTTCTCGAGCAGCGGGACGAGGTCCTTGATGCTGCCGATCTTGGAGTTCGCGACGAGCACGTAGGCGTCGTCGAGGACGGCCTCCATGCGCTCGGTGTCGGTGACGAAGTAGGCGGAGATGTAGCCCTTGTCGAAGCGCATACCCTCCGTCATCTCCAGCTCGAGGCCCATGGTGTTGGAGTCCTCGACGGTGATGACACCTTCCTTGCCGACCTTGTCCATCGCCTCGGCGATGAGACCACCGATCTCCTCGTCGGCCGCCGAGATGCTGGCGGTCGAGGCGATCTGCTCCTTGGTCTCGATCTCCTTGGCCTGCTCGAGCAGGCGGGCGGTGACGGCCTCGACGGCCTTCTCGATGCCGCGCTTGAGCGCCATCGGGTTGGCGCCGGCGGCCACGTTGCGCAGGCCTTCCTTCACCATCGCCTGGGCGAGCACGGTGGCCGTCGTCGTACCGTCACCGGCGACGTCGTCGGTCTTCTTGGCAACTTCCTTGACGAGCTCCGCGCCGATCTTCTCGTACGGGTCGTCGAGCTCGATCTCCTTGGCGATCGAGACGCCGTCGTTGGTGATCGTGGGGGCGCCCCACTTCTTCTCCAGGACGACGTTGCGGCCCTTCGGGCCGAGGGTCACGCGGACGGCGTCGGCGAGGATGTTCATGCCCCGCTCGAGACCGCGGCGTGCCTCTTCGTCAAAAGCAATGGTCTTGGCCATTCGGGTGGTTCCTCCCACACGAAACGTTGGTGGTGGACCGCATGACGCCCGCGACGGACGGGACCGGTCTCCCCAGCTTCATGTCGCTGCGGACCCGACCCCTCGGCATACGGCCCATTTCTGTCACTCCCCTAGGGAGAGTGCTAACGCCATTATTGGCACTCTCGGGGTGAGAGTGCAAACACTCGGGAGCTCACGGCCGTAGCCGGCCTGCGCCCCCGAGCACCCCCGAACCGCCACGCACGGCCGTGCGTATGCCGTGTGCCCGGCTCAGGCGCCCACGGCCGGGGCCAGCACGCCTGCGATACGGGCGGCATACTCCTCTGACTCCTGGTCCGAGGCGTACTTGGTGCGGGGCCAGAAGAAACCGCGCAGCCCGTCCCCCTTGGTGCGCGGCACGACGTGCACGTGCAGGTGCGGCACCGACTGGCTCACGACGTTGTTCACCGCCACGAAGCTGCCCTGGGCGCCGAGCCCCTCGACGGCAGCCGCGGCGAGCCGCTGGGCCGCCCCCAGCAGCGTGGCGTGCAGCTCCGCGGGCAGGTCGAGCAGGGTGTCGACGTGCCGGCGCGGCACGAGCAGCACATGGCCCTTGAAGACGGGGCGCCGGTCGAGGAAGGCGACGAGGTCCGGCTCGTCCAGCACGACGTCGGCGGGCGTCTCACCGGACACGATCGAGCAGAAGACGCAGTCCATGGCGACAGGCTCCCACGCGCCGGCGAGCCGTGCCGTCTGCGACAAACGCGGGGACCGCGCCCAGGCCGATGGAGGCCGCTACGGTGGCTCCATGCTCAATGAGCCGTGGGTCACGTCGGAGTGGGCCGCGTGACCGCCCGAGCGTCCGGCGGCGACCTCGGCCCGTCGACGGCGGGCTTCGTGGAGGTGGCCGACCGGGTCTTCGTCGCGCGCTACCGCCAGTGGGACGTCAACGTCGGCCTCGTGCTCGGACGCCACGGCGCGGTCGTCGTCGACACGCGGGCGAGTGACGTCCAGGGCGCCCAGGTGCTCGACGACATCCGCCGCCTCGGCAGGGACGTCGTCGTGCGCCACGTCGTCAGCACGCACGTCCACTTCGACCACACCTTCGGCAACGCCGCCTTCGAGACGGCCATCGTCCACGCCCACGACAACGTCGGGCGCACGACCGTAACCGCGGCCGAGCACATCAAGGCCGCCTTCCGCGCGGACCCCGGAGCGGGACCGGAGTACGGCTACACCGAGCGCGACGCCGCCGAGGTGATGGCGACGGTGGTGCGCGGCCCCGACCGCACCTTCGGCTCCAACGCGACCATCGACCTCGGTGACCGGGTCGTGACGATGGCGTATGCCGGCCGCGGCCACACCGACGGCGACGTGGCCGTGCTCGTGCCCGACACGGACACGATGTTCCTCGGCGACCTCGTCGAGGAGAGCGCGCCCCCGTCGTTCGGCGACGACTGCTGGCCCCTCGAGTGGGCCGACACCCTGACGTCGCACCTCGTCCAGGTGTCGGAGCGCACCGTCGTCGTCCCGGGGCACGGGCGTCCGGTGGACGAGGCCTTCGTGACGCGTCAGCGCGACGACGTCGCTGCCGTCGCGGCGGTGATCCGCGAGCGCCGGCTCGGCGAGGTCCCCCTCGAGGAGGCGCTGCGCGAACCGGACCCGCGCCTGCCCTACCCGCTCGACCACCTCGGTTCGGCGATCCGGCGCGGCTGGGACCACCTCGCCCCGCCCGCCCGCTCCCCTGACCTGACCTGACCTGACCTGACACGCAGACGTCATGGAGGTTCGTCGGCATCAGGTGCCGGAAGAACTCCACGAGGTCACCCGCCAGTCATTCCCTCAGGCCGCTCGACGTCGTGAGGGGACTGCGTCACAGACAGGACCGCACGGTCTGAGGTCACCCGTCCAACCCCGGGACTGGAGCAGGCGCCCGACGACGCGACTGCCCCGACAGGGTTCGAGGACCTGCCCCCACCCGAACCGGATGGTCGCCTCGCCCCGCACCATGGCTTCGACGTCCCGCTCCAGATCGGTCCACTCCCGTCGGAGACCGGAGTGGACCAGCCGTCCGTCGAGCTCCACGACGACTCTGAAGTCCGAGTACTCCACGTCTCGGAACGTCACGCCCTGTCTCGTCACCACCCGAACCTGGCGCCGGGCCACCGGAAGGCCGTGCGACCGCTCGACATCGCGCAGGTAGCGACGTTCGAACACCGACATCGAGCCCGCAGCGACATCATCGAGGATGGCCAGCAGCAGGCGCCGCCGGGGCAGTCGACCTCGCCCGGACAGCGTGGCGTGCAGGCGAGCGGCTGTCGTCGCCCCTTCGTGGCAGGCATCGGCCAGCAGTGCGACGGCGCCTGCTTCGTCCCAGCAGGCAGAGGCAACGTCGAGCAGAGCCTCGTCGAGACGGAGCCGGGGCGGCGACAGATGGAGCTGGACGCGCCCGTCGAAGTCGGTTCGGCGCGTCACGATCACCCCGGACGGTGGCACGACGCGCCGGCTCGCCGCCACGACGACGTGGACCGGTTCGGTGCCTGCGCGTCCTGCGGGTCCTGCGGTCCAGGCGGCATCACCGTGAGAGCGCCCCGGGGGTCGTGGGTCGGAGAGGGATCTGAGCCCGTGCGCACGCAGCGCTGAGGGTCCCGCAAGCGCCGCGGGCCAGTGGAAGAGCACGGCGCTCCAGGCTCGCTGCGACCACGTCGGGGTCCCGGTGTGGCCTACGTAGACGCCGGGGTGGACCCGAGCCAGCTGTCGGCGGCGCAGCAGTCGCTCGAGGGCGTTGTCGTCGAGGCCGCACTCGAGTGCCTGCGCTCTCGAGATCACCCCGTCCTGATGTCGAAGCACGCGGTCGACCGGCGACAGGTCCATGCCCGAGAGCGTGACCGAGTTGCGCCTCAGGCGGCCCAGTGCCGGCCGCGCCTGTGGATGACCGAGGGCCCCGGTGAGGGGATGTGGGCGGCTGTGGTGCTCCACGGTCGAGGAGCTTCATCGGCACCAGGTGGCGAAAGAACTCCACCACCTCAACTGCAAGCCTCGGGCCGGACTCAGCCCGGGATCGCGGACGGGAAGGCGTCGGACCACGACCGCAGGGCGACGCCGCCGTCGGCCGAGCGGTCGACCGACGTCGCGGCGAGCAGGGCGTGGACGATGGCCCGCGCGACGCAGTCGGCCCCGGCCTCCATGAGCAGCGTCTGCTCCACGGGATCGGGCGCCGACCGCTCGCCCGTCGCCAGGGCGAAGAGCGTGTCGCCGTCGAAGAGCGTGTGCACCGGCTTGAGCGCCCGCGCGAAGCCGTCGTGACCGATGCCGGCCACCTTCTGGCACTGCGCCTTCGTCAACGTCGCATCGGTCGCGATGACCCCGATCGTCGTCGCCAGGCCCGGGGCGGCCGGCGTTCGCGGGCAGCGCCTCGGCCCGGGCCCGTGACTCCTCGAGCTCAGCGGCACTCGGGCGCCTCGACCTGGGCCAGCTCGTCCCCGAGACCCAGCCCGACGGCATACGGCAGGCCGGTGGCCGGGTCGACGGCCGAGCCGACCGCGTTGACGGCGACGAGCGCGGCGACGGTGGTGCCCGACGCGAGCACGACGCTCGCCGAGCCGATGCCGCCCTTGAAGCCGCCGACCTTCGCTCCCGTGCCGGCGCCGACGCAGCCCTGCTCCACGGCGGCTGCCGACGCGCTGGCGTATGCCGCCCTGCCGTCCTCCGCGCGCGGACGGTGACCCCACGCGCCGCCGCGCCCCAGGTCGAAGAGGATCGCGGACGGCACGATCGGCACGACCTGTCCGCGGCTCGCCGACCGGCCAGCCGATGCCGTCGGCAGCCAGCGCGTCCATCACGCCGTCGGCGGCGGCGAGCCCGAAGGCGGACCCGCCTCCGAGGACGACGGCATGCACCCGGTCGACGAGGTTGCGGGGGTCGAGCACGTCGGTCTCCCGCGTGCCGGGACCACCGCCGCGGACGTCGACGCCGGCAACCGCTCCACCGGGCGGCGCGACGACGACGGTGACGCCCGTCAGCCAGCCCGGCTCGTCCCGGGTGCAGTGGCCGACCCGCAGGCCCGCGACGTCGACGAGCGAGTTCGTCGGGCCGGGCGCGGCGACCGAGGCCGGACCGCTCACCGCGGGTCCCGCAGGTCGAACTCCATGAGCCGCCCGGGCGAGGTGAAGCCGAGTCGCTCGTAGAACTCCTGCGCACGGTCGTCGGGCGCGTTGAGCCGGATCCACTTGACGTCGGTCGTGCGCGACCACTCGATCATCGCCTCGGTGAGGGCCCGGCCCACCCCGCGGTCACGGCAGCCGGGCGCCACGAACAGGCCGCCGACGTGCAGCCACGACACGTCCTTGCGCCCCGGCCACGGCAGCGCCCGGATGCGCCGGGTCTCGAGGATGCCGGCGTGCTGGCCGCGGCTCTCGGCGATCCACGTCGGCCGGTCGGGCCGCTCGGCCAGCCACGCGTCGACGAAACGGTCGAGGTAGCCGGGCTCGGACGGCATACCGAGCTCGCGGGCGAACTGCAGGTGCAGGGCGGCGACGACGAGGGCGTCGTCAGCCGACGCGCGACGGATCGTCACCTCGGCCATGAGGGAAGTGAACCACGCCTGCGCAGGGAGGGCGCGCACCCGTGGCCCCGCCGGGTGGGTCCGCTCAGCCGGTGGGACGGCCAGACGTTGATCTCAGACGTTGATGCCGAGGCGGCGGCTCGTGCGCGCGCGCTGGCGGCTCGCGCGCATCCGGCGCAGTCGCTTGATGAGCATCGGGTCGGCCTCGAGGGCCTCCGGGCTGTCGAGGAGCGCGTTGAGCACCTGGTAGTACCGGGTCGAGCTCATGTCGAAGAGCTCCTTGATGGCCTGCTCCTTGGAGCCGGCGTACTTCCACCACTGGCGCTCGAAGGCCAGGATCTCGAGGTCGCGCGCGCTGAGGCCGCCCTCGGACTCGTGGCGGTGCGGCTGCGCCGTGGCGTGTTCTGTGCTCATGTCCCCGTCTCGCTGCAGTCGTGCTGCGTCTCGCGTCGTGCGTTGGCTCCGGTCACACCCTAGACCCAAATGACAGGGGTGTCATTCGCCGCCCGCCGCAGTGCGCGGGCGCGTCGCGGGGCCGCTTCGACCCGTCTGGAATCACCCGTCACACCGGTCACTCCCGCACCAGCTCGACCGCCTCACGACATCGTGTCGAGGATGGCGTTGACGTCCTCCTTCGTCGTGTGCGGGTTGACGATCGCGAAGCGCGTCAGCGTCTCGCCGCGGAAGGTCGTCGGCACGACGAACGCGAACTCCTCCCCGAGCAGCCGGTCGGTCCACGCCTGGTAGTCCTCCGGGCCCCACCCGAGGCGCCGGAAGACCACGACCGACAGGTCGGGCTCGCGCACCGCCTCGAGGTAGTCGCGGCGGCCGATCTCGTCCGCGGCGAAGCGCGTCACCTCGAGCGTGCTCTCGATCGCCTCGACGTAGGCGTCGGTGCCGTGCACGGCGAGGGAGTACCAGAGCGGCAGCCCGCGGGCCCGGCGCGTCAGGCCGATGGAGTAGTCGGTCGGGTTCCACTCGGCCGACTTCGTGATGACGTCGAGGTAGCCCGCCTCCTGCGTGTGCGCGACCCGGGCCAGCTCGGGCTCGCGGTAGATGAGGGCGCAGCAGTCGAAGGGGGCGAAGAGCCACTTGTGCGGGTCGACGATGAACGAGTCGGCGTGCTCGATGCCCTGGAAGAGGTGGCGCACGGAAGGTGCGGCGAGCCCGGCGCCGCCGTAGGCGCCGTCGACGTGCAGCCACAGGCCGAACTCGCGGCACACCTCGGCGACCGACGCCGAGGTCGTCGACGACGCCGAAGTTCGTCGTGCCGCTCGTCGCGACGACGGCGAAGAAGGTCTCGGGACCGTGCTCCTCGAGGGTCTTGCGCAGCTCGGGGCCGGTCAGGCGCAGCTTCTCGTCGACGTGCGACGCCGCACACCTCGGCGTCCATGACGGCCGCCATCGAGACGACCGACGAGTGCGCGTTGTCGGTCGCGGCGATCCGGAAGGGCCGCGCGCCCGTGCCGGCCTCCGTGGCGCGAGCCCTGGCCGTATGCCGTGCCACGACGAGCGCCGACAGGTTGCCCACCGTGCCGCCGGGCACGAAGACGCCGCCCGCGGACTCGGGCAGGCCCGCGAGGTCGCTGATCCAGCGCAGCGCCTGGTTCTCGGCGTAGACCGCGCCCGCGCCCTCCATCCACGACCCGCCGTAGATGGACGAGGCGCCGACGACGACGTCGAAGGCCGCGGCCTCACGCGTCGGCGCGCACGGGATGAAGGAGAGGTAGCGGGGGTGGTCCGTCGACAGGCAGGCCGGCGCCAGGGTGTGCTCGAAGAGCTCCATCGCCCGCGTCGAGCCGAGGCCCGCCGCGGTGATGGTCTGCCCGGCGGCCGACCGGAGGTAGCTCCTCGGTCTGGGCGCCGTCGAGCGGGATCGGGTCCATGAGCAGGCGCTCGCGGGCGTAGCGGAGGACCTTGTCGACGGCGACGTGGTCGGCGTCCTTGTCGAAGCTGTGCACGCACAGATGCTAGGCCCTACGGCTCGACCCCTCCGGCCCTCGGACGCTTCGCGCGGGATGGGGCGGGATGCGTCGCGACCGCGCGGGATGGGGCGGGATGGGTCCGAGCGCGGGCGGGGCGGAGCCGCGCCTCAGCCGAGGAGGGCGGTGCGCAGCTCGTCGGCGTCGTGCGCGACGACCGTCGGCCGCACGCCGTGGAGCGCCTCGGGCAGCCCCGCGCCCCACGTGACGGCGACGGTGTCCATGCCCGCCGCCTTGCCGGCGAGCACGTCGACGACGGCGTCACCGACGTAGACCGCGTCGTTCGAGCCGCGGCCCATCCGCTCGAGCGCGAGCAGCAGCGGCGTCGGGTCCGGCTTGTGCCGCTCGGTGTCCTCCATCGCGACGAGGACCTCGACGTGCTCGCTGAGACCGAGGATGTCCATGGCCTGCTGCGCCGACTCGCGGCGCTTCGAGGTGGCGACGCCGACGTGGACGCCGGCCGCGCGCAGCTCGCCGAGCACCTCGACGGACGCCGTCGTAGCCCCGGATGAGCCGCTCGGTGTTGTCGGCGTTCCACTGGAGGTAGGTCGCGTAGAGCTCGTCCGCCTGCTCCGGCGAGTGGTCGCGGAAGGCGCTGAGGAGCGGGCGGCCGATCCACGAGCGGATGACGGTCGGGTCCTCCTCGCGACCGAGGATCGTGCGGAAGGCATGCTGGTAGGACTCGACGATGAGGTTGATCGTGTCGGCCAGCGTGCCGTCGAGGTCGAAGACGGCGGTGGACCAGCGGGGAGAAGTCACCGGCCGAGCCTAGGGCAGCGCCGGCGTCCAGCCAGCGCCCGCGTCTCATGACCCGGGTCGGGCGCGCGTCCGCGTCGACGACGACCACGTCGGCCCGGGAACCCGCCGCGAGCGACCCCCGGTCGGCCAGCCCGAGCGCGCGGGCAGGGGTGCGCGTGGCGGGGCGGACGGCATACGCCAGGGGGGTGCCGGCGGCGACGACCCGGGTGACGATGTCGGCGACGTGGCTCGTGCCGCCGGCGATCGATCCGGGAGCCGTGCCGTCGGGGTCGCGGGCCAGGCGGGCGACGCCTCGGTCGACGACGACCGAGAGGCCGCCGAGGACGTATGCGCCGTCCCCCACCCCGGCGGCAGCCATCGCGTCGGAGACGAAGGCGACGTGGTCGACGCCGACGAGGTCGAGGACGGTGCGGACCGTGTCGTCGGACGAGGTGCACGCCGTCGGCGATGAGCTCCACCGTGACGTGACCGCGCGCGGCCGAACGCATCAGTGCCGCAACGGCGCCCGGCTTGCGGTGGTGCCATGGGGTCCATGCCGTTGAAGAGGTGGGTGCCGAGGTCGGCGCCGGCCGCGACAGCCTCCTCGACCTGCGCGTACGTGGCCGTCGTGTGGCCCACCGCGGCATGGATGCCGGCCGTCGTGAGCCAGCGGACGAGGTCGAGGCCGTGGGTGCGCTCCGGTGCGAGCGTCACCTGCCGGATGTGGCCTCGGCCGACCTCGATGAGGCGTTCGACCTCGGCGAGCGTGGGGTCGCGCAGGAGGGTCGGGTCGTGGGCGCCGCAGCGCGCCTCGGCGAGCCACGGGCCCTCGAGGTGGATGCCGTCGACGACGCCGTCGTCGGCGAGCTCGGCGAGCATCGCGACGCCGCGCTCGAGGTCGCGCGGGCTCATCGTGACGAGGCTGGCCAGCAGGCTCGTCGACCCGTGGGCGTGGTGGTGCTCGGCGGCCGCGGCCGCGGCGTCGTCGCGCAGGTCGGTGAACGCCGTGCCGCCGCCGCCGTGGCAGTGGACGTCGACGTATGCCGGCAGCATCGTCCCGCTGACCCGCTCGGCCGCGTCGGCGCCGGGTGGTGGCTCGCGTGCCGGCGTTCGAGGGGGGTGACCGCCGCGATGCGCTCGCCCTCGACGTGGACGAGGACGTCGGGCAGCACGGTGTCGTCGATCAGGGCGGGGCCGCGCAGGGTGAGGTTCATCGGGGTCGATTCTGTCGCACGCCGGGCGGGGGTAGCGTGAGGCCGTGCCAGCCAGAGCCCTGCGCGACCTCGTCCACCCGACGTGGGTCCCGGCGCTCGAGCCAGTGGCCGACACGATCACCGAGATGGGCGAGTTCCTGCGCGCCGAGGTGGCGGCCGGTCGCGGCTACCTGCCGGCGGGCGACCGCGTGCTGCGGGCCTTCTCGCTGCCGCTGCCCGACGTGCGGGTGCTCGTCGTCGGGCAGGACCCCTATCCGACACCGGGCCACCCGGTGGGGCTGTCGTTCAGCGTCGCGCCCGACGTGCGGCCCGTCCCCCGCTCGCTGCAGAACATCTATGCCGAGCTCGGCACCGACCTCGGGCTGCCGACGCCGGGCAACGGCGACCTGACGCCGTGGTTCGAGCGCGGTGTCATGCTGCTCAACCGGGTGCTCACGGTGCGCCCGGGCGCGAGCGCCAGCCACCAGGGCAAGGGCTGGGAAACCGTGACGGCGCAAGCGATCTCGGCCCTCGTCGAGTCGCGGCGGTCCGCTCGTCGCCATCCTCTGGGGGCGCCAGGCGCAGTCCCTCGCGCCGATGCTCGGCGACGTGCCGCGCATCGAGTCGGCCCACCCGTCGCCGCTGTCGGCACGCTCCGGCTTCTTCGGCTCGCGGCCCTTCAGCCGCACCAACGACCTCCTCGCCCAGCAGGGCGCGGCACCCATCGACTGGAGGCTGACATGACCCAGCCCGCCCCTGACGGTTCCGGCACCACGGTCTGGACCCGCTTCGTCGCGATCGGCGACTCGTTCACCGAGGGCATGTGCGACGACGACCCGGACTTCGGCCACGACGGCGAGTTCGCCGGCTGGGCCGACCGGCTCGCCTCGCACCTGTCGGAGATCGCCCGCGGCGAGGGGGTCGACTTCGGCTACGCCAACCTCGCCGTGCGCGGCCGCAAGCTCGCCGACGTCGTCGGCCCGCAGCTCGAGGACGCGCTGTCGCTCCAGCCCGACCTCGTCAGCATCGTCGGCGGCGGCAACGACATCCTGCGCCCCAAGGCCGACCTCGACGGCCTCGCCGCCCGGCTCGAGGCCGCCGTCGCGCGCATCCGCGCGACCGGGGCCGACGTGCTCATGGCGACGCCGGTCGACCCGGCCGACGCGCCGCTCGTCAAGGCGACGCGGGGTCGCGCCGCGATCCACACCGCCAACATCTGGAGCATCGCCCGCCGCAACGGCGCCCACGTCATCGACCAGTGGGGCCTGCACGCCCTGCGCGACTGGCGCATGTGGAGCGAGGACCGCATCCACATGACGACGGAGGGCCACCGTCGCGTCGCGCTCGCCGCCCTCGAGGCGCTCGGCCACACGCCGGCCGAGACCGACTGGGCGACGCCGCTCGAGCCGGCCCCGCCGATCGGTCGCCGCGAGGCCCTGCAGGCCAACGCCCAGTGGGCCAAGGAGTACGTCGGCCCGTGGGTCCACCGCCGCCTCACCGGCCGCTCGTCGGGCGACCAGCGCCAGGCCAAGCGCCCCGACGTGACCCCGCTCGACCCGCCGCTGAACCCCGCCACCCGCCGACGTATGCCGCGTCGCTGGCCTCGCCGACACGGCATACGCCCGGCTCCGGCTGGGACTGATGACGCAGCTTCGCGGGAGTCAGCCGCACGGCTGAGCACGAGTCACGGGCCGGACCGCGCGAAGGTCCGTCATCCGTCCCGCGGAATCAGACCCTGGGAGAAGTCCGGCACGCCCGCCCCGGTCTCCGCCGAGCCTCGGGGATGACCGTCAGACCTCGACCCGCTCGCCACCGCGGCGGCGCGCGCGACGCAGCCGCTCCACCGCCGACGTCGTGACCGCCGTGCAGCGCCTCGGCGGCACGTGCACGTGGCGCGAGCTGCGGCGCGCCGTGCCCTGGCGCCTCATCGGACGCGCCGTCGATGCCGGTCTGATCCGGCACCCGGGCAACGGCATCTACGCGCTGCCCGGCGCCGACGAAGGCCGGGTGGTGGCGCGGCGGATGACCGGCGTCGTCTCGCACCGCACCGCCGCCCAGCACTGGGGCTGGAAGGTCAAGACGGCCCCGCGCTGCCCGACGTCACGATCCCGGCCAGCCGCAAGCTGCGGGACAGCGCTCGGGGCCTGGCGACGACCCATCGCCGCACGCTCGCCGCTCGCGACGTCACCGACGGCTGTGTGACCACTCCGATACGCACCGTCATCGACTGCTGCCTCGACCTGCCCTTCGACGAGGCGCTGTCGGTCTTCGACTCCGCCCTTCGAGCCGGGCTGCGCGCGACGAGCCGTGGTGGCAGCCGCGGCCCAGCTCGGCCCACGGCATCGGACGCGAGGTGCTCGCCGTCGAGCGCCACGCCACCGCCAAGGCCGCGAACCCCTTCGAGTCGGTGTTGCGCGCGATCGCTCTGGGCGTCGAGGGCACGGACTGGGACCCGCAGCACCGCATCCGCTACGACGACTTCTTCGCCAAGGTCGATCTCGGCGACGACACCCTCGGGATCGTCCTCGAGGCGGACAGCTTCGAGTTCCACGGCGAGCGAGCGGCCTTCGGCCGTGACTGCGAGCGTTACGGCGAGCTCGTCTCGCGCGGGTGGCTCGTGCTGCGCTTCACGTGGGAGCAGGTGATGTTGAGGCCGGCCTGGGTCGCACGGGTCATCGAACGCACGGTGCGACGTCGCCGGGCCGAGCGGGGACTGTTGACGGACGTTCGGGACCCCGAGGCGGCTGCTCTGAGCACGGACGAGCCGGTGCAGCACCGGAACCTGCGTCATCAGTCCCTGTCTCGACCACGCCCCGCGCGGACGTATGCCGTCCCGCTGACTCAGCGGGACGGCATACGTGCTCGGGTCGGTGGCGTCTCAGACGGAGGCGGCGAACGCCTTCTCGAAGATGTCGAGGCCCTCGGAGAGCAGCTCGTCGCTCGCGGCGAGCGGCGGGAGGAAGCGGAAGACGTTGCCGTAGGTGCCGCACGTCAGGGTGACGAGGCCGTCGGCGTGGCAGGCCTTGTTGACGGCGCCGGTCAGCGCGGCGTTCGGCGTGAGGTCGCCGGGGCCGTTGACGAGCTCGACGGCGAGCATGGCGCCGCGGCCGCGGATGTCGCCGATCTGCGGGTACTTCTCGGCGAGCGCCTGCAGGCGCGGGACGAAGAGGGCCTCGACCTGCTTGGCGCGGCCGCAGAGGTCCTCCTCCTTCATCGTCTCGATGGCGCCGAGCGCGGAGGCGCAGGCGACGGGGTTGCCGCCGTAGGTGCCGCCGAGGCCGCCGCCGTGGATCGAGTCCATGACGTCGGCGCGCCCGGTGACGCCGGCGAGCGGGAGGCCGCCGGCCATGCCCTTGGCCGTCGTGATGAGGTCGGGCACGACGCCCTCGTGCTCGCTCGCGAACCAGTCGCCGGTGCGGCAGAAGCCGGTCTGCACCTCGTCGGCGATGAAGAGGATGCCGTTGTCGGTGCACCAGTCGGCGACCTGCTTGACGAATCCCGGTGCGGGGACGATGAATCCGCCCTCGCCCTGGATCGGCTCGAGGATGACGGCGGCG
Source organism: uncultured Actinomycetota bacterium (assembly GCA_963849965.1). Taxonomy (GTDB): domain Bacteria; phylum Actinomycetota; class Actinomycetes; order Actinomycetales; family Dermatophilaceae; genus Terrabacter. The sequence goes on along the minus strand of CAWKJV010000032.1, from coordinate 21,775 downwards.
AGGTTGTCCTCCCCCACCTGCGCGTGCACCTGGCTGACGAAGGCGTCGAAGCTACTCCTTGGCGCAGTCGGCGGGGCCGCCCGGCCACCGGAACGGGTAGCTCATCGGCGCGCGGTAGACCTCGCCGGCGAACGGGCCGAACCTGTGCTTGTAGGGCATGTTCTTCGCCGTCAGCGCCATCGTCAGGTTGGTGCGGCCGTGGTAGGCGTGGTCGAAGGCGACGACGGCGTTGCGGCCGGTGAAGTGGCGCGCGACCTTGACGGCGTTCTCGACGGCCTCGGCGCCGGAGTTGAAGAGCGCGGTGCGCTTCTCGTGGTCGCCGGGCGTCAGGTCGTTGAGGGCCTCGGCGACCTCGAGGTACTCCTCGTAGGGCGTCACCATGAAGCACGTGTGGGTGAAGTCCTGCACCTGCGCGGTGACGCGGTCGACGACGCGCGGGGCGGCGTTGCCGACGGTCGTCACGGCGATGCCGGAGCCGAAGTCGATGAGCTGGTTGCCGTCGACGTCGACGAGGATGCCGCCACCGGCACGCTCGACGTAGACCGGCAGGCCGGTGGAGACGCCGGCGGACACGGCCGCCGTCTTGCGGGCCTGGAGCGCGGCCGACTTCGGGCCGGGGATCGCGGTCTGCAGGAGCCGCTGCTGGGGGACGTTGCTCATGGGGGTCAGTATGCCGTCCGCCCACCCCTCGGCATAACCCGGGGCGGGTGCTGGTGAGATGCGCATTCCGCACCTGAGGGCGCCTTTGATCGGCGAACTCAGTGGCGTTGCACCGCGTTCGCGACCGAACGCGTTGTCGTGGTCCGCCTCACACGGCCGCGCCGGGGCCGACGCGGTAACGCAGGTGGACCGCGAGCGGGCCCGCCTGGCAGTCGAGCAGGTCGAGCTCGAGATGGCCGACGTCGAGACCGGCGAACATCGGGGTGCCGGCGCCGAAGAGGCGCGGCGCCAGGTGCAGCGAGATCTCGTCGACGAGGCCGGCAGCCAGGTACTGCCGGCCGAGGTCGGCGCCCCCCATGATCGTCACGGTCCGGTCGGCGGCCGCAGCCCGCGCCTGCTCCAGCGCGGACTCGAGCCCGTCGGTGACGAAGGTGTAGACGCCGTTGGCGGGCACCGTCTGCGGATCGGGGGCTGCGTGGGTCACGACGAAGACCGGACGACGCGCCGGCCCGGACGGGCCATCCGCCCGCCAACCCGAGATGGCGTGGTCGTAGGTGGTCCGCCCCGCGACGACCGCCCCGAGCTCGGCGACGGCTCGGTCGAGGTACTCACCGTCGATGGTCCAGGCGTGCAGGTCCGACCCGCCCGGGCCCAGTGGATCCTCCGCAGTCTGCGGGGCAGCAGTGACGAACCCGTCGACGGACATGCTGATGTCGAACACGACCCTGCTCATGGTCTCCTCCTTCGGTGCTTCGAGACGGCCGGCGACGCGCCCTGTCGACCCGCCGCCGACCTTGGCTTCAGGGCTCGAGGTCCTCGCCGAAGCGGCCGCGGGCCTCGTGCGGGATGAGCGGCTTGTCGGCACGGGCCTGCAGCTGCTGGACCGCCCACGAGTTGCCGTCGGGGTCGGAGAAGCCGAAGAACGTGCCGCCGTCGCGCGGGTCGATGACCTGGATCTCGGAGCACTCGACCCCCCTGCCGACGAGCTCCTCCCGCGCCGCCGCGGCGTCGGCGACGACGAGCTGGATGCCGTGCAGCGACCCGGGCGCCATCGCCTTCTGCGAGGGCAGGTCCCCGACGACGATCGAGCAGCCGGAGCCGCGCGGGGTGAGCTGCGCGACGTGCATGTGCTCGTTCTGCGTCTCGTGGTCGAGGTCGAAGCCGACCTGGTCCCGGTAGAAGGCGATGGCGGCGCCCAGGTCGCTGACCGGGACGATGACGACCTCGAGGGTCCAGTCCATGGCGCTCATCCCTGCGCCGGGGCAGGCGCGGACGTGGACTCGGACGTCGGCTGGGCGACGAGCTCGTCGAGGCGCTCGTAGCCCTCGGCCATCCCCTTCTCCATCCCGCTCTCGACCATCATGTCGCGGCCTTCGACGGTGCGGCCGATGCTGCGGCCCTCGAGCCGGCAGCGACCGTCACCGAGGTCGACGAAGCGCATGAACTCGATGGCGACCTCGTCGGGTGCGCCTTCGAACTCGAAGGTCTGGATGGCGAGGTCGTTGTCGCGGATCGTGTGGAAGGTGCCGTGGAAGCCGAACTCCACGCCAGCGGGGTCGCGGTGCACGTAGCGGTAGCCGCCGCCCGCGGTGAAGTCCCAGCGCTCGATGTCCATCTCGTAGCCCCGCGGACCGAGCCACTGGCGGACGAGCTCGGGGTCGCGGTGGGCGTCCCAGACGGCCTCGACCGGGGCGTCGAACTCACGCGTGAAGTCGATCCACGGCACGCCGGTGGGGATGTCGAGGTTCAGTTGGTTGGTCATGACAGGTGCTCCTCTGCGGTGTTGTGCGGTGTGGTCCCTGCCGCCGACGTGGCGGCAGGTGGGGTGTGCGCCGAACGTTCGAGGACGGCGTCGAGCGACCGGAACCGCTGCTCGGCGAGCAGGCGATAGCGGTCGATCCAGGCCGTCATGGCCTCGAGCCGCGCGGCCTCCAGGTGGACGGGGCGGCGCTGCGCGTCGCGGGTCCGGGTCACGAGCCCGGCCAGCTCGAGCACCTGGATGTGCTTGCTGACGGCCTGCTTGCTGATCTCGAACGGTTCGGCGAGCTCGTTGACGGTCGCGGCGCCCCGGCTGAGGCGGGCGATGATGGCGCGCCGGACCGGGTCGGCCAGGGCCGCGAAAGCGCGGTCGAGGTCCGCATCCGAGACGGGCGAGAGAATCATGGTCAACTAACTCCTTGATCAACTGATACATTGATTACACGCCTGACACCCCCTCCTCGTCAACCCCCTGCCCCTCCGGGGCCGGATGATTGCTCTACGAATGGCGTCCCAGCGGGACGATTCCGCAGATGCGGCGGTAGCATCGGCTTCATGCCGCAGTTGCGCATCACCGAAGCAGCCGCTCTCCTCGGCGTCTCCGACGACACCGTCCGCCGGATGGTCGACTCCGGTCGTCTCGACGGAGCCACCGACGACGCCGGCCGGCGCACCGTCGACGGCGCTCAGCTCGCCGCCGTGGCCCAGGAGCTCGCACATCCGGCTGCGGTCGGCGCCATCGGAGGCGCCTCCGCCCGCAACCGGATGCGCGGGATCGTCACCGCCATCACCCGGGACACCGTGATGGCCAAGGTCGAGCTGCAGTGCGGCCCCTTCCGCATCGTCTCGCTGCTCTCGAGCGAGTCCGTCGACGACCTCGCCCTCGAGGTCGGCTCCGTCGCCGTCGCCAGCGTCAAGTCGACCCACGTCGTCGTCGAAGTGCCCGCATGAGCGCCGCCCTCGCCCGCAGGCGGGGCCGTCGACTCCTCCCAGCCGCGGCCACCTTGGCGCTGTCACCCCTGCTGACAGCGTGCGGGACGTCTGCGCACCCCCGACGCCGGCACCGGGTCGCCGTCGCTTCACGGCACGGTCACCGTCCTCGCGGCTGCATCGCTCACCGAGTCCTTCGACCAGCTGGCGAAGGACTTCGAGGCCGCCAACCCGGGCGTCACGGTGGACACCTCCTACGGCTCGAGCGCCACGCTCGTGCAGCAGGTCGACAACGGAGCGCCTGCCTCCGTCATCGCGCTCGCCGGCACCGCCGCCGCAGCGCCGCTCGACAAGAGCATGGTCAAGGACACGAAGACCTTCGCGACCAACACCCTCGAGATCGCCGTGCCCCCAAGCAATCCCGGCGGCATCACGACGATCGCCGACCTCGCGAAACCGACCGTCAAGGTCGTCCTCTGCGCCGACACCGTGCCGTGCGGCAAGGCCGCGCAGGCGACGTTCACCAAGGCCCGCATCGTGCCCAACGTCGTCAGCCAGGAGGTCGACGTCAAGGCGACCCTGGCCAAGGTCAAGCTCGGAGAGGCCGATGCCGCCGTCGTCTACCACTCCGACGTCGTCGCGGCGAAGGGCGCCGTCGAGGGCGTCGGGATCGCGCCGCAGCTCAACACGAGCCTGACCTACCCGGTCGTCACGCTGTCCGACGACCCTGCGGCGCGGGCCTTCGTCGCCTATCTGCTGAGCGCCAAGGGGCTCGCCACCCTGCAGTCGTTCGGCTTCGGCGCGCCCTGATCCCGTGCCCTTCAGCCACCGGAAGGATGACGTGACATGAGGTATGCCGCCCGCTGGCGTTCCCGCGTCGCCGCTCGGGGTCCCGGCCGCGCTCGCCCTCGCTGCTGCTCGTCGTCCCCCTCGTCGCGCTGTTGGTCCGTGCCGACTGGGCTCGCATCCCGTCCGACCTCGCGACGCCGACCGTCCTTCCGGCACTGCGGCTCTCGCTGACGACGACCTCGGTGACAGCCGTCTTGTGCCTGGTGCTCGGCACCCCGCTGGCCTGGTTCCTGGCCCGGTCCGAGCACCGGGCGACGAGCTGGGTGCGCGCCCTGCTCACGGTTCCGCTCGTGCTGCCACCGGTCGTCGGCGGCGTGGCCCTCCTCATGGCATGGGGACGCAACGGGGTCATCGGGCAGTACCTGACTCCCTTCGGCATCCAGATCCCGTTCACGACCGTGGCCGTGGTGCTCGCCGAGACCTTCGTCGCGATGCCCTACTACGTGCTGGCGGTCGAGGGCGCGATGCGCGGCCTCGACCCACGGCTGGAGTCGGTGGCGCGGACGCTCGGAGCGAGCGACCTGCGCTACCTCCGGACGGTCGGCATCCCGCTCGTGCTGCCGGGCATCGCGAGCGGTCTCGCTCTGGCGTGGGCCCGGGCGCTCGGCGAGTTCGGTGCGACGATCACCTTCGCCGGCAACTTCCAGGGCCGCACGCAGACCCTGCCGCTCCTCGTCTACGTCGAGCTGGAGCGCGACCCGCAGGTGGCGATCTCGATCAGCATCTTGCTGCTGGGCGTCAGCGTGCTGGTGCTCGGCGTGCTCCGCGGACGGTGGCTGCGATGACGCCACCGGCCGACGGCGGCCACGGTGTCACCGGCGTCGCGGGTCTCGACGCTCGGGTCCGCCTGTCGCGCGGGGCGATCGAGGTGGACGTCCCCCTCAACGCCGCGCCGGGCCAGGTCATCGGAGTCCTCGGTCCCAACGGCGGCGGCAAGACGACGACCGTCCTCGCCCTCGCCGGAGTGCTCCCCCTCGCCGAGGGGCACGTGCGCGTCGGCGGCGACGTCTGGGACGACGGGCGGCGCCGGCTCGCGCCGGAGCAGCGCCGGGTCGGCCTCATGCTCGCCGACAGCCTCCTCTTCCCGCACCTGCGGGCGGTCGACAACGTCGCCTTCGGGCCGCGCAGCCGCGGCGTCGACCGCCATCGGTCCCGCGAGCGCGCCTGCCTCGAGCTCGAGCGGGTCGGGCTCGCCGACCGCGCGGCGTCGAGGCCGCACGAGCTCTCGTCGGGCCAGCGGGCCCGCGTCGCACTGGCCCGGGCCCTCGCCACCGACCCGGCGCTGCTCCTCCTCGACGAGCCGCTCGCCGCCCTCGACCCGGACACCCGCGCACGCACCCGCAGCGACCTCGCAGCCCGCCTGACGGCATACGACGGCGTGACGGTGCTCGTCACGCACGACCCGCTCGACGCGTTGACGCTCGCCGACCACCTCGTCTTCATCGAGGACGGCCGCGTCAGCCAGACGGGCACGCCCGCCGAGGTGCTGCGCGAGCCGCGGAGCGCCTACGTCGGCACTGTAGTCGGGCCTCAACCTGTATGCCGCACAGGGTGATTCACATGGTCACGTGCACACCGGTGACGGTGGGCTCATCGTCACGACGAGCCCGACCGAGGGTGCGGTGTGGGCCACGATCCCGCCGAGCGCCGTGTCACTGCACCTGCACGCACCGGAGGGGTCGCCGCGCAACGCGTGGCGGCTGCGCATCGCCTCCGTGACGATGCAGGGCCAGTCGGCGCGGGTGGGACTCGTCGGGGACGTGCCGCTCACCGCCGAGGTGACGCTCGAGTCGGTCACCGCGCTCGGGCTGCAGGTCGGACAGGACGTGTGGGCCGCGGTCAAGGCGACCGAGGTCCGCACCTACCCCCGCTGAGGACGCCTCGTCCACCTGAGCAGGACGAGACGCTCACTCGACGGGCACCGACGCGCTGACCGTTGCGGTGGCGCCGGCGGCGCGGCGGATCCGGAAGAAGGCAAGGACCGTCGGTGCCTGCACGACCGCAGCGACGACCAGCGCGACGGGGATCGACGTCCGGGTCGCGAGCGCACCGAGCGGCGGTCCGCCCGCAACCTGGCCGATGGCGTTCGCCTGGCTGTTCATCGACAGCACCGTGGCGCGGGTGGAGCCGTCGAGGTTGCGGTTGACCCACGTCGCCTCGATGGGACCACTGAACGCCATCGCGGCCCCGCGCAGCCAGACGCAGGCGAGCGCGAGCCACAGGTTCCCGAGCAGGGCGACGCCGACGACCGCGACGACCTGGACCAGCGCCGCGATGGCCACGGGCAGGCCGGGGTTCGTGTCGACCACCCGCCGTGGCAGCCAGCGTCCGCTCGCCAGCGACGCGGCGAGGGAGACGACGGTGCCGATCAGCGCGAAGACGGTGAAGGCGATCGCCTCGTCACCGCCGAAGATCGCCGGCATCGCGAACGTGTCGAGCACCCGGACGCGCCAGAGCCGGTCGAAGACCTCGCTCGCGAGCCCGACGAGCAGGCTGACCAGGAGGAAGACGCGCACGACCTGCCGCCCACGCGCGATGCGGAGCCCTGCGAAGAACTGGTCCTTGAGGTGCCCGAAGGTCTCGCGGTCGCCGCGCGGCGTCGGATGGAAGTGCCGCTCGGGCATGACGGCCCAGAGCCCGACGGCGAGCAGCATCAGGGTCGCCCCGGCGGCGATGACCGGAGCCCTGAGGCCCGCTAGGCCGAGGGCGCCCGCCGCCAGCGTCCCGACGATGCTGGACGTCAGGTCCACCTGCGTCTCACGGGTGAAGACCGGGCCGACGCTCGCCTCACCCACCTCGTCGGTGATCCACGCCTGGAGGGCCCCGGACGTGAAGGTGTAGCCGATCCCCCAGACGACGTTGCCGACGACCGCCGCCGCGAACGTGGCGACGATGCCCTCGACCGCGAAGCCGGCGCCGATGAGGAAGAAGCCGATGATCACGGACACCCGTCGGCTGTGCAGGTCGGCCACGAGCCCGGTGGGCACCTCGAAGAGGAAGCACGTCGCCTCGAGCACCGTGCCGACGAGCACCATCTGGAACGGGTCGAGTCCGACGACGCGGTACTGGAAGACGAGGTTGAGGGTGAAGCACAGGGCGAAGGCGAAGGCCGCGACGGCCGTGAGCACGTAGAAGGTGGACGTCGCGTCCGCCTCGCGCAGCGGCCGCCGCAGGAGCGTGAGCACGCACCGACGGTAGGGGCGCGGGGCGAGCCCCGTCGCCTGGTTTTCGCAGGCCGCCCATGCGGGCTGGAGCCGGCGCTCAGCGCCGGAATGCCGCCCGCCACCCTCTCCGGGCCGCGCCCGGCGTCCACGGCGGGACTCAGGGCGTCTCACACTTTGGACGAAATGCTCGGACGTCCTACTATCTAGCCATGCCAGCGACGAGGCTGATGCCGACCGACGAAGCCACCGACCTGATCGAGCTGACCCGCGAGATCTGCCGCAAGGACCTTGCGCCCCGGGTCGACGACGCCGAGCGCGCCCGCACCTTCCCCGAGGAGACCTTCCGCACCCTCGGCCGCGCCGGCCTGCTGTCGCTGCCCTACCCCGAGGAGTTCGGCGGGGCCGACCAGCCCTACGAGGTCTACCTCCAGGTCGTCGAGGAGATCGCGTCCGTGTGGATGAGCGTCGCGGTCGGGGTCAGCGTGCACAGCCTCACGGCATACCCCGTGGCGACGTTCGGCACCCGCGAGCAGCAGGAGGCCCTGCTGCCGGGGATGCTCTCGGGCGAGCAGCTCGGCGCCTACTGCCTGTCCGAACCGCTCGCCGGCTCCGACATCGCCTCGATGACGACGCGGGCCACGCGCACCGGCGACGGCTGGTCGCTCAAGGGCACCAAGGCCTGGATCTCGCACGCCGGCCACGCCGACTACTACACGACCTTCGCGCGCACGTCCGACGCCGGCGGCAAGGGCCTGTCGACGTTCATCGTGCCGGGTGACGCCCCGGGCCTGACCTTCGCCGAGCCCGAGAAGAAGATGGGCCTGCACTGCGACCCCGTCGCGCAGGTCATGTTCGACGCGGTGCCCGTCGACGGCGCCCGTCTCGTCGGGCAGGAGGGCCAGGGCATGCACATGGCCCTGTCGGCGCTCGACGCCGGGCGCCTCGGGATCGCCGCTGCCGCAACGGGACTCGCGCAGGCAGCCCTCGACGCGGCAGCGGACTACGCGACCGAGCGCCAGCAGTTCGGCCGGCCCATCGGCGACTTCCAGGGCCTCGCGTTCCTGCTCGCCGACATGGAGGCCGCTGTCACCTCGGCCCGCGCCACCTACCTGCACGCCGCCCGGCTCAAGGACGCCGGTCGCGGCTTCAGCAAGGAGGCCGCCGTCGCCAAGCTCGTCGCGACCGACGCCGCGATGAAGGTGACCACCGACGCCGTCCAGGTGCTCGGCGGCGCCGGCTACACCGAGGACTTCCCGCTCGAGCGCTACATGCGCGAGGCGAAGGTGACCCAGATCTTCGAGGGCACCAACCAGATCCAGCGACTCGTCATCTCGCGCCAGCTCCTCGCCCGCTGACCCCACGACGCCCGAAAGGCCTGCCATGCAGCTGAACTCGTCCACCGTCGCCATCGTCACCGGTGGCGGCTCCGGCCTCGGAGGCGCCACCGCGCGCCGCCTCGTCGCCGACGGCGCGACCGTCGTCATCATCGACCTCGAGGGGTCGACCGCCCCGGCGCTCGTCGACGAGCTCAACGCCCAGCGCGCGGGCAGTGCCGTCTTCGTCGCCGCCGACGTCCGCGACGAGGCGCAGGTGCAGGCTGCGATCGACCGCGGCCACGCGAGCTCGGCGAGCTGCGCATCGCCGTCAACTGCGCCGGCGTCGCCACGCCCGGTCGCGTCATCGGCCGTGGCGGCCCGCTCGCGCTCGACACGTTCAAGACGGTCATCGACATCAACCTCGTCGGCTCGTTCAACGTCCTGCGCCTCGCCGCCGCCGCGATGCTCGACAACGAGCCCGTCGACGGCGACCGCGGTGTCATCGTCAACACCGCCAGCATCGCCGCCTTCGACGGCCAGATCGGCCAGGCCGCCTACGCCGCGAGCAAGGGCGGCATCGTCGGCCTCACGCTGTCAGCCGCACGAGACCTGGCCGACAAGGCGATCCGCGTCATGACCGTCGCACCCGGCACGTTCGAGACGCCGATGCTCGCCGGCCTCCCGGGCGAGGTCAAGGAGGTCCTCGAGAAGCAGGTGCCGCACCCCTCGCGGCTCGGTCGCCCGGAGGAGTACGCCAACCTCGTGCGCCACATCGTCGACAACCCGATGCTCAACGGCGAGGTCATCCGCCTCGACGGCGCCCTGCGTATGCCGCCTCGCTGAGCCCGCGGCCGGGCGGGGCCTGCTTCGGTCCCGCCCGGTCGGGAACTGTGCACTCGACGGTCGAGTGCGCAGTTTCCCCACGCCCATCGTCGAGTGCCCAACACGCAACAGTCGAGTGCACAGTTTCCCACGCCCACGTCGAGTGCGCAGTTCTCGACGGGCCAAGAGTGGAACCCCGGTGGACATGGGCACAATGAAGGGGTGAACGAGCCCGGCGGTGACCTCGTGATCGCGGCCGGTCCCGGTCTGCGGCACGGCCTCGTCATCCCCGCGACCGAGCTCGTCGAGCGGTTCAGCCGGTCATCCGGCCCCGGTGGTCAGGGCGTCAACACGACGGACAGCCGGGTCGAGCTGGTCTACGACCCGGGCGCCTCGACCGCGCTGACGCCGAGCCAGCGCGAGCGTCTCGTCACCGCCCTGGCGCGGACGGCTCGTCGGCGGTCGGATCACCATCGTCGCCTCCGAGCAGCGGTCGCAGCTGCGCAACCGGGCCGCGGCCAGGGAGCGGCTCGCCGACCTGCTGCGTGAGGGACTCGCTCCCCCGCCGCCGGCCCGCCGCGCGACGAAGCCGACGCGGGGCTCGCAGCGGCGCCGGGTCGAGGGCAAGAAGCGCCGCTCGCAGGTCAAGTCCGGTCGGGGCCGCATCCAGCCCGAGTGACCGTGGCCCAACGTGGCCTCTCGACGGTGCAGGCGGCGGGTATTCGAGGCCGGGGTTCGACGGAGGTCGGCGGACGGCATTCCGGCGCCGAGCGCCGGCTCCAGCCTCGGTCAGCCGTGCGGCGGCGCCAGCACCGTCGTGTCGACGACGGCGTCCACCTCGATGGGGCCGTAGACGTGCGGGAACGTCTCACCGGTGGCCGGGTCGCCGACCTCGTGGACGACGCGCGAGCAAGCCGTGACTCGTCGATGTGCAGCAGCACGAGCGGCTCGGCGACGTCGGCGTAGAAGCGGGACCGGACGACGGGCCACTGCTGCGCCGACGAGGCGTGGATGAAGCCCTCCTCGGCGAGCGAGCGCCCACGGGTCGACCGGGTGTAGGTGCCGTCGCGGAGCGCCTGCTGCCAGTGCGCCTGCTCGGCGAGGTGGTAGATCATGGCCGCCGACGCTACCAACCCCGCAACGCCGTCGGTGAGGTGTGTCTCAAAACCCTCCCGCCGCCCCCGAGGAGAGGGACGCTGGTGGTGTGGACCGCAGCGGCCCGCTCGTTCCGGCCGCGACGCATCCTTGGGAGGGCGAGGGAGCATGACCAGGACGCAGGAGCCGCGCGACGACGCCGAGCTGCGCTACCCGCCGAGCGTCGTGAACCTGGGCGGGCACGACCTCTCCTACGTCGACACCGGCCAGGGCTCGGCCATCCTCTTCATCCACGGCCTGCTCGGCTCCCACGAGAACTGGACCCACCTCGTCGACCGCCTCGACACCGACCACCGGGTCGTCATCCCCGACCTCTTCGGCCACGGCGCCTCCGCGAAGCCCGTCGGCGACTACTCGCTCGGCTCCCACGCCGCGATCCTGCGCGACCTCATCGACCGGCTCGGCATCGACCGCGTCACCCTCGTCGGCCACTCCCTGGGCGGTGGCATCGCCATGCAGTTCTGCTACCTCTTCCCCGAGCGCGTCGAGGCGCTCGTCCTCGTCTCGACGGGAGGGCTGGGTCGCACGGTCAGTCCGCTGCTGCGCTCGGCCACGCTGCCCGGCGCCGAGCTCGTGCTGCCGGTCATCGCGTCGAGCTGGGTGCGCGAGCGCGTCGAGACCGTGGGACGGGCGGTCCGCGGGCTGGGCTGGCGACCGAGCGCCGACGCCTCGGCGGCGTGGAAGGGCTTCACGTCCCTCTCCGACGCCGAGAGCCGCCGCGCCTTCCTCGCCACGACCCGCGGGGTCATCGACCCCGGCGGCCAGACGGTCAACGCGCTCGGCCACCTGGCCGCGGGCGACACATCCGGACCCTCGTCATCTGGGGCACCCGGGACCGGATGATCCCCGTCGGGCACGCCGAACGGGCCCACGAGGTCTTCCCCGGGGCCGAGGTCGTGCTCTTCGAGGGCGCCGGCCACTTCCCGCACCTCGAGCAGCCGGACCGCTTCGCGAGCGTCCTCGAGGGCTTCATCCACGAGTGACATGAACCCTCCAGCCTCCGACCGCCGAATGCCGTGTGGCCGCGTCGGGCGGCTACCCGCGGCCCCCTGCGCGGCGCAGGGCCCCAGGGTCCACACGACGACGCGCCCACGGTCGAGTGCGACCACACCGGCCGACTCGAGGCGACGCAGGACCCGGTTGGCCGTCGGCCTGGTGACGCCGGCGAGCTCGGCGAGCTCGGACTGGTTCAGCTGCACCGCCACCGGTGAGCGTGACTGCGCGCCAACGGCATACACCCCGCACAGGGACACGAGACTGCGCACGACTCGCAGCTCGGCCGGCGTGTGCAGGGCCTCCATGAGCGCCTCGGTGAGGCGGTTCACCCGGGCCGCGAGCAGCCGCACGAGCAGCCGGCTGACCTCGGGGTGCTTGGCACACAACCGCTCGAAGTCCGCGAAGGCCAGCGCCAGGGTCACGGTCGGCTCGACGGCCTCGATCGTCGCCGTCCGTCGCCCGGCGCGCACGATCATCGCGAGCTCCCCGAAGGCCTGACCCGGACCCATGACGGAATACGCCAGCCGGTCACCCTGCTCCGACGACCGGCGGGCGACGACACGCCCCTCGACGACGAAGTGCACGGAGTCCGCGGCGTCCCCCTCGTGGAAGACCACCTCGCCCGCGGCGTACGTGTGCCGGTGCATCCGTCGCCACGACCTCCCGGCGCTCGCTCGGCGCGAGGTCGGAGAGCAGCCCGAGCTCGAGCGTCACGGCACCGACCCGGCGGCTGGACTGCGTGCCGACGAGCACGTCCGCGGGTGTCGCCACGCGCACAGACACCCGCGCCCGCGTCGGCGGGATCGTCGTGCGTGAGCGACATCCACCGGCGGCGCGGGGCAGCGAACCCCTCGACGAGGAAAGGCACTTCGATGACGACGACGACGACACGACGACGGGTCCACCCGGACCTGGCGCACCACCACCCGCGGGTCACCCGGCCTCCCCCAGCGGCGGCTGGACGTGGGAGTGCGACTGCGGCGGCGCGTCGGCCCGGTCGCGCTCGTGGCCCGGCTCACGTGGCACCAGGCCTTCGTCGGCGCCCTCATCCACTCGGCCTCGATCGCCCCCTGAGCGGTCACCGCAGACCCTCGCCGAGGCGCCCCCGGAGGGGTACCGGGAGCGGAACCAGCGACGCACGCGCCTCGGCGAGCAACGCCGACTCCGCCCGGTCGAACACATCCTGGGCGGAGTCTGGCGTGTCTCCGATCGCCGTCATGCCCACCCGACCGCACTCGGTGATCGAGCTGATCATGTGGAAGACGACGCCGGCCTGGCGGGACTGGTCGAAGTGCAGGCCCGCCCGGGCGACGAGGTCGAAGAGGTCGTCGACCCGCAGGCCCCGGAGCGCGTCGTCCTCGAGGTGGTCGGTCGCCACGAGATGGCGCTCGGCGCCGGACGGCGTGCGGAAGCGGCCCTCCTCGTGGACGTAGCGCGCCGTCGGTGAGGAACTGCAGGGTGAGGAACGGGTGCGTCGTGCCGCCCCTGCGCAGGTTGATCTCGATGGCGTGCGTCTGCCACGCGTCACCGTGCCGGACGACGACGAAGTCGAGGGCGAACCGGCCGAGCACCCCCTTGTCGGCGAGGACCCCGCCCGACCTCCTCCGCCTCGCGCGTGATCGGCCGTCGCATAGGCCGGGTCCGCCGGGAACCGCGCGCCGAGGTACATCTGCCCCGTCGGGCCCCCGAGGATCTGGTCGTGGGTCGAGAGGATCTCGAGCTCGCCGAGCGGGGTGACCCGCAGCTGCACGCTCGGGCTGCGCACCTCGTCGCCGACGATGCGCTCCTCGACGATGCCGCCGCGCTCGGCGAGGCGGCCGAGGTAGGCGTCGATGCTCGATCCTCGATCCTCGAGCTGCATCGCCCGCACCGCGCTCCGCGTCGAGCGCACGCGGCGCTCGTCGCCGGTGCCGGCCGCAGGCAGGCCCGCGCAGGTCGACGAGCGCGTTGCCCGAGCCCGACACCCCCTCGTTGAGCTTGACCATGGCCCACTCGCGCCGCCGGGCCGCGCCGCGTGCAGGTCGAGCAGCGGCGTCGACGACGTCGTCGACCGAGTGCAGGTCCTCCGGCGCCGAAGGGATGCTCGACCCCGGCCTCGGCGAAGACCCTCCGGCACCCGGTCTTGGTGCCGAGGGGTAGAGGCGCGGGTCGGCGGCATACATCGGGATGCCGAGCAGCGAGCGCGAGGTCACGCTCGCGCGTCGTGCTGTTGTAGGGGATGAGGTGCGAGCGCGCCGGTCGGGCACGAGCGAGGCGATGTGCGCGAGCAGGCGCGGGCGGGCGAGCAGCTTGTCGGTCAGCGGCGTCGGCGACGAGTCGCCGACGGACGACGAGCGACAGGCGCGCGCGGGCATGGCTCGGGATGACGCCGGGCAGCAGCGAGAGGTAGTACTCGACGATCTGCTCGCTGATCGGCATCGAGGTGACGTAGACCATCCGCAGCCGGGGCTGGCGCAGCAGCAGCAGCAGGAAGAGGAAGCGCTCCTCCATCGCCTGGTTCATCGCGCCCGCGGAGGGGGCCGAGCGGTCGATGCTCATCGACGGCACGACGACGACCGACTCCGGGGTCGCCCTGCCGCAGAGCCGCCACACCTCGGGCAGCGTTGCTGCAGGCGTCGAAGCGCCGGCCCCGCGCCGCCTCGTCGAGGTCGTCGAGGCCGCGGTCTGCGTCGCCGGGTCGGTCGCGTCCGTGGGTCGACGCTGGGGTTCATGGGTCGTCGCTCCGGGTCGATCGGTGCCGATGACCTCGTGGACCTCCACGGGCCGCGAGATCCCGCGCAGCTCGAGTCGGCCCGAGCGAGCGCGTCTCGAAGCGCTCGTCGAGGCCGGCGCGCACCCGCGGGCTGATCGAGGATCTGCCGGGCCGCGGCCGCCGCGCACAGCCGCGCCGCGACGTTGGTGACGGTGCCGATGGCGGCGTAGTCCCACCGGCCCTCGAAGCCGACCCGCCCGAGCGTCGCGTAGCCCTGGGCGATGCCGACCCCGAAGCCGAGGTCGTGGCCCTGCCGCCGCCAGGCCGTCGGCCAGCACGTCGACGCGGTCGCGCATGTCGAGGGCCATCCGCACCGCGCGCTCGGGCGCGTCGGGGCACGGCGGCGGGTCGTTGAAGAAGACCATGAGCCCGTCGCCGGCGAAGTGCTCGAGCGTGCCCTCGTAGCGCGAACACCAGCTCGCCGAGCGCGGCGTGGTAGTCGCGCAGCACCGCCATCGTCTCCTCCGGCTCGGCCGTCTCGGCGAAGGCGGTGAAGCCGCGCAGGTCGGTGAAGACCGTCGTGATGTCGCGACGGTGGCTCTCGAGGAACGACTCGTCGCCGGTCTCGACGATGAGCCCGGCGATCTGGGGCGAGAGGAAGCGGCGCAGCCGGCCCAGCCGCTCGAGGTCGTCGACCTGCTCCGCCACCCGCGCCTCGAGCTCGGCGTTCCAGCGCTCGAGCGCGGCGGTCTGCTCGACGATGGTGTCGTGGAGCCGCTTGACCCGGGCCAGCGAGCGCACCCGCGCCACAGCTCGGCCTGGTCGAAGGGCTTGGTGATGAAGTCGTCGGCGCCCACCTCGAGCGCCCGCAGCCGCTGCTGCGTCCCCGCTCGCCGTCACCATGACGACGGGCAGCATCGCGGTGCGCGGGTCGGCCTTGATCCGGGCACACGTGTCGTAGCCGTCGAGCCCGGGCATCAGCACGTCGAGCAGCACGACGTCGACGTCGCACTCGGCGAGCGCGGCGAGCGCCGCCTCCCCCGACGCCGCCGAGCGCACGACGAAGCCGCGCGGCTCGAGCACGGCGTGCATGAGCTTGCGGTTCGTCTCGAGGTCGTCGACGACGAGCACCCGCACGCCCGTGGGCGGCGGCGACGCGACGTCGTCGGCAGCGGCCGTCATGGCGCGCCCGTCGTCCCGTCGCGGAAGGTGACGGCGCACCTGCGCCGGGAACTCGCGGACGCTGATCGGCTTCTCGAGGTAGCCGGCGAACCCGGACGTCGAGGGCTCGCTCGCGGTCACGCCGCATGGCGAAGGCGGTCAGCGCGACGACCGGGATGTGCGCGGTCGGCCCGTGGCCGCGGATGAGCTCGAGCGCGGCGTAGCCGTCGATGCCGGGCAGCTGGAGGTCCATGAGGATGACGTCGGGCAGGGTCGCCCTCGCCTGCTCGACCCCCTCCTCGCCCGTCGTCGGCGACGACGACGACGAAGCCGCCGATACTCCAGCACGTCACGGGCGAGCTTGAGGTTGCGGGGGTTGTCCTCGACGAGGAGCACGACCGGCGGCCGGCTCATCGGCCCGCTCCCCCGCTCGCCGGCTCGTGCGCCGGCCGCGACGGCCGCCAGCCGGCGCGCGAGGCCGGGCAGGTCGATGCCGGCCTTCTCGGCGACGAAGGCGATGCGGCCCTCGAGGCGCGAACGGTCCTGTGGCGTCAGGGACTTCGCAGTCAGCACGACGATCGGCGGGCCGTCGGAGTCACGTTCCGGACGCAGCTCGTCGATGACGGCGAAGCCGTCGACCTGCGGCATGAGCAGGTCCATGACGACGACGGACGGCGACGACGGCGCGCACGAGGTCAGCGGCCTGCTGACCCCCGGCGCACGTGTGCACCTCCCAGCCGAGCGGCTCGAGGGTGCTGCGCACGAGCTTGAGCGCGAGCGGGTCGTCGTCGACGACGACGACGCTGAGCCGCGGCGCCCGCCGTCCTCGGTCGCGCCGGGTCGGCGGCAGCAGCCGGGTCACGGCGGCCAGGAGGTGCTCGCCGCTGACCGGCTTGACGAGGTACTCCGTCGCCCCGAGCGCGAAGCCGCGGCCGCGCTCGGGCTCGACGCTGACGACGACCACCGGCACGTGCGGCCGTGGCCGGGTCGCTCTTGAGCGCCGCCAGCACCTCCCAGCCGTTCATCCCGGGCAGGTGGATGTCGAGGACGACGGCGACGGGGTCCCGCGCCCGACGAGCTCGAGCCCCTGCTCGCCGGTGGCGGCGCCGACGGCGCGCAGCCCGGCCGCGCGCAGGTGCAGCTCGACGAGCTCGGCCGAGCGGGGGTCGTCCTCGATGACGACGACGGTCGGGCCGGTCACGGGCGCCTCGTCGCCGCCCACGCGCGGCGGCCGCCGGCCGGGCGGCTCGGCGTCGGCTGCGGGATCGAGATGCCGAAGGTGCTGCCCTCCCCGGGTGTGCTCGAGAGCCAGAGCCGGCCGCCGTGCAGCTCGACGATGCGGCGGCTGAGGGTGAGACCGAGGCCGGTGCCCTCGCTCGACGACGCCGACCGCTCGCCCTGCTGGAAGGAGTCGAAGATGCGCTCCTGGTCGGCCGGGTCGATGCCGATGCCCGTGTCGGTCACCGTGACGTCGACCTCCTCACCGTCGCGCCACGCGCGCACGTCGATGCTGCCCCCGTCGGGCGTGAACTTCACGGCGTTGCTCAGCAGGTTGAGCAGCACCTGCTTGAGCCGCAGCTCGTCCGCCGTGACGGTGCCGAGCCCGCCGTCGGCTCCGAGGGTCAGTCGTATGCCGTGCAGCGCGGCCCGCTCGCGCACGAGCGAGAGC
This sequence comes from uncultured Actinomycetota bacterium, assembly GCA_963849965.1. GTDB lineage: Bacteria > Actinomycetota > Actinomycetes > Actinomycetales > Dermatophilaceae > Terrabacter. The sequence goes on along the minus strand of CAWKJV010000032.1, from coordinate 4,603 downwards.
GCCTGCGCCGAGATGTCGTCGATGGGGAAGGTCGTGAGGTCGAGCTCCATGCGGCCGGCCTCGATCTTCGACAGGTCGAGGATGTCGCCGAGCAGCGCGAGCAGGTGCCGGCCGGCGGCGTGGATGTCCTGGAGGTAGTCCTCCTGGCGCTCGTTGAGCTCGCCGAACATCCGCTCGAGCAGCACCTCGGAGAAGCCGATGACGGCGTTGAGCGGGGTGCGCAGCTCGTGCGACATGCTCGCGAGGAACTCCGACTTGTGACGGCTGGCCTCCGCGAGCTCGACGCTCTGCTGCTCGAGCTGCTGGTAGAGCCGCGCGTTCGTCAGGGCGACGGCCGACTGGCTCGCGAAGGCCGCGAGCAGCTCGCACGTCTCGTCGCTGAACGACCCGGTCGACTTGCGGCGGACGACGAGCGCGCCGACGACCCGGTCGGGACGCACGAGCGGGATCGCGACGAGCGAGCGCCAGCCCGACGCGTGGAGCACCGCGAGGTGCGGGTCGAGCGGCCCGGGCTCGGCGTCGAGGTCGGGGATCTGGAGCACCTGCCGTCCGCGCGCGGCCCGGCCCACCCACGTGCGGTCGATGTGGATCTCCGCGGCCCGCAGCGCGTCGATGACGGCCTCGCTCGTGCCGTAGGCCGTGCGGACCCGGAAGAGTCCCGTCGCCTCGTCGAACTCCATGAGTGACCCGCCGTCGGTGTCCGACAGCTCGACCGCGTGGCTGACGATCGTCGTCAGCACCTCGTCGGCGACGAGCGTCGAGCTGATCGCCTCCCCCACCTCGGCGAGCGCCTCGAGCTGGTCGACCTTGCGGGCCAGCTCGGCCGACCGGCTCTCGAGCGCCGAGAAGAGCTCGACGTGCCGCAGCGCGAGAGCCGCCTGCTCGGCGAAGGTCGACAGGAGCTCCTCGGCGGCCTCGTCGAAGGGCGCGACCTGGGTGCGCCACACGTTGAGGGCGCCGACGACCTGGTCGCCGACCACCATCGGGGCGCCCATCATCGTCCGGTAGCCGCCGACCCGCTGGAAGTCGGTGCGCCGGTAGTCCGGGTCGGCGAGGACGTCCTCGATCTGGTGCACCCTCCGGTCGATGGTGACCCGACCGACCAGGGTCGCGCGGTCGCGCACGATCGGGTGCTGCGAGACGAAGTCGACGAACTCCGGCGTCAGTCCGCTCGACCGCGCGAGCACGAAGGAGTCGCCCTGCACGAGGTAGATCTGCGCGACCTGTGCGCCGAGGAGCCGCCGGGCGCTGTCGACGACCGCGTCGAAGACCTCGTCACGGCTGGCGGCGCCGCCCGTCGTCGAGGCCGTGAGGACCTTGAGGATGTCGCTCGTGGCCCGCAGCTGCTCCTGCGTCGTCGCCAGCCGGTCGGCGAGCTGGTGGGCACCCCCGACCGCCTCGTCGCCCGTCCCTTCGAACCCGCCCATGCGAGTCCCCCATCGACCTGTGAGTCCCTGTGGTCCCCCACCGAGTGTCCTCCCCGAACGGTCGGCGCACCATGGGAATCCGAAGAGCTCGACGACGGGGTCCAGCCGGCGCCCCGCGAGGCGGCGCGCAGATGACTGCACCCGGCACCGCCTCACCCCTACTCTGAGGACGAGCGCCCCGGGGGAACGGGCCCGCTCGCCCTGCTACGGAAGGACTTTCATGCCTGACTCCAGCACCGTTGCCGGCCCGACTCCTGACCTCACGCGCAAGGCCGTGGCCGAAGCCGTCGGAACGTTCATCCTCGTCTTCTTCGCCGTGGGCGCCGCCGTCGTCGGCCTCGAGACGATGAGCAGGCTCGCCGTCGCCGTGGCCTTCGGCTTCGTGCTGCTCGCACTGGCGTACGCCATCGGCCCCGTCTCGGGCTGCCACGTCAACCCCGCCGTCACCCTCGGCGTGCTCATGCGCAAGGGCATCACGACGACCGAGGCCGATCTACTACTGGATCGCCCAGCTCGTCGGTGCGATCCTCGGCGCGGCCCTGCTCAAGCTCATGGTCTCGAGCTTCGGTGGCGTCAAGGACGAGACCGGCGCCCTCGGGACCAACAACTGGGGCGCGACGATCACCGCGGGTGGCACCTTCGTGCTCGAGGTCGTCCTCACCTTCCTCCTCGTCCTCGTCGTCCTGCTCGTGACCAGCCGGGCCGCGGCACCGGGCTTCGCCGGACTCGCGATCGGACTCGTGCTCACCGTGATCCACATCGTCGGCATCCCGCTCGACGGCACCTCCGTCAACCCGGCCCGGTCCATCGGGCCTGCCCTGCTCAACGGCGGCGAGCCGCTGGCTCACGTGTGGATGTTCATCGTCGCGCCGCTCATCGGCGGTGCCATCGCGGCCCTCGCCTCCCCGTACTTCGAGACGGCCGTCTCGAAGACCGACACCGACCCGACGGGCGCCGACGTGCCCGCCTGACCGGCTCCGCCGACTGTCCAACCTTGTGGCGCGCGCCTGCCCCATGATGAGTCCATGAGCGACGCATCCGGGGGCAGGCACGGGTCGAGCAGACCGAAGGGCCGCGCCGCCGTCCGGTGGGTGGCCGCCCTGGCCGTGCTGGCCTGGCTCGCCATCGGAGGCGTCGGCGGTCCCCTCGTGGGGCGGCTCTCCGAGGTCGCCACCAACGACAACGCGAACTTCCTTCCCCCGTCGGCGGAGTCGACGTCGGTGAGCAAGCTCGTGGCGCCGCACGACCGACACCCAGACGCTCCCCTACCTCGTCGTCGTCGAGCGCCCGAGCGGGCTGACCCCGGCGGACCTCGCGGCCGTCCAGCGCTACGTCGACGGCATCCCCGGCCTGAAGCTCGCCGACCCCGGACGCACCGTCGGCGAGTTCCTGCAGTCGCCCCCGACGCTCGCGATCCCCAGCCAGGACAAGCAGGCCGCGCTCGTCCCCGTCGCCTTCCTCGCCGACAAGGCCGAGGACACCATCGCCGGGGACACCGCGTTGTATGCCGTCGCGCAGGCCCTGCGCGAGTCCGCTGCGTCGACGTTGGGTGCGTCCGGGCTGACCGTCCACGTCACGGGTGCCGGCGGCTTCTTCGCCGACTTCATCATCGCCTTCGGCGGCATCGACGGCATCCTGCTGCTCGTCGCCCTCGGCGTCGTCTTCCTCATCCTGCTCATCGTCTACCGCAGCCCGATCCTGCCCTTCGCCGTGCTCATCTCGGCGGTGTTCGGCCTCTCCCTCGCGGCGCTCGTCGTCTTCCCGCTCGCCAAGAACGGCACGATCAGCCTGAGCGGCCAGAGCCAGGGCATCCTGTCGATCCTCGTCGTCGGCGCCGCGACCGACTACGCCCTGCTCCTCGTCGCGCGCTTCAAGGAGGAGCTGCACGACGAGGAGTCGACGTGGGCGGCGATGAAGATCGCGTGGCGGGCCTCGCTCGAGCCGATCGCCGCGAGCGCCGCCACCGTCGTCCTCGGCCTGCTCTGCCTGCGCCTGTCGGATCTCGGCAGCACCAAGGGCCTCGGTCCCGTCGGCGCGCTGGGCATCGTCGGCGCCTTCGTCGCGTCCCTGACCTTCCTGCCCGCGATCCTGCTCCTCATCGGCCGACGCGTCTTCTGGCCGCAGGTGCCCCACGTCGACCACGTGCACAGCGCGGACGCGGTGGGCACCCGCGGCATCTGGGGCCGGGTCGCCGGCATGGTCGGGCGCCACCCCCGGCGCACCTGGGTGGTCACCCTCCTCGCCCTCGCGACCTGCGCGGCGTTCCTGCCCACGCTCAACGCTCGCGGCATCGCCCAGTCCGACCTCTTCCTCACCAAGGTCGACTCCGTCACCGGGCAGGAGGTGCTGGCCCGCCACTTCCCCGCCGGCTCCGGCTCCCCCGTCCAGATCGCCGCGCCCGAGGGCAAGGCCGATGCCGTCGTGCAGGTGCTCGAGTCCACGGACGGGGTGAGCAACGCGCAGGTCGGTCTCGTGCCCGGACAGCCGCCCAAGGTCGTCGACGGTCAGGTCATCGTGCAGGCGACGCTCGACGCGGCTGCCGACAGCGTGGCGGCCGAGGACACCATCGAGACGCTCCGCGCCTCTCTCGACCGGGTCGGCAGCGACGTGCTCGTCGGTGGGACCACGGCCACGAACCTCGACGTGCGGCTCGCGAGCGAGCGCGACCTCAAGGTCATCATCCCGACGATCCTCGCCGTGATCTTCGTCGTCCTCATGCTCCTGCTGCGGTCGATCGTGGCCCCGCTCGTCCTCGTCGCCGCGAACGTCCTGTCGTTCGCCGCGACCATGGGCGTCTCGGCCATCGCCTTCAACCACGTCTTCGGCTTCCCGGGATCCGACCCGTCGACGCCGCTCTACGGCTTCGTCTTCCTCGTGGCCCTGGGCATCGACTACTCGATCTTCCTCATGACGCGCGTCCGCGAGGAGTCCCGCACGCGGGGCACCCGCCCCGGCATCCTCGTCGGTCTCGCCGTCACGGGTGGTGTCATCACGAGCGCGGGCGTCGTTCTCGCATCGACCTTCTCGGCCCTCGCGGTGCTGCCGATCCTCTTCCTCGTGCAGATCGCCTTCATCGTCGCCTTCGGCGTCCTGCTCGACACGCTCGTCGTGCGCAGCCTGCTCGTCCCGGCCGTCTCCTACGACCTCGGCGACCGCATCTGGTGGCCCATCGGCCT
>CAWKJV010000031.1:0-7183 GCA_963849965.1 uncultured Actinomycetota bacterium | reverse complement strand
TCGGTGACCTTGGTCAGCTCGCCGCCGTCGGTGCCCGTCGCGTCGTCTGGATGACCGAGCCGACCGGGTGCAGCGCGCCCGGGCCGCCCACGACGCCCATGTCCCACGGGTCGACGTGTTGGTCGTGCCGTCGGGCAGGGTGCCGCCGATGCCGTAGACGTAGCCGCCGACGAAGGTTCCGGCGCGGTTGTCGTTGAAGACGTTGTCCAGCAGGACCGGGCTTGCTGAAGGTCGCCTGTCCGTTGGTCCGCGTGGCTGAACCCCGTGAACGCCGGTGCTGTTCAGCCGGGCCATGAGCGGGTCGCTGTTCGGCCCGGTCGACAGGCCCGCGGGCGCGGGCTGCCCGTCGGAGGTGACCGCCGTCGCCGTCGTCATGTTGCCCGCGACGGTGTTGTTGACGATGCTGACGAACGGCGCGTCGTCGAGGGCGACGCCGCCACCCTCGTGGGCCGAGACGTTGTTGGTCATGGTGTTGTTCGTGATCGTGATCCACTGCGGGTCGGTCTTGGTGACGTGCGAGCCGGCCACCTGGAGGAGGCGGATGCCACCGCCGTCGTCGCTCGCGATGTTGGCGTCGATGACGTTGCCGTCGATGGTCGACCGCGCCCGTGCCCTGGCTGAGGCCGGTGGGGTCGGCCGGCAGCTCGCCGGCGAGCATGATCGCGCCGCCCTCGTCGTAGGAGCTGTTGAACCAGACGGTGTTGCCGCGTGATGGTCCCGCCGTTGCTGCCGAGCCGGAGTTCGCCATGTAGCCGAAGGCCGTCATGGCGCCGCCGTACTCCGCGGAGAAGTTGCCGCAGATGGCGTTGTGCTGGACCTTGTAGCCGTCGCTGCCGGTGAAGAGCCCGATGCCGCCGGCGAGGTTGGTCCCGCCGTTGTTGAGCACCTGGTTGTCGGCGATGACGGTGTCGTAGTTGCGGTTGTCACCCGTGTAGGGCGTGCCGACCCGGATGCCGCCGCCGTAGCTGCCGCTGTTGCCGACGATGACGTTGTCGGTGATCCGGACGCTGCGGTTGTTGTTGTGGAGGTAGATGCCGCCGCCCTGGGTGACGAGCGCACCGGTGGCGCCGTACGGCGTCTTGATGCCGCCCGTGAGGACGTTGACGTTGCCCGGGAAGTCGGACTGGGCGCCGCCGGTGACCTGCAGTCCGTCGATGGCGACGGGGTATGCCGTGTCGCTGACGCGGGCGCGCCGCCGGGTCGTCGAGCACGGTGATCGTCGCGGCGTCGGGCACGTCGAGCTCGCCGCTGTAGGTCAGCGCGCCGAGCAGGGTGATCCAGGCCGTGCCACCGGGCAGGTCCGGGCTGAAGCCGGAGCCGTCGATGATCGAGCCGGGCACCCACTGCTGGGAGCCGTCCGCCTGGGGATGAAGCCGCCGGGGCCGACGCCCTGGATGGCGACGCGGTGGTGGACGAGGAGGTTCTCGTTGTACTCACCGCGCGGGTTGAGCGCGGTCGGGGCGCCCGGCCAGACGACGACGAGCCAGTAGCTGCCGCGCCGAGGTCGGCGTGGCCGCCTCGAGCGCGGCCTGGACCGTGGCGTACGGCTTGCCCGGGCCCACCTCGACGACGTTCGGGTTGGCGGCCGTCGAGGCGCTTGTGCCCGGCTGCGGTGCCGAGGTTCCAGATCGTCAGGCCGTTGTACGTCGAGCGCCCGGAGCCGTTCGTGATCGACACCTTGAGGGCGCCGCCGGCTCGAGCGTCGTGCCGCGTCGGCATCGGTGAAGGTGATGCTCGTGTCGGTCCAGCTGGTGACGGTCACGCCGGGCACGGCTGTCGCCGGCGGCGTTCGTCAGCGTGACCGAGCCGGTGCCCTGGGTCGCCCCGAAGCCCTTGCCCGTGACGGTGACGGTGCGGTCGGTGCTCGTCGGGCGCGACGTACGGCTTGCTCACCGCGAGCAGCTGCGGGTCGGTCGTGCCGAGGTCACAGCGTGCCGGGTTCGACGCGGTGGTCCCGGGCGCGAGCACCGTCGCGGCCGCCTGGGTGGGCGCCGTGTCGGTCACGGTGTAGAGGCCCGGGCCAGCCCTGGAAGTTCGTGCTGATGGTCCGGTAGGCCGGGTTGTAGTCCGGGTTCGGGTCACCCGGCGCCGCCGGGGTCGTTGCCGGTGAAGCGGTACATGTTCGGGCACGGACCGGCCGGCACCGGGCAGTTGTAGGTGCTCGTCGACGGCTCGAGGGCCTCGTAGAAGCCGTTGAAGTCGGTGTGGGTGGTGTCGACGAGGCGTCCGCTCCAGTCGTAGAGACCGACGGGGACGTTGGGCAGGCCCTGGGCCTCGCCGTAGTTGGCGCTCCGCTTGTCGAGGGACAGGCCGAGGTCGTTGATCGTCAGGCCCCAGAAGTGCGTCGGGATCGGGACGGGCGTGAAGAGGTTGAAGTTCGGCGCGACGGTCTGGCCGCTGCGCACGGTGATGAGCTTCGCGTCGCAGAGCGGCCGGTCCTGACCCTCGAAGGGGCTGCCGCCGCCGGCGAGGAAGGCCGGGTCGGTGACGCGGACGGTGTGGAGTGCGCCCGCGCAGGCGGAGATGATGCCGGCGCCCTGCGACGGCGGCTGGGTCGGCGGCAGCGGGTCGTTGCCCGTGCCGGGACCGTCGGAGGCGGCCTCGGTCGACGTCGGCGGGAAGTTCTCCTGGGCGAGGTAGGTGTCGCCGTCGAAGACGTTGACGTCCTCCTCGCGGGTCACCTGGTACATCGGCTTGCCGTCGACCGGGTCCTTGGGCACCTCGACGGCCACGATGTAGTCGCCGGCGGACAGGTCACCGAAGCCGTAGTTGCCGTTGACCGTCTGGCCGGCAGCCCCGGGCGTGCTGTCGGACGCGCCGGCCTGCACCCCCATCATCGGGGCCTCGACGCAGAGGTTGTTGGCCGTCGGGCCCGGACTCGGGCAGGGCGAGCTGGTCGGTCAGCTCGGTGCCGTCCCACTGCCGGGCCGTGCAGCCGCGCGGCGGTGCCCACTCCTCGCTCGTGTACTTGTCCTGCACCTCCGGGCCCTTGACGAGCGCTCCGCGCTCCGGGTCGGGGTTCGGGATCGTCTGCGGCACACCGGGGTTCGTGCTCGCGTCGTAGGCCGGGTTCGGCACCGACATCGGCACGATGGCCTTGCCCTGCCGGCAGGAGTTCGCCTTGTCCTCGGCCGTCGTCGCCGCACAGGGCACCGACGCGTAGACGTGGACGTTCACGTCCGGGATGCCGGGCTGGTAGGCCTCGCTGACCGCGTCGGCGGGGTCGAGCTCGTTGCGGGTCGTGTCGTAGGAGACCGTCGCGGCGATGCCGCCGTTCTCGTTCGTGGCGTAGGGCTCGACGCCCCAGTCGATCCGCCCGGAGAGGCCGATGACGGGCAGGAAGTTGATGTCCACGAGGCCACCCAGGATCGTCGTGGGAGCGTCCTCGTTGTCGGCCTGGTAGGTCACTCCGGTGGTCCGGTAGCGGGTGTTGAACGCCTCGAGGACGAGCCACTTGCTGAGCGGGTAGCCCTCCTGGATGTCGTAGACGCCCTGGTCGTTCGTGGTCACCGTGTTCGTGTACTGGTCCATGAGCGTGTTGTCGCGCTCGCGGACGGTCAGCGCGAACTGCGGCACCGGCAGCCTCGCCGGGGTCTCGCTTGCCGTTGCCGTTGTCGTCGACGAAGACGGTGCCGCGCACGTGGGTGAACCAGCCCACGAGCATCTTGTTGCCGACGTTGACGAGGTCACCGCCGGAGACCTCGACGTTGAAGCTCCAGAGGATGTAGTCCTGGTTGTCGTCCCAGATGGTCAGCTGGTAGGTGCCGTCCGGGACGTTCTTGATGTCGAACGAGCCGTTGGCCGCGCCACGGCCGACGTAGATGGCCGCGTCTCCACCGGTGAGGTCCGACAGCGCGACCCACGGCGACGGGATCGGCCCGGCGGACTTCGCACCGGCCCACCCGGTCTCGGGGACGACCTGGCCGTTCTGGCCGCCGATGTAGGGCAGGCCGGCGACGGCGACGCCCTTGATCTCACCGGTCGGCGCATTCTTGGCACGGTCATCGCCTTGACGCGGACGAAGCCGAACTGGGTGGCAGGGACGGGCTCGGCCCCCTTGATGAACTCGGTGTCGAGGCCGGTGTCGCCCTCCTGCACCCAGATGTCGTGGTCGTGGCCGCCCTCGAGGGTCGTCGTCTGGACCCAGCCCGACTGGCCGGCCGGCGGGGAGACGGTGGCGCCGTAGCGGTTCGGGCCGAGGTTGGGGATCGTGATGACGCCCGAGCGGTCACTCGTGCACTTGCCGGTCGAGCGCGTCGTGTCGACGACGGGCTTGCCGTCGGCGCCGAACAGCATCCGTCCGCCTCTGTCGTGCTGGTAGACGGTGCACAGGGCGTTGCCGTAGTAGTCGGTGCTCACCGGTCCGAGGACGTCGGTGAGGTTGCCGGTGAAGCCGGCCAGTCCCTGCTCCGCGTCCGCCTCGTAGGTGCCGTCGGTCGGGACGTTGTCGTTGAAGACCTGGATCTTGATGGTCGCCAGCGGCAGCGGCAGGGGCTGCATCCCGACGCTGACGACGCCCTGGAGCCCGGGCTTCACGACGAAGTGCGCACCGTCGATCTTGTAGCCGTCCGCGGTCACGGAGACGAGGTACTTCCCGGGGGCGAGGCCGTCGAGGACGTGGCTGGCGCCGAGGTCGTTCTGGTCGCCCTGGGCGACGATCTTCGAGTACCCGGACGTCGGGCGGACGGACGGCCACGGGCAGCTGTCGGCATACGGCTCGGTCGGGTCACCTGCCGCCGGGTTGGCGGGCTTGGTGCTCCCGCCCGGTGCCCGCGACGGCAGGCAGCGGTCGAGGAGCGGCGCGGCCGCCGTGCCCGGGTCGCCGGTGCTGTCCTCGTTGATCATCCACTGGTATGCCGTGACGGCGTCACCCTTGTGGACACCCGTCGCAGGTCCGACCGTGCGCGCGCTCGTCACCGCCAGGGAGATGCAGCCCTTGCCGGCCGCGGTCGTCGTCGGGCACGGGCCCGCCGTCGGGGTCACTGCCGCGACTGGTGCGGCCGGCTTGGCCGCGGCCGGCGCGGGCGCGGTGACCGTGCTGGCCGCCGAGCTCGACGCGGCGGCGGAGGCCACCGGCCCACCCACCTGGGCCACTCCGGCGATGGCGAGCGCGCTCAGGCTCGCGATGACTGAAACGGAACGCCTGCGCAGCTTCGACACGTCCACGGCAACCCCCACGTGATGCGGCGGGCTCGGTGCGAGCCCGCTGTCCCGCGAACGTCGCAGGCGTCGTCCCGAGCGCACGGTCGAGACGGGTCGCAGGCTCAGCCAACTGTCACCGATCCGGTGGCCGTCGCCTCAGGGATGCGTCACCGCTTCGGGAGCGTCACCGTCATCTTCCGTCATCTTGGCGCCCGTTATGCGGTGGTACATCCGGGTGTGGGACGCCGGCTCGCACCACTTGTGGCCCTTTTGCATCCACGGTACTGTCGGCGCGGACGCATACTGATCCGCATATCGGGGAGGGGGGTCTCTCATGGCTACGGTGATGGTCGTAGACGACGAGGAAAGAATCCGCACGCTGCTGGCGAAGTCGCTGTCGTCGCAAGGTCACTCGGTGGTGACCGCGGCGTCGGCGAGTGCAGCCATCGAACGGCTGGAGTCCAAGGCCGTCGACCTGGTCGTCCTCGACCTGGTCATGCCCGGCCTGGGGGGCCTGGCCGTGCTGAACGCGATGAACGAGAGCAAGAAGACGACACCCGTCATCGTGCTGTCGGGGGTCACCGACGTGGCGTCCCGCGTCGAGGCCCTCGACCGGGGCGCCGTCGACGTCGTGTCCAAGCCGTTCAGTCTGACCGAGCTGCTCGCTCGCGTGCGACGCAACGTCGGGCTGCCACGCACGATGCCCGACGACCGCTGTCTGGAGGTGGGCGGCATACGCCTCGACGTCGGACGGCGCCGCGCGACGTTCCGCTCGGTCAGCGCCTCGCTCACCGAGCGGGAGTTCAGCCTGCTCGCGCACCTCATGCGGCGCGCCGGACAGGTGTGCCACCGGGAGGAGCTGCTCCACGACGTCTGGCAGCTCGACTTCGACCCGGGCAGCAACGTCGTCGAGGTCTGCGTCGGGAGGCTCCGGGCCAAGCTCGGGCAGGACATCCCGATCGAGACGCTGCGCGGCGTCGGCTACGGCCTCTACGAGGACGCCTGATGCTGCGCCACCGGATGGTGCTGCTGTGGGGTGTCGTCGCAGCGCTCAGCTCGGCGGCGATGATCGCCCTGCCCGGCAGCGAGACGGTGCCCTACCACATCGGGTGGGCCGCCTTCGCACTCTGCTTCGGCCTCGAGCAGTGGAGCTCGCGCTCCACCTGGGTCGGCCTGGGCCTCTTCACCGGGGTGACCGGGGCGATCCTCGTCAACCGGGTCACGACGGGCGTGCTCGACTGGCAGGAGACGACGGAGATCCCGCTCATGCTGCTGCTCATGGTGCTCATGATCTGGCACGTGCGACGCCGGCAGCAGGCGCTGTCGGACCTCACGGACCTCGCGGCGCGCGAGCGGGCGGACTCGACGATGCGCGAGCTGCTCACCCAGCGCACGTCGCACGAGATGCGGTCGCCGCTCATGATCTCGCGTGGCTACCTCGAGCTGCTGATGGACCGGACTCCGGCGGGCGAGGACCTGGCGGACCTGCAGGTGGTCGACGAGGAGCTGTCGCGGCTGACCCGGGTGTGCGAGCGGCTCGTGCGCAGCATGCGCGTGGAGCTGGACCTCGAGATCACCGAGATCGACATCCACGCGGTGCTCCAGCAGACGGCCCGACGGTGGTCGACGGTGGCCCCGCGACACTGGCAGGTCGAGTCGCCGGCGATGACCCTCGAGTGCTCGCCGGAGCGGCTGAGGGCCTGCCTCGACACCCTCATCGAGAACGCGCTGCGCTACACCGAGCGCGACGACGACACCGTGATGCTCTACGCCCGCCCGATGCGCGACGCCATCGCCATCGGGGTCGCCGACTCCGGGCGTGGCTTCAGCACCGACACGCTGCGCACGGCTGCCGGGCAGGACCACGAGCGGCCGGTGGCGCACATTCTCGACGGCGTGCGCGACGACCTGTCGCAGACCGGCCTCGGCCTCTCCCTCGTGCGCGACGTCGCGACCCGCCGCGGTGGATGGGTCCAGCTGGGGGTGTCGCCGTGGGGTGGGGCGGACGTGGCGATCATCTTCCCGCTCGTCCGGCGGGCCG
>CAWKJV010000030.1:0-279797 GCA_963849965.1 uncultured Actinomycetota bacterium | reverse complement strand
CGATCGCCAACGGTCGGCGCCCCACCCTTCCGGGTTGTCCTTCCGAGTGAGAACGGTGGATTGGCAACTACCGCGTCAAACTGCCGGACGGCTCCAGAGCTCGCCTTGAAGGCCGGAGCGCGCAAGGTGTCTCCGCGTTTGATCTCGAAGTCCTCGATCTCGTGCAAGAAGAGGTTCATCTTCGCGATGGCGGAGGTCGTCAGGTTGACCTCCTGGCCGTAGACGCGCAGTGTTCGATGGTCCTTGCCGGACTCCCGGATTTGGTTGATCGTCGCCACCAGCATGCCCCCCGACCCACACGCTGGATCGTAAAGGGTCTCGCCCGGTTCGGGGTGAAGGATGCCCACAATCAGGTTGACGACCTCGCGCGGCGTGAAGAACTCTCCTGCCTTCTGACCGGACTCGTCGGCGAAGTTCTTCAGCATATATTCATAGCCTTGACCCAACAGATCGTGGGAGACGGTCGATGGGTCTAGGGTGATCCGATTGAACGCCTTGATAAGCCCAAGGATTGCTGACTCGGGGATGCGCTCCTTATTTCCCCAGGCGGCGTCGCCGAAGATTCCCGCCAGTGACCGCGCGTTTGCTTGCTCGATGCGCTGAAACGCCTTGCGAATCTCGGCGCCAAGGTTGGAAGTCTTGACCGTGACCTCGCCCCAGTGGGTCCCTGGTGGAAGCTCGAAACGGTGATAATCCGCCTCGATCTCGTCAGTGAGGTCGTCGCCGTACTCCTCGTCGGCCTGCGAACGCTCGTACTGCCAGGTGTCCGAGATCCACTTCCAGAAGAGCATCGGAAAGACATAAGTCTTGAAGTCAGCAGGGTCCACAGGCCCTCGGAGCGCGTTGGCGGCGCTCCACAGGCGCGATTCGAGTTCCTGCAGGGTGATCTTCACTTGCTGCCCTTCGTCTGGGTGGTGTCGCGGCGCATCCACTCGAGGATGGTGCTGATCGGAAGCACCTGTCCTCGACCTAGCTGAGTCGTGTGACCGGCGATGTTCTTGTCGTCTCAACCGCTTCCGGGCTCCTGCCCGTCCGGCTGACTGCGCAATCTTGCCTCAGATGCAAGCACGTCACGCTCGGACACCCTGCGCCTGGCGCCGGGGTGTCTCAGGCGGTCCGAGGTTCGCGATCCGGGGTTGAACGCTGCACCTGCCAGTGACCGCGCACTTCGCCGCCGCCCTGGCCGGGCAATCACCTCGGCGCGGTGGAACCGGGGCCACGGAAGCAACGGCATCGGTTCGAAGGAGGCGCCCTGACTCTTGCCCTAATGCGCGGGATGGGCGCCCTTAGTGGGCGGGATGGGCTACCTCGAGGTCACCCCGGTTTGCTTGCGGAACGGCTGGGGCGCGACTGCTTGTCGCGCCCCAGCCGTTCTTTGCGCCTTGTACCTCAGAGCAAGAGGGTGTGGTCCCCTGAGGCCAGCTCGATCGGCAGTCCGTCGACGATGACCGTCGTGCCGCCGTCCTCGTCGAGGCCGGGCCGGAAGCGGACCGTGCCATCCGCGTCGACGCCGGCGATCTCGGCCGAGGCCCAGTCGAGCCGGCGACCGGCGACGTCGAGGCCGAGCGGCAGGATGTGCCCTGACCGCGGCGGGACGCGCAGGGTCGCGCCGGCCGCGATCGGGGTGCCGTCAGCGCGACCGTCACCGTGGCCGGTGCACCGGACGTGTTGAGCACGTGCAGGGCCCGCTGGCCGTCGTCGGTGCTCGTCGTCGTCGCGAAGACGCCCGGCCACTGCGTCTCGAGGCGTAGGCCCGGCGTGACGCCGAGGCTCGACAGGGCCCGGTCGAAGAGGACCGGGTCCGAGGGCACCTGCGCCGCGAGCACGATGGCACGCCCCTCGCCGAGCGGCACGTCGACACCGCACACGGCGCCGTAGACGTCGGTGAGCACGACGTCACCGCGCTCGTGCTCGAGGTGCTGCAGCCACCCGGCGCGCATCTCCGGCCACGGCTGCGCCCAGCCCTGCGCGACGAGCGACGGGAAGTAGTGCCCTGAGTCGCGCACGACCTCACCGCGCACGTGATCCCGAGCGCGTCCGCCAGCACGGTGCACGGCGACCCGTCGAGGTCGCGCTCGGGCACCCGCCCGAGCAGCACGACGTTGCCACCAGTCGTGACGTGCCCGACGAGCCGCTCCTGCACGACACGCGAGAGGAAGCGCCCCGTCCCCACGAGCACCGTCGACCCGGGCTTCGGGTCGCGGCGCTCGAGGTGCGTCGCGCCGTAACCGGAACCCGCCGAGCAGCAGCGAGCGCGCCAGAGCCTTGCGCTCGCCCGCGCCTCGGTGCGACGTCAGGTCGTTGACGACCTCCGTCATCACCTCCGAGCCCGGGTGGTGGTACTCCGTCATGTACGCGTCGAGCACGAGTCCCAGCGACACGTCGTCGTGGTCCTCGTCCATCCGGGCCAGCCACGGCTCGTTGGCCTTGACCGCCAGGACGGCCTGCGCCGTCGCCTCGTAGGCGTAGCCGCGCTGCCCCTCCGGGCCGACGGGCGCGGCCGTGCCGTGGCGCTCGCCGGTGAAGCTGACCCGGTCGTTGCCGTCGTCGACGCGCTCGTCGAGCGGCGGGTTGATGCCGCCGGCGAAGAGGTAGTAGTTGATGAGCCGGTTGCCCTGGGCGAGGCAGAGTCGCGTCTTGAGGTCCGCCGTCGACGGGTCGTACTGCATCTCCGCCCCCGCGCCGTAGTCGCCCGAACCCGCCTCGAACTCAAGGGAGGTCAGCGGCTGGTCGGAGTCGTGGACGGCCGCCATGTAGGCGTTCATGACGTAGAGGTCGGTCATCGTGTTGAGCGTGGCCTCGCCGAGGTAGTGGTCCGACCCCGAGACCATCCCCGGGATGCCGGCATACGTGTCGACGAGCTGGCTGATGCCGATCGGGAACGGCGCGCCGTTGCCGCCCTCGGTGCCGTGGATGTTGACGAAGAACGGCACGCCCGCGACGCCGCGCTCCTCGCACATCCCGCGCAGCGCCGCCACGTACGAGGCGAACCGGCTGCCGCATGAAGAGCCCGAGGTCGAGACGCAGCGCGCCCGCCCACTCCTCCTTGGGCGACCGCACGACCTCCGCCCAGCCCTCCTCACCCGGCGACACGGCATACGGCCCCGCGTCACCGTGGCGCTCGCGGACGAAGTCGCCGAACGACGCGACGAGCCCGTCGGTGAGGTCGGGCGAGTTCGTCACCCACGCGAGCATGCCGATCTCGTTGTCGAGCTGGACGCCGATGATCGGGCCGCCCGCCGGCTGCAGCCGCGGCGCCAGCACCGGCATGATCGCGTCGAACCAGCGCGCGCTCTCGGCGAGGAACGCCGGCGCGAGGTAGTCGACCGTCCGCGACGACACCTGCACGCCGTCCCAGCCGACCGGCACGATCTCCGGGTGGTCGCGGTAGACGCGGTACGGGATGCCCTCGTTCTTCAGCTCGGCCATGATGAACGGCCCGGGCCGCGCGATGAACCGCAGCCCCTTCGACGCCGGCGAGGTCGATGAACGCGCCGATGTCGCGCTCGGGCCGCGTCTCGCCGGTGACGTCGAGGGTGCCGTCGGGCAGCTCGTGGAAGATCCACGGGATGTAGGAGGCGACGGTGTCGCAGCCGGCCTCGACGAGCAGGTCGAGCCGCTGGCCCCACTCCGCGCGCGCGACGCGGAAGTAGTGCACCTCGCCCGACATGACGATGCGACGGCTCGCCGTCGATGCGGATCTGGCGGCGGGTGGTCTCGATCATGAGTCCTTCTGAGTCACCGTGACGGACACGGGCTGGAGGCGGGCCGCGTCGGGCCCGGTGAGCAGGACGATCTCGCCCTCGTCGACGCGGGTCGTGAGGTCACGGCCTGCGTATGCCGTCTGCTCGGCCTGCACGTCGAAGGTGACCTCGCGCGCCTGGCCGGGTTCGAGGTCGACGAGCGCCCAGTCGGTGAGCTCGACGAGCGGGCGGGTCACCTCGGCGACGGGGTCGCGGAAGTAGAGCTGGACGACCTCGCGGCACGGGCGCTCGCCGGTGTTGGTCACGGTCACCGTGAGGGTGACCGAGCCGTCGGTCGTGAGCGTCGGCGCCGACACGGTGGGCGCGCCGTAGTCGACGGTCGTGTAGGACAGGCCGAAGCCCGAAGGGCAGACGCGGGTAGGTGAGGGCGTCGATGTAGCGGCCCTCCTTGTGGTCGACGTCGGCCCGGATGAGCCGGCCGGTCGGCCGCTGGTGCGTGCTCGTCGGGATGTGACCCGTCGAGAGCGGGAAGGTCATCGGCAGCCGGCCGTGCGGCTCGACGTCGCCGAGCAGCACGGAGGCGAGGGCGTTGCCGGCCTCGGTGCCGGGGTGCCACACGACGAGCACCGCGTCGGCGAGGTCGAGCACCTCGCGTGAGGTCGAGCGGGCGCCCCGTGTAGACGACGGCCACGAGCGGCTTGCCGTAGGCCGCGACGGCGCGCAGCACCTCGAGCTGGCCCGGCGGCAGGCCGATGTCGACCACCGACTGCGCCTCGCCGGACCGGGAGCGGTGCTCGCCGAGCAGCAGGACGGTCGTCTCGGCGCGCGCGCGCCTGCATGAGCGTCACGTCGGAGAAGCGGCCGTCGGCGACGGTGACCCGGTCGCCGAGGCGCTCGCGCAGGGCCGCGCCCGGGGGTGACGACCTCCTCGCCGCGGCCGTCGAGCACCCACGTGCCGAGCAGGGCGTCGCCGTCGTCGACGAAGGCGCCGCTGAGCAGGACCGAGCCGGTCGCGTCCGACGACGCGTCGAGCGGCAGGACGCCGTCGTTCTTGACGAGCACGTGCGCGGCCTGCGCCGGCCCGGAGGGCGACCTCGCGGGTCTCGGGGGTCGGGGCGTTCGACGCACCCGGGCGGGCGGCATACGGACGCTCGAAGAGCCCGAGGCGGAACTTCAGCCGCAGCACGCGGCGGACGGCGTCGTCGACGAGCGCGAGCTCGACGTCGCCGGAGTCGACGAGCTCCTCGAGGTGCGCGAGGTAGGCGCCGGAGCACATGTCGAGGTCGACGCCGGCCCGGATCGCCAGGGCCGCCGCCTCGCGCAGGTCGGCCGCGACGCCCGGCGTTGACGAGCTGGCCGATGCCGTTCCAGTCGGCGACGACCATGCCGTCGAAGCCCCACTCGCCCTTGAGGACTCCCGCGGATGAGGTGCTCGTGGGCGTGCATCGGCGATGCCGTCGACGTCGTTGAAGGCCGCCATGACCGTGGTGACGCCGGCGTCGACGGCCGCCTTGAACGGGCGCAGGTGCAGGTTGCGCAGGGTGTTCTCGCCGACGCTGACCGTGTCGTAGTCGCGGCCACCGGCGGCGAGCCCGTAGCCGGCGAAGTGCTTGGCGCACGCGGCGAGCCGGTCGGGGTCGCTCGGGTCGTCGCCCTGGAAGCCGCGCACGAGACCGGCGGCGAGGCGGCCCGACAGCACCGGGGTCTCGCCGAGCGACTCGGCGACCCGGCCCCAGCGCGGCTCCTCGGAGATGTCGACCATCGGGGCGAACGTCCACGCGACACCGTCGACGACGGCCTCGCGGGCCGCGATCTCGCCGATCTCCTCGGCGAGGTCGGGGTCGAAGGAGGCGGCGATGCCGAGCGGGATCGGGCAGACCGTGCGGTGGCCGTGGATGACGTCGCGGCCGAAGAGCAGCGGGATGCCGAGGCGGCTGCCCTCGACGGCGTGGCGCTGGGCGGCGTCGATGTTGCCGACGAGGACGCCCTCGTCGCGCTCGTTGCCGCCCGTCGGGCCGGACGCGTAGAGGCTCGAGCCGATCCGGCCCGCCGCGATCTCGCCGGCGTCGGCCTCCGGGTCGATGTTGGCGACCTGGTGGGTCTGGCCGACCTTCTCGGCCAGGGTCATCTCGGCCAGGAGGAGGTCGATGCGCTCCTCGACGGGCAGCGTGGCATCGAGCCACGGCCGCTCGGGCGGGCCGCGGGCGCTCGTGCCGCGGTGACGTCGGTCATGTCAGTGGGTCTCCACGATGATCTCGGTGGCGGGTTCGGACGTGGCGGGTTCGGCGTGGCGGGTTCGGACGTGGCGGGCAGCAGGTCGGCGGCGCGGACGGCCACCCCGGCCCGGCGGTAGGGGTTGGTGAGGGGCCGCAGCTCGAGCTCGCGACCGCCCACGGTGACCCGGCGGACGCCGTGGCCCTCGGGCCCGACGACGTAGCGGATCGTCAGGTCGCGGCCCATGAGCGGGAGCCGCGCGGTCAGCTCGCTCGCACCGTCCCCCGCGGGAGGCAGCACCGGGTCGACCTCGACGTCGTCGCCGCGCTGGCGGATGCCGAGGAGCACCTCCGTGACGAGCCGCAGCACGAGGCCGGGTCCGGAGGAGTAGATGCGCCAGCCGCCCTCGAGGGGCACCTCGCCCGCCAGCAGCGCGGCATACCGCTCCGAGGCGTCGTAGCGGTCGGTGAAGGCGCCGTCGGACGAGGAGTAGTAGCACGTCGTCTGGCGCGGGCGCGCCTGCGGCACCAGCGAGTCCAGCCCGACGGGGCTCGCCTTGGCGAGGGCAGTGAGCAGCGCCGCGCCGTCCCCGACCCGGGCCAGCGCCTCGGCGTAGCGCAGGTGCGCGTGCATGTACATCAGGCCGATCTCGCGGCCCCAGAAGGTGCTCGCCTCGGCGCGCTGGAAGACCGTCATCGGGCCGCCGACGTAGCTGACCGGCCGGTCGAAGAGGCGGGCGCCGTCCGGGCCGAGCAGGTGCTCCTCGATGAGGTCGAGGTGGTGCCGCGCCTGCTCGGGCGTCAGCAGGTCGGCGCCGATCGCGTGGATCCACGGCAGCACGCCGTAGCGCAGCCCGGTGCGCTCGTCGCTCGGGTGCACGAGCGGCTCGAAGCGACCGTCCTCGTGCTGCAGCAGGTAGCCGGGCAGCACCGGGTCGGTGGCGAGCTGCGTCGAGGAGCGCGTCGTGGGTGCGCTCGGCGAGCTCGTCCGCGTCGGCGCTGAGGGCCGCCGTGTCACCGGGCGTGCCGACCGCGTGGAGACCCTCGGCGAGGGTGCGCAGCGACTGCGTCTGGAGCACCGCCGTCCACGTGGAGACGAGGTGGGCGGCCAGGTGCGGGTCGGCCGGCTGGAGCGAGTCGTTCCAGTCGCCGTGGCCGTATGCCGGCAGCGGGCTCCCGGGGACCGTGCTCGCCGTGATCCGGTCGACCGCACGACGGAGGTGCTCGGCCACCGTGGCCGGCTCGCCGAGGGCGTCGTCGCCGACGAAGGCGACCGTCTCGTCGAGCAGGCTCGCGTCCCCGGTGGTGCGCAGGTAGTCACCGGCCGCGAGGACGGGCCAGAAGACGACGTCGCCGTGCGAGTCCTGCTGCCCCGTCTCGGGCAGGGGCGGGAGGAACTCGAACGCCTGCGGCCAGTCGCCGCGGGCGTTCTGGGCGCGGAAGACGCGGAGCAGGACGTCGCGCACGGCTTCCTGCCGGCCGAGCGCCGTGAGCAGACCGACCGGGCCCTGGCACACGTCGCGCGTGCCCCAGGCGCCACCGGAGAACTGCTCGAGCCCGCGCGGCGAGAGGTAGTGCACGAACGCGTTGTGGGTGAACCACGGCAGCGCCGCCGAGAGGTTCGCGGCCTCGGACCCGGCCGGGCCGAGCGCCGAGCCGTCGAGGCTGACCGCGTGACCAGCCCTGTCCCAGAACGACTTTCCGAGGTGCTCCCCCTCGGGCACCACCTCTCCGGCAGGCGCGTCACCGGCGTCGGGAGCGGAGGCGACGACGACCTCGACCCGGTCGCTCGGGTCGAAGAGGACGGTGACCCACCCCGGCCCGCGGCTGACGCCGTCGGCCTGGAGGCGGGCGTCGCCGACCTCGGCGCTGCCGGGGCCGGTCCACGAGACGCGCCACGGGCGGGGGTCGTGTGCCGTCGTGACCTCGACCGCGTCCTGGGCGGCATCGTCGGCGCCACCGGCCGTCGTCACGCTGGTCACGCTCGGCGCGTCGGACAGGTCGTCGGCGACCTGCAGCGCGAGCAGCACCCGACGAGGCGCCCCGCCGTGCTGGACGACCGACAGGCCCAGGGAGTGCTCGTCGGCAGGGGCGCCCGAGGTCACGGTGAGCACGGGACCCGAGGTTGCGGCATACCACCACGTGCAGTGGTCGAGCGCCGTGAACCAGGCGCTCGGGGTCTCGAGGAGCGACCACGACCCGTCGGCGTCCTCGACGAAGAGCCTGACGCCGTGGGCGCGCTGGAGGCCGAGGTAGGTGCGGCGGCCGGTCACCACGGGGTTGCGACCGACGTGGCCGCGGGTGATCTGCGAGTGGAAGGTGCCCGCCATCCAGACCGTCGACGCCAGCGAGCGGGAGTCGGGGGTGAAGGTGTCGCCGGTGCGGAGCAGGTGGCCGTGGGGGCGCAGGACGCTCAGCTCCTTGGCGGGCGTCACGAGCTGGCCGCCGCGGACGGTCCACGCGAGCTCGGTGCCGTCGGCGGCCGTCTCGACATGGGTGCGGCCGTCGAGCAGGCCCGCGTCGTTGAGCTCGGCGCGGTCGAGCGCCCGCGAGGGGAACGCGGGGCTGGACGACCACAGCGTGGCCGGGGTGGGGTCGCCCGCGCTGGAGTCGGCCGCGCTCTGGTCGGTTCGGGCAGCTCGCCGGCGCCGGTGCTCGCCATCGCGACGTCGGCCCAGCGTGCGTCGGCGTCCGAGGTCGCCTCGGGGTGGTCCTCGAGGGCGATGCCCCAGAAGCCGGTGCGGTGGGTGTCGGCCGGCGCGATCTCGGCCGGGGCGTCCTGCAGCGCGATGAGCGAGTGCTCGTGCTGGAGGCGCGCGCTCGGCAGGTCGGCCGCGTCGAGACCGGGCCAGCGCACGCCGCCGCCGGTGCGCTCGACGAGCTGGAGCGCGTCGGTCGCCCAGCCGGTGCCGGTGCCGGTGGTGCCGACCATGAGCCAGGGCACGCGCTGGCCGGGCATGTTCTGGCGCACGGCGACCGCGGTGCCGTGTTCGGTCGTCGTGACCGGCGAGATGTCGAGGTACTGGCTCACGTAGTACTCGTTGGTGCGCACGGCGCCGAGCGGCGCGAGGGCCGGGTCGTGGGTGAGCACGGCGTCGGCGGTGACCGGCTCGTCCGACGTGTTCGTCAGCTCGAGGTCCCAGTGCCAGCTCGCGTGTTCGTCGCCGAGGCGCAGGACGAGGCGGTAGTCGATGCCCTCGTGGTGCCCGGTGACGGCGACGGCCTCGTCCGTGGCCCTGACGACGGAGCCGCTGCCCGGCCCGAGCAGGGCCCGACGACGTATGCCGTCCGGCCGGTGCACGCGCAGGTGCACGTTCGTCAGACCCGCCTCTGCGACGGTCGCGGGGTGCAGCAACAGGCTCGTCCCGAAGGCCTCGAGCCGGCGCAGCGCACCGTTGTCGAGAACCTCGGCGAAGAGCGTGGAGCGGCCCTCGAGGGAGTGGACCGTCGGAGCGGTCAGGACGGCGTTGTCGTCGAGCACCCTTCTTTCCTATCAGCGGGCCTGTTTTCACTCCAGAGCGAATCCCCTTGAAAACAAATGAAAGTCACGGTGCGCACGAGTGAAGGCATGAAAGTAGTTACATCGTCCCAAAGCGTTGACAGTGGTTGTCGCCGTGCACCTAATCTGACGGAAATCCCGCCCCACGGAGGTCTGCAATGACGCTGGCTCGCACCAAACCCCTGTTGATCGTGACCGGCCTGACCGCCGCCCTCGCCCTGACGGGCTGCGCCGGCGGCGCGGCCTCGAAGTCGGGCCAGGGCAGCAGCGGCGGCATGATCGACCAGCTGACGTTCCCCTCCGAGGCCGACGCGGCCGTCGGCGGACTCGTCAACTACAACCCCAACTCGCCCAAGCCGCTCACGGGGACCTGGCTCTACGAGCCGCTCATCGTGCGCAACAACCTCACCTGCGAGGAGACGCCCTGGCTCGCGACGAAGTCGACGTGGGAGGGCGGCTCCAAGCTCACCTTCGACATCCGTCAGGGCGTCAAGTGGAGCGACGGACAGGCGTTCACCGCCAAGGACGTCGCCTTCACCTTCAACCTGATGAAGCAGTACCCCGCCTTCGACAAGGCCGGCGTCTGGACTGACAGCTTCGGTGCGCCGGCGAAGTCCGTGACGGCCGAGGGCGACAAGGTCGTCTTCGAGTTCACCGGCAACGCTGCCGCGAAGTACGACGGCATCATCAGCACGAAGATGCTGCCCGAGCACGTCTACTCCAAGGTCGGCGACCCGACGAAGTTCGTCGACAAGACGCCCGTCTCGACGGGCCCCTTCAAGGTCGCCAGCTACAACGGGCGCCAGCTCGTGCTCGAGCGCCGCCCCGACTACTGGCAGGCCGACAAGGTCAAGGTCAAGAAGATCGTCCTCGAGGGGCAGTACGACGCGGCCCAGGCCGCGCTCAAGCTGCGCTCCGGGCAGCTCGACGCCTACTGGGGCGAGATCCCCAACCCGAAGAAGACGTTCGTCGACGCCGACCCGAAGAACAACCACTTCTACTACGCGCCCAACGGCATGACGGTGCTGACCGGCAACGACGAGAAGCCGCCGTTCAACGACGCGAAGTTCCGCGAAGCCATCTCCTACGCCATGAACAAGCAGGAGATGTCGGTCAAGGCGACGTACGGCGTCATGAAGCCCGCGAGCCAGACGGGTCTCAAGCTGCCGTCGATGGCGTCGCTGCTCCCGTCCACCTACGGCGGCGAGGACACGGTCGTGCCGTTCGACCTCGGCAAGGCCAACTCGATGCTCGACGCGGCCGGCTACAAGAAGGGCGCCGACGGCAAGCGGACGATGCCCGACGGCTCCCCGCTCGCCGTGAACTTCTCGGTGCAGGCCGGCTTCATCGACTACCAGGCCATCGCCGACGTCGTCGTCAAGGGACTCAACGACGCCGGCGTCACCGCCAAGGTCACCGCCTCGGCGCCCGACTCGGTCGACGGCCAGAAGAAGTCCGGCGACTTCCAGCTGATGCTCGAGTACCTGCACGGCGGCTGTGAGCTCTCCAAGAACATCGGCGCCAAGCTGTCGAGCACGCAGATCCCGACCAAGACCGACATCCTCCCGAACGTCCAGCGGTTCAAGGATCCCGCCGTCGACGCGGCCGTCACGAAGCTGGCGTCCGACACCGACAAGGAGAGCCAGAAGGCCGACCTGGCGCCCCTCGTCGACACGATGATGACGAAGTACCCGGTCACCGCGCTCATCTACGCTCCGGCCCGCGTCATCTACCGCACCGACAAGGCCGTCGGCTGGCCGAGCGAGCAGGACCCGTACGCCAACCCGCAGGACGACAAGCTCCTGGTGCTGACGCACCTCACCGCGCCGAAGTGACCACCTGCACGCGTGCCGGGGCGGCTGCACCCGCAGCCGCTCCGGCCCCGGCAGGGAGGGACCCGCATGAAGTACTTCGCGCGGAAGTTCGGCTTCTTCCTCGCCACCCTCTGGGCGGTCGTCACGCTGAACTTCCTCATCCCCCGTCTGCAGCCGGGTGACCCCGCCGAGATCATGGTCAAGCGTCTGGCCGGCAAGGACGCGGCGCTCGACCCGGCGCAGGTCAAGGCGATGCGGGCGATGCTCGGCACGCCCGACGGCTCGCTGTGGAGCCAGTACGTGAGCTACCTCGGTGAGCTGGTGCACGGCAACTTCGGGCTGTCGTACACGTACTACCCCTACACGGTCACCGAGGTGATCGGCCAGGCGTTCTGGTGGACGATCATCCTCGTCACCATCACCCAGGTGCTCTCGTTCGTCGGTGGCGTCGTGCTCGGTGCGTATGCCGCGTGGCGACGCAACACGCGCTTCGACTCCGTCGTGACGCTCGGGTCGACGTTCCTCGGCACGCTCCAGCCGTTCTGGATCGGCCTGCTCCTGCTCTACGTCTTCGGCTACAGCCTCGGCTGGTTCCCGACGTCGGGCGGCTACGAGGAGGCGACGCCGGGCTGGAACTGGCCGTTCATCCAGGAGGCGGTCTCGCACTCGTTCCTGCCCGCCTTGGCCCTGCTCATCGTCACGCCGATCGGCTGGATCCTCGGCATGCGCAACACGATGATCATGAACCTCGGCGAGGACTACATCCGGCTGGCCAAGGCCAAGGGCCTTCCCGACCGCCACGTCGCGCTGAAGTACGCGGCGCGGAACGCCATGCTGCCCAGCGTCACCGGCTTCGCGCTGGCGCTCGGTGGGGTGCTCGGTGGGGCGATCCTCGTCGAGACCGTCTTCGACTACCCCGGCCTCGGCCGGCTCATGGGCGAGGCCGTCGCCAACAAGGACTACCCGCTGCTGCAGACCCTGATGCTGCTGACGACCGCGGGCGTGCTCGTCGCCAACCTCGCCGCAGACCTGCTCTACGGCGTGCTCGACCCACGAGCCAGGAGGGCCGAAGGATGAGCGTCAACCCCGTCCCCACCCCGGCCGAGGACTTCATGGCCGAGGGCCAGCGCGGACCAGCCCTCGCCAGCGCGCGGTCGAGCAGGTCAACGACGCCGAGACGCCCCGACCAGTGGTGGCAGGTGATCTGGAGCAGCAAGAAGGCACGGGTCGGCGTCGTCATCCTCGCCGTCTACGTGCTCGTCGGCGATCTTCGCGCCGCTCATCGCGCCGCACGACCCGCTCGACGGCTCCTTCACCGCCGCTGGCCGAGCCCGAGCGCGACCAACTGGCTCGGCACGACGACGAGCGGCCAGGACATCGCCTCCCAGCTCATCTACGGCACGCGGATCTCTTTGCTGGTCGGCCTCTTCGGCGGGTTTCATCGCGACCGTCATCGCCCTCGTCATCGGCATGATCTCCGGCTACGCCGAGGGCACGCTGCTCGACGACGTGCTCTCGTTCGTCACCAACGTCGCCCTCGTCATCCCGGCGCTCCCGCTCATCATCACGCTCGTCGCCTACTCCGAGGTGCGCGGCATCTGGCTCATCGTCGGCGTCATCTCGATCACGTCCTGGGCCGGCGCCGCCCGGGCCAAGCGGGCCCAGATCATCACGCTGCGCAACCGCGACTTCGTCACCGCGGCGAAGTTCTCGGGCGAGGGCACGTGGCGGATCGTCTTCCGCGAGATCATGCCCAACATGACCTCGCTCGTGGCGGCGAGCTTCGTCGGCGCGGCCACCGGCGCCATCGGCGCCGAGGCGGGCCTCGCGGCCCTCGGTCTCGGCGACAGCCAGAGCGTCTCGTGGGGCACGATGCTCTACCAGTCCAACGCGCAGGGGGCCATCGCCCAGGGCCTGTGGCTGTGGGTCTTCGTGCCCGGCCTCGTGCTCGCGATCCTCATGACCGCGATGACCTTCATCAACTTCGGCGTCGACCTGCTGAGCAACCCCCACCTCCGGGAGGACGCATGACACTCCTCGACGTCCGCGACCTCAGCGTCCGGTACGAGCCCAAGGCGTCGCCGGCCGCTCGACGCCGTGCAGGAGGTCAGCTTCGCCATCGAGCCGGGCGAGTTCGTCGGCCTCATCGGCGAGTCCGGCTCGGGCAAGACGACGCTCGGCACCGCGCTGCTGCGGCTGCTGCAGCGCCCGGGCCGCATCAGCGGCGGCTCGATCAGCTTCGACGGCACCGACATCACGCACCTGCCGGAGGACGAGCTGCGCGCGCTGCGCTGGCGCGACATCTCGACGGTCTTCCAGAGCAGCATGAACTCGCTCAACCCGGTCGTGCGGGTCGAGGGGCAGTTCCGCGACGCCATCGAGCAGCACTCGACGCTGCGCGGCGAGGCCGTGACGCGGCGCATCCGCGAGCTCTTCGACATGGTCATCATCGACCCGAAGTTCATGACCGCCTTCCCGCACGAGCTCTCCGGTGGCATGCGCCAGCGGGTCAACCTCGCGCTGGCCCTGGCGCTCGAGCCGAAGTTCGTCCTGCTCGACGAGCCGACGACGGGCCTCGACGTCGTCGTGCAGCACTCGATCCTCGAGAACGTGCGCCGGCTCCAGGCCGAGCAGGGCTTCGCCGTGCTCTTCATCAGCCACGACATCGGCACCGTGCTCGACCTCTCCGACCGCATCCTCGTGATGTATGCCGGTCGCATCGTCGAGGACCAGAGCGCCGGCGCGCTGCTGCGCGAGCCGCTGCACCCGTACACGAAGGGGCTGCTCGGCTCGTACGGCGACCCGCGCGCAGGAGACCGTGAAGATCACCTACGTCCCGGGGCGGCCGCCGGACCTCAGCCGCGACATGGTCGGCTGCAGCTTCGCGCCGCGCTGCCCCGAGCGCATCGAGCTCTGCGTCGAGAAGGAGCCGCCGCTCGTGCCGCTCGCACGGCGGGCGTGCGGCCTGCCACGTCGCCGTCCTCCAGCGCGAGGACGGGGGCGCCCTGAGGTTCGGCGAGGCCGAAGCGCGGCTTCGAGGGCCCCCAGTTCGTCAAGACGGCCGACGAGTCACGCAGCGCGCTGGCCAACGAGGTCGTGCTCGTCGGTGCGAGGACGTCACGAAGGTCTTCGAGCGTCGCCGCGGCCTCACCGTCACCCGGACCGAGGCCGTCAGCGACGTCAGCTTCGAGCTGCGCCGCGGCGAGGTGACCGCGCTGGTCGGCCAGAGCGGCAGCGGCAAGTCGACCATCGCGCGGATGATCACCGGCGTCGAGAAGCCCACGAGCGGCCGATCGTCTTCCACGGCCCCGACGGCGACCGGCAGGTCTCCGGCTTCAGGGGCCGCGCCCTGCGCGCACTACCGCAGCGACGTGCAGATGGTCTTCCAGGACCCCTACAGCTCGATCAACCCGGCCAAGCGACTCGGCTACGTGCTCTCGCGCCCGCTCGTGAACTACCAGGGCCTCAAGGGCGAGGCGCTGCGCGAGCGGGTCAAGGAGCTGCTCGAGACGGGTCGCCCTCACGCCCGCCGACCGGTTCATCAACCGCTACGGCTACGAGCTGTCCGGGGGCCAGCGCCAGCGCGTCATCATCGCCAAGGCCCTCGCGGTCGAGCCCGAGCATCATCGTCGCCGACGAGCCGATCTCGAGCCTCGACGTGTCGATCCGCGCCGAGGTCCTCGAGCTGCTCAACGACCTCGTCAAGCACAACGACGTCGGCATCCTCTACATCACCCACGACCTGCTCAGCGCCCGCATGCTCTCCGACGAGGTCATCGTGCTCAACGGCGGCAAGGTCGTCGAGAAGGGCCCGACGCTGGAGGTCATCCGTGACCCGAAGGACGACTACACGCGCACGCTGCTCGACGCGATCCCCAACCCGTTCTGAGGCGCGCTGCCCGAGTTGTGAAGCACGGCGCTGCCCGTGCACAGTGGACCCGGAAGAGGGAGCCTGGGTGTCCACCGAGCACGACGACGCGCGACCGGTCACGATCTACACCGTGGCCGAGCGCGCCGGCGTGTCCATCGCCACGGTCTCGCGCGTGCTCAGCGGCTCGACCCCGGCGTCGGCGTTGACCCGGCAGCGGGTGCTGCGGGCCGTCGAGGACCTCGAGTACGTCCCGCTGCGCGCCGGCCGACCCGTCGACGTGCCGTCGCACGAGACGCACGGACTCGTGCTGCCGGGCCTGCGCGGGCCCTACTACTCCGAGCTGCTGTCGGGCTTCGAGTCCACGGCGGCCCGGGACGGCCAGTCCGTCGTGGTGGTGGTGTGCGACGCGTCCAAGGACGCCGAGGCCTCGGTGCGCAAGATGCTGGGCCGCATCGACGGCATCGTCATCGCCAACGACACGATCAGCGACACGATGGTGCGCCAGATCGTCCGCACGACCCCGACGGTGCTCGTCGCGCGCGACGCCATCGAGGGCTGCGACGCGGTGCAGGTCGAGAACTTCATCAGCTCGGCCGAGCTGACCCGGCACCTGCTCGACCACGGCCGCACCGGGCTCGTCTTCGTCGGCGACCCGGACACCTCGCACGACGTCTCGGAGCGCTACCGCGGCTTCCAGCACGCCCTGACGCGCAGTCGTGGCGCCGAGGTGGCCGGCCCGATCCGGGTCCAGTACGAGGAGACCTCGGCACGACACGTCATGGAGGGCCTGCGCGAGGCCGAGGCGGCCGGCGCGGTCGTCGACGGGCTCGTCTGCGCCAACGACGAGCTCGCGCTCGCCACGATGGTCCTCCTCGCCCGCGAGGGCCGGCGGGTGCCGGACGACGTCGCCGTCGTCGGCTTCGACGACATCATGACCTCGCGCTACCTCGCACCCGGCCTGACCACGGTGCAGCAGCCGATGCGCGAGCTCGGACGGTGGGCCGCGATCCGCCTCCACGAGCGCATCGCCGGCCGCAAGTTCGACGTGCACCCGCAGGTGCTCCCGACCCGGATGGTCGTCCGCGGCTCGTGCGGCTGCGACTGGGACCAGACGTCCGTCGCCGGCGCTGACCCTGCACGCGCACCTCTCCCCCGTCGAGTGCCCACTTCCCGACGCCGGGCATGTGCACTCGACCAAGTCGGGCCGCGCTCCGTCGAGTGCCCACTTTCCGACACCCCCACCCCAAGGACTTCGTATGCCTGACCGCACCCTCCTGCTCCGCTGGGCCGCCGACACCTGGCGCTCCTTCGAGGCCATGACCGACCCCGGACACCGGCCTGCCGACCGACAGCATCGCCGCCTCGCTCGACCCCGCGACCCGCAGCGGCTACACCTCGCCGACCAACATCGGCGGCCTGCTCTGGTGCACCGTCGCCGCTCGCGACCTCGGGCTCGTGCGCGTCGACGAGGCCCACGACCGGCTCGCCCGGCTGCTCACGACGCTCGCCGGGATGGAGGTGCACGACGAGTCGGGGATGTTCTTCAACTGGTACGACGACCGTTCGGGCGCCCTGCTGCGGCAGATGCCCGACAGCGGGCACGAGATCCAGCAGTTCCTCTCGAGCGTCGACAACGGCTGGCTCGCGGCCGGGCTCATGGTGGCCGCGGCAGCCGAGCCACGCCTGTCGCCGAGGCCGCCACGCCGTGCTCGACCGCATGGACTTCGGCGTCTTCCACGACGCAGCCGCCGGGCCGGACGGGCCCGGCGGACGCCTCACCGGCGGCTTCTGGGTCGACGACCCGGGCCAGCCGACGCGCCGGGCCTCCTTCGTCGCCGGGCACGCGGACGTCTTCCACACCGAGGCACCACTACGACCTGCTCGACTCCGAGCCGCGGATCGCGAGCTACGTCGGGATCGCCCACGGCCAGATCCCGCCCGAGCACTATGCCGCGCTCGACGCGCCGCTGCGGCACTACCGCGGCCGCGACGTCGTGCCGACCTTCGGCGGGTCGATGTTCGAGGCGCTCATGCCGACGATCTTCGTGCCCGAGGCGACGTGGGCGCCGCGACACGTGGGGCGTCAACGAGGCGCGCACCGTGGCCCTCCAGCGTGAGTACGCCCTCGACGAGAAGGGCTACGGCTACTGGGGATTCAGCCCGTCGGCCTGCCCCGGCGAGGGCTACTCGGTGTTCGGCGTCCCGCCCATCGCCTGGCAGGCCGAGGGCTACCCGAGCGAGCGCGACGGCGAGGTCGTCGTCACCCCGCACGCGTCGGCGATGGCCCTCATGGTCGAGCCCGACGCCGCCACCGACAACCTCGTCCGCATCGAGCGCGACCTCGGCGCCTACGGTCCCGGCGGCTTCATCGACGCCGTCGACACGCGGACCGGCCGGCATGCGGGTCGCCACCTCTCCCTCGACCAGTCGATGGTGCTCGGCTCCCTCGCCAACGTCCTCGCCGACGACTGCCTCCGCCGCTGGTTCGCCACGCCCGAGGTCGAGGCCGTGCTCCGCCCCGTCGTCGCCGCCCGCCGGATGCCCCTGACCTGACCTGCCTGAGAGCACCTGCCGGTCGCGGAGTCTTCCGGCACGTGGTGCCGGAGGACTCCACGACCTCCGGCCCGGCCGGCGTACTCTGGTCGGGTCCCGCACGGACGAGAGGTGGGGTGGCGAGCGTGTCGCAGTGGCGCGAGCAGTGGTCGGAGCAGGAGTGGTTCACGCTCCGGCTCGCGCCCGTGTGGGTGCTGAGCGCCCTGGCCGGCCGGGTCCGCTTCGACGACGACGAGCGCGGAGCCTTCTGGGACGCCGTGACCGACGCGGCGCTGCGCAGCACCGGCCCCGGACGTGAGCTGCTCGGCACCGCCGCAGCCGAACGCCGTTGGCTGTTCGACGAGTTCGAGCTCGACGGCCGACCCGTCGTGTCCGGCCTGCTGTCGGTGTCCCGCCTGCTCGAACGCATGGCTGCCGACACCCGGGACGACGTGCGCGCCAGCATCCTGCGGTCGGCGGCTCCGTCGCCCGGGCCCGTGGGCCCTTCGGCCGGCGCATGACGATCGAGGACGAGCAGACCCTCCTGCTCGTCGAGCAGCTGCTCCAGACCGACGCCGAGACCGTGAGCGACAACCCGCTCGACTCCCCGGCCGCCATCTGAGCCGCGCCGACGTCACGGAGTGGCCCATCCGGCATACGCGGAGGTCTCGGGCATACGATCGCACGGTGGGCGGGGTCGAGCAGACTGGCCGAGCGCCCGCCGTCGTCAACGGTGCCCGCACACCCGGGCAGGAAGGACGCAGGGGAACCTATGTCTGACAAGCAGATCGGCCGCGAGATCGGCCAGGCCCTCGGGGCCAACCTCACGCCGGCGCTCGCTCTTCGCGCTCGGCGGTGCCGCTGCGGTCACGGGTGCGCTCGCCGCGTGCGGCAGCAACACCGGACGCGAGCCGGCGGCCACGGGCGGCGCGAGCGGCGGCGGCAGCGGGGCCACGCTCAACCAGTGGTACCACCAGTACGGCGAGGCCGGCACGCAGCAGGCCGTCGAGAAGTACGCCGCGGGCTACAAGGACGCCACCGTCAAGGTCAGCTGGAAGCCCGGCGACTACGACCAGTCCACGGCCGCCTCGCTGCTCACCGACGCCGGCCCCGACGTCTTCGAGTACGGCAACGGCCCGACGATCGACATGATCAAGGGCGGCCAGGTCGTCGACCTCACCGACCTGCTCGGCGACACGAAGTCCGACTTCAACCCGAGCATCCTCGAGCGGATGACCTACGACGGCAAGACGTATGCCATCCCGCAGGTCGTCGACATGCAGCTGCTCGTCTACCGCAAGTCGATGCTCGACAAGGCCGGCATCACGCCGCCCCAGACCATCGACGAGCTCATCGCCGCGGCGAAGAAGCTGACGCAGGGCAACGTCAAGGGCCTCTTCCTCGGCAACGACGGCGGCGCCGGCCTCATGGGCGGCCCGATGCTGTGGTCGGCCGGTCTCGACTACCTCACCAAGGACAACCAGTTCGGCTTCGACGACCCGCGCGCGGCGACGGCCCTCGGCAAGCTCCGCGAGATGTGGGACGCCAAGGTGCTGCTCCTCGGGGCCCCCAAGGACTGGTTCGACGCCGTCGGCGCTCACCGCCGGCCTGACGGCCATGCAGTTCACCGGCCTGTGGACCTTCCCCGACATCAAGAAGGGCCTCGGCGACGACTTCGGCGTCATGGCCTGGCCCGCCCTCGACGGCAGCGGCAAGGCCTCGCGTGCCCGTCGGCGCCTACGGCTCGTGCGTCAGCGCCAAGAGCAAGGACGTCGAGGCCGCCAAGAAGTTCGCCAAGTGGCTGTGGGTCGACCAGACCGCCTACCAGCTCGACTTCGCGACGGCCTACGGCTTCCACATCCCGTCGCGCACGAGCCTCATCAGCCAGGCGTCGACCCTCAAGAGCGGGCAGGCGGCCGAGGCGGCCAAGCTCGCGACCGAGGTCGGCCACGCGCAGAGCCCGATCCTGTGGACGCCCAAGTGCGCCACGGCCTTCGGTGACGCGATGAACCGCATCGTCAAGGAGGGCGCCGACCCGGCCGGCGAGATCGCCAAGGTCAAGGCCGTGGCCGAGCCCGAGCTGAAGCGGGTCCTCGCCTGACAGCGCAGGCCGACCCGGCGGCATACGACAGCGCCGACGCAGCGGACGGCAACCGACCGGGCGACGGCCTCGACCCCGGCCACCCGGGCACCGAGGCCGTCGCTCGGCCGGCGCCTGCGCGGGCGCCAGGACCGCAACCTGTGGTTCTGGGTCTTCGTGGGCCCGTTCGTCATCGGGCTTGATCGTCTTCGTCTACGTGCCGATCGCGTGGTCGATCTACCTGTCGTTCTTCGAGTCCTACAACACCGTCACGCCGACGAAGTTCGTCGGCGTCGGCAACTACCTCGACATGCTGCGCGACCCGGCGTTCCGCAGCAGCCTCGTCACGTTCCTCGCCTTCGCCGTCTTCATCGTGCCGACGACGTTCGTCATCTCCCTCGGCGCGGCGCTGCTCGTCGCGCGCACCCGGGTCATGCAGTCGTTCTTCCGGTCGGTCTTCTTCCTGCCGACCGCGTGCTCCTACGTCGTGGCCGCGCTCATCTGGAAGATGTCGATCTTCAGCGGCATCCGCTCGGGCCTGGCCAACGGGGTGCTCGGCTGGTTCGGCATCGACTCGATCCCGTGGCTGAGCCTCGCCAACCCGCCGTGGTACTGGCTCGTCATCGTCACGGCGCGGCTGTGGCTGCAGGTCGGCTTCTACATGATCCTCTTCCTCGCCGGCATCCAGCGGATCAGCCCGACGCTCTACGAGGCGGCCGCGATCGACGGCGCCGAGGGGTGGAAGGTCTTCCGCCACATCACCCTGCCGCAGCTGCGCGCGACCTCGACGGCGGTGCTGCTGCTCCTGCTCATCAACGCGTTCCAGGCGTTCGACGAGTTCTACAACATCCTCTCGACGTTCGGCACCTACCCGCCCTACGCGCGGCCGCCGCTCGTCTACCTCTACTACACGGCGCTCGGCTCCGGTCAGGACTTCGGCCACGGCTCGGCGGGCGCCGTCATCCTCACCCTCATCATCGCGATCATCGCCGTGGTGCAGGGCCGCATCCTCCGACTCGGCGACAGGGGCGACTGATGGCGATCGTGCGCAGCAAGCGCCAGTCCCGCGCCGTCGGGCTGGGCCCGCTACAGCGCCCTCGTGGTCGCGGCGCTGCTCTTCCTCATCCCCTTCTACCTGCTCGTCCGCAGCGCGTTCATGCGCGAGCAGGACCTCGGCTCGCCGGACTTCCACTGGCTGCCGCCGGTCAGTGGGAGACCTCCAACCTCACCGGCCTCTTCGACAACCCGGCGATCCCGATGGCGCGCAGCCTGCTCAACTCGGGCCTCATCGCCGTGACCCAGACGGTCGGCGTGCTCATCATCTCCGGCCTCGCCGGCTACGGCCTGGCCCGCATCCCGTACCGCTGGTCCAACGCCGTCTTCTACGCGATCACCGCGACGCTGCTCATCCCCGCGGCCGTGACCTTCGTGCCGAGCTTCGTCCTCGTCTCGTCGCTCGGCTGGATCTCGACGCTGCGCGGCCTCATCATCCCGGGCCTCTTCCAGGCGCTCGCGACGTTCCTCTTCCGGCAGTTCTTCCTCGGCTTCCCCAAGGAGATCGAGGAGGCGGCCTTCATCGACGGCCTCGGCTACTGGGGCACCTTCTGGCGCATCGTCGTCCCCAACTCGATGGGGTTCGTCGCCGCCATCGGCACGATCACCTTCATCGGGTCGTGGAACGCCTTCCTCTGGCCCCTCGTCATCGGCCGCGACCAGGAGTCGTGGACGGTGCAGATCGCGCTGTCGACCTTCCTCACGGCGCAGTCGGTGCAGGTCAGCCAGCTCTTCATGGCCGCGCTCGTCGCGATCGTGCCGCTGCTGCTGATGTTCCTCTTCCTCCAGCGCTGGATCGTCGAGGGCGTCGAGCGCACCGGCATCGCCGGCGACTGAGCGGCCCCCGAGGGCGTATGCCGTCCGCCCGCCTCGGGCGCGGCCGTGTCAGTCGCGCTTGGCGACCGTGAGCAGCACGGCGCTGTCCTCGACCGCTTCGAGGGAGTGCCGCGCCTGCGGCACGATGAGCAGGTCACCCGGCGATGCCCTCCCAGGAGACGTCCCCGGCGCAGAGCCGCACGCGTCCGCGGAGCACCTGGACCGTGGCCTCCCCGGGGCTCTCGTGCTCGGCGAGGGACTGGCCGGCCGCCAGGGCGATGACGGTCTGGCGCAGCACGTGCTCGTGGCCGCCGTAGACGGTGTCGGCGCTGCGGCCGCTCGAGGTCGCGGTGGCGTGCTCGAGCAGCTCGCGGGCGAGGGCGGTCAGCGATGACTTCTCCATGGACTCACCATGGCACCCCCGGCGGCGGTCCGTCGTCGGTACCGGACCACACGGCATACGACCCAGGGCGTATGCCGGGTGGCTCGGCCGAGGGTCAACGGATCCGACGCAGGTGGTCGGGTGCCGGCATCCGGCGCACCTCGACGCTCCAGAAGCGGATGACGAGCGCGTAGCCGGGAGCGAGGGTGATCCGGTGCTCGAACCCGCTGTCCTGCGTCTCGGCGACCGTCGAGCGCTCGACCTCGGCGGCGGCCGCGACGGCACGGTCGAGGTCCCGCCGGTTCGTGTGCAGCACCACGGCGCCGACGTAGGTGACGGTCGCGAGCTCGTGGCCCCGGTCGGTGTCCCCGGCGAGCAGCGTCCACGTGAACGAGTCCCCGGCGATCGACCAGTCCTGCACCTGGGCGCCGGACAGGTCGAGGGCGGCGAGGTCGCGGACGTCTTCGGGCAGCTCGGTCACGGCACCATCGTGCCCGCTGCGGGGAGGTCCGGTCAGTCCAGGTCCTGCACGTCCGCACGCCTGGCGATCGTCGCGGTCGCACGGCGACACGCCAGGACGGGCACCCGGGGCACGATCTCGTCGAGGAAGCCGAAGCGGCGCCGGAGCGAGCGGTGGTAGGCGTCGCCGCTCGTGTCGGACACGAGCGCGGTCCACCAGTCCGCGAGGTCGCCCCATCCGGGCGCCGCGAGCGAACCGCCGTACTGCTGGAGGGCCAGCCCGGCGCAGAGGCTCGCGAAGGTCATCCGCTGCTCGAGCGGCCACTCCGCGAGGGTGCCGACGAGCAGGGCGGCGCCGAAGACGTCGCCCGCCCCGGTGGGGTCGACCTCCCGGACGCGCAGCGCCGGTACGCGCGCCTCCTCGCCGGTGCGGGCGTCGATGCCGAGAGCACCGGCCGCCCCGTCGGTGACGATGGCGACGGGCACCAGGTCGGCGAGGGCGTAGACGGCCTCGGCGGCGGAGCCGGTGCCGGTGTAGGCCATCGCCTCGACGGCATTCGGCATGAAGACGTCGCACCGATCGAGACGCTCGAGGACGTGCGGCGACCACTGCTCCTTGGGGTCCCAGCCGACGTCGGCGAAGACGAGCGCACCGTTGTCGCGGGCCCGGTCGACCCACGTCGGGCCGGCAGAGCCGAAGGCCTCGTCCTCGCCGAGGTCGACCATGACGGCGCGCGAGCGCGGTGGCGTGCCGATCAGCTCGCTGGCCGGGACGGGAGCCGGGTGGCCGTGGGAGACCATGCTGCGGTCGCGGTCGACCGACATCGAGACGGTGACCGGGCTGTGCCAGTCGGCGAAGCGGCGGCTCCGCGCGAGGTCGATGCCCTCCTGCTCCTCGAGGGTGCGCCAGCAGAAGTCGCCGTAGTCGTCGTCGCTGAACGCGGCTGCGAGGCCGGTGCGCAGCCCGAGCCGGCGGGTGGCGACGGCGAGGTTGGCGATGCCGCCCGGGCACGACGCGAGCCCGTCGGCCCACACCTCGGTGCCCGGCTTCGGGGCGTTCGGCAGACCGGCGAAGATCATGTCGAGGAAGACGGTGCCCCAGACGAACACGTCGAGCGATGGCTCGTCGGGGCGGCGCAGTGCCGCGAGCGGGTCGAAGGTGTGGTGAAGGGGCACGCCCCCATGATCGCGCATCGACGTCCGCGACTCGCCGTGTTCCCCGGGGCGCCGGACGGGGATGCGTGGGCACTCGAGTGTCGAGTGCTCAGTTCTCGACGGGGGTTCGTGGGCACTCGAGGGTCGAGTGCTCAGTTCTCGACGGGGGTTGGTGGGCACTCGAGTGTCGAGTGCCCAGTTCTCGACGGGGTTGTGGGCACTCGAGGTCGAGTGCTCAGTTCTCGACGGGGGTTCGTGGGCACTCGAGGTCGAGTGCCCATTTCTCGACGCCCTCACCTTGGTACGGTCCGAGGGTGGTGCTGCCATGAAGCTGGTCATCCTCGGCGGGGGCGGGTTCCGCGTGCCGCTCGTCCACGGTGCGCTCCTGCGCGACACCGCCGACCGCCGGGTCACCGAGGTCGTCCTGCACGACACGGACCACACCCGGCTCGACGTCATGCGCATGGTCCTGTCCGCACAGGCCGCCGACCGGGCGAGCGGTCCGGTCGCGCCCCCCACGGTCACCGCGACGACCGACCTCGACACGGCGCTCGCCGGGGCCGACTTCGTCTTCTCGGCGATGCGCGTCGGCGGTCTCGAGGGACGCACCGCCGACGAGCGGATCGCGCTCGACCTCGGGCTGCTCGGCCAGGAGACGACCGGTCCCGGTGGTGTCGGCTACGGCCTGCGCACCGTCCCCGTCGCGCTCGACGTCGCCCGACGCATACGCCGTCTGGCCCCGAATGCGTGGGTCATCAACTTCACCAACCCGGCCGGCCTCGTCACCCAGGCGATGCAGTCGGTGCTCGGTGACCGTGTGGTCGGCATCTGCGACTCGCCGCTGGGTCTCGCCAAGCGCGCTGCCGGTGCGCTCGGGCACGACCTCGACGACCTCGAGATCGACTACGCCGGGCTCAACCACCTCGGGTGGCTCACCGGTCTGCGGCTGGGCGGGCGCGACCTGCTGCCGGACCTGCTCGCCGACGAGACGGCGCTCGGGGAGATCGAGGAGGGCCACCTCTTCGGCACGGAGTGGCTCCGGACGCTCGGGGCCCTGCCCAACGAGTACCTCTACTACTACTACTTCACGCGCGACGCGATCGCCCAGATCAGGAGCGCCCCGCAGACCCGCGGCGAGTACCTCGTCGCCCAGCAGGCCGACTTCTACTCGGCCGTGGCAGCCTCGCGCGACGACGCCTGGCAGCGGTGGGACGCCGTGCGGCGCGAGCGCAACGCGACGTACATGCAGGAGACCCGCGAGAGCGACGACGGCGAGTCGCACGAGCGTGCCGAGGCGGACGTCGAGGGCGGCGGCTACGAGGGAGTGGCCCTCGCGCTCATGGCGGCGATCGCCCGGGACGAGCCGGCGCGCCTGATCCTCAACGTCCGTGGCGGGGGTGCCGTCGCCGGCCTGCCCGCTGACGCCGTCGTCGAGGTGCCGTGCCGCGTCGACGCCGCGGGGCCCGTCCCGCTGCCGGTGAGCGCCCTGCCCGGTCATGCGCTCGGCCTCACCCAGCAGGTCAAGGCCGTCGACGAGCTCGTCATCCGGGCCGCCGTCGAGCAGTCGAGGTCGCTCGCCGTGGAGGCGTTCGCGCTCCACCCGCTCGTCGACTCGGTGACGGTGGCGCGCGAGGTCGATGAGCGCGTACGAGCGCCGACTGCCCGGCTTCTACTGCGCGCTGCGGTGACCCGGTAGGCGCGTGGGCGCATAGGCGCCGGGAGGTCGGGTGCGGGAGAATCAAGCCATGCGCCTCGACCTCAACGCCGACGTCGGCGAGTCCTTCGGGGCGTGGACGCTCGGAGACGACGCGCCCGTGCTCGACGTCGTCACGAGCGCCAACGTCGCCTGCGGCTTCCACGCCGGGGACTCGGTGACGATGCGCGCCACGTGCCGGTATGCCGCCGAGCGGGGTGTCGTCGTCGGCGCGCACGTCGCCTACCGCGACCTCGCAGGCTTCGGCCGGCGGTTCATGGACGTCCCCCCGGCCGAGCTCGCGGCCGACGTGATCTACCAGCTCGGGGCGTTGATGGCGATGGCGGGCGTCGAGGGCACCCGCGTGGCCTACGTCAAGCCGCACGGGGCGCTCTACAACGCCGTCGTCCACCACGAGGAACAGGCCCGGGCGCTCGTCGACGCCGTCGTCGCGGTCGACACCTCGCTGCCGGTCGTCGGGCTGCCGGGCAGCCTCCTGCTCGAGCTCGCGACGGCCGCCGGGCTCCGGGCCGTGACCGAGGCCTTCGCCGACCGCGCCTACACCCCCGAGGGCCGGCTGGTCCCCCGCACCGAGGGCGGCGCCGTGCTGCACGACGCCGACGAGGTCGCGGCCCGGGTGGTGCGTCTCGCGCGCGACGGTGTCGTGACGGCGGTCGACGGCTCGCTGGTCGAGATCCGGGCCGACTCGGTGTGCATCCACGGCGACACCCCCGGGGCGGTCGCCATGGCGCGGGCGGTGCGGTCCGCCCTCGAGGCGGCCGGTGTCGAGATCCGTCCCTTCACGAGCTGAGCACCGGCCATGCATGCGCGGGTGCTGCCGATGGGCGCTGGGGCCCTGGTCGTCGAGGTCGCCGACACCGGCGCGGCCCTCGCCCTGCGCGCCCACCTGGACCCGTACGTCGAACAGTCCGAAGGCATCTGGTCGGCCGTCGACCACGTCGTGCTCGGCGCCCGTTCGCTGCTCGTCGTGCTGTGCCAGCCGACGCGGCGAGCCGAGGTCGGCCGAGCCTGTCGGGAGGCTGCCCTGCACGTCGACGTCACGGCGCCACCGGAGAGCGAGGACGTCGTGGAGGTCGAGGTGCGCTACGACGGACCCGACCTCGAGGAGGTGGCGCGGCTCACCGACCTGTCGCCGGACGAGGTGGTGCTGGCGCACACGAGCACGCCCTGGCGCGTGGGCTTCGGCGGTTTCGCGCCGGGCTTCGCCTACCTCGTCGGTGGTGACCCCCGGCTGGCGGTCCCCCGCCGGTCCGAGCCGCGTGCCTCCGTTCCGGCCGGATCCGTCGCTCTCGCAGGCGAGTTCAGCGGAATCTACCCGCACGCGTCGCCCGGAGGCTGGCAGCTGCTCGGCACCACGGACGCCGTGCTGTGGGACGTCGACCGCGACCCTCCGTCGCTGCTCGCTCCCGGGCGGTCGGTGCGCTTCGTCGCCGTCGACGCGTCGGCTCCGTCGAGTGGCCCCGTCGTCCCCGACGCTCCCGACGTCCCCGACGCCACAGCCGTCACGGGGCCGAGCACGGCCCGAGGTCCGAGCCGGCCGGCCGACAGGGCAGGTGTCCGTGGCCTCGAGGTCCTTGCCACCGGTCCGCTCACCCTCGTCCAGGACACCGGCCGTCCTGGCCTGGCCGGCATGGGAGTGGGGCGTTCCGGCGCGGCCGACCCCACGGCATACCTGCTCGGTCTGCGCCTCGTGGGGCACCTGCTCGACGTCGACCACCCACCCGTCGGCGCCGCGGCGCCGGCCTCGCTCGAGGTCACGCTCGGAGGCCTGTCGGTCCGTGCCCATGGGGACCTGCTCGTCGCGCTGACCGGCGCGCTGTGCCCGGCGGACATCGACGGCCGTGCCGTCCCCCACGCCGCGCCCGTGGTCCTCGCCGACGGTCAGGTGCTCACCCTCGGGACGCCTCGAGTGGGGCTGCGCACGTGGCTCGCGGTGCGCGGCGGCATCGCCGTCCCCCCGGTCCTCGGGTCGCGGTCGACGGACACCCTCTCGGGGCTCGGGCCGGCCGTCCCGGCCGTGGGTGACGTGCTCGCCGTGGGCCCGGCGCCACGGACGTTCCCGGTCGTCGAGGTGGCGCCCCAGCCGCCGGTGACCGACGGCGACGTCGTGCTCGACGTGGTCCCCGGACCACGCGCCGACTGGTGCGACCTGACCGACCTCGAGAGCGGCTCCTGGACCGTCTCGTCGCGGAGCAACCGGGTGGGAGTTCGGTTGGAGGGCAAGCAGATCCACCGCAAGAGCACGTATGCCGACCGCGAGCTCCCGAGTGAGGGCATGGTCCCCGGGGCGGTGCAGGTGCCACCCGGTGGCGAGCCTGTGGTCTTCCTCGCCGACCACCCCGTGACGGGCGGCTACCCCGTCGTCGCGGTGCTCACCCCGGCGTCGGTGTCGCGTGCCGCGCAGCTGCGGCCGGGTCAGGTCGTGCGACTCCGGTGGGTCCCTGGCTCCGGCGTCCGCGCCGTCCCGGAGCTCCACGAAGACACCTTCTGAGGGATGGTCGGCACGGCCACCGGGGTCGGCCAGGAGGTCTGCCCCACCGCCGCCTGGGTGAGGTCGAGCCGTCGTCGCTGCGGGGACGCACGCTCGATGCGGCGCACGACGCCGTGCCCCCGGTGCGCGGGCCCGCGCTCTCGGGCGGGGCGTTCTCGGCGATCCGGGACACCGACGGCGGCCGCTACGACGGCGACCCCGTCTGGGACCGCGCCGTCGGCCCGATGCAGTTCATCCCCGGCACGTGGCGGATCTGGGGAGCCGACGGCAACGGCGACGGGGTCGACCAGTCCGGGGACGGATGACGCACCTTCGAGGCGTCCGGGGCACCCGCTGAGCGTGACCGGGTGACGAAGGTGCGTCATCCGTCCCTTTCGGGCAGCCCGCCAAGCCATTCCCACCAGCCCGGTAGGAAAGGCCCGGAGTGTGGACCGGTCGCAGCGCTGGATAATCGGCGGTTATACATTCGATTACATGACCGTCACCGAGTCTTCCGGCCCCGCAGCTCGTGCGGCCACCCGCCCGCCCCGCGGCGACCGCTCCAACGGGCAGTGGAAGGTCGACGGCCCCGAGCCCCTCAACGGCAACGAGACGTGGAAGCACGAGGACAACGGGCTCAACGTCCGCCAGCGCATCGAGCAGACCTACTCCCGCGAGGGCTTCGACTCCATCCCGACCCAGGACCTGTCGGGCCGCTTCCGCTGGTGGGGGCTCTACACCCAGCGGCGCCCCGGCATCGACGGCGGGCGCACGGCGCAGCTCAGCGACGACGAGCTGAGCGACCGCTACTTCATGATGCGCGTCCGCAGCGACGGCCAGGCGCTCACGCCGGAGCGGCTGCGGGTCCTCGGCGGCATCTCCACCGACTTCGCCCGCGACACCGCCGACATCACGGACCGGCAGAACCTCCAGTACCACTGGGTCGGCATCGAGGACGTGCCCGAGATCTGGCGGCGCCTGGAGTCCGTCGGCCTGCAGACGACGGAGGCCTGCGGCGACACCCCCCGCGGCTTCCTCGGCAGCCCGGTCGCCGGCGTGGCGGCCGACGAGATCATCGACCCGACGCCCGCTCATCGCCGCGATCACCGAGAAGTACATCGGCGACCTCGACCTGTCCAACCTCCCGCGCAAGTTCAAGACGGCCATCACCGGGCACCCGAGCCTCGACGTCGTCCACGAGATCAACGACATCTCGCTCGTCGGCGTCGTCCACCCCGAGCTCGGCCCCGGCTACGACCTCTGGGTCGGCGGCGGCCTCTCGACCTCGCCGCGGCTGGCCGAGCGCATCGGCGTGTTCGTGTCCGAGGAGGAGGCCGTGGACGTCTGGCACGGCGTCATCTCGATCTTCCGCGACTACGGCTACCGCCGGCTGCGCAACAAGGCGCGTCTGAAGTTCCTGCTCGCCGAGTGGGGTCCGGCCAAGTTCCGCGAGGTGCTCGAGACCGAGTACCTCGGCCACCCGCTCCCCGACGGACCGCCGCCGGCGCCGGCCACGGGCCCGGGCGACCACGTCGGAGTGCACCGGCAGAAGGACGGCAACTTCTACGTCGGCGCGACCCCCACGGTGGGCCGCATCAGCGGCACCCTGCTGACCGGCCTCGGCGACCTCGTCGAGTCCTACGGCGCCAGCGCCGTGCGGCTCACGGCGCACCAGAAGCTCGTCGTCCTCGACGTCCCCGCGGACCGGGTCGACGCCTTCGTGGCCGACCTCGAGGGGCTCGGCCTGACGGCCCGACCCAGCCCGTTCCGCCGCACGACGATGGCGTGCACCGGCATCGAGTACTGCAAGCTCGCCATCGTCGAGACGAAGCAGACCGCCACGGCCGCCATCGCCGAGCTCGAGACCCGGCTCGCCGACCTCGTCGAGGACGGCTCGCTCGACGCGCCGATCCTGCTCAACGTCAACGGCTGCCCCAACTCCTGCGCCCGCATCCAGACGGCCGACATCGGCCTCAAGGGCCAGATCATCACCGTCGACGGCGAGCAGCAGCCCGGCTTCCAGGTCCACCTCGGTGGCGGGCTCGCGTCCTT
Organism: uncultured Actinomycetota bacterium; assembly: GCA_963849965.1. Lineage (GTDB taxonomy): Bacteria > Actinomycetota > Actinomycetes > Actinomycetales > Dermatophilaceae > Terrabacter. Next base: position 249,983 of record CAWKJV010000030.1, on the reverse strand, counting down.
CGACCGGGACGAGGCGGGCCTGGGTCGCACGGTCCGCGGTCTCAAGGTCCCGGCCACGGAGCTGCCCGACTACGTCGAGCGCGTCGTGCGCTCCTACGTCGCCGGACGCGTCGACGGCGAGACCTTCGCCGAGTGGAGTCACCGAGCAGAGGAAGGAGCCCTGCAGTGAGCGGCACCACCACCTCCACCCAGTCGCCCTCGCCACGCCGAAGGTGCCGCGCCGGCGCCGGAGCGAGGCCGAGCTCAAGGCCATCGTCGACGACTTCAACGCCACGCCTGGCCGCCGACCCGCGAGCGCGAGCCGACGGCCGACGAGATCGCCGCCTGGGCGGCCTTCCACTTCGACGGCACCCTCGCCGTCGCCTGCTCGATGGCGGATGCCGTTCTGCCGCACGTCGTCTCGCGGTTCGCGCCCGGCGTCGACGTGCTCTTCCTCGACACCGGCTACCACTTCTCCGACACGATCGTGACCCGCGACATCGTCGCCGAGGACCTGCCGATCACCCTCGTCGACGTCCTGCCCGAGCTCACCGTCGCCGAGCAGGACGAGAAGTACGGCGCGCGGCTCTACGAGCGCGATCCCGGCTCTCTGCTGCCAGATGCGCAAGGTCGAGCCCCTGGCGCGCAGCCTCGGGACCTACGAGGCGTGGGTGACGGGCGTGCGCCGCGAGGAGTCGCCGACCCGCGCCGAGACGCCCCTCGTCTCCTGGGACGAGAAGAACGGCCTCGTCAAGATCAACCCGATCGCCGCGTGGACCTTCGACGAGGTCATCACGTATGCCGAGGAGCACCGGGTCGAGGTCAACTCCCTGCTCTCCGACGGCTACCCGTCCATCGGCTGCGAGCCGTGCACCCGCCGGGTCGAGCCCGGCGAGGACCCCCGTGCCGGCCGCTGGGCCGGCTTCGCCAAGACCGAGTGCGGACTCCACACATGACGACGACCGTGAACCCCACTGCAGCACCGGCCATCCCGACGACGCTGACCGACGACGTGACGGTCGCGACGGCATACCGAGCTCGAGCGACCGGCGGCTCGAGCCAGCTCGACGTGCTCGAGGCGGAGGCGATCCTCGTCATCCGCGAGATGGCCGGCGAGCTCGAGCGCCCCGCGCTGCTCTTCAGCGGCGGCAAGGACTCCGTCGTCATGCTCCACCTCGCGACCAAGGCCTTCTGGCCGGCGCCGATCCCCTTCCCGGTGCTGCACGTCGACACCGGCCACAACTTCCCCGAGGTGATCGCCTACCGCGACGAGACCGTCGAGCGTCTCGGTCTGCGGCTCGTCGTCGCGAGCGTGCAGGACTACATCGACGACGGCCGGCTGCGCGAGCGCGCCGACGGCACCCGCAACCCGCTCCAGACGATGCCGCTGCTCGACGCGATCGCCGAGCACCGGTTCGACGGCCTCTTCGGCGGCGGCCGGCGCGACGAGGAGAAGGCGCGCGCCAAGGAGCGCATCGTCAGCCTCCGCGACGAGTTCGGCCAGTGGGACCCGAAGAACCAGCGCCCCGAGCTGTGGAACCTCTTCAACCCCAGGCACCGTCCCGGCGAGCACGTCCGCGTCTTCCCGATCAGCAACTGGACCGAGGTCGACATCTGGCGCTACATCGAGCGCGAGGACATCCCGCTCGCCCCGCTCTACTACGCCCACGAGCGCGAGGTCTTCAGCCGCGACGGCATGTGGCTCGCCGTCGGCCCGGTGAGCCAGCCCCGTGACGACGAGCCCGTCGAGACCCGGCTCGTGCGCTACCGCACCGTCGGCGACATGTCGTGCACCGGGGCCGTCGAGTCCCCGGCCCGCACGAACGCCGACATCGTCGTCGAGGTGGCCGCCTCCACGCTGACCGAGCGCGGCGCCACGCGCGCCGACGACCGGATCTCCGAGGCCGCCATGGAGGACCGCAAGAAGGAGGGCTACTTCTGATGGCAACTGCCACTGCCGCGGGCACGCTCCTGCGCCTCGCGACCGCCGGATCGGTCGACGACGGCAAGTCGACCCTCGTCGGGCGGCTGCTCCACGACACGAAGTCCGTCCTGTCCGACCAGCTCGCCGCCGTCGAGCGCGTCAGCCGGGACCGCGGCCTGACGGCCGCGGACCTCGCCCTGCTCACCGACGGCCTGCGCGCGGAGCGCGAGCAGGGCATCACGATCGACGTCGCCTACCGCTACTTCGCCACGGCGAACCGCTCGTTCGTGCTCGCCGACTGCCCCGGCCACGTGCAGTACACCCGCAACACGGTGACCGGCAGCTCGACGGCCGACGTCGTCGTGCTCCTCGTCGACGCCCGCAAGGGCGTGCTCGAGCAGACCCGCCGCCACCTCGCCGTCACCGCGCTGCTCCGGGTGCCGCACGTCGTCGTCGCCGTCAACAAGATCGACCTCGTCGACTTCTCGCAGGAGGTCTACGAGCGGGTCGAGGCCGAGGTGCAGGCCGTGGCCCGCGAGCTCGGCGTCGTCGACGCGATCGCCATCCCGGTCAGCGCCCTCGACGGCGACAACATCGCCGAGCGTTCGAGCGCACGCCCTGGTACTCCGGCCCCAGCCTGCTCGAGCTCCTCGAGGCGCTCCCGCCGTCGGACGACCCGGCGCACGAGTCCTTCCGCCTGTCGGTGCAGCTCGTCATCCGCCCGCAGGGTGCGGCGCGCGACGACGCCCACCGCGACTACCGGGGGTATGCCGGCCAGGTGGCCTCGGGCGTGGTGCGTGTCGGTGACGAGGTGGTGGCCCTCCCGTCGGGCCGGCACACGACCGTCGTCGGCATCGACCTCGGTGAGCGGTCGCTCGACGAGGCCTTCGCGCCGCAGTCGGTGACGCTGCGCCTCGCCGACGAGATCGACCTCTCGCGCGGCGACGTCATCGCCGCCGTCGCCGACGCGCCCGAGCCGACGCAGGACATCAAGGCCGTCGTCTGCTGGCTCGGCGACGCTCCGCTGCGTCCGGGCCAGCGCCTGCTGCTCAAGCACGGGTCGCGCACGGTCCAGACGGCCGTCCGCTCGCTCGACGGCGCCCTCGACCTCGACGGCCTGCACGCCGTCGCGTCGGAAGCCTTGTCGCTCAACGACATCGGGCTCGTCACGCTCCGCCTCGCCTCGCCGCTGCCGGTCGAGAACTACTCGACCTCCCGCCGCGGCGGCTCGTTCCTGCTCATCGACGCCCACGACGGGCGCACCGTCGCCGCCGGCATGGTCGGCGCGACGCTCCCCACCGCGGCTGCCGCGCCGACCGAGCCGGAGGGTGACGAGGAATGGGACATCTGAAGTCAGCGCTGCCGGTCGTGCTCGACCTGACCGGGCGCCTCGTCGTCGCCGTCGGCGGCGGGCCGGTGTCCGCGCGCCGGGTCAAGGCGTTCCTCGACGAGGGGGCCGCCGTCCGCGTCGTCTCCCCGTGGCTCTGTGAGGACCTCCGCGACCTGGCTGCCGCGGGCCGCGTCGACTGGGTCGAGCGGGACTATGCCGGCCCCGCCGACCTCGACCACGCGTGGTTCGCGCACACCGCGACGGGCGAGCCGTCCGTCGACCGCGAGGTCGCCGCCGACGCCGAGGCCCTGCGCGTCTGGTGCGTCGACGCGACCGACGCGGCAGGCACCTCTGCCAGCGTCGCCGCGCGCGCTGACGTCAGCACCCCGGACGGCCGGGTCACCGTGGCTGCGTATGCCGCCGGCGACCCCGGTCTGGCCGTGACGGTCCGCGACGGGGTCGAGCGGGCGCTCGTCTCCGGCACCCTCGACCTGCGCCGCACCCGGACCCACCGGCAGCCCCAACAGCACGGGCGGCACGGCTGGGTCGCTCTCGTCGGCGGGGGACCCGGCACGGACGGCCTGCTCACGGCGCGCGGACACGAGCTGCTCGCGTCCGCCGATGTCGTCGTCGTCGACCGGCTCGCCCCACGCGCCGTCGTCGACCGGCTCCCGGCCTCGGTGCGCGTCATCGACGTCGGGAAGACATCCGGAAACCACCCGGTCCCACAGGCGCGGATCAACGACATCCTCGTCGAGGAGGCGCAGCGCGGCCTCGGCGTCGTCCGGCTCAAGGGCGGCGACCCCTACGTGCTCGGGCGCGGCGGCGAGGAGCGCGACGCGTGCCAGGCACACGGCATACCCGTCGAGGTGGTGCCCGGCGTGACGAGCGCGGTGAGCGTCCCTGCGGCAGCCGGCATACCCGTGACCCACCGCGGTGTGGCGCGCGGCTTCACCGTCGTCACCGGCCACGAGGACATCCCGGTGCTGCCGACCGGTGGCGACCACACGCTCGTGCTGCTCATGGGCGTGACCCAGCTCGCGCGCACCGCCGAGCTGCTCGTCGAGCACGGCCGGTCGGCGGACTGCCCCGTCGCGATCGTCGAGCGTGGCTTCGCCCCCGACCAGCGCACGACCGTCGGCACGGTGGCCACCATCGGCGGCCTCGCTCGGGAGCGCGGCGTGCAGGCGCCGGCTGTCGTGGTCGTCGGCGACGTCGTGCGCCTCGGCCCGGACTGGCCATGCCAGAGCGCGTGACGTCGATGCCGTCGAGCGGCTCGGGCAGCGGACTAGCTCGTCGCGCCCCGAGCCGAGTGCCTCGAGGCGGCGGACAGCCGCCTCCGCGCGTCCGCGGCGACCTCGGCAAGGCCCTCGTTGCCGGTGAGCTGCACCATGGCGTCGGGGTCCATGGCCTCGACGACCGTGTGCTGCGGGTCGACCGAGCGGACGACGACGTTGCAGGGCAGGAAGACCCGATCGTCGGTTCTGCCTGCGAGGGCGGCCAGCGCGAGCGGCGGTCGGCAGGCGCCGAGGATTACCTGTGGCGGCGATGTCGGCACCGATCTTGGCCTTGAGGGTGGCTGCGAGGTCGATCTCGGTCAGGACGCCGAAGCCCGCGTCGCCGAGGCGGCGCCCGGGTGGCCTCGAGGGCATCGTCGAAGCCGGCTCGCGCGGTGGTGCTGGGGGTGTGGCTCATGGCGCGCTCCTGTGTCGCGCGGTCAGGCGGTGACGTCGTCGGGCTGCTGCGCCGCGACCTGCGGCGGACGTCGTCCATGTCGAGGTCCGTACGGCGGCGATGACCTGCTCCAGCCCCGCCGCGGGCAGGGCGCCGGGCTGGCTGAAGACGAGGATGCCGTCGCGGAACGCCATGAGGGTCGGGATCGAGGTGATCCGGGCTGCCGCGGCGAGCTGCTGCTCGGCCTCGGTGTCGATCTTGCCGAAGACGATGTCGGGGTGCTGCTCGGAGGCCGCGTCGTAGACGGGCGCGAACATGCGGCACGGGCCGCACCACGACGCCCAGAAGTCCACGAGGACGATGCGGGTTCTCGGAGATCGTGGTGCCGAAGTCGGCGGCCGTGAGGTTTCGGGTGGCCATGGGGGCTCCTTCTCTGTCGTTCGATGCTATACCCACCGGGGTATTCAACGACAGGGTCTCCGCCGGTGTTCCCGGGTTGGCCTGGCGCCCTGCGTCGGCTATCGTGAGCCGGGAGACATACCCCTATGGGTATCAACGGACACCGAGGAGAGACCATCATGTGCCGAGCCGCCACCTGCAAGACCTGCGGGAAGACGACGTGGGCCGGCTGCGGCCAGCACGTCGACCAGGTCATGCGCAACGTCCCCTCGGGCCAGCGCTGCCCCGGCCACGCCCCGGCCGAGAAGGCCCAGGGCGGCGCCGGTTTCCTCGGTCGCTTCCTCGGCCGCTCCTGACGAGTCCTCTCCGTCGGGCCCGCGTCAGCCGAGCGCGGCCGCCTGGGCCTCGACGATCGCCGCGAGCTGTGGCCACCTGACGGCCTCGGCCCGCCCCCCGAGCGCCGCGACGACGACGGTGCCAGCGACGACGCACCACACCGTCAGGGTGCGTGAGTGCTCGCCGTCGAGGACGAACGGCTGCTCGGCCGCCTCGACGTGGGTCGTGCCGGCCACCGCGGGCGCCGCGACCGCCCGCAGGTCACCGACGTCGGAGAGCCCCTTGCTCTGCGGCATCGTCCGCGGCAGGGCGCGCAGCTCCGTGAGCGCAGCGCGTGCGTCCTCCGGTGACGCGAACGGGATGACCTGGATGAACAGGTCGGCGCGGCCGACCTCCTGGTAGGCGCGCACGCTCGTCACCGACCGACTCGCCCGAGCCCTCGTGATGGCCTCGCTCGTGCTGCCGCTCGCCCCGGTCCGGTAGGTCCGCCCTCCCCGCGCCACCCATGGACCACCGGGCACGTCGCCCGCCGCGAGGCAGGCGTTCCGCGACCCGAGCGACCTGACCTGCGCCAGCATGAGGCGTCCGATGCTCGTCACGCGGCCACGATATGCCGCGGAGGCCGCAACGGTCGTACACCGAGCGTGGGCGTGCGCGAGGATGGGGCACTTCGCCGAGAGAGGTCGCCGCAGGTGGTCGACGCACTGCCGACCACCCCGCCCGCACCCACCTGACGAGGACGACGATGCCCGTGACGCCCCATCCCGAGAGCGCCCCCAGCCTCCCGGAGGCCGAGGTCCGACGCCTCGACGACGCGGCGGCCCGGCTCGTCGACGTCGCCACCCTCTCGCTCGACCCTGCGGGCGGCTTCGGCTGGCTCGACGACGCGGGTCGGCTCACGCCGGGCCGCCCTGCCGAGACGTGGGTGACGTGCCGGATGACGCACACCTTCGCGCTGGCCCACCTCCACGGTGACGCCCGGGCGGCCGACCTCGTCGACCACGGGGTCCAGGCGCTGCGCACGACGCTGCACGACGACCGCCACGGTGGCTGGCTGTCGGTCGCCGGCAGGGAGGACGGTGGCAAGGAGGCGTATGCACACGCCTTCGTCGTCCTGGCCGCGTCCTCTGCCACGGGTATGGGTCATCCGGACGGCCGGGCCCTGCTCGACGACGCGCTCGGTGTCATGGTCGACCGCTTCTGGGACGAGGGTGAGGGTCTCGTCGTCGACCAGTGGGACGCGTCGTGGTCGCGCCTCGACCCCTACCGCGGCGTCAACGCCAACATGCACACGGTCGAGTCCTTCCTCGCCGCGGCGGACGTCACGGGCGACCGGGTCTGGCTCGACCGCGCGACCCGCGTGCTGACCCGGGTCGTCGACGGCTTCGCGCGCTCGCACGACTGGCGCCTGCCCGAGCACTTCGACGAGCAGTGGCGGCCGATGCTCGACCACAACGTCGATAACCCGGGCCACCCCTTCCAGCCCTACGGCGTGACGATCGGCCACCTCATCGAGTGGTCGCGGCTGTCACTGCACGTCGCAACGGCGCTCGGCGACGAGGCACCGTCCTGGCTCCCTGGCGCCGCCCGCGACCTCTACGCCGCGGGCATCCGGCGTGGTTGGGACGTCGACGGCGCCCCCGGCTTCGTCTACACGACCGACTTCGAGGACCGGCCGGTCGTGCGCGAGCGCATGCACTGGGTCGTCGCCGAGGCGATCGCAGCCGCGTGGACGCTCCACCGCGCGACGGGCGACACGGCATACGCCGACGACTACACGCGCTGGTGGGCGTATGCCGTCCAGCACCTCGTCGACGAGCGTGACGGCTCGTGGCGCCACGAGCTCGACACGCAGAACCGGCCGTCGAGCCGTGTGTGGTCGGGCCGTCCCGACGTCTACCACGCCTACCAGGCCACGGTGCTGCCCCTGCTGCCCGAGGCCGCGAGCTTCATCGGCGCGGCGCACGGCGGCTGGTGACGGGCGCGCCCCTCGTCAGGTGACGGCGGCGAGCACCCGGTCGATGCGCGGCAGCGTCACCGGGTCGTCGGGGATCTCGAGGAACCACCGGGCCAGCCGCTCGCGCTCGGACTCGCTGCTCGCCCCCACCCAGCGGGAGCACGCCAGCTGACCGATGTGGGCCTGCTCGGCCACGAGCATCGTGAAGTGGCCACGCCGCGTCACCCGCCCCGGGCCACCGGCGTCGCGGTATGCCGTGTGGAGCAGTCGCGCTCGCGACGGGTCGTCGTCGCCGAACTCGAAGAGCACCATCGCGAGCTCCTGGCTCGGGTCGGCCGGGCCGAGGTTCTCGAAGTCGATGACGCAGACCCGCCGTCCTCGGTGGCGAGCACGTTGTCGGCCCACAGGTCGCGGTGGCAGACGATGGGCGACTCGTGCGGCTCGATGACCGACTCGACGGCGACGAGCTCGTCGACGAGGGCACCGAGCTGCCCGGCGAAGGGCGCCCGCTCGTCGACGACCCGCCGGTGCAGCTCACGCCAGCGCTGCTCTCCGAGGCCCGTCGCGAACCAGTTGTCCACGGGCTCGTCCGTCGGTGGCCCTGCCCGGTGCAGTGCCGCGAGGGTGGCCCCGACGGCGGCGGGGTCGAGGCGGCGCATCGGGCCGCGCAGGTCGACCCACTCGAACACCCGGATGAGGTCCGTGTCCGTCGACCGTCGTGGCCACGTCCCCCGATGGGGTGCGCACGGATGCGTGGCGTGACGACGCCCTCGGCTCGCGCCGCCGCGACGAGGTCGGCGTCCCGGGACATGGCGGCGAGGTCGGGCGTCGCGAACCACTCCTTGACGGCATGGGTGCCCCTCCGGTGTCGAGCCGCCACACCTGTCCCAGCTGCCCTCGCGCGACCGGGCCCGGTCAGGGTGGCCGAGCCTCCGAGGCCGTATGCGTCGGCGACGTCCTGCGCCGTCGCGGCCGTGAGCATCGGATTCCCTTTCGCTCAGACGATCCCGTTCACGGCAGCAGTCGCCAGACGGCGATGCCCACCGTGACGACGGCGAGGGCCAAGCCCATCCGAGTGGCGAGCGACCGGCGCGGCCTCGCCCGAGGAGGAGCAGCAGGGCCGCGAGCACCGACAGCACCGCGGCGACGACGGTCTCCTCGGCGCCGAGGTCGATGGTGCGGATGAGGATCGTGTCGGTGAGGCCGTTGCGGGTGAGGTAGCCGAGGACCCGGATGAGGAAGAAGACCCACCAGCCGACCGTGATCCAGAAGAGGGCGACGCCGATCTGGCCGAGGAGGGGGTCGACGCTCTCGTCGAGCCGGTCGCGGTCGCCGGCCGGGCTAACCGCCCACGGGTTCGGCGGTGTCCGGCCAGACCGGCTGTCCGGCATACGGGTTCGGCGGAACGGGGAGCTCACGGGTCGGCTCGAAGACCGGGATGGCCTGGGTCGGGGCGCGGCGGCCGGCGGTCGTCGGTCCTGGCGCGCCGACCGCCGGGCCGCGCGGGAGGTTGGGCACCGGCACGGTGAACTGCTCGTCGGGTGCTGGGGACCCGCTGGACCCGCCCGGCGCGGGGCTGTCGCTCATGGCGCCAACGTACCTCGCCGCGGGAGGCGCGATGCTGGTGCTGCCCCGACGAGGATTTTCCGGGAGGGTGTCGTATGAGGGCGCTGCCGTTCGTGGAAGAAGTGTGCGGCGGCCGGCTCGGCCGCCGGAAGCGAGGGGCCGGCACGGACCTCTCGCCCAGGACCAGGAGGAGATGACGATGACGGAGTACCTGATCACTTCAACGACGAGTGGGTGCAGGAGCACACGGAGGACGAGATCAAGGCCAAGGCGGTCGCCGCCAAGGCGGTGGTGCGCGAGATGCAGGAGCAGGGCGTCCTCATCTTCACCAACGGCGGGCTCGACCGGGACACCGCGATCTGCAGCGTCGTGGCAGAGGACGGCGCGCCCGTCTTCACCGACGGCCCCTTCGTCGAGACGAAGGAGCACCTCGGCGGCTTCTGCGCCGTGGACGTCCCCGACGACGAGACGGCCCGCTACTGGGCCGGACGGCTCGCCGTGGCACTCGACTGGCCGCAGGAGGTCCACCGGTTCCGCGGGCCCGGGATGGCCCGCCGCGACGCCTCCGGGGAGGCGTGAGCGCCATGGCGAGATACCTGCTGTCCGTCTTCGGGCCGGCCGAGCCCACCGAGTTCGGCGCCTATCCCTCCCGGGAGGCCATGCTCGAGGCGTTCGCCGACACCGGCGCGTTCAACGACATGCTCCAGAGGGACGGGCACTTCGTCTTCGCCGACGGCCTCGAGCCGGCCGCGACCGCCACGACCGTCGACGGGCAGGGTGAGCGACCGGCCTTCACCGACGGCCCCTACCTCGAGACGAAGGAGCACCTCGGCGGCTTCTGGGTCATCGAGGCGGCCGACCTCGACGTCGCGCTCGCGCTGGCCGCCCAAGGGTCGAAGGCGTGCCGCGGCACGGTCGAGGTGCGGCCCTTCCGGACGGCGGAGTCCGTGCAGGCCCTGATGGAGCCGTGACCGAGCCCGCCGTCGCGCAGACGATCACCCGCGTCCACCAGCAGGAGTGGGCGCGGGTGGTCGCCGGCCTCGCGCGCCGCTTCGGCGACCTCGACCTGGCCGAGGAGGCCGCGGCCGAGGCGTTCGCCGCGGCCGCGGAGCGATGGCCACGAGACGGCATACCGCCCAACCCCGGCGGCTGGCTCACCACCACGGCCACCCGCAAGGCGATCGACCGGCTCCGTCGCGAGTCCCAGCGCGACGCCAAGCACCAGGCGGCCCTGATGATGCACGACGACAGCCCTGCCGAGCCGACCGGCCCGGTCGAGGACGACCGGCTGAGGCTCGTCTTCACCTGCTGCCACCCCGCGCTCGCGATGGAGGCCCGGGTGGCCCTGACCCTGCGCCTGCTCGGCGGTCTCACGGTCGCCGAGATCGCCCGCGCCTTCCTCGTGCAGGAGACCACGATGGCGCGGCGGATCACCCGCGCCAAGGTCAAGATCGCGGCGGCGCACATCCCCTACCGGGTGCCGTCGGCCGACGACCTCCGCGAGCGGCTCGCCGGAGTCCTCGCGGTGGTCTACCTCGTCTTCAACGAGGGCTACCTCGCCGGCAGTGGTGACGACGCCGTGCGCGTCGACCTCACCGACGAGGCGATCCGCCTCGGCCGCCTGCTCCGGGACCTCCTCCCGGACGACGGCGAGGTGACCGGACTGCTCGCCCTGATGCTCCTGACCGACGCCCGGCGAGCCGCGAGGGTGTCCCGCACCGGGGAGCTGGTCACGCTCGCCGAGCAGGACCGTGGTGCGTGGGACCGATCCCTCATCGCCGAGGGCCGGGCCCTGGTCGACGAGCGCCTGAGGGTCGTCGCTGCCGGTGGTGGGCCGCCGGGGCGCTACCAGCTGCTGGCCGCGATCAACGTGGTCCACTCGGACGCCCCGTCCGCCCAGGACACCGACTGGTCCGGGTCGTCGCCCTCTACGACGCGATGGTGCGCCTCGACCCGTCGCCGATCGTGCGGCTCAACCGGGCGGTCGCGGTCGCCGAGGTCGACGGTCCCGCGGTCGGTCTGGCCGAGGTCGACCGGCTCGGCGATGTCCTCGACGGCTACCACGCCTTCCACGTCGCCCGGGCCGACCTGCTGCGACGGCTCGGCCGCAGCGGCGAGTCGCGGGCGGCATACGACCGGGCCATCGCCCTGACCGGCAACCCGGCGGAGCGGGCCTACCTCACGCGACGACGCGACCAGCTCGCCGGCTGACGGCAGGCTCCTACGTGCCGGGGCGCAGCTCGGCGTCGAGGTGGGCGCGCCGGCCCTCGCGGTCCAGCACGACGATGATCTCGAGGGGCCCCTCCGCCGCCGTGACCGCGTGCGGCACCATCGTCGAGAACTGCGCCGACTGGCCCTCCTCGACGAGCAGGACGCGCTCGCCGAGCTGCAGCCGGGCGGTGCCCGACAGCACGGTGAACCACTCGTGCCCCGGGTGCACGCCGAGCTGGTCCGTCCGGCGCCGGGTCGTGATCCGCATCTTCGCCACGACGAGGCCGTTCGGGCTCGTCCTCGCGGGTCAGCAGCCAGGTCGTGTGGCCGTGGGCGGCGTTGGCGGCGCGGGTGGATGACGACGTCGTCGTCGCTCGTCAGCTCGACGAGCTGGTCGATGCTCGTACCGAGAGCGCGGGCGATGGGGCGCAGCTGGTCGATGGCGATGCGGCGGTGGCCAGTCTCGATCCGGCTGAGCGTCGACGCGCTGAGTCCGCATCGCGTCGCAAGGGCGTCGAGCGACCACCCGCGCGAGAGGCGCAGCCCGCGGATGCGTCGCGCGGATCACGGCTTCGAGGTCGAGTTCTTGCGTCATCAGCAAGATCGTATGCCGTGTGCGCACGCCGTCCTAGCGTGGCTGTCATGACGCACTCCCATCACGACACACCCGGCCACCGGGCGCACGGACACGGCGCATCCGGCGACGCCCATGTCCACGACGATGCGGCGTTCGAGGACGCGGGCGACGACCTGCTCGACCTCGACGGCGAGGTCCTGGCGGCGTACTGGGGCGCAGCCCTCGACCGGGTGGCGGCTGCCGCACTGTCGAGAGCTGAGGGCGTCGGGACCGGCAGACGTTCGCGGGCTCGGGTCGTCGACCTCGGAGCCGGCACCGGCACGGGGGCCATCGGTCTGGCGCGTCGGCTGCCGGACGCGGAGGTCGTCGCCGTCGACGTGGCCGAGCGGTCGCTCGCTCGCGTCGTGACCAAGGCGCAGGCGGCCGGGGTCGGAGATCGGGTGCGCACTCTCGTGGCCGACCTCGACGCCGGCTGGCCCGACCTCGCCCCCATCGACGTCACGTGGGCGTCGATGTCGCTGCACCACCTCGCCGATCCCGTCGGCTCGCTGGCGCAGCTGCGTCGGATGACTCGGCCCGGCGGTCTGCTCGCCGTGTCGGAGTTCGACGAGCCGTTGCGCTTCCTGCCCGAGGATCTCGGCATCGGCCGCCTCGGCCTCGAGTCCCGCACGCTCGAGGCCCTGTCCACGGTCCATGCGGAGGCCCTGCCCAACATCGGCGCGTCGTGGGCCACGATGCTCGAGGAGGCGGGCTGGACCGTCGTCGACCAGCACGACGTCGTCATCGACGAGCGCCGGCCGCACCACCCGCTCGCCGGCCGTTATGCGCGCGCCTGGTTCGCCCGGCTCGCGGGCGGGCTCGACGGTCGCCTCGACGTCGACGACGAGCGCACGCTCGAGCTCCTGCTCGACGACGGCCCCCAGGGGTTGCTGCACCGGAGCGACCTGCACCTGCACGGCATGCGCACGCTGACGCTCGCCCGAGCCTGACCGGCAGAGGTTCCGGTCGGACAGCGGGGGATCAGTGCGGCTGCGGGTCGCCTGGCGGACGTCACGCATCCCGAGACGAAGTCCGGCAAGGCCGAGGGCCACGAGCAGGACCGCGGGCAGCAGGATCGGCGAGCGCCAGGGCTCGAAGGCGCCGTAGCCCTGCACGGCGACCACCACCCCGACGACCAGGGCAGCGCCGGCGAGCAGCTCGACGATGCTCAGGGCCAGGGACAGCGAGCCATGACGAGTGGGTCCCGCTCGGAGCACGTGGACGGCGGCGAACGTGAAGAGCGCGGCGGCCACGGCGAGGATCATCCCCAGCCCGAGGAAGACTCCGCCCAACCCTGCCTCGGGGTCTCGGCCGGCCACGATCATCACGCCGGCGAAGACGAGGGCGGCCGCCCCGACCAGCAGATGGCCACAGCTAATGACGTTGCGTGTGGCGGCGCGGGTCCGGACGGTTTCCATGACCCATGGGAGCACGCCCCGGCCTCGGCCCGCCTGAGCAGCGCTACTTGTTCGCCGTGACGCGCTGTGAAGGGCTGGACGCGTCTACGCGCCGCGGACCGACAGGACGACGGTGACCAGCACGATGTCGATGGTGGCCGCTGCGACCAGGACGGCGGCCATGAGGCCGATCTTGGCTGCGTTGGATCGCTCTGCCCTGACGATGCCCATGTTGATCGACAGTGCGCCGAAGGCGACCAGGATGCCCAAGGCGCCCTGCACGAGCAGCAGCAGCAGGATCGGGAGGAGCGCAAGGACCTGCTGCGGTCTGGGAGTGGGAGGTCCGGTCGGGTAGTCCCTGCCGTCGATGACCAACGACGGATAGGCACGGGCCACACCGCCCTTGACCTTGGCCTCGATCGGTCCCGTCGCGCCGGGAAGCGTCAGACGGTTGCGCGGGAACCCGTGCGGCTTGACCTGCTGACCGGCGACGGTGAACCTGAAGCCCTTCCAGAAGGACTGCTCGACGGAGATGTCGCCGGAGACGCCCGGAATGTGGACTGTGGCAATAGGCATGGAGCGGAGTGTCGCAGATGTGAGTGTTTGTGACTGTCTGACAGGCCGACCGGTAACTTGTTGGCTGCGGGTCGACGGTCTGGGCACACTCATCGGGTGGACTCCCTCGTCGTCGACGCGCTGCGTGACACAGTCGTGCACCGGTCGCCCGGCCACCCGATCGGCCTCTACCTCACGGGCTCGAGCTGTGACGGCGGGCTGCAGCCCGACAGCGACCTCGATGTCCTGCTCCTGACTCGCCACAGCCTCGACGACGCAGAGCGCCGGTATCTGGTCGACCACCTGCTGAGGCACTCCGGACGACGCGCCACCGTCCGGCCGGGGCGCCCGATCGAGCTCACGTCCCTCGTCCTCACCGATGTCGTGCCGTGGCGCTACCCAGCCGTCCGCGACTTCCTCTACGGCGAATGGCTCCGCACCGACTACGAGACCGGCCACCTGCCCTCCCGCGAGGTCGACCCCGACCTCGCCGTGCTGCTGACCTCGGTCTCGGGTTCAGGCCGGCAGCGTGCACGAGCGCTGTTCGGCCCCCCTCTCGAAGGGCTCATCGATCCCGTGCCTCGCGCGGACCTGACCCGGTCGCTCTTCGACGCCCTTCCGGAGCTGCTCGACAACCTCGAGGGCGACGAGCGCAACGTCCTGCTCACCCTCGCGCGGATGGTGTACACGCTGCGCACCGGCCTGATCGCCTCGAAGGACGCCGCCGCCGTCGCCGTCGCCGTGACCTTGAGCCCAGCCCAGGCGCGAACGCTCGACCTCGGCGGCGACGGCATACCTCGGGAAGGCCGACGACGACTGGGACGCTCTGGGCGACGAGTCGGAGGTACTGGCAACGGCCCTCGTCGCTGCGATCGACGCGCTCCGTCACTGACGCCCGCCGTTCGCCCGGGGTCAGCGGGCGTCGAACCGCCGACGCGCTACCGTCAGACCGATGAGCGAGATGACGGCGACGACGATGTAGTAGACGCTCGGCGCGTTGAGGGACCCGGTGAGACCGATGAGCCAGGTCAGCACGAGCGGAGCGATGCCACCCATCACCGTCACCCCCACGTTGTAGGCGACCGAGACGCCGGTGGCTCGCACGTCACGCGGGAAGAGGGTCGTGAGCAGGGCCGGAAGCGGACCGAAGTAGAAGGCCATGATGACCCCGAGGATGCCGATGGCCACGACGAGGACCGGGACGGTCGGCGAGGCGATGACCACCGCGAACAGCGGCCAGGCGAGCACCAGCGCGCCGATGGCAGCCCAGACCATGACCCGCGCCGGCCCGACGCGGTCGGCCAGCCGGCCGACCAGTGGGACACCGACCATGGTGACGATGCCCGCCACGACGCCGCCGAGGTAGGCGGCGCTCGCCGGAACCCCGAGATTCTTCACCGCGTAGGTGGGCATGAAGAGGATGAGGTAGACCGAGATGGTCGCGACGCCGACGCACGCCGAGCCGGTGAGGACTCGTCCGAGGTGCTCGGTGAGCGTCGCGCGGATGGGCGCCTCGTGCGGGGTGCTCTCGGCGAACTCCTTGGGCTCGGACAGGCGGGCCCGGATGTAGAGGCCGACCGGGCCGATGAGGCAGCCGAGGAGGAACGGGATCCGCCAGCCCCAGGAGTAGAGGTCCGGCTTCGACAGCTGGGTGAACAGGATGTAGCCGAAGGCCGAGGCGAGGAACATCGAGATGCCCTGGCTCGCCACCTGCCATGAGGCGTAGTACGCCTTGCGGTTCGGAGCCGTCTCGACGAGGAACGTTGTCGCCGAACCGAACTCGCCACCCGCGGAGAAGCCCTGGACGAGTCGTGAGATCAGGATGATGACGCCCGCCCAGGCGCCCACCATGGCGTGCGTCGGCGCCGCGGCCATGAGGATCGTGCCCACCATCATGAGCAGGAGCGTGAGGGTCAGGGCCTTCTTGCGTCCGTGTCGGTCCCCGTAGCCGCCGATGAGCATGCCGCCGAGCGGCCGGACGAGGTAGGAGATGGCGAACGTCGCGAAGGTGAGGATCAGGCCCAGCGTCTTGTCACCCTCGGGGAAGAAGTTCTCGGCGATGACGATGGCGAACGACGCGTAGACGATGATGTCGAACCACTCGAGCGCGGCGCCGATGGAGCTGCTGAGGACTGCCTTGCGTGCCTCGGCCAGGCGTTCGGGAGTCACCTCTGTCGGTGTGTGGCGGTGAGGGTCATGATGCTCCTTCGGTCCGGCTGTCGTCTGGCGTGGGTCAGGCGGTGAGGCGGGTGATGAGGGTGCCGAGCAGCGCGTCACAGCGCTCGATCTGCTCGAGGGCGACGAACTCGTCCGGTGCGTGGGCCTGGGCGATGTCTCCGGGACCGCACACCACCGTCGGGATGCCGGCGCGCTGGAAGAGCCCGGCCTCGGTGCCGTAGGCCACCTTCTCCTCGCTCGCGTCCGCACCGAGGCCGGTCACGAGCTCGATGACGTCCTCGTCGTCGGCGGTGTCGAGCCCCGGCGCCTGCGCACCGATGGACACCTCGACGCGCGCGTCGGGGTTCTCCTGCCGCATGGCCTCCTCGATGCGCCGCGCCTCGGCGCGGAACTCCTCGATCGTGGCGTCGACGTCGACGGCACCGACCGCGCGGAACTCGAAGGTGAGCGAGCACTCGGCCGGGACCGTGTTGACGGCGATCCCGCCCTCGATCTGGTTGACGGTGGCCGTCGTGAAGGGCACGTCGTAGTGCTTGTCGAACGGGCCGTCCGTGCGGAACCGGTCGGCGACGCCGCGGACGAAGCGCACGAGCTGGGCGGCATACTCGATCGCGTTGACGCCGTGGGGGGTTCGCGAGGAGTGGGCCGCGACCCCGTGGAACGTCACCGCGATCATCGTCAGCGACTTGTGCCCGCGGATGACGCGCATGCTCGTCGGCTCGCCCACGATGCAGGCTCGGGGACGCAACCCACGCTCGGCGATCTCGTCCACGAGCGAGATGGCGCCGACGCAGCCGACCTCCTCGTCGTAGGAGAAGGCGAGGTGCACCGGCTCGCGCAGCGGGGTGCTCGCCAGGCGCGGCACGGTGGTCATGACGGAGCCGATGAAGGCCTTCATGTCGCACGTGCCGCGGCCGTAGAGCCGACCGTCGCGGATCTCGGGGACGAACGGTTCGCTCGACCACTCCTGCCCGTCGACGGGCACGACGTCGGTGTGGCCCGACAGGACGATCCCGCCGGTCGTCGTGCCGTCCGCGGCCGGGAAGGTGGCCAGCAGGTTGGCCTTGGTGCCGTCGTCGTTGCGCACGAGGACGGGCTCCACGCCGTGGGCCTCGAGCTCCGCCGCGACGAGGTCGATGAGCGGCAGGTTGCTCTCGCGGCTCGTCGTGTCGACCTGCAGCAGTCGCGTGGTCCAGTCGAGGCTGGCCGGCCGGGTGGCCTCTCGCGGGTGGCGGCTTCGGGTGACATGCGGGAACTCCTGGGTCGAGGTCTGCGGACCGGGACTTGAGGTACCTGCACCGGTGACCGAGGATGGCAGTCATGGCACCGAAGGAGCCGCTCCGCGCAGGATGACGCGACGAAGTCGTGAGATGACGCAGGATTCCGCCGCGCTGGCCGATGAGCTCGACCTGGCGATCGTCAACTGCCTCCAGCTGCAACCCCGCGCCTCGTGGACCCTCGTCGGCGAGGCGCTCGACGTCGATCCCGTGACGGTCGCCCGTCGGTGGCAGCGGCTCTCCTCGGCCGGCATCGCCTGGGTGTCCGGCCGGGCGACGGGACAAGGGCGCCCCGAGTCGTGCCTCGCCGTGGTCGAGCTGAGCTGCAGCGCCGCCCAGACCCTGGCCATCGCCCAGCGCGTCACCGAGCTGCCGCACGTGCTCAGCGTCGAGCACACGAGCGGGCCCCGGTCGCTGACGATCCTCGTGGAGGTGCGCGACCTCGCCTTCCTGTCCCGCTTCCTCCTCGAGTCGGTCGGGCACCATCCCTGGGGTCGTCGCCACGAGCAGCCACGCCGTGACCAAGGTCTACTCGATGGGTGACCACTGGCAGCTGCACGTGCTCGACCCCTCGCAGCAGGCCGTCATGCTGCGTGCGCAACCGCGCCTCGACGGACTCACGTCCGAGCAGACGGACCTCGCCCGCGGCTACGACGCCGTCGACCGCCAGCTGATCCTGCTCCTGGGTGAGGACGGACGCATGCCCGTCGCCACCATGGCCGGACGAGCCGGACTCAGCGAGAGCACGGTACGGCGGCGCCTGGCCGACCTCGTCGGCAACGGCCGGGTCGTGCTGCGCTGCGACATGGCGCTGCCCGACTCGGGCTGGCCCGTCATCAGCTGGCTGTGGGCCTCTGCCGACGCCGGCGACATCGACGCCGTGGCCATGACGCTGCGGAGGCTGCCGGGCATCCGGGTCTGCTGGCGCATCTCCGGGCGGACGAGCCGAACCTCATGCTCGCGCTCACGACGCACTCGCTGCACGAGCTCTCGCACGTCGAGGCGCGGCTGGCCGCCGAGGTGCCGCAGATGACGGTCCACGACCGGTCGATGGTCCTGCGGTCGATCAAGCGGATGGGTCGCGAGCTCGACCTCGACGGCCGCAGCATCCGCTCGGTGCCCCTCGACATCTGGGCCGACGCCGCGGGACGACAGTCCCGCAGCTGAAGCTCGGTCGACCGAGGGGTCGCGACGGGCCCGTCAGGCGTTCGGGCTCGCGCGACCCGGCGTCAGCAGAGGAGCGGGCCGCGGCGTGTCAGGCGAAGGGGATCGAAGGCCACCGGGGCGGACGTCGGCTGGTCGGAGCCTCCGGCGGGCTCGACGGTGATGCCGGCGCCCTTCGAGTGGCTCGCGTCGCCGCTCAGCACGACCACCTGGTCACCACCGCCCGGCATGAGGCCGGCCGAGGTCATGTGCCCCGTCGCGTCCTGCGAGCCACAGCTGGAAGACCTTGCCCGCGGGTGGCTGCGGACATGCCGGAGGTGACGAGCACGGCCTTGTGCAGGGACGTTGGACCGCACGATCGTCGCGGTGGCGCCGCCGGGCGAGCCGCTGGCCGTAGCGCGTGGCGTCGGGCGCCGCGAGCACCTGGTCGGCGATGGCCCGCTGCGGGTCCTTGTCGATCTGGCGCCACACCGTGAAGCCGCCGATGGCGAGCACGGCCACCGTGGCAGCCGCGACGACGACGCGCCAGCCGCGGGAGAGACCCCGGGTGGACCGGGACCGGCGTCGGTCCGCGAGCTCGTCGGACGCGCTGTCCTCGGCCCGTTCGGTCGGTCTCGGACGGTGGCGGCAGCGGACGGACGGTCGCGATCTCGGACAGCACCTTGGCCCGGAGCGAGGCCGGCGGGGTGACCTCGGTCAGCACCGACAGCTCGGACGCTGCGGCGACGAGGCTCTCGACCTCGGCCCGGCAGGCGGAGCAGCCGGCGAGGTGGCGCTCGAACCGCGCCCGCTCGACGTCGTCGAGGGCGTCGACGGCATACGCGCCGGAGAGCGCGTGGATGTCCTCGTTCACAGGTCACCCCCAACGTGTCTCGTAGTCTGATGAGTCCATCACGGATGCGTGTCTTCGCGGTCCCGAGTGGCAGGTCGAGCATGGTCGCCACCTCCGTGTGGGTGTATCCCGAGAGGTAGGCCAGCTCGAGGGCCTGCCGCTGGACCGCGGTGAGCGTGTCCAACGCCCGGTGAACCCGCTCCGCGTCGAGCCGTTCGACGACGGCCTCCGCGGTGGAGTCGTGGGTGACGTCCTGGTTGCTGGCGCCGTAGCCCGCGTCGCGGTTGCGGGCCGCCTCCGCCGACCGGACCCGGTCGACGGCCTTGCGGTGGGCGATCGTGAGCATCCACGACAGCGCGCCACCCTTGCTCGGGTCGAAGCGCGCGCTGTGCCGCCAGATCTCGAGGAAGACCTCCTGGGTCACCTCCTCGGACTGGGCCGGGTCGCGCACGACCCGACGGACGAGACCGAAGAGCCGGGAGGAGACCGCGTCGTAGAGCTCTGCGAACGCCGTCTCGTCCCCGGTCGCCGCTCTGCGGAGCAGCTGCTCCAGCGTGGATGGGCGGGCGGTTCCCTCCGGCGAGTCATCGCCGGAGGGAACCACCGAGAACCGTGACATGGGGTCCATTGTGTCGCCCGTCGTCGTGCTCTGCGTCAGCCGGTCGGGCGGACGATCAGGGCATCAGGACGCCGTCGATGATGTACACCGTGGCGTTGGCGGTCGGGACGTTGCCGCAGATGACCTTGGCGTCGGCCTTGCCGACGGTGAAGTTCTCGCCCGAGCCCTTGACCGTGATCGTCGTGCCGGCGAGCGTCTTGTGGTCGCCCGCGAGCTGGTCCGGCGAGAGCTTGCCGGCCACGACGTGGTTCGTGAGGATCTTCGTCAGGGTCGGCTTGTCGGCGAGGACCTTCTTGAGGTCGGCGGCCGGGATCTTGGCGAACGCGTCGTTGACGGGCGCGAAGACGGTGATCTCGGGAGCCGAGTTGAGGGTGTCGACGAGGCCGGCGGCCTTGACGGCGGTGACGAGCGTCGAGAGCAGCGGGTTGTTGCTCGCGGCGGTCGCGACCGGGTCGGTGGCCATGCCGTTGAACGAGCCCTTGCCGTCCTTCGGCACGGCCGCGCAGCCCTCACCGAAGACGGCCGACGGCGGCGTCCATCGAGTCGGACGAGGTCATCGTGTCGGACGGGGTGCTCGTCATCGTGTCGGCGGAGGTCGCTGGCGGCGGGCGTGCTGCCAGCCTGCGCGGCGCGGCGTGTCGCTGGAGCTGCCGCAGGCCGCGAGGCTCAGGGGCAGGGCGATGGCGAGGGCGACGAGGCCGGTACGGGTCTTCATGCTCTTCATGTCAGTCACTCCTTGTGTGTGGCTGTGTGGTGCACGGTCATCGGGGGTTCGGTGCCGCTGGGGCTCCGGATTGCTTGTCGGACAAGTTTTTTCGCGGGTTCCTCGGTCGTATGCGTTCACGCGACGGTCACCACCACCTCCTGGATGCCGCTCGACCCGCTGGGGAACGGCGTGGCGCGCTCGGTGATCTGCGCCTGTCCCTTGAGGTCGGTCGCGCGCACGGCGATGCGGTGCAGTCCGGGCTTGGCGTCCCACGGGAGGTACCACTGGCGCCAGTAGTCGATGCCGACGTCGGGCCCGAGCTTCGTCTGCTGCCAAGGGCCGTCGTCGATCTTGACCTCGACCTTGCCGACGCCGCGGTGCTGCGCCCAGGCGACGCCGCCGATGGCGGTCGTGCCGGCCTTGATCGTCGACAGCGGCGCCGGGGTGTCGATGCGGGCGCTCGTCTTGATGGGGGCATCCGTCGCCCACTGGCGCTTCGTCCAGTAGGCCTGGTCGGCGGCATACGTCGTCAGGGTGAGCTTGGTGAGCCACTTCGTCGCGCCGACGAAGCCGTAGAGGCCGGGCGTGATGAGGCGGGCCGGGAAGCCGTGGGTGTCGCTGCAGCTGGGCACCGTTCATGCCGATGGCGATCATCGCGTCGCGTCCGTCGCGGACGACGCCGAGGGGCGTGCTGATGGTGAAGCCGTCGACCGCGGTGCTGAGCACCTGGTCGGGGTTGCCCTTGGTGCCGGCGCGGTCGAGCACGTCGGTGAGCCGGACGCCGAGCCAGCGGGCGGCGCCGATGTAGCCGCCGCCGACCTCGTTGGAGACGCAGGTCATGGTGATGTCGCGCTCGATGAGCGGCATCGCGGCGAGCTCGGCGAAGGTCAGGGTGAAGGGCTTCTCGACCATGCCGTCGACCTCGAGGGTCCAGCTGTCGACGTCGACCTGCGGCACGGCGAGGTTGGTGTCGACGCGGTAGAACTTCTCGGTCGGGGTGCGCAGGGGCGAGATGCCGGCGACCTTCGTCTCGAGGCCGGCCGGCAGTGGCTTGGCCTTGTCGGCGGCGGCGGGCAGGACGACCTTCTTGATCGTCTGGGCCCCGCTGCGGAGCTGGCCACCGACGGCCGCGAGCACCGAGAGCGCGGTGACGCCGAGCGCGCCGACGACGAAGCCTCGGCGGCTGGCGCCGGGCCGGGCACCGAGATCGGCACCGAGGTCGGCACCGAGGCCCGCGCCGCGGTCGGCGTCGCCCGAGGCGCCGGCCAGGCGCGCGAGCCAGACGAGCGTGGCGACGCCGGCGACCATGGCGGCGAGGGCCGGCAGTGCGTCGACGGGACGGGCCGCGGGTCGCAGCAGCGCAGCGGCACCAGCCAGCCCGGTGAGCAGCACGATGAGACCGACAGCGAGCGGCATCCGGCGGCGGGCGAGCAGACCCGCCACGGCGGCGAGGACGAGCGTCACGACAAGGACCGAGCCCTGCAGGATCAGCTTGTCGTTGGTCCCGAAGGTTGCGATCGCCCACTCCTTGACGGGCGTGGGGGTCAGGTCGATGACGGTCGACCCGATGGCCAGCACCGGCGACGATGCAGGGGCGAGGAAGCCCGCGACGAGGTGGCCGGCGGCGATCCCGGCCACCGCGGCGAGGATCCCGCTGAGGGCAAGTCGTAGGCGCATCATGCCTCGTGCTTCGGCGCGAGGGGGCGGCCCGGATTGTCCGGCGCCGTCGACGGGGGTTCGGGAAGAGCGTCGCGACCCCGGTTGTTGACCGCACGTGAAGAAGATCGGATTCCTCTCGTTCGGGCACTGGAACCCGTCCCCCCACTCGGGCACGCGGTCGGCGGCCGACGCCCTGCTCCAGTCGATCGACCTGTCCGTCGCGGCCGAGGAGCTCGGCGCCGACGGTGCCTACTTCCGGGTGCACCACTTCGCTCGCCAGCTGGCGTCGCCGTTCGCGCTGCTCGCCGCGGTCGGGGCGCGCACGAGCCGGATCGAGATCGGGACCGGCGTCATCGACATGCGCTACGAGAACCCCCTCTACATGGCCGAGGACGCGGGCGCCGCGGACCTCATCTCCGGCGGCCGGCTCCAGCTCGGTATCAGCCGGGGGTCACCCGAGCAGGTCGTCGACGGCTTCCGCTACTTCGGCTACGAGCCGAACGACGGCGACCACGCCGGCATGGCCCGACAGCACTCGGAGGTCTTCCTCGACGTCCTGTCCGGCCGGGGCTTCGCCGAGCCCAACCCGCGACCGATGTTCCCCAACCCGCCCGGCCTGCTGCGCATCGAGCCGCACTCGCCCGGGCTGCGCGACCGCATCTGGTGGGGTGCCGGGAGCCGGGCCACCGCGGAGTGGACGGCCGAGCAGGGCATGAACCTCATGAGCTCGACCCTGCTCACGGAGGACACCGGGGTGCCCTTCCACCGCCTGCAGGCCGAGCAGATCCAGCGTTTCCGCGACGCGTGGACGGCGGCCGGCCACGAGCGCGAGCCGCGGGTCTCCGTGAGCCGCAGCGTCTTCCCCATCGTGAGCGACCTGGACCGGGCGTACTTCGGCCGCGAGTCGGCCAGCGAGGACCAGGTCGGCATCATCGACGGCGGCACGGCGCGCTTCGGCAAGACGTATGCCGGTGAGCCCGACCAGCTCGTCCGTGACCTCGCCGAGGACGAGGCGGTCGCGGCCGCCGACACCCTCCTCATCACCGTGCCCAACCAGCTCGGTGTCGACTACAACGCCCACGTCATCGAGAGCCTCCTGACGCACGTGGCGCCCGAGCTCGGCTGGCGCTGAACGGGTTTCAGCCGCGGCTGAGCAGTCGGCGCAGCGTCGAGGCGTAGGCGGCGCGCGCCGCCCTCGACACGACCGGGTCGAGGATCGACGGCACCGCCCGCACCCCGATCCGCTGCGCCCAGACGACCGCGGAACCAACTGCGGTCGGCGTCACCCTCAGGTCGATGACACCGCGGACCACGTTGCCCTCCTTGCGGATCCGCGCGTGACCAGCCGAGGTCGATGTCGGCGGGACGATGGCCTCGACGACCATGACGTCGTCGAAGCCCATCGGCCCCACTCCCGTCCGGGCGGTGAAGCGAGACCCGTCGACGAGCTCGCCGGCCGTCATCGCGTCACCCGTCACCGTGGTGAGCGGGATGACCGCGGTGTGCGCGCGCAGGTCGAGGATGCGTCTCCACGCCTCGGGGGCGGGCAGCGGGGGGTCGAGATGCACCTCGAAGTCGGCCATGCCCACAGTCTGTCCGGTCCCGGTCCCCATGACACCTGTCACGCGCAGGACGTGACGCGTGCTGCTGACGCGTCGTGTCCCACCGCGGGAGAGTGGAGCCATGACCACCACACACTCATCGGTCGCCGGCGCCTCGGGGGCTCCGGCGGTCGAGCTGCGTTCGCTCGTCAAGACCTTCCCTGCTCGACGCGGGTCGCACGACACGGAGGTCCGCGCCGTCGACGGCGTCGACCTGCGCATCGAGCCCGGCGAGGTCGTCGCGTTCCTCGGCCCCAACGGGGCGGGCAAGACGACGACCCTCGACATGGTGCTCGGGCTCACCGAGCCGACGACCGGGACGGCCCGGGTCTTCGGCCACCGGCCCCGCGAGGCGGTCATCGCCGGCCACGTCTCCGCCGTCCTCCAGACGGGCGGCCTGCTGCGCGACCTCACCGTCCGCGAGACCGTGCGCATGATCGCGTCGACGTATGCCGCCAGCACCCCCGTCGACGAGGTGATCCACCGCGCCGGGCTGAGGTCGCTCGCCGACCGCCGCGTGTCCAAGTGCTCCGGCGGTGAGCAGCAGCGGCTCCGTTTCGCGCTCGCCCTGCTGCCCGACCCGCGGCTGCTCGTCCTCGACGAGCCGACGGCGGGCATGGACGTGACGGCCCGCCGCGACTTCTGGGACACGATGCACGCCGACGCGAGCGCGGGGCGTACCGTCGTCTTCGCGACCCACTACCTCGAAGAGGCCGACGCCTTCGCCGACCGCATCGTCCTCATCGCCGGTGGACGCATCGTCGCGGACGGCACGACGGCCGAGATCCGGTCCCGCGCGAGTGGCCGCACCGTCTCGGCGACCCTACCGTCGAGCTCGCTCGCCGCGGCCGTGGCGCGACTGCGCAGCGTCGACGGCGTCCGCGACGTCGAGGAGCGCGGCTCCCGGGTGGTCGTCACGGCCGCCGACTCGGACGCGGTGGCGCGGGTGCTGCTGCTCGACCTCGACGGCACCGACCTCGAGATCGTCACCGCCGGCCTCGAGCAGGCCTTCATGACCCTGACCGGCGACGAGCGCGACAGCCGTGACGCTGGAGCCCACGACCATGACCAGGACCACGACGAGGAGCTCGTCCGATGAACGCCACCTTCACGCTGCTCGAGATGCGCCGGATCACGCGCGACTGGGCGGGCATGTTCTTCACCGCCGTGCTGCCCGCCTTCTTCTACCTCATCTTCGGCGCGACGGTCGACGCCAAGGACGCGAGCATCGGCAACGGCAACGTCGCGATGTACGTCATGATCAGCATGGCCGCCTACGGCGCCGTCACCGCGACGACGAGCATCGGCGGCAACGCGGCCGTCGAGCGCCAGCAGGGCTGGGGTCGCCAGCTCGGGCTCACCCCGCTCGCCGACTCGTCCTACATCGCCATGAAGGCGCTCATCGCCATGACCGTGGCGGCCGTGCCGATCCTGCTGACCTTCGCCCTCGGTGCGGCGACCGGCGCCCGCGGGTCGGCCCGGGCCTGGGTGCTCAGCGCGGTGCTCTGCCTCGTCGGGTCCGCGGTCTTCGCCGTCTACGGCCTGCTCGTCGGCACGGCGTTCCGCTCCGAGGCCGCGGTCGGTGCCGCGAGCGGCACCATGGTGATCTTCGCGTTCCTGGGCAACGTCTTCATCCCGCTGTCCGGGGCCCTGCTGGCGTTCGCGAAGTTCACGCCGCTCTACGGGTATGCCGCGCTGGCGCGCTACCCGCTCACCGAGGGCTATCTGCCCGACGGGTCGCAGGACCCGCTGTGGCTGCCGATCGTCAACGTGCTCGCCTGGCTCGCGGTCTTCGGGACCGCGGCCGTGCTCCTCGTGCGCCGCGGCCGGGAGCGCCAGTGACCGAGGAGCCGTCTGGCTGGCCCGGCCGCAACCCGTGGGAACGCTTCGGCTGGGTCGTCCAGTCGGTGTGGCTGGTCTTCCTCGTCTTCCCCGTCATCGCGATCGTCTCCAGCGGCTTGCCGGGCTGGCAGGTCGTGCTCGGACTGGCGCTCGTCCTGACGTTCGCCGTCGTCTACGGCCTCGGCGCGCAGCACCTCCAGCGTCTGCACCGGAGGTGCGCGCCGACGCAGCGTCGGGGTGTCGGCTACCTGCTCGTGCTCGTCGGCTGCGCGGTCGGGCTCGTCCCGCTCATCGGCACCGGCAGCCTCAGCTTCCTGCCCTTCATCGTGTCGTTCGGGATGTTCGCGCTGCCGCTCGCGTGGTCGATCGCTCTGGGCATCGCGTGCGTGGCGGTCGCGACTGCGGTGGCGGTCTTCGTCGACCCGGACGAGGGCACCTGGGTCGTGGCCATCATCGTCTTCGCCGTCGGTGCGATGACCGGGGCGGTCCGGCTCATGACCGACCGCGGCGAGGACTACGAGCGGATCTCGCGCGACCTCGCCATCGTCGAGGAGCGCGAGCGCGTGGCCCGCGACGTGCACGACGTGCTCGGTCACTCGCTGACGGTCGTCACGGTCAAGGCTGAGCTGGCCGAGCGTCTCGTCGACCTCGACCCCGAGCGTGCCAAGGGCGAGCTCGCCGAGATCCAGGCCCTGAGCCGTCAGGCGCTCGCCGAGATCCGGGCGACCGTCGGGGGCCTGCGGGGGGCCCGCCTCGGTGACGAGCTGGCCTCGGCGCGCACGGCGCTCGCTGGCGCCGGCATCGAGGGCCACGTGCCCGACGACCCGAGTGTCGTCGACCCGCGCCACCGCATGGTCCTCGCCTGGGTGCTGCGGGAGGCGACGACCAACGTCGTGCGCCACAGCGACGCCGACGCCTGCTGGGTCGAGCTCGAGTCGAACCGTCTCACCGTCCGCGACGACGGACGCGGCCTCGGCGGGCGCCCCGAGGGCAACGGCATACGTGGGCTGCGTGAGAGGGTCGGGGCCGCGGGAGGCCGGCTCTCGCTCGAGACGGGCCCGGAAGGTCATGGAACCGTGCTGGAGGTGACGCTGTGAGCGAGACGATCAAGGTGCTGCTCGCCGACGACCAGGCCCTCGTGCGTGGGGCGCTCGCGGCGCTGCTCGCGCTCGAGCCCGACCTCGAGGTGGTCGCGGAGGTGGGCCGGGGCGACGAGGTCGTCGACGCGGCCCGGGTCTCGGGCGCCGACGTGTGCCTGCTCGACATCGAGATGCCGGGCGTCGACGGCATCGCCGCGGCAGCCGCCGTCCGCAGCGCCCTGCCCGGGGTGCGCACCCTCGTGGTGACGACGTTCGGCCGGCCGGGCTACCTGCGCCGCGCGCTCGAGGCGGGGGCCTCCGGCTTCGTCGTCAAGGACACCCCCGCGCGCCAGCTCGCCGAGGCCGTTCGCCGCGTGCACGCCGGGTCTGCGGGTCGTCGACCCCTCCCTCGCCACCGAGTCGCTCGTCGACGGCGCCAACCCCCTGACCGAGCGGGAGCGCGAGGTGCTCGGCGTGGCTCTGCGCGGCGGCACGGTCGCCGCCATCGCCGGGGTCGTCCACCTGTCGCAGGGCACGGTGCGCAACCACCTCAGCTCGGCCATCGGCAAGACCGGCACCTCGACCCGCGCCGAGGCCGCTCGCGTCGCCCAGGACCGCGGCTGGCTCTGAGGCCGATGTCGCCCCGGACCGAGCACGAACCAACCGGACGAACCCAACGCACGCACGCAAAGGAGAGCCATGCGCTACCTCATGATCCACAAGATCGACGAGTCCCGCCCCGAGGCGTCGAACCCCAGCCCGGAGTTCCAGGCCGCGATGGGCGCGTTCATGCAGGAGTGCGCCGAGTCCGGGCGTGCTGCTCGCCGCCGAGGGCGTCACCCAGAGCAAGGACGGCGCCGTCCTGCGCAAGACCGAGGGCGGCGGCGTCACCGTGACCGACGGCCCGTTCACCGAGGCCCGTGAGGTCGTCGGCGGTTTCGCCGTCGTCAAGGTCGAGAGCAAGGAGCAGGCGCTCGAGCTCGCTCAGCGGTTCATGTCGCTCTTCGAGGAGGTGTCGGTCGAGGTCCGCCGCATCTACGAGTTCGAGGACCTGCCGCCGCAGTCCTGAGCTGGCCTGACCTGCCCTGGCTGTGGACGTTCGCACCCCTCCCGGGGGTGTGAACGTCCACGCGGTCGTGTGCCGTCAGGCCGCGGCGGGTGCCGGCCGGCTGCCCGTGCTTCCCCGTGCCGGCCGCGCGGCGGGCCATGAAGGCCGCGACGATCTCGGCGATGCCGATGAGGATGAGCATGATGCCGGCGAGCCGGGCGAGCAGCACGAGCGAGGACCCGGGGAAGATCGCCACGACGAGGCCGGCGATGATCGACACGACGCCGCAGACGATGAGGAAGACGCGGGTGCCGGTCGTGCGGTCCGAGCCGAAACCCTGAACCAGGGCCGCGATGCCCTCGGCGATCCAGCCGATCGCGATGAAGAGCGCGATGACGAAGAGCGAGGCGTTGGGCCGGAAGAGGCAGATCACACCGGCGACGATGGAGAGCACGCCGAGCACCATGGAGACCGGCTTGACCCAGCCCGGCTCGCTCGGCAGGACCCGACTGACCGAGAGGCGCACGGCCCCTGCCGCGATGAGCTGCAGCCCGAAGGTGATCGCCACCACGAGGAGGGTCGCCTCGGGCCAGACGAGGACGATCACTCCCAGGACGAGGGACAGGATGCCCAGTGCGACGAGAGGGCCCGACCAGCCGGACGGGCTCGTGGCGGGTGATGCCGGGTTCGGGACGGTCCGCGACATGGCTTCCTCCTGAGGGTGAGCTGATGCCCGAGATGCGACACCTCCATCTTCGTCCCGGGACGGCCACCTCCGCCGGCGTTTCGGGCGCGACCCGCGCGACGGCATACGGCAGCCGTGGCGACCCCTCCGGCTGACCGATAGCGTCGGCGAGGTGAACATCATCTTCGTGGAGCCGTCGTTCCCGGCGAACCAGCGTCGCTTCGTGCACGCGCTCGCCTCGGTGGGGGCGAACGTCTACGGCATCGGCGAGTCCGACGAGGCCCACCTCGGCGACGACGTGCTCGGTGCGCTGCGCGGCTACTACCGCGTCGGGTCGGTGACGAACGTCGACCAGATGGTCGAGGCGGTCCGCTACTTCCAGGGCAAGGTGTGGATCGACGCCCTCGAGGCGACCGTCGAGGCGCACACGATGCCGGCAGCGCAGGTGCGCGAGGTGTGCGGCATCCCCGGCACGAGCGTGCGCACGACGTGGCTGTGCCGCGACAAGCCGTCGATGAAGGAGGCGCTGCGCCAGGCGGGGGTCCCCACGGCTGCCAGCGCCGCCGTCGACTCGGCCGCCGAGGCGCGCGCCTTCGCCGAGCGCGAGGGCTACCCGCTCATCCTCAAGCCGCGCGCGGGCGCCGGCGCCCAGGGCACGGTCCGCGTCGACAGCGACCACGAGCTCGAGCAGGCGCTGCAGCGGCTACGCGCCGCGAGGGCGCGAGCTCGATCGCCATCGAGGAGTTCGTCGAGGGCCACGAGGGCTTCTACGACACGATCACCCTCGACGGCCACGTCGTGCACGACTGGGCGACGCACTACTACCCCAACGTCCTCGAGGCGATGCGCCACCGCTGGATCTCGCCGCAGTTCATCACGACGAACCGCATCGACGAGCCGGGCAACGCCTTCTACGCCGAGGTCCGCGACCTCGGGCGCCGCGTCATCGAGGCGCTCGGCATCGAGACGTCGGCGACGCACATGGAGTGGTTCTACGGCCCGAAGGGCCTGAAGTTCAGCGAGATCGGCGCCCGGCCGCCGGGCGTCGGCGCGTGGGACGTCTACTCCGCCGCCAACGAGGTCGACGTCTACCGCGAGTGGGCGCACGTCATCACCCACCGCGCACCCGAGCAGCAGATGAAGCGGACGTATGCCGCGGGCATCGTCGCGCTGCGCCCCGACCGCGACGGGTCGGTCACCGGCTACACCGGCATCGACGAGATCCAGTCGCGCTACGGCGAGTGGGTCATCGACGGCCACTTCCCGCCGGTCGGCCACGGCACCCAGGCGGTCGAGGCGGGCTACATGGCCAACGCCTGGGTGCGGCTGCGCCACCCCGACTTCGACACGGCGCGCGCCATGCTCGACGACGTGGGCCGCACCATCCACATGCACGCGGGCTGAGCACCCGCCGATGTCGACGACGATCCTGCTCGGACCGCAACGGTTCACGACGACGGTCGGTTCGACCGTGCGCTGCCCTCGAGCTGACCGGGCGCATCGCCATGGTCAACTCCGGCTGGGAGGAGCGCGAGTCCGACGACGCCGAGCTCGCCGGTCACCTCGACGGCCGCGGCGTCAACCTCCGGCTGCACCACCGGATGCTCGACGTGCTGGCCAAGGACGAGCACGTCGCCGCGGCGGCGCTCGCGTTCCGCGACCGCATGGACGAGCTGCGCGCCTTCTACGGCATCCGGCTGCAGGCGGCGATCGACGCCGTGCAGGCGGTCGCGCACCGCACGTCGCTGCACGCCGTCGGTCCCGTCGCCGAGGAGGCCGCGATCGAGGCCGTGCGCGACGTCGACCGGTGGTATGCCAGCCAGCTCGCCGAGCTGTACCGCTCGACCCGTGCCACTGCGGCGCCGGACGAGAGCGGCACCTTGGGCTGGCACCGAGGCGAGATCGGCGCGATCCTCGACGAGTGCGAGGCCGTCGTCATCGCCGGCGGCAACGTGCGCACCCTGCTGTGGACGCTCCGCTTCTTCGACGTGACGCTCCGTCCCGAGCAGACGGTCGTCGCCTGGTCGGCCGGGGCGATGGCGCTGACCGACCAGGTCGTCCTCTTCCACCACTTCACCCCGCAGGGCGTCACGGCGGCCGAGGTGCACGACACGGGGCTCGGCCGGCTGCCCGGCGTCATCGCGCTGCCGCACGCCAAGCGGCGCCTGCAGCTCGACGACCACGAGCGGATGTCGGTCCTGGCGAGGCGCTTCGTCGAGCACCGGCTGCTGCTCCTGGACGACGGCGCCGTCGTGCGCTTCCCCGACGGCGCGACCGACCTGCCTGCCGGGCGCCCGCGTCATCGACCGCACCGGTCACGTGTCCGTGGTGGGCGCCGCATGAGTGCCATGGAACGCCTCGCCGTCAACCTGCTGCGCGATCGGATGCCGCTCGACGGGCCGATGATCGACCGCTTCCTCGAGCGCCACGGCTGCCCGATCGTCGAGGGCGAGCGGGCGACCTTCCTCTACCGGGGCGACGTCGACGAGGTGTGGGTGCGGCACCGGGTCGTGGGTCTGCCGGACCCGTTGCCGCTCAAGCGGATCGGTGAGTCCGACCTCTGGGCCGTGACGACCGTGCTGCCCGAGGGGTCGCGGGTCGAGTACCAGATCGAGATCCGCAAGGGCGAGCACTACGAGCGCTTCAACGACCCGCTCAACCCCCGTCTCGCCCACAGCCCGATGGGGTCGTCGTCGGTGTGCGCCGCGATCGGCTACCGCGTGCCCGAGTGGGTCGCCGTCGACCCGGAGGCCAGGCCCGGCACCCTCGTCGAGGAGCAGGTCCGCAGCAAGGCCCTGCGGCGCGACCAGCCGGTGCAGATCTACCTGCCCGCCCGCTTCAACCGGGCGCAGCGCTACCCGTTGCTCGTCGTGCACGACGGCACCGACTACCTCCAGTTCGCCGCGATGAAGACCGTCCTCGACAACCTCATCCACCGGCTCGACATCGACCCGCTCGTCGCGGTCTTCGTGCCGCCGCGCGACCGGCTCAAGGAGTATCCC
Source organism: uncultured Actinomycetota bacterium (assembly GCA_963849965.1). Taxonomy (GTDB): domain Bacteria; phylum Actinomycetota; class Actinomycetes; order Actinomycetales; family Dermatophilaceae; genus Terrabacter. Next base: position 218,347 of record CAWKJV010000030.1, on the reverse strand, counting down.
AACCACGCGCCGCACGCCCGGTTCATCGCGCGCGAGCTCGTGCCGATGCTCACCGAGCGACTGCCCCTGGTCGACGCCCCGGAGGCGCGCTGCCTCATGGGCAGCTCGTTCGGCGGCGTCGCCTCGCTCTCGACGGCGGTGCGCTATCCCGGCTTCTTCGGCTCGCTGATGCTCCAGTCGGCCTCGCTCGTCTTCACCGACATCGGCTTCGAGCACGGCGGCGGTCCGGCGTTCGACCCGGTCGTGAAGTTCGTCAACCGTTTCCGGGAGAAGCCGACCGCGGTCGTCGACCGGATCTTCATGTCGTGCGGCGTCTACGAGCCGCTCATCAGCACGAACCGGTCGATGGTCCCGGTCTTCCGCCAGACCGGCATGACGGTGCGCTACGCGGAGTCGCGCGACGGCCACAACTGGGAGAACTGGCGCGACCGTCTCGGGGACGGCCTGTCCTGGCTCTTCCCCGGACCCCAGAAGTTCGTCTACGAGTGAATGCAACTGAGAGGGCAGGCAATCCATGAAGATGACCGACCGGTGGCACTCCGACCGTCTGGGCCAGGACATCAGCGTTGCGAGGTGGGGCACCTACGGCGCGCCCGTGCTGCTCTTCCCGACCGCGGGCGGTGACGCGGAGGAGGTCGAGCGGCACCACCTGATCGCCCACCTCGAGCCCCTCATCTCCGCCGGCCGCGCCAAGGTCTACTCCGTCGACAGCGTCGCCGGCCGCGCCCTGGCCCAGCACCGCGGCACCGTCGAGCACCGCCTCGCCCTCTTCAACGCCTTCCACGAGACGATCGCCCGCGAGGTGATCCCGGCGATCCACTCCGACCTCGGCGGCCACCACGTCCCGGTCACCGTCGCCGGATCGTCCATCGGCGCCTTCAACGCCCTCGCCATCACGTGCCGCTACCCCGAGCTCGTCCAGTCGGCGGTCTGCATGAGCGGGACGTATGCCATCGAGAAGTTCCTCGGCGGCCACGTCAACGACGACCTCTACTTCAGCTCGCCGCTGCGCTTCCTGCCCGACCTCGAGGGCCCGTCCCTCGACGTGCTGCGCACCCGGATGGTCGTGCTCGCCTCGGGCAGTGGGCGGTGGGAGGACGTCGGGGAGTCGCTCGCCGTCGCCCACGTGCTCGGGAGCAAGGGCATCCCCAACCGGGTCGACGACTGGGGCACCGCCTACGACCACGACTGGCCGACGTGGTGGGCGATGCTCCCGCTCTACCTCGACGACCTGCTCCCGTGACGGGACGGCCGTTCCTGCTGCTCACCTCCCGCGTCGACGACGTGCTGGCGGAGCAGGAACGGTCGGCGTTCCTGCGACTGACCGGTCTCGCCGCGGACGCCGTCGTGCACGTGCGCCTCGAGGAGGGACCCGTCCTGCCCCTGGACGTGACGGCATACGCAGGGGTCGTCCTGGGTGGCAGCCCGTTCACCGTGAGTGAGCCGGACTCGGCGAAGTCGGCCACGGAGCGGCGCGTCGAGGACGAGCTGACCGTGCTGGTGCGCGAGCTCGTGGCGCGCCAGGTGCCCTACCTCGGGCTCTGCTACGGCGTCGGCGCGACCAGCCTCGCGCTCGGCGGCGTCGTCGACCGGACCTACGGCGAGCCCGTCGGCACGACGACCGTGCGCGTGACCGAGGCGGGCCGTGACGACCTGATCTTCGGGTCACTGCCCGAGGTCTTCGCCGCGTTCGTCGGCCACAAGGAGGCGGCCACTGAGCCGCCGCCGGGCGCCGTCGTCGTCGCGACGAGCGACGCGTGCCCGGTGCAGGCGTACCGGGTCGGGCCGTGCGCGTGGGTCACGCAGTTCCATCCCGAGCTGGAGCCTGAGGCCTTCGTCGAACGGATCCGGGCCTACGCCCACCTCGGCTACTTCCGGCCGGACGAGCAGGACGCGATCATCGACGTCGTCCGCGCCGCCGACGCGTCGGCCGCGCACGACGTCCTGCGCCGGTTCGTCGCCGAGTTCGCCTGACCCCAGCGACCGAGACACCCCACACTCGAGTGCCCACTTCCCGACGCACCCCGGCGTCGGGAAATGCGCACTCGACTGGACGTGCGCGTCGGGAACTGCGCACTCGACTGGACGTGCGCGTCGGGAACTGCGCACTCGACTGGACGTGACCGTCGAGTGCTCGACTTTCCTGCGCGCGGCGGCGTCGGGAAATGGGCACTCGATCGGGACAGGCCACGTGGGTGGGCGGGGCGTCGTAGCGTACGTCGCATGGAGACGAAGACCGCCGCCGCGACCGCGACATCCGGCCCGTCGCGCGGGGCGCACCCCGCCGACGTCCACGACACGATCCGCGTCCAGGGCGCGCGGGAGAACAACCTCAAGGACATCAGCCTCGAGCTGCCGAAGCGCCGGCTCACTGCCTTCACCGGCGTGTCCGGCTCGGGCAAGAGCTCGCTCGTCTTCGCCACGATCGCAGCCGAGTCGCAGCGGATGATCAACGAGACCTACAGCGCCTTCGTCCAGGGCTTCATGCCGTCGCTGGCGCGGCCCGAGGTCGACCTCCTCGAGGGCCTGACGACGGCGATCATCGTCGACCAGGAGCGGATGGGCGCCAACCCCCGCTCGACCGTCGGCACCGCGACCGACGCCAACGCCATGCTCCGCATCCTCTTCAGCCGCATCGGCACGCCGCACATCGGGCCGCCGACCGCTTTCGCGTTCAACGTCCCGACCCGGGTCGCGAGCGGGGTCATGAAGACCGACCGCGGCAACCGGCAGGAGACCTCGATCGTCCGTGAGGCCGTCTACCAGGGTGGCATGTGCGCGCGCTGCGAGGGGATGGGATCGGTCAACGACTTCGACCTCACCGCGATCTACGACGAGAGCAAGTCGCTCTCCGAGGGCGGGCTGCTCGTCCCCGGCTACAGCATGGACGGCTGGTACGGCCGCATCTTCAGCGGCGCGGGCCTGCCCATGGACAAGCCCATCGGGAAGTTCACGGCGAAGCAGCTCCAGAAGCTCCTCTACGGCCAGCCGGAGAAGATCAAGGTCGAGGGCGTCAACCTCACCTACGAGGGCGTCCTCACCAAGGTCCAGAAGTCGATGCTCTCCAAGGACCTCGACGCGATGCAGCCGCACGTGCGCCGCTTCGTCGAGCGCGCCGTCACCTTCACCACGTGCCCGGACTGCAACGGCACCCGCCTGTCGAAGGAGGCGCTGTCCTCGAAGATCAAGGGCAAGAACATCGCCGACCTGTGCTCGATGCAGATCAGCGACCTCGCCGTGTGGCTGCGTGACCTCGACGAGCCGTCGGTCGCGCCGCTGCTGCGCGGCCTGCAGCACCTGCTCGACTCGTTCGCCGAGATCGGCCTGGGCTACCTCTCGCTCGACCGTCCGGCCGGCACGCTCTCCGGGGGAGAGGCCCAGCGCACCAAGATGATCCGGCACCTCGGCTCGTCGCTCACCGACGTGACCTACGTCTTCGACGAGCCGACGATCGGCCTCCACCCGCACGACATCGCGCGGATGAACTCGCTGCTGCTCCAGCTGCGCGACAAGGGCAACACGGTCCTCGTCGTCGAGCACAAGCCGGAGACGATCGCGATCGCGGACCACGTCGTCGACCTCGGACCGGGGGCCGGCACCGCCGGTGGCGAGGTGGTCTTCGAGGGCACCGTCGAGGCGCTGCGCCGGAGTGACACCATCACCGGCCACCACCTCGACGACCGGGTCAGCCTCAAGGAGGCCCTGCGCGAGGCCTCCGGTGCGCTGGAGATCCGGGGCGCCTCGACGCACAACCTGCGCGACGTCGACGTCGACATCCCCCTCGGGGTGCTCTGCGTCGTCACGGGTGTCGCGGGCTCGGGCAAGAGCTCGCTCGATCCACGGGTCGGTCGCGGACCGCGAGGGGGTCGTCGTCGTCGACCAGGGCGCGATCCGGGGCTCGCGTCGCAGCAACCCGGCCACCTACACCGGTCTGCTCGAGCCGATTCGCAAGGCGTTCGCCAAGGCCAACGGCGTCAAGCCCGCGCTCTTCAGCTCCAACTCGGAGGGCGCGTGCCCTGCCTGCAACGGCGCCGGCGTCATCTACACCGAGCTCGGCGTCATGGCGACCGTCGAGTCGACGTGCGAGGAGTGCGAGGGCCGGCGCTTCCAGGCCGCGGTGCTCGACTACGAGCTGGGCGGACGCAACATCGCCGAGGTGCTCGCCATGCCGGTGACCGAGGCGCTCGACTTCTTCGCGGAGGGCGAGCCCCGGACCCCGGCGGCCCACACGATCCTGACGCGGCTCGCCGACGTCGGTCTCGGCTACCTCACGCTCGGCCAGCCCCTCACCACGCTGTCCGGCGGCGAGCGCCAGCGCCTCAAGCTCGCCGCGCAGATGGCCGAGAAGGGCGACGTCTACGTCCTCGACGAGCCGACCACGGGCCTGCACCTCGCCGACGTCGAGAACCTGCTCGGCCTGCTCGACCGGCTCGTCGAGTCCGGCAAGTCGGTGGTCGTCATCGAGCACCACCAGGCGGTCATGGCGCACGGCGACTGGATCATCGACCTCGGGCCGGGCGCCGGCCACGACGGCGGCAACGTCGTCTTCGAGGGGACGCCGGCCGACCTCGTCGCGGGCCGCTCGACCCTGACGGGCGAGCACCTTGCCGCTTACGTGGGAGCCTGACCGGCGTGACGGCAGACCTCGGGACCTCCCAGCGCGACCTGCGGATCGCGATCGTGGGCTTCGGCCTGCGCGCCAGCCTCGCCCGCTACGCCCACCGCCCCGGCGAGGGCAGCCGCGTCACGGTCGTCTGTGACCCGGCCGAGCGGGGCCGCGCGGACGCTTCAGAGCGCATCGACGGCATACGCCTCGTCGAGTCGCTGGACGAGCTGCTCGCACCCGACCTGCGAGCGGAGGTCGACGCGGTGCTCGTCCTGACCCCCGACCACGCGCATGCCGAGCACGCCGTGCGCACCCTGCAGGCCGGCATCGCGACGTTCGTCGAGAAGCCCCTGGCGACGAGCGTCGAGGACGCCGACCGCATCCTCGAGGCCGCGTACCGCACGGGCACGCGCCTCTACGTCGGGCACAACATGCGTCACATGCCGGTGGTCCGGGCGATGCGCGAGGTCATCGAGGCGGGCACGATCGGCGAGGTCAAGGCGGTCTGGTGCCGCCACTTCGTCTCGGCGGGCGGCGACTACTACTTCAAGGACTGGCACGCCGACCGGCGCAACACGACTGGTCTCCTGCTGCAGAAGGGCGCCCACGACATCGACGTCATCCACTGGCTTGCGGGCGCCTACACGCGCCGGGTCAGCGCGGTCGGGGCGCTGGCGGTCTACGGCGACATCACCGACCACCGCGACAACTCCGACCGGCGGATGGCCGACTGGTACTCCCTTGACAACTGGCCGCCCACCGAGCAGCGCGAGCTCCATCCGGTCGTCGACGTCGAGGACATCTCGATGGCCAACCTCGTGCTCGAGGGGGGTGTGCTGGCGAGCTACCAGCAGTGCCACTTCACGCCGGACTACTGGCGCAGCTACGCGGTCATCGGGACCAAGGGGCGCCTCGAGAACTTCGGCGACGGCCCCGGCGCGCTCGTCAAGGTGTGGACCCGTCGCACCGACACCTATCGCGACGACGCCGACGAGGTCATCGAGATCCCGGCCGCCGACACGGCGGGCCACGGTGGCGCCGACCCGCTGCTCATGGCCGAGTTCGTCCGCTTCGCCCGCGACGGCGGTCCGACGATGACCTCGCCCGTCGCGGCCCGTGAGGCCGTGGCTGCCGGCGCCTGCGCGACGACGTCGCTGCGCACCGGCGGCTGCGCGGTCGATGTGCCGGCCCTCGACCCCGCGCTCGTCGCCTGGTTCGAGGGCGGCCAGGCCTGAGCGGTATCACCGCGCTCGCGAGCCCCCTCTGAGGTGAAGGGCCGCTGGCCGGGCAGGCCCGACCGACCAAGGACGTGGCCACCATGAGCGTCACCGACGTCTTCCCCCTCATCAGGATGCCCGACGCGTGGCCCGTGCCCGTCGTCGCGACGATCGCGATGGTCAGCCTCGCCGGCCTCGACCTCGCGGGCGCGCTCTTCGCCAAGGAGTGGGCGCAGAACGGCAGCGCCCGGGGCCTCGTCCTCGGCGCGGGCGCCTTCCTCGTCCTCTTCTGGGTGTATGCGTCGTCGCTGAGGTACGCCGAGCTCGCCCTCGTCACGATGGGCTGGATCGTCATGCTCCAGATCGGGCTCGTCCTCGTCGACCGGTGGCGCTACGGGGTGGAGCTGCCCACCGGCAAGTGGGTCGCCATCGGGATCGTGCTCGTCGCGCAGGCCTACCTCGTGCTCGCGCCGAGCGTCACGCCGGCGAGCGCTGCCGCAGGCGGCGGCTAGACTCCGGAGACGGACAGGGGTGCTCCGGGTCGCCGTCGGCGCCTCCTGTCGTCCCGCTCCCGTCCCACCCTCCGTGCCTGCCGCAGTCCCCGTCCGGCCCAGTGCCGGGCGCCCCCGAAGGAAGTCCATGCGTCGTCGTCTCGTCCGCCCCACGACGGTGGCGGCGATAGGCGTGCTCGCGCTGGCGCCGGCCAGCGCCTGCACGGCCGGGCCGGCGGGGCCTCCCTCGACGGCCACGACGTCGGGCCGGGCCCCGGGCACGACCACGGGCAGCGCGACGGCGTCGGCGTCCGCGACCGCCTCGGTGCCGCTCGTCGTCGGCGCCGTCTTCGACCACTCGACCCTCGACCCGACGCGCCAGTTCGACCGCAGCGGAGCGATGCTGACGCACGCCCTCTACCAGACACTGACGAGCCTCGACCCCAGCGACCCGACCAAGGTCGTGCCCGGGATGGCCGAGTACACGCTCTCGCCCGAGGGTCGCTGGCTCACCCTGCGCCTGCGCAAGGGTCTGCGCTTCTCCGACGGCACGCCCGTCACGACCGATGACGTCCTCTTCACCCTCGAGCGCGCGAAGGGGCTGTCCGGTCCGACCGCGTCGATCATCGGCACGATCTCGTTGACCAAGGTCGACAACCGCACCTTCACGCTCACCTCGGCGGGGTCGAACTTCGCCCTTCCGGCGATCCTCGCCAACCCGGCGTTCGGCATCGTCAACTCCACGGTCGTCAAGGCCCACGGCGGCACCATCGGGCCCGGTGACACCGCCAGCGCCTACCTCTCGCAGCACTCCGCGGGCTCCGGTCCCTACGTCATCGAGAGCGTCCACGGGACGAGCGAGGTTCGGCTGCAAGCCAACCCGCTGTGGTCGGGGCCCAAGCCCGCGTTCCCCGGCATCATCGTGCGCAACCTCGACGCGGACCACCAGCTCGCCGAGCTCCGGTCCGGCCGCGTCGATGTCGCCCTCGACCTCTCGCCGAGCCAGGCCGCCGCAGTCGGCACCCCGTCGCCGCCCGCGCCGACGGCGCAGACCTCGCCGACTGAGCAGACCGCGTCGACCGCGTCGACCGCGCCGACCTCGCCGACCTCGTCGGCCTCGTCGGCCTCGTCGGCCTCGTCGGCCTCGTCGGCCTCGTCGGTCAGGGTCACGACGATGCGCTCGAGCTCGCTCGTCTACCTCGCCCTCGGGCGCAGCCCGGCCCTCAATGCCTGGACCGGCAACCCCGACTTCGCCGAGGCGGTGCGCCGCGGCCTCGACCGCGACGCGCTGACCCGAGTCGCGTCGGGCTCGACCCCCGCTGCGGGGCTCATCCCCGAGGGCATCGTCGGAGCGCTCGATGACCTGGCGCCCAAACCCGGGCCGACCGTGAGCCCCGACAGCACCGACAGCCCCGACAGCACCGACAGCACCGGCGGCACCGGCACGCCGACCCCGTCGTCGACCACCGCTCCCGCGACCACCCTGCCGTCGACCGGCTCCACGGCGACGCCGGCGGATGCCTCCACGACCGGGGCGAACGGCATACCCACGCCCGTCGTGACGTTGCCGCTCGTGCCCGCCCGCGACCTCGTCGCCGCAAAGGCGGCGCTGCGCCGGTCGGGCTACCAGGGCCAGCCGATCCCGCTGTCCTATGCCGCGGACCTGCCGATCCATGGCATCCCGGCGAGTGCGCTCGCCGTGGCAGTCCGCTCCCAGCTCGCCGAGGTCGGCATCAAGGTCCAGCTCAACCCGGCGCCGGCCGCCCAGGCGCTCGCCGCCTACCGGGCGGGGCGCAGCGCGTTCAGCCTGTGGAGCTGGAGCCCGGACTACCCGGACCCCGAGAACTACCTCGCGTTCGCGCCGGGCGAGCTGCTCGGCTCCCGCGTCGGCTGGGCCCGCGGGACCGACCAGACGATCGACGACCTCACCGACACCGCGCGTGAGTCCGTCGGCGACGACCGGGCGGGGGCGTATGCCGCGTGGCAGCTCGCGATGAATGCGCGCAGCCCGTTCGTCCCCCTCATCCAGCCCTCGACGCGGTTCGCGAGTGATGCCCGGGTCACGACCGTGCCGGGCAACCCGGTCTGGACCGTGGACCTCGCCCGGATCGGCTGACGCGGCCGATCCTCGACGGCTGCTGTCAGTCGACGCAGAGGCAGAAGGGGTGGCCGGCGGGGTCGAGGAAGACGCGGAACGACGTGCCCGGCTGGTGCTCGTGCTTGGTCGCACCGAGGGCCAGCACTTCCGGCTCGGCCTCGTCGAGGTCCTCGACCATGACATCGAGGTGCATCTGCTGCGGCACCTCCTGGCCCGGCCACTGCGGCGGCGTGAACCCCTCGACCTGCTGGAAGCAGATGCACTGACCGGTCGTGTCACGGATCTCGCCCCACCCGTCGGACGCCTTGACCGTCCAGTCGAGGAGGGTGCCGTAGAAGGTCGCGAGCGCGGTGGCGTCGGGGCAGTCGATGACGAGGCTGGGGTAGCGAGCGATGGCCATGGGAACGACCGTAGAGCTCTTCCCGGACGATCGGCGTCCGCCCCTGCTCCTGCGCCAGCGCGATCTCCGGGCCCCGTAAAAGGTTCGCCGGGACCCGACGGCGGCCCCTCGTCACTACCCTGAGGAGGATGAGCCGGATCTTCACCACCTCCGTCGCGTCGGTCTATCCGCACTACGTGAACAAGGTCGAGCGCAAGGGACGCTCGAGAGCCGAGCTCGACGAGGTCATCGAGTGGCTCACCGGTTTCGACGAGAAGGCACTCGGGGAGCACCTCGCGGCGGAGACGACCTTCGAGGACTTCTTCGCCCAAGCCGAGCTGAACCCGAACGTCTCGGAGATCAAGGGCGTGGTGTGCGGGGTCCGCGTCGAGAACGTCGAGGACCCGCTCATGCAGAAGATCCGCTACCTCGACAAGCTTGTCGACGAGCTGGCCAAGGGCAAGGCGATGGACAAGGTCCTCCGCGCCTGACGGCGTCCGCAGAGGCGACGGTCAGCGGCTGAAGCGTTGCTGCAGGGTGCCGGCTCGGGGTCGGCTCAGGAGGGACTTCAGGGTGATCCCGGATGTGGGACCCGGTCGCCGGCGCGCATCCTGCTGAACGAGCCGGAGGAGGCCAGCATGTCCCACTCCTACACGTCGGTGGTCGCGACCCGGTCGGCCCCGGGGGCGGTGGCGCCACGCCAGTACGACCTGCGCCGGATCCTAGGCGTCTGGGCCGCGGCGGCGTTGCCGATGGCCGCGCTGTCCTGGCTCGCGGCCCCGGCACTGGCGGGTCTGCTGGACGGTCCGACGGCGTGGCCGCGGGCGCTGGTGGCCTGCCTGACCGCGGGCCTGGTCTGGCAGGGCGTGCTCGTGCTGGTGCTCGTGCGGCGCGAGACCGGGACCCTGCGGTGGCGCGCGGTCGCGGACGCGCTCTGGCTGCACCGGCCCCGCAGTCCGCGCACCGGTCGTGTCGGCGGGCGCGTGTGGTGGGTGCTGCTCCCGGCGTCGCTCGTCGTCGGTCTCGAGCAGCTCCTCCCGTCGTTGCCCGTCCCGGGTGGCCGGGACCTGGGCGCGTTCGTGCGGTCGACCGGCGGACACGAGTTCCTCTCCGGGAACTGGCCGTGGTTCGCCGTGATCGTCGTCATGACCCTTTTCAACACGGTGCTCGGCGAGGAGCTGCTGTTCCGTGGGTTGCTGCTGCCCCGGATGCAGGGCGTTTTCGGACGGGCCGACTGGGTGGCGAACGGGATCCTCTTCGCGCTCTACCACCTGCACATGCCGTGGGCGATCCCCAAGGCGCTGCTCGACACCCTGGCGCTGGCCTACCCGTCCCGTCGCTACCGCAGCGCCTGGCTCGGGATCATCGTGCACAGCCTCCAGTCGATCCTCATCGTCGGCGCCTCACTGGCCCTCGTGCTGAAGTGAACCCACGACGACCTCACGGGCTGGTCCGTCCGATCAGTCGTCCATCGCCTCGATCCCGAGCTCGGCGAGCTCGGCCATCCGCTCACGCATGTGCTGCACCATCTCCTGCGGCGGACGCTCCCAGCCGGTGATCTCCTCGACGACCCGCAGCGGCTCGGTCGTCCGGTAGGACCGGGTCGGGTTGCCGGGGAAGCGCTTGTCGGTGACGTTGGGGTCGTCCTCGATCGTGCCGAGGGGCTCGACCCGGTAGACCCGTCCGGGCCCCTCGCCGCGAGCGAGCTCGGCGGCCAGCGGTGCGCCCTCGCGCGTGGCCGTGAGGTAGATGTGGTTGGACTGACGCTGCGAGCCGTAGTTCGATCGCCAGCCCGGAGTGAGCAGTTCGCCCGGGCGCACATCGGCTCTCGTCCCGTGGAAGAACGGTCCGGGGTCGTCGACCACGCGCGGCGTCGGGGGAGGGTCGCGGAGCAGGCTGTCGAGCCGCTGCATGAGAACCGCGATCCGGTTGCGCCCCTTGGGTGCTCGCGGATAGCGGCCCAGGACGTCGAGGACGACCGGCGTGGCCCGCTTGGCGGCGGCGGTGACGACGTACTCCGCGACCACCGGGTCATCACCCCGCGCGAGCTCGGCCGCCCGGGCGGCGTGGGCCGCCGACCCGAGGATGTGGCGCACCTGCGTCGCCTTCGCCAGCGGATGGAGGTATGCCGCGGCGGCCGCGTCCCCTGCAGCGCTCGCTGCGTGCCGGGCGGGGTCGGTCGTGGCGTCCCGAGCCGCGCGATGGGCGTCGGCGGCCGCGGTCCGTTGGAGGCGGGAACGAGGCGCTCCCTCGGCGAAGACGCGCGCGGCCTGGAGAGCGGCCGCCGGGCGAGGGTCGTCGGGGTGGGCCTTCTCGAAGATCACGAGGGCGGGCTCGGCGCACGCCACGGCATACGCGGCGATCGCCCGCAGCTCGTCGGTCGTCAGAACGAAGTCACCCGAGCGCGTCTCCATCTGATGGAGTTTCGCACAGCGCGCCGGCCGATCCCGGACAACGGCCGGAGGTTTCTGGGCCGTGGGTCTCAGAGCCGGAACAGCCAGCGCAGCAGCCTGACCGATCGCGGCCACTCGCCGGCCCGGTAGCTCTCGGAGAGGTAGCGCGCGGCCCGGCGGGCGTTCCACAGCGTGACGACGAGCAGGCCGAGCCCCACCACCCAGGCCGTGGTCAGCGCGACGTACTCAGGTGCGACCGTGCCGCCGGCCGTCCAGTAGCGGACGAGGTGGCCGGTGCTCAGGAGCAGGAACACGACGAACCAGACGACGAGGGCGAGCGCCGACCCCGAACGTGCGCCAGCCAGCGACCGGATCACGCGTCGGCGCGGACAGGACTCCTCGGGCGTAGCCGAGCAGGGCCGCCACCCCGAGGGCAGCCGGCCCGCCGAGCAGGGCCGCCATGGTGGCGGCTTCGGTCGGGGTCACTTCTTGGCGGGGAGGTCGGCCTTCGGGAAGCCGTCGCCGAGGACGACCGCCCACGGATGGGCATCGTCATCGGTGATGACCCGGACGTCCACACCCGTGCGACCCGCATAGGCGACGAGGGCGTCGCGACGGTCCCCCGACTCCAGCGCCACCTTGGTGCCGTTGAGGTCGTCGACGGTCAGGCGACCCAGCTGTCGGGCGCCTCGCAGCGACCACGCCAGGGTCAGCGCGTCGGCGTCGTCGCTGTAGGTGGCGAGCAAGGTCGCGCGCATGCTGCCGGCTTGTCGTGGCGTCACGCGGAAGAGGGCCTGGATCTCGAAGTCCTCGATGACCCGGCCGAGCTGGCGGCTGATCTCGACGAGGATGGCCGAGCGCTCGGCCACGAGGCTGGTGGGGACGGGGCCCGACTCGACGGTTCGGGAGTACGCGTTGCGCTCCATGGCGTCGAGGTATGCCGTCACGAGCACCTTGGCGTTCGAGCGCACTCCCAGACGGCGGGCCACCACCGTCTCCAGGTGGCTCTGCTCGTCCTTCGTCAACCCCGCCATGGCGGCACCCTAGCCCCGCCGGGGGACGGCCGACGGCCTACTCACTCTCGTCGTTGGCGACGGTCTCGATCCAGTCGACGGTCTCGTCGGAGAGCTGCGTCTGCCCGTCCACCGACGAGCCGGTCCACCACTGGGCGCTCGTCTCACCGCCGGTGATGCCGAGGATCTCCGAGACGAGCTCGTCAGGCAGGGGCTCGCCGTTGTGCTCGATCAGCCATGAGCGGCTGGACGGGTCCAAGTGCTGCCAGAGCTGCGGGAAGTCCATGGAGCCATGATTCCTCGCGCTCGGCCGATCCGACAGGCCGTGGTTCGACGGGCTACGTGCCGGCGAGCTCGGCCACCGCCGGGGCCAGCACCTCGGCGGAGTCGGCGCCGATGACGAAGTAGGAGTAGCCGATCTCCTCGCGCCGGCGCTGGATCTCCTCGGCGGCGGCCGCCGGGTCATCCGGAAGCACGGCCAGCGAGTCCGCCTCCCGCAACGCCGCCGGATCGGTGTCGCGCGCGGACGCCATGAACGGCGCGACGGCGTCGCCGACGACCGAGACGTGGAGCGCGAGCTCGACGTCCCGGACAGCGCGGAAGTCTCGTGCCAGGTCGGCGACGGTCGCACGAGTGTCGCTCGAGTGCCCAGCGAAGGTGACGGTGTCAGCGACCTCGGCGGCGAGGGCCTGGGCTTTCGGCCCACGTACGGCCATGACCACTGGGGTGTGACGGCCGGGACCGTCCATCTCGCGCAGCGCCGCCACGGTCTCGTGCACCCGGCTCAGCCGCTCGGTCGCCGACATCTCAGGCAATCCGCGCTCGCGGAGCTCGTCCTCGATCCCCGGCCGACCGGTACCGATGCCCATCTCGAAGCGGCCCTCCGTGAGCACCGACAGGGAGTGCGCCTCCCAGGCCGTGCTCCAGGCCGGGCGCAGCGGTGAGGCGTACACCCAGGTGCCGACGCGCAGGTCGGACAGGGTGGCTGCAATCGCGAGCGCAGGGCCGGGCGCGGGCTGCCACAGGGGCACGTCGGGCATCAGCAGCGTCGAGTAGCCGCTGTCGGCGATGCGGCGCACCTGGTCCTGCCATGCCTTCATGTCGGTCAGCACCGGGGCGACGACGCCGAATCGGAACGGTCTGGTCATCTCTGGATTCCTTTCACGGCAGGCTCCGACGTCACGCCGCTCTACCGAGACCACGAGCGGGGTGAGCCAGATACGACACGGCGGGCCCAGCGGAGGCGACGCGACGTCTCAGGCCCGCGCGACCGTCGAGCCTGCCGCTCGGACGAGCGTAGCCAGCCGGCGCCGGTCGCGCGCCGACTCACAACTGGCTCATGGCTGCCCCAGAGATGCCTCATGGCCGCCGGAGGTCAACTCATCTCAGCAGATCCGGTTCGTCTCGAAGGAAACCCAGATGGAAACCACACGCAACGCCGTGCCCGTCAGGCAGTCAGCCACTGACGGCACCCCCTCCGCTCCACACTCCAGACGGCAGCTCCGACGTGGCGCGCTCGGCGCCGCCACGGCCCTGCTCGTGTGCCTGGCCGCTGCCTCGCCGGCCCTGGCCGCCGCTGGCCACCCGACCGGCGCGTCCACGTTGCGCGACTGGCAGGGCTCGTCCTCGTCCCAGGGCGGCTCCGGCGGCCAGCAGTGGGAGTCCCCGGATGGCTCGGGCACCTTCGGAGCGGGCGCGACGTCGCAGCCGGCGACCGCGGCGCAGTCCGCCGGCGTCGTGCTCATCGACACGGTGCTGCCGTACCAGCACGGCCAGGCCGCCGGCACCGGCATGGTCCTCACCTCGAGCGGCCAGGTGCTGACGAACTACCACGTGGTCCAGGGCGCAGGTTCGATCAGGGTCACGGTCGCGCAGACCGGACAGACGTACCAGGCGACCGTGATCGGCACCGACCCCACGCAGGACGTCGCCCTCATCCAGCTCGCAGGGGCGTCCGGGCTGACGACGATCAAGCCCGACACCGATGGCGTGGAGGTGGGCGCGCAGGTGACCGCGGTCGGAAACGCCGGTGGCACAGGCACCTTGAGCGCCGCAGACGGTGAGATCACGGGGCTCGACGCCTCGGTCACCGCGGCCTCCGAGGGCGGGACGGCTCCCGAGACCCTCACGGGCATGCTCGAGACGAATGCCAACGTCCTCGCCGGCGACTCCGGTGGGCCGTTGTTCGACGCGCAGGGCGAAGTCGTCGGCATCGACACGGCTGGTTCCTCCGGGGGCCCGCCCGACGCATACGCCATCCCGATCGACCGCGCGCTCTCGATCGCGCAGGAGATCCAGTCCGGTCACGAGACGAGCACGGTGCGGATCGGCCCGGCCGCGTTCCTCGGGGTCGAGGTCGCCGGCGTTCCGTCGTATGCCGGCGCCGGAACCAGTGCCGATGGAGGATTCGCCACGACGCCGGGGGCGCAGGTCAGTGGCCTCGTCAGCGGGGCAGCGGCCGCCAGCGCCGGGCTCCAGACCGGCGACGTCATCACCAGCCTCAACGGCCAAACGGTCTCCGCACCGGACGACGTGTCCGCAGCGCTCGTCGGGGCGAACCCCGGGGACCAGATGACCATCGGATGGACCGGCCAGGACGGAAGCCAGCACGAGGCGCCCGTCACGCTCGGAGCGAGCCCGGTTGCCTGACGGAGCCTACGACTCACAACGCGAGAGAAGGCGAGGGCGAGTGCGCCGGTGACCGGCGCACTCGCCTGCTTCCCCCTGATAATGCGATGTATGGCCTTCGACCAGGACCTTGCCGACCGGATTCGCGAGCTCGTCGCCCATGAGGACAACGTCGTCGAGCAGCGGATGTTCGGCGGCTTGGCGTTCCTCGTCCACGGGAACATGGCTGTGGCCGCCAGCGGGGAGGGAGGCCTGCTGGTGCGCGTCGACCCCGCCGCTGCCGACGCCTGGATCGACCACGACCAGGTGACGCCGATGGTGATGCGCGGACGGGAGATGCGTGGCTGGCTGCGCGTCCTGACCGACCTCGACGGGCCAGAGCTGGAGGTCTGGGTCGCGCGGGGGATTGCGTATGCCGGCTCGCTGCCGCCCAAGCGCAGCTGACGTCGTGCGGCCGCCACGCTGAGAGACCCCGGGGTGCCCGCCAGGTCGCGCGTAGGCTCGCAGGGTGGCTGTGGACGTGGAGACCTCCATCGAGATCAACGCCACCCGTGACCGGGTGGCCGTCTTCGCGTCCGACCCGGACAACGCTCCGCGCTGGTACGTGAACATCAGTTCCGTCGCGTGGGAGACCCCGCCGCCGGCCACCGTCGGGTCGCGCATCGCCTTCGTCGCGCACTTCCTGGGACGGCGGATCGCCTACACCTACGAGATTCGTGAGCTGGTGGGCACCGAGCGACTCGTGATGAGCACGGCCGAGGGCCCGTTCCCGATGCAGACGACCTACACCTGGGCCGACACCCCGGCGGGCGGCACCCGGATGACGCTGCGCAACGAGGGCGAGCCGTCTGGCTTCGGCCAGCTCGCGGCACCGCTGATGGCTGGCGCGATGCGACGCGCGAACCGCAAGGACCTCCAAGCACTCAAGCGACTCCTCGAGAACGGCACCAGCTAGCCGGGTTCCGCTCGCTGTCGCGTGGTCAGGGCCGGTTCGGGGCCGACGAAAATTTTCGTTTTCCCATTGGTACGTTTGGCGGGTGGCGCGGCACGGAGACCTGAACATGGCCGACATCGCTGACCGCGCGGGCGTCTCCATCGCGTCGGTGTCCCGGGCCCTGAGCGGCTCCCCGGGCGTATCCGAGGCGACGCGTGCTCGGATACGCAGGCTGGCCGGCGAGCTGAACTACACCGTCTCGCCGGATGCGGCGCGGCTGGCCAAGGGGTCCCGTGGTCGTGTCGCGGTTGTGACCGCCGACGTGGCGCACTGGTTCTATGCCTCGATGCTCGAAGGCATCATGAGCTCGCTTCGCGGGTCGGACCTCGACGTGCTGCTCTATGAGGTCAAGCGCGAGGAGGAGCGAAGGAGGTTCTTCGAGGAGCTTCCGGCCCGGCGCCAGGTGGACGCCCTGATCATCCTTGCCTTCCCGGTCAGTGAGCAGGAGCGACTGCAGCTCGACCTCATGGGTGTCACGGTGGTGATGGCAGGCGGCACCCTGGCCGACCAGCCTCATGTCCGGATCGACGACGTGGAGGCAGCTCGGCAGGCGACGCACCATCTGGTTCTCGCTGGGCATGAACGAGTAGCGCTGATCAATGCATCCGGTCGCTGGCGGCTGCCGTATGCCGGGCCGCAGGACCGGCTGCAGGGATATCTGAACGCGCTTCGGGACGCGGATCTTCGGGTCGAGCGGGAGCTGGTGGTGCAGGCAGAGTGGGGTTCTGCCGGCGGTGCGGAAGGCATGGCCCGCCTGCTCAGTCTTCCGCGGCCACCGACGGCGGTCGTCGCATTTTCCGACGAGATGGCCTTCGGGGCTCTGCGCACCCTGCGGCGCTCGGGTATCGCGGTCCCACAGACCATCTCCCTCGTGGGAATCGATGACCACGAGATGGCGGATGTCGTGGAGCTGACCACGGTGCGGCAGCCGGTTCTCGAGCTGGGACAGGCAGCGGGGGGCCTGGTGTTCCGGCTCCTCGAGCGGGGAGCCCGTGGAGGAGCAGCACATCACGCTTCCGACCCAGTTGGTCGTCCGGGGCACGAGTGGCTCCCCATCGCACCGCAGGGTAGAGGGGGACCGGCTTTCGTCTTGACAGTGCCCGGTATGTGCCATGATCCTCCTACGTAAGCGCTTGCGCAATATTCGGCGGGGACCGGTGCTCCAACGCAGTGGTGCAACGCAGTGGACGTCGTGCCCGTCGGCGCGCCTAGCAGGGAGGCTATGTATGCGCAGGTCCAAACGAGCGTTGCTGGCGGTCACGACCGCCGTCTTCGCGTTGTTGTTCAGCTCCGCCGCGATCTTTTCGAGTGCGGCAACCCCGACCGCGGCGGCCGCCGAAGCGCCGTGCGTCGACAACCCGTTCGGCAACCGCCCGCTCTACCTCAAGGGCGGGTTCAACGGCTGGTCCGCAAGCGCGGACTACCAGTTCGCCTACAACTGCAACCGGTTCGAGCTGACCGTCAACCTCAGCGGCAGCAGCGACTTCAAGGTCGCCGACGCCGGCTGGTCCGCCGATGCCGACTTCGGCGGCGGCGCGGCCGGCGGGCGCCTGCAGCCCGGGACGCCGCTGCAGCTGGCGCTGCGCGGGTCGAACCTGACCTACACCTTCACCGGCGTGCAGAAGGTCGTGCTGGACGTCTCCAAGTCGCGGACGACGCCGACGCTGACGATCAGCTCCTGCGCCCAGAACCCGCTCGATCCCGCCCTGCTCGGGCTCAGCGGCGACTTCAACGGCTTCAACCCGCGGCCGGCGGACTTCTTCCAGTACAGCTGTGACGGCTACTACCTGAACGTCGACCTCCAGGGCACGCACGAGTTCAAGATCCTCGACCCCATCGGCGCGCCGAAGACGCGCCTGGGGCGCCCGACGCGGGTCACGACGTCGTGACGGCGAACCAGCCGTTCCCGCTGGCCTCGGAGGCCGACGGCGCCATCGCCAACCTGCGCTTCGACTTCACCGGCGCAGCACACGCTCCGGGTCAGCTTCGAGGGCGCCGACCAGCGCCCGACCCTGACGATCACGCCCAAGACGTGGGTCAACCCCGGCATCCCTGCTCCCGTCACCGACTCCGTGGCCCGGCAGGTCAAGTACGACTCCCGCGACAGCGCCTTCAAGACGCCGTACGGGGCCATGACGACGGGGCAGAAGGCGCGCTTCTCCCTCACCGCTCCCCGGGGCGTCACCTCGGCGCACGCTGGTGGTGGAGACCCGCCGCCTGGAGGGCAACCAGGACGTCATCGAGTACCTCGACCCGGTCAAGGTGCCCATGACGCGTACGAAGGACGGCGCCCTCGAGCAGTGGAGCGCCTCCTACCGCTTCGCCGCGAAGAACGTCTACGGCTACTACTTCGAGCTGTCGATCGACGGCCAGCAGTACGTCTACCAGAACAACAACGACTCGATCTACTGGACGACGGAGCGCGGCTCCTTCGGCGTCGGCCAGATCGCGTTCGCACCGTCCGATCCGAAGCAGGTGCGCCGCTACCGGCAGACGGTCTACGACCCCGGCTTCACGGTGCCCGGACTGGGCCCAGGACGCCGTGTACTACTACATCTTCCCGGAGCGCTTCCGCAACGGCGACACCGCGCAACGACCCGCAAGCCCGGGAAGCGCCACCTACCTCGACGGCCCGATCGAGCTGCCACAACAACTGGCTGGACAAGCCCTACGTCCCCGGGAACGCCGACGGCTCCACCACCGACGACAACACGTACAACAACGACTTCTTCGGCGGCGACCTCGCCGGCATCATCGAGAAGCTCGACTACCTGAAGAAGCTCGGCGTCAACACGCTCTACATCAACCCGATCTTCGAGGCGGGCAGCAACCACAAGTACGACACCGCCGACTACCTCAAGGTCGACGACAGCTTCGGCACCAACGACGGACTTCGACCGAGCTGACCACGGAGGCCAAGGCGCGCGGGATGCGGGTCATCCTCGACACCTCGCTCAACCACACGGGTAGCGACTCGGTCTACTTCGACCGGTACTCCAACTTCCCGGCAAGGGCGCGTTCGAGGGCGGCCAAGATCAACTCCGACTCGCCGTACGCCGACTGGTACACCTTCTTCCCCGACAAGACGCAGCCCGACCAGCAGTACACCGGCTGGGTCGGCGCCTCGACTGCCGGAGCTGACAGAGTCCGACAGCTTCAAGCGACTTCGCCTTCGGCAAGCCGGACTCGGTGATGAAGACCTGGCTCGACCGCGGGCCGCCGGCTGGCGCATGGACGTGGCCCCGTGGGTGCAGTGACGATTTCTGGCGGGAGTGGCGCGCCGCGATCAAGGCAGCACCGGCCCGACGCGATGACCGTCGCGGAGACTGGTTCGACTCCTCGAAGTACTTCCTCGGGGACGAGTTCGACACGACGATGAACTACATCTTCCGCAACGCGGTCTCGACTACGCCAGCGGCCGCAACGCCAGCAGGCTACCAGAGCATCGAGCTGATCCGCGAGGCCTACCCGCCGCAGGCCTTCTACGCCCTGATGAACCTGCTGTCGACCCACGACATGGCGCGCACGCTGAACGAGCTCGGCTGACACCGACAAGAGCACCCCGGCAGCCAGGTCGACGCAGGCCAAGGCGCGCTTCCGGCTGGCCGTGCTGTTCCAGATGACGTTCCCGGGAGCGCCGGCGGTGTTCTACGGCGACGAGGTCGGCGTCACCGGTGGAGCGGACCCGCTCAACCGGGGCACCTACCCCTGGGCCGACAAGGGCGGAAAGCCGGACACCGCGATGCTCGCCGACTTCCAGAAGATGATCGGCCTGCGCAACCAGAACGAGGTCCTCAAGCGCGGCTCCATCGACGCACCGGTCCAGCTGGACGAGAACATCATCGTCCTGACGAGGAAGTACCAGGGCGTCCGGGCCGTCACGGCTTCAACAACTCGACGACGCCTCGCGAGGTCACCGTCGAGCTGCCCACCGGCTACGGCGACAAGCCCTACACCGACGCCGTGACGGGCCGCTCGGTCCAGCCGGTGAAGGGCAAGCTCACCTTGACCGTGCCGGCGCTGAGCGGCTCGGTGCTCATCACCAAGTGAGCAGGACGTCCCTGGGACAGCGCCGTTCATCGGTTGCTGTCCCGGGGACGCTCCTTGCGCCGTACCGATCCAAGAGGAGGCGCGACCGGTAGCGATCCAACGAGTTCCTGCGCTTCGACGCGGCCGGGTTCTGCTTGACTCAGACGATGCTGTTGATGCTGGCCTGCGGCGGACTGCTCGTTCTCGCGGTCGCTGCGGCGTGGCGCTGGCGTGGCTACACGATGGAACTGCCCCGGTGGGCGGCCGAGGGTCCGGGGGGGTCGGGGACGTCGCTCCGGGCGCTGGTTTGGGTCTGGGCAGTCGGTCTGCTGACTGGTCTGGTGGTGGCGCTGTTGGTCGTCGGTCCAGCCGGCCGGCTGGCCATGCGGCTGCTGGCCGTGACGTCCCCCGGAGCGCAAGGCGTTCTCACCGAGGCCGATCAGGTGGTCGGCGAGATCACGGTGAGCGGAACCGTGGGGTTCTTCCTCTTCGCCGGACTGCCGTTCGGTCTCGTCGTGGGCATCGGGTACGCGTTGGCGTCATTCCTCCTGCCCCGCGGCCTCTTGGGAGGCGCGATCTTCGGCGCGGCAGTGCTGGTGGTCTTCGGGAGCTCGATAGACCCGCTCCGGGGAGAGAATCGCGACTTCGACCTCCTCGGACCGGGCTGGCTTGCTGTAACCACCTTCTCGGTGATGTCCGTGCTGACCGGGATGCTGACCGCACCCCTCGCGGGTCGACTGGCGGCTGCACTCGGGGCGCCCAAGCTCTGGTGGACGCTGTGGCTGCTGCCCGTCGGTCTCGTCGCGGCAGCGGTGCTGGCGGCGGTGCCTGCCGCGCTCACGGTGGTCCTGGTGGGATCTGTGGTGTTCGTCGGGGCCTTGCTGGTGCCGTCGGAACGTCGTGGCACGGTGTGGCGCCGAGGCAGACGTGTGCTGCAGGCGGTCCTGGCGGCCGCGGTCGCGGTAACCGCTCCGGGATTCATGTCGGCCCTGTCGTCCATCGTCGCGTAGAGCGCACGAGGCCGCGGTGCCAGCGGCGCACCCCTCCAGCGCACCGAATCACGCTGCGTCGGCGGCGCGCTCCAGCTCTGCGACGTCGATCTTGCCCATCTTGAGCATCGCGTCCATCGCCCGCCGCGCACGCTCGGGATCGGGATCATTGAGCAACTCGTCCAGGCGGCGCGGGACGATCTGCCACGACAACCCGTAGCGGTCCTTGAGCCACCCACACGGGCCCGGCTCACCGCCGCTCGCGGTGAGCGCGTCCCACAGCCGATCGACCTCCGCCTGGTCCTCGCAGTCGATGACGAACGACACTGCCTCGTTGAACGTGAAGTGCGGACCACCGTTGAGCCCTTGGAACTTCTGGCCGCCCAGCGTGAAGTCGACCGTCAGCACCATGCCCGCCGGCCCGGACGGCGTGTCCGCCGGCGTGCGCCAGACCTTGTCGATGTGGCTCTCCGGCAGCAGCGTCACATAGAAGCTGGCTGCCTCCTCTGCGTCGCCGTCGAACCACAGGCACGGATAAGGCTTGGCCATCGTGTCCTCCTGCACATCGATCCAGCTCGCGGCGCGTGGCGCACTCGTGAGGCCATCACGTCGTACCTACGCTAGCCCGGCAGGAAGACGTTGCCGTGGCCGCGCGTCAAATTCTGTCTCTTGGGAGACTGGTCGCATGACGGGGCCTGATCGTGACCGGGACGCCGAAGGCCGCGCTCGTCAGGCCCGGCCGCGCGACGCTTTGGGCCGGCCGCTGCCCTACGGCGCTGCGGGGGTCGAGCCGGTGTCGGAGGAGCCCCTGCCTGCCGAAGAGACACTTGAAGCAGCCCGAGCGCTCGTGGGGGCAGGCCGTCCGTTCTCCGCCCACGAGGTGCTGGAGGCGCGTTGGAAGGCGGGGCCGGTCGAGGAACGGGACCTGTGGCAGGGGCTGGCGCAGGTCTGTGTCGCCATGACACACGCCGCCCGCGGCAACAAGGTCGGCGCTGACCGGCTCTTCGACCGCGCCGCGGAGCGCCTGGCCGCGTTTGCTGGGACCGGACGCTGGGCCTACGGCCTTGACGTGGATGCAGTCGTTACAGCAGGCGCGCAGACACGTCGGCAAGTTGTGAAGCGCGCGCCGGTCCCCGCGCGCGTGACGCCGTTCGAGAGGACTGCCCAATGAGAACCCTGCACGTCGGACTCCGGGTCGCAGACCTGGAGCGTTCGCTCGCGTTCTACACCGCCCTCGGCTACACCCTGGTCGGGACCGTGCCGCAGACGGAGTTCGGCAGCCTGACGATGCTCAAGCTCCCCGGTGACGAGTTCGTGACCGTCGAGCTCGTCCACAGTCCCGACAGCGGCCGAATCGATCCGCAAGGCATCAACCACGTCGTCATCAAGGTCGAGTCCATGACCGTCACCGTCGCCGACCTCGCCGGCAAGGGGATCACTGCTGCACCGCCCAGCTCGCCCGACGGCTCGGACGACTTCTGGACTACGTGGATCATCGACCCCGACGGCTACCGCATCGAGCTGGTGCAGTGGCCCGCAGGTCACGCCGACGGCATGAACGAATCCGACTTCACCGGGTAGGCCCGGCCGGGTGCTGCGGAGCCGTCCAGCGGGGCCCGACTCCGCAGCACCGCCACTGGTCAGGTCACGACGTCACGTGCAGCAGGCCGAGCAGGCCGTGCGCCTCGTTCTGCGGACCGGCCGTGAACAGCACGTCATGAGTCGATCCCTCGGTGCCGTAGCCCGGCAGGAGGGCCCAGAGTCCGTCGATCGCCACGGCCTTGCCGCCCGGGGTCCGGAGGGTGCCCGCGAAGTCCAGCGTGCGGGGGTTGAAGGCGTTGATCCGCCCGTCACCGAAGTTGCCCACGAGCAGGTCCCCGGAGAACGTGCCGAAGCCCGAAGGGGCCATGGTGAGGCCCCATGGCGCGTTGAGCACGCTGTGGCTCGACAGGCGCCGGAGGAGGACACCGTCCTGGGTGAAGACGTCGACCCGACCCCGTCCAGCACCGGCGACCTCGTCCTGGTGCGCGCTGTCCTGCTTCGCGTACGAGACGTAGACCTTGCCGCCGGCGACCATGACGTTGAAGGGCGCATAGCCTTGGGGCAGCTGGGTGTCCGTGAAGTTCCCCTTGGTGATGACGCGCTGGAAGTCACCGTTGTAGACGTCGACGACGCCTGCGGAGAAGTCCGCGACATACAGCTGCGGGCCGGTCGCCGTCTGGCCCATGGCCATCCCCTTGTCGACGGCGCCAGGGGTGACCACCGCGTCGACGGCGTGGGTCGACGGAGGCGCCCCGGTGCCACCCACGGCGGGGTTCCACCCGCTGAGGTGACCGGTCTCTCCGACGAAGAGGAACCGCGCGGGTGCCGAGTGGCCCGCCGCGTCATGCACCGTGAAGGACGTCGTGGGGTTGGACACCTGACCGGTGGGCGCGCCACCCGGGATGCTCACGACGAGCGGCACGATGGTCTGCGGGCTGCCGTGCGACCGCTCCGGAGTACAGCGTGGTCACGTCCGCGCCGTTGTCCGAGACCCAGAGCGGGCTGGCGCCCAGATGCGACGCGCCCCAGGCGTTGACCAGGTGCGGGTCGGTGACCTGGGCCATCCCGGGCACGTCCGAGACCAGGTTGACCTGTTTGTATGCAGAGGGCGCGCTTGGGTGCGCAGCGAGGGCGGTCGCGCCGGCTGGGGCGCTGACGGCCAGCAGCCCGACGGCCGCGCCGAGGCCGGCGCCGAAGGCCAGCAGCGATGACGGACGACGGATGGTGTGTGTCATGGGAAACCTCCCGTTCGAGGAGCGCAGAGCCCGAGATGGACCGGCACCCTTGAAAAGACGACGCCGGCCGTCAGCCGGTTCAGCAGGACGTCTTCTGTCCGGAACCGGTGCGACGATGCGGACATGAGCAGCGCGACCGAGGCCACCACCACGTGGGACCAGGCACTGGCCTGGCGGATGGAGCGACACCTGCTCGACCCGGTCGGGTCGGCCTCCGTGGCGGATGTCGTGCGCCGGCTCGGTGCGGTGCTGTCGATGGACGAGTCGCTTGCTGAGCTCGCGGTGCGAACGCGCAGCACGACGTCGCGTGCCGGCGACCTCGCGCAGGCCCTGGCGGACGGGTCGGTGATCAAGGCGTTCGCGTTCCGCGGGTCGGTGCACTACCTGTCGCCCGAGGACGGCGGCGTCTACCTCGCGCTTCGGTCGGCCGGGCGGCAGTGGGAGCTGCCGAGCTGGGTGGACTACTACCGGCTCGCACCCTCGGACTGGCCGGACTTCCGCGCGGCGGTGCGCGAAGCGCTGAGTGACGGACCGCTGACGGTCGCGGAGCTCGGTGACGCGCTGACGAAGCACACGGCATACGCCCACCTGCGAGCGGTCTTCGACGAGGGCGCGGTCACGCTCCTCAAGCCGCTGACGTGGCAGGGGGACATGAGCTTCGGCCCGCCGCCGGGACGGGCAGCACACCTTCCAGCGCCTCGACACCAACCCGCGCTGGGCGGGCATCCCCGACCTCGACGACGCCGGTCCGCGGGCCGTCACCGCCTACCTTCGCACCTACGGGCCGGCGACGTTCGAGCACGTGCACTACTGGCTCGGCAACGGGCTGAGCGCCGGTCGTCGACGGCTCGACCGGTGGATCGGAGGACTCGGGCGACCAGCTGGCTGCTGTCGAGGTCGAGGGCACGACCGCGTACGTCGTGCGCGAGGACGTCCGGTCCCTGCTCGACGCGCACGCCGTCGGAGGCCGTGCGGTTCCTTCCGGGCCACGACCAGTGGGTCATGGGTCCGGGGACCAAGGACGTCCACGTCACCCCGCCACGGCTTCGGGACGTCATGACCCGCAAGGCCAACCCGCTGGTCGTCGGCGGGGTCGTCCGCGGGACGTGGACGCGAAAGGGCGACGCGCTCACGGTCTCCTGGCTCGACGCGCGACGCCGACCCGATGAGGCCATCGAGCAGGAGGCGGCGCGGCTGGGCGGCATCCTGGGCGCGGACCTGCACCTGCGACTGGCGACCTAGCCGGCACCGCCCTACCCCTGCAGTCTCAGGACCAGGGTCCCGGTGCCGTCGCCGTTCTCATCGAGCGTGCCGTCCCCGCGAGCGGTGAGGAACTGGCCTGAGCCGCCGGTCACGGCCAGGACCTTGTGCGGTGGCGGGGCGTTCACGAACGAGTAGGCGATGGTGCCCCGCTTCCCCAGTCTCACGACCCCGGTGCAGCTGGCGAGACCCTCCTTGGGCTCGACGAGGATGCAGCTGCCGACCTCGTCCCCGACCGTCTTGCCACCCTGCTGGAGCTGGTCGCGGAAGACGATGATGTCGGCGGCCGACGGTCCGGGCGCACCCAGGTCGGTGTAGTTGAAGGGGCTGAACACCACGTGGAACGTCATGGCCCGGTCATGTCCCGACTCTGGGTCCGCGGTCGCGCTCGCGGTCAGGGCCGAGCCCTGGAGTAGGAGTGCGATCGCTGCCACGGTCGCCCCTGCCGTCATGGTTCGAGTTGATGTGCGCACAGTGCTCTCCTCGGTGAGTTCGGCGAGTCTGCCGACCTGCCGTCGACGGGAGCCCGCCGCACCGAGGCGCCGCGGGCGCTGGTCTGCTGAGTGTGCGCGCCACGGGTGCCGACGACAACCCTCCACCAGCCCGGAGCGCAGGCCGAGTGGGCCCGTCCTGGGTGATCAGGGGGACTTTCCGGCAACGCCGACCCATACCCGCAGCTATCGCGAACGCGCCTTTGGGGTTCGGCTGCGGCAGTGCCGGAGGAGGTGTATCGCGGGAGGAGGGCCATCGCCGATGGACCGGAACCACCTTCGTCAGCCGCAGGAGGACCCCATGCTCACGAGTGCATCCGTCACCGCCAACATCCCCGCCGCCGACCTCGCGCGGGCCCGATCGTTCTACGCCGACACCCTCGGCCTGAAGCCGGCCAGCGAGGTCGGTGACGCCGGAATGCTGATCTACCGCACCGACGGCGGGACGATGTTCAGCATCTACCAGACCGAGTACGCCGGTCAGGCCGGTCACACCATCGCCCAGTTCCACGTCGACGACGTCGTGGCCGAGGCGCGCGCCCTGCAGGCCAAGGGCGTCGCGCTCGAGACCTACGACATGCCGGGCGTGGAGTGGGATGACGGCATCGCCGACATGGGTGGGATGGGCAAGGCGGCCTGGTTCAAGGACAGCGAGGGCAACACTCTCTGCCTCGACTCCGGCTTCCCGGAGGCCTGACAGTCACCCGGTGCTGTGGCGCGATGGCAGCTACCGGACGGCATACCTGGCGCTGGTCGACGAGATCCGGCGCCAGGACGCCGGGCTGATGACCATCAAGACCGTGTCGCGGCGCAACTGGCCGGACGGTGCGGACCGCTCACACATCACCGTTCATCGCTATGCCGTTCTGAGGGGTCGACGGTGAGCACGATGAGGGGGCTGTGCCGGAGCATGTCCGGCACATCCGTGCGGCCCCATCGCCTGGCGGCCGCCTCGATGAGGGGGCGGCGTTCGTCAGGGTCGGTGATGACTCGTGCTGTCGCGGGCACGTCCGCGACCACCGACTGCTTCAGGTGAACGACGACGTGTGGGTCGGCTTCGATGTTGTGGATCCAGTCACGCGTACGGTCGGCCCGGGGCATCCCGGTGATGAACAGCTGGCCGTCGTCGTGGTGCAGGAAGATCTCGATACGCCGCAGTTGACCGGTCCGCCGGCCCGTCGTCGTCAGATCGATGACCTGACTGCGGTTCAGCGCGGCTCGGATGGATTCATCCAGAGGGCTCTCGGGGTCCATGGCGCGATCCTCTCGACTGAACCGTCCGGTCCATTCTAGGGACGGCGGCGGCCGCGGCCGAAGGACGACCTAGGCCTCGACGAGATCACCCCAGGGTCTCGGGCAGCACGCCGTCGTAGGCCCGTCCCTCCGGCGAGCCCGGCTGGGACGGCTAGGACGAGCTCACGGGACGGTGCGGCGCATGACGCAGTTGAACTGGCCCTTCGGCGGACGTAGTCGAAGCCGGTGCGCTCGAAGAGGGTGCGGGTGCCGCTGTAGAGGACGGCCTCGCGCTTGCCGCCCTTGTCGTGGGGATAGCCCTCGACGGTGCCGCCACCGGCCGCCGCGATGAGGTCGACCACCCCCTGCAGTGCGACGTCCGACAGGTGCTTCCGGCGGTAGCGCTTGTCGACGAAGATGCACGTGACGCGGTAGTCGGGGAGGACCTCGGTCTCCTCCTCGTACTGCTTGCGGTGGCGGATGTTCGGCAGCTCGGCGGGCGAGCCGAACTGGGCCCACGCGACGGCCTCGTCACCGTCGAAGACGAGGGCGGCGTGCGCTCGGTCCTCGTCGACGAGGCACTTCTTGAGGCGCTGGTTGCCCTCGTAGGTGCGCTCCTTGTCGGCCGGCATCGTGTGGAACCACGTGCACCAGCACCCACCGAAGACGCCGCCGTGCCGCTCCATCAACGCCGCGTAGGCGCCCCAGGTGTCCGGCGCCAGCGCCCTGACCTCGTAGTCCGTCAACGGTCCCCTCCTCCAATGCTGGCGACGGCTCGTCGCCGTCCGGCCAGCATGCCGTGAGAGGCGGACGATCGGGGGTCACAACGGGGCTGAATCGGAGGGAGGCCCTATGCCGGGTGTCACGACCCGGCATACGCAGTGGTCCCGTGACGCCGCTCAGGCGTGGCCGCTCAGCTGTCCGAGCCGGTCGGCGAGGGCGTCGACCATCGCGCCGGCGCGCTTCTCGGGGAAGGCGGACTTGCGGTCCCCGCCCTGGCTGGAGACGGCGCGCACGTCGATGGACAGCTTCGCGCCGCCGGCGAGGGCGCGCAGCGCGTCGACCTTGTCGCCGAAGGGGGAGCCGCTGCCGGGCGAGTAGTAGCGCACGACCTCGTCGATGTCGTCGGGGTAGAGGTCGGTCTTCGTCACGGCGATGATGAGCCAGATCGGCTTGTTCCGGCGCACGGCCAGCGAGGCGATCCGGTGCGAGGTGATCGTCCAGTCCTCGAGCTCGGCGGCGAGCTGCTCCGCGCGGGTGGCGGAGGCCGCGCCCGTGATGCCGGCGGCGCGGCGGGGCGTGGCGTAGCCGTTGGCGACGACGTGGATCACCCCGTCGACCGGCTCGTCGTGGAAGACCTCGTCCAGGGCGCCGAGCCGCGTGGCGGCGTTGTCGCCGGGCACGACGAGGAAGCGGAAGCCGTGCAGCCGGGCGCCCTTGCGGGTCCGGCGCTCCATCGTCGCCGAGCCGACCTCGGCCGCGGTGTCGCCGGTGGAGCGGCGGGTCAGGCGGTCGACGAGCTGGCTCTTGCCGACGCCGGTCATGCCGGTCACGGCCACCATGGGATAGCGGTCACGCAGGAGCCGGCCCAGCCGCTCGGGAGCCGATGCGAGAGCGGTCAGCAGGCCCGTGGCGACGGTGGCGCCGAGCGCAGTGCGACTCGACGTCGGCAGGATCGTCTTGATCCGGGATGAGGTCTGAGACACGGTGGCTCCTCGGCGTGGTCAGGTGCCCGTTGGCCCCTAGAGCCTACGTTCCGTACCCATGACGGTGGTGTCCCCACCCGTGGGCAACGAACAACACCCCGTCCTGGCGAGAGGACAGGGTGTTGCGTCCCCGACTCTAGTCCGCTGCCGCCGACGGTGCTGATGCGGCTGTCTCAGGCATGCTCGCGTCGAAGCGGCCGCGCAGGGCGCGGCCGACGGACGAGCCGACGAGCAGGCCGAGGGAGATCGCGATGGCGACGCCGAGCAGGCCGAGGGCGACATCGGTGACGGACTCGCGGCCCGCGGCCAGCTCGGTGACGCCGACGAGGCCGAGGCTGCCCGGCACGAGCAGCCAGAAGGCGGGGAGGAAGAGCACGAGGCGGGGCAGCAGGGGGCGGCGCAGCTCGACGATGCTCGCGCCGAGGCTGGCGCCGATGGCGCCCAGGAAGCCGCCGAGGGCGATCGAACCGAGCTCCTGCCCGGCGACCTGGGCGCCGAAGGCGAGGCTGAGGACGAGCAGGACCCAGCCCTGCAGGCGCAGCGGCACGCCCTCCATCAGGCAGATGCTGGCGCCGATGAGCACGAGGCCGACCGGGGCGCCGACCCAGCCGATCTCGTCGACGCGGAGGTTGACGAGGGTCGAGGTGGGCACGCGGAGCAGGGTGGTGGCCATGAGGAGCCCGAGGGCGAAGAGCCCGAGCTGCGTGAGGCCGTAGGCGAGGCGGGCCGAGCCGGCCTGCATGTGCGCGGCGGCCAGCTCCGACATGCCGTTGACGACGAGCGCGCCGGGGAGCAGGACGGCGAGCGGCGGCAGGACGGTGCGCAACGGGCCCTCGAGCAGCCCGGCGTTCGCGGCGCCGAAGACGGCGAGCGACACGGCGAAGGCGGCGAGGGTCGGCAGCAGGGTCTTGACGACCTCGTGGCGCTCGGCGAGCTGGACGAGGGCGAGGACGAGGAGGGCGCCGACCGCGGCGGCGGCGACGTTGGCCCAGCCGGGCTGGAGGATGAGCGCGATGCCGACGGCGAGCACCGGCCAGGCGACGGCGACGAGCCACGGGGGCTGCTGGACGGGACGCGTGGCCGTGGCCGCGAGCTCGTCGCGGGCGGCGGCGACGGTCAGCTCGTCGTGGAGCAGCTGGTGGCGGATGAGGCGGACGCTCGCCGACTGGTGCAGGCGCAGGCCTGCGGGGGCCGAGCGGTAGGTGGAGGGCCCGCCCGGGGTGAGAGTGACCATGAGGCCGGTGGGGCCGACGGCCGACTGGACGTCGGGGTAGCCGAGCCGAGCGCTCACCTCGGCGAGCTCCTCCTCGATCTCCTGCACCGGCTGCCCGGTGGCGATCATGGCGGTGCCGAGCTCGGCGAGCAGCGCGCGGATCTCGGTCTCGCGGCCGGGCGCTGGTTGGGCGGGGTCTGGTTGAGCGGGGTCTGGTTGGGCGGGGTCTGGCTGGGGTGCCTCGGGGTGGCGCGCGGCTGCAGGTCCCTCCATGCCGGTCATCATGTCAAAGCGCGTGGCCGGGCCGTCGGGGGTCGCCGAGCCGTGGTCGCGCCCTCGTGTGCGGCGGCATCGGTGGTTGGATCGATCCATGCGCATCTTCTTCACCGGCGGCAGCGGCAAGGCCGGCAAGCACGTCGCACGCTTCCTCGCCGAGCAGGGCCACCAGGTCACCAACGCCGACCTCGTGCCGCTGGGGCACCCAGCTGTCGACGACCTCAAGGTCGACCTCACCGACATCGGTGAGACGTACTCGGCGCTCGCGGGACTGGCGCGCTTCGACGAGCTCGAGCTCGCGGCCAAGCCGGCCTACGACGCCGTCGTGCACTTCGCCGCGGTGCCGGCCATCCTGCTGACGTCGGAGGCCAAGACGTACGCGACGAACGTGCTCAGCACCTACAACGTGCTCGAGGCGGCGACCCGGCTCGGCATCCGCAAGGTGGTCTTCGCGTCCTCCGAGACGACCTACGGCATCTGCTTCGCCCAGGGGGAGCGGCGGCCGCTCTACCTGCCGGTCGACGAGGAGCACCCGACGGTGCCGGAGGACTCCTACGCGATGTCGAAGGTCGCCAACGAGGTGACGGCGCGCTCGTTCCAGGCCCGCACCGGCGCCGACATCTACGGGCTGCGGATCAACAACGTCATCGAGCCGCACGAGTACGCCGAGATGTTCCCGCCGTTCCTGCAGGACCCGGCGCTGCGGCGGCGCAACGTCTTCGCCTACATCGACACCCGCGACCTCGGCCAGATGGTGCAGCGCTGCCTCGAGGTCGACGGGCTGGGCTACGAGGTCTTCAACGTCGCCAACGCCGACATGTCGGTGGCCGCGACGACCGACGAGGTGCGCGAGCGCTTCTACGACGGGGTGGAGCTGCGCCGGCCGATGAGGCGCAACGAGACCTTCTACTGCATCGACAAGGCCCGCGACCTGCTCGGCTACTCCCCGCAGCACTCGTGGCGCGACCTCCTGCCGGACCCGCACGCGGGGTGAGGGCGGTCGTCTCCGACGAGTACGGGCCCATCGGCCCTACCCGTGCACGGCGAGTCCACCGACGATCGAAGCATGCTGATCGCCGAAGACCTGATGCTGCTTCTCACCGGCGACGACGTCCTCGACGAGGCCCTGACCATGGTCACGAGCAAAGAGGGCAAGAAACCCAGACCGTCGTGACCGCACTGGGCAAGGGCACCCGGGGCCGACTCTACGAACGCCTCGCGGCAAGCGGCATCCTCCGCGCGGAGGAGGGCCGGGTGCTCGGCCTCTGGACCGAGAGGGAGTACCAGGACTGGGTGGTCGAGACGCTGGTGGCCGCCCTCCTCCCCGGGATGGCATGAGCGCATCCGACTTCTCCGGATAGGGCTGCGGTCGGCCCTGTGTCCGGCCTGGGGCGGCACTCCGCGGAGTCAGCCGTCGACGACGCAGCGGAAGCCGATGTGCGTCGTCGACGTGTCGACCGACTGCGGGGAGCGGGCGGCCGGACGGTAGCGCAGGCAGTACTCGGGCGCGCAGAGGTGCGAGCCACCCTTGAGCGCCTTGCGGACCGAAGGGTCGGTCGTCGAGCCGTCGGCTTCCGTGGGCCGCGCGGGCGCAGCAGCACGCGTGCTGGTACGACGTGACGGTCGGCATACGTCGTCGTCGTCCACTCCCAGACGTTGCCGATCAGGTCGACCAGGCCGAGTTGGTTGGGCGGGAAGGAGCCCACGGGCGACGTGCCGACCCAGCCGTCCGCGCCGGTGTTGAGATACGGGAACCGGCCCTGCCACGTGTTGGCCATGAGGCGTCCCTCGGGACGCGACCTCGTCGCCCCACGCGTACGTCGTGCCCGTGCCTCCCCCCGTGCGGCGTGCTCCCACTCCGCCTCGGTGGGCAGGCCGCCGACCGGCCCACGCGGCATACGCGGTCGCGTCCTCGAAGGCCACCTGCACGACGGGGTGGTCGTCCTTCCCGGCGATAGAGCTGTCCTCGCCGAAAGGTGCACGCCACGTGGCGCCGGGCGCCCAGGTCCACCACTGGCGCCAGTCGCCGAGGTCCACGGGTCCCGGAGTCGGCCGGAAGACGAGGCCCCCGGGGGCGAGGTCGTCGGGTGCGACGCCGGGGTACAGTCGCCGGGTCGAGGGGGCGCTCGGCGACGGTGACGTACGCCGTGTCGCGCACGAAGCGTGCGAACTGCGCGTTGGTCACGGGGTGGCGCTCGAAAGCGAGCGGACCGACGGTCTCGTCGTGGATCGGGCCCTCATCCCGGTAGAAGCGCTCCGCTCCCATGGCGAACGTGCCGCCCGGCACCTCGACCAGCTCCGTCAGCCCCGTGGGCGTCGTCACGCTCGACACGCTACCCCGGGGCCCTCGTTGCGGCAGGCGGACGCCGAGGGACGTCGACAGGTCTCCGACGCGTCACCCTGTCCGGGCGATGCACCGGCGTCGCGATGTCGCTTGTCTCGAGGGAAGGCGGGCCGACCTGGCGCGCTCGAACTTGGCTGGCGAGCCGTCGCCGTCGTCACGAAACAGATTCGAGGAGCCATGAGCGTGCCGTTCAAGGGCAGGGTCAACGTCGACATCCGGGACTCCGTGGAGGACTGGGGCCCCTTCGCCCCACCGAAGGCCCCGGACGGGTCGCCCAACGTCGTCTACATCGTGCTCGACGACGTCGGCTTCTCTGCGATGAGCTGTTACGGCGGTCCGATCGAGACCCCGAACATCGACAAGATCGCCGGCGACGGGGTCCGCTACACCCAGTGGCACACCACCGCGCTGTGCTCGCCGACCCGCTCCTGCCTGCTCACCGGGCGCAACCACACCCGCAACAGCATGGCCTGCATCACCGAGGGCGCCAGCGGCTTCGCCAACGCGAGCGGCACCATCCCGCCCGAGAACGGCATGTTGTCCGAGATCCTCGGCGAGCGCGGCTGGAACACCTACATGGTCGGCAAGTGGCACCTGTGCCCGACCGTCGAGATGAACCTCGCGTCGACGCGTCGGAACTGGCCGACGGGTCGAGGCTTCGAGCGGTGGTACGGCTTCCTCGGCGCCGAGACCAGCCAGTGGTACCCGGAGCTGACCTACGACAACCACCCCGTGGACCAGCCGAGGTCGCCCGAGGAGGGCTACCACTTCGGCGAGGACATCACCGACAAGGCGATCGAGTTCATCATGGACGCCAAGGCGGTGGCGCCGGAGAAGCCGTTCTTCCTCTACTACGCCCCGGGCGCCTGCCATGCACCGCACCACGCGCCCAAGGAGTGGATCGAGAGGTACGCGGGGCGGTTCGACGAGGGCTACGAGGCGATGCGCGAGGCCACGCTGGCCCGCCAGATCGAGATGGGCATCGTCCCGCCGAACACCGAGCTGCCCGCGATCAACCCGCTCGGCACCCCGGAGACCCGCACCGGTCCCGAGGGGCAGCCCTTCCCTGCCGTCGACACCACCCGTCCGTGGGACTCGTTGTCGGAGCAGGAGCAGCGGCTCTTCGCCCGGATGGCCGAGGTGTATGCCGGGTTCCTCTCCCACGCCGACGCCCAGATCGGCCGGCTGCTCGGCTATCTCGAGGAGACCGACCAGCGGGAGAACACCCTGGTCATCCTCGTCTCGGACAACGGCGCCAGCGGCGAGGGCGGCCCGGACGGGTCGGTCAACGAGATGCTGTTCATGAACGGGATCCCCGACGACGTGGACACCAACCTCGCGATGCTCGACGAGCTGGGTGGGCCGAAGACCTACAACCACTACCCCAACGGGTGGGCGATGGCCTTCAACACCCCCTTCAAGATGTGGAAGCGCTACGAGTTCAACGGCGGCACCTCCGACCCGTGCGTCATCTCCTGGCCGGCCGGCATGACCGCCCACGGTGAGATCCGCGAGCAGTACCACCACGCGATCGACCTCGTGCCGACCGTTCTCGACGCGCTCGGCATCGAGGCCCCGGCCACCATCAAGGGCCACACCCAGAGCCACTTCGACGGCGTGAGCATGCGCTACAGCTTCGATGACGCCAACGCCCCCGGCGAGCGGCAGACGCAGTTCTACTCGATGCTCGGGTCGCGCGGCATCTGGCACGACGGCTGGAAGGCCATCACCACGCACCCGACGATCAGCGGGTGGGGGCACTTCAACGAGGACCAGTGGGAGCTCTACCACGTCGACGTCGACCGCTCCGAGCTGCACGACCTGGCCGCCGAGCAGCCGGACAAGCTCCGCGAGATGGTCAACCTCTGGTACGCCGAGGCCGGCGCGAACGAGGGCTTCCCGCTCGACGACCGCTCGGCGCTGGAGATCCTCGTGTCACCGCGCCCGCAGCTCTCCGCGCCGCGGGACCGCTACGTCTACTACCCCAACCACGCCGAGGTGCCCGAGGCCCAGGCCGTCGTCGTTCGGGGCCGCTCGTTCGTCATCGGCGCGCTGGTCGACCTTCCGGAGCCGGGCGCCCAGGGCGTGCTCTTCGCGCAGGGGTCGCGCTTCGGTGGTCACAGCCTCTACGTCAAGGACAACCGGCTGCACTACGTCAACAGCTTCGTCGGCATCGTCGAGCAGATGGTCGTGGCGACGGAGGACCTGCCGACCGGTGAGAACCTCATCCTGGCGGCCTCCTTCGAGAAGGACGGCGGCGAGGCCACGCCGGTGGCGACCGGCGTCCTGTCCCTCTTCCACGGCGACTCGAAGGTCGGTGAGGGGCGGATCAAGCTCCAGCCCGGCGGCTACATGATCGCCGGCGAGGGCCTGGCCGTCGGCCGCGACGTGGGCGACCCTGTGACACAGGACTATCCGGGTGAGCGTCCCTACCGCTTCACCGGAGGCACGATCAAACGGGTGGCCATCGACGTCAGTGGCGAGCCCTACGTCGACCTGGAGCGTGAGGCCCAGGGGATGCTGATGCGCGAATGAGCGGCGCCAGTACCTCACGGAGGTGCGGACGCCGAGCCGCGGCTTGACCGTTCTGCCTCACGTCAGTTCACGCCGCACTCGGTGGCCTGACCGGCCCGCCACTCACGGACGTCATTGATCCAGTCGGTGCCTCAGCTTCTGGGGTGCGCAGAACCGGTAGCTGTCCGTCAGCAGCTCGACGACCTCGTCCCAGTCGGTGTCGTCGTCGAGCACCATCCCGACGGCGGTGGGTGACCACGGCGGCCGGTAGAACGGCGGCCCGGCGTGGACCAGGGCCAACAGCTCGACGCCGGATGACCGGAAGGTCAGCACCGTGGTTGGTTCGGTCACTCCGGTCAGGTCGCGGTACGCCGACGTGTAACCCTCCTGGGCGACCAGGACGTGGGCAAAGGTCGTGTTCCGGACCCGCCACCGGACGCCGGTCCAGGCGTCCTCCTCGTGAGCCTCGGGCAGTGCCAAAGCAGTCGACGCGATCCGCGCGACGACGTCGCCGGATGGCTCGATGCGCGGCGGCTTCGACACGCCCTGAGTCTGCCAGCGCCTGCCGACAGGTGGTCGCACGCCGGGACCGCGGTCACTGCGACTGCAACGGCGATGAACAGGGCGAGCCGCCCCCATCGAGATCATCCGTGTCGAGGGCTCATCGCTGTGCTCCCTTGCTGACGGCCAGACCACCGGCCCCTTTCGACGAGCCTTTCGAGGCTACTGCGATGGACGTTCCCGGAATATCGGAATTCAGGGCATGACCCAGCCCTCGTGCCCGTCCCCCGCGGCACCTCTGCGCAGCGAGAACGACCTCAACGCAGCACCGCGGTAGACCACCGATCCGGACCCGGCCAGAGCATGACGTCGTCGATGGATCAGGGTGCTGGCCGTTCAGTTGCGTGGGACCATGACGTATGCGTTGCCTGCGCTGCGTCGCGATAGGTGCTGGCGCCGTCGCTCTCCTGGCTTCCTCGGCCGCGGGTGCGCGTCCGGCGGGGATGATCCCGGGCGCCGAGGCCGCGGCAGCCATACAGACAACCGCGGTCTGCAGCCCGTACGCGGTCATGCAGTCGATGACCCTCGAGCAGCGGGTCGGCCAGATCTTCATGGTCGGCACGCCCGCCACCTACGCCGACCCGACCGTGCTGGACCAGATCACGCGGTACCACGTGGGAAACCTCTTCCTGTCCGGGCGCAGCACGGGTGGGACTGCCGCGCCATCGGCTGTCACCGCCGCCGCTCGAGCGCGGGTCACGACGGCCAGCACCGCGAACACGCCGCTGTTCGTCGCCACCGATCAGGAGGGTGGTTACGTGCAGGTGCTGCAGGGTCCGGGCTTCAGCAGGATGCCGACCGCGCTGACCCAGGGCACCTGGTCGGATGCAGGCCTGCAACAGGCCGGGACCACCTGGGGGAGTCAGCTGCTTCGCGTGGGGGTCAACCTCAATCTGGCTCCTGTGGCGGACACCGTTCCGAATGCGCAGTGGGCCAAGCAGAACCCGCCCATCGGCGTGTTCCAGCGTGAGTACGGCTACAGCTCGTACGTCACCGCCGCGAAGTCCGTCGACATCGTGCGCGGGATGTCGGCGGCGGGTGTCGGCACCACCAGCAAGCACTTTCCCGGGCTGGGTCTGGTCACCGCAAACACCGACACCAGTTACGGCGTCCACGATCGCTACACGACCAGCACGAGCCCGTACCTGAACCCGTTCCGCGCCGACATCAATGCCGGTGTGACGGCGGTCATGATGTCCTCGGCGATCTACGACAAGATCGACCCCACGACGCTCGCGGTGTTCTCGCCGAAGATCGTGAACCTGGTGCGGAGCGCAGGCTTCCACGGGCCGATCCTGACGGACGACATGGGGAACGCCGTCCAGCCCGGCCAGTGGACCGTGGCTCACCGCGCGACCAACGCCCTGAGCGCCGGGGTGGACATGATCCTCACGGTCACGCCGTCGGTGATCCCGACGATGTACAACGAGATCCTGCACCTGGCCCAGACGAGCTCGTACTGGAAGGCGCGCGTCGACAGTGCTGCGTGGTGGGTGCTCGTCGGCAAGGCCCAGCGAGGACTCCTTCACAACTGTTGACGGGACTCCGAGGCGGATCGCAGTAGTCGCGACGTGGCGTCAGTCCTCGAAGACGGACCAGCAGATGGCGTTCCGGCGAACCTGGTCCTCCAGGACGAGCGCCCGAATCCGCTCGGGGAGCCGGTCGCGCTGCGAGTCTCGCTCACGCCGTCCGGCGTTCAGGTCGTTCGGATCGGCGGCCCGAACGGCCGGGATCGCGTAGGCCGCAGCGCCGAGATCATGCTCGGGCACGTGGCCCACGCAGGCTGCCTGGCCGGTGGCGTAGGCGGCGAACCGGGCCGCACCGGGCCGCACCGCGCACTGGCCGTGCGGCGCCCATCGCGTGCCCGCCCCGGGCTCGGGCGTCCATCATCTTCATCTCGCCACGCACCCACGCGCGCGCCCCCTCGATCGCGTCGCGAGGCCGGGTGTCCATCGGCTGGGCTTCTTCGAAGAGAGGGAGCACGTGCTCGGCACACTGGGCGGCCCACCGGGCCACAAGCTGGTGGTCCGCGTCGCCGAGCATGCCGCCGCGGCGGATCGTGATCAACCGCGGGCCGCCGCCCAGTCCGGTCAGTAGAGAACCGTAGGAGCTCGGGCGGAGTGCGGCGTGCAGGGCCCGGCAGCTCGACAGGTGCTGCACCAACGACGGGTGCCACGCCCAGCATCCATCAGAGGGAGCCGAAGACGCTCGACTCTCGGGGAGGGCCCGTGATCAGGTGTCGCTCCTGCCAGCCGTGACGGCCATCCTGTCGGTGGGCGGTGCCAGGATGGCCATGTGTCGGCCGAAGGGACGCCGGAGGAGTTGGCCGGCCAACAGATGATCTCGTTCGCTACGGTGCCCGACTGCGAGGCCTGGTTTGCCGAGCACCACGCCGACCATCGCGGCTTCTGGCTCAAGATCGGCAAGGTGGGTGCGGCCGCGACGGTCAACTACGCCGAGGCGCTCGAGGTCGCTCTCTGCTACGGCTGGATCGACGGGCAGAAGCGGGGGTTCGACGAGGCCTACTGGTTGCAGCGCTTCACTCCACGCGGGCCGCGGAGCAGGTGGTCGCAGATCAACCGGGACAAGGCGGAGGCGCTGATCAAAGCCGGTCGTATGCGACCGGCCGGGCAGGCGCAGGTCGACGCGGCGAAGGCGGACGGTCGGTGGGCGGCGGCCTATGCCGGACAGAAGAGCGCAACGATCCCCGACGACCTGGCCGCCGCGCTCGCGGCCGATCCGGAGGCCAAGGCGTTCTTCGACACGCTCGCGGGCGCCAACCGGTATGCGATCCTCTACCGCGTTCAGGACGCGAAGAAGCCCGAGACCCGGGCGGCGCGCATCGCGAAGTTCGTCGAGATGTGCCACAACCACGAGACCCTCCACTGACCGCTGGCCCGCTTCGGTACTCAGGCGGTCCGGCGGCCGCGGTCCTCGAGCTCGGCGCGCACCGCCTGCACGTCCACGCCGAGGGTCCGCATCAGCATCGTCAAGGCTTCGTCGTCGCTGCGCAGCACCCCGAGGGCGATGTGCTCAGTGCGGATCTCGCGGGCGCCGGCGCGGATCGCCTCGCGTAGCGAGAGCTCGAGCACCTTCTTGGAACCGCGCCCGAAGGGGATGTGGCCGCCCCGCTTGAACCGTCCATGGGCAGCCCACTCGTCGTCGTGGTTCTCGTCCGGCGGGGCGGCGGCGCCGCCGTCGCGGCTCACGTCCTGGGTCGGCTCATCGAGCGCCCCCTGGCCGAACTGCCGCTCGACGGCTTCCCGGATGGCGTCGAGGTCGATGCCGAGGGACCTCAGCGCCGCGGCGTCGTCCTCGGTCAACGAGGCCCGCGGAGCCGGCCGAGCAGCGCCGAGGCACTCGGCGACGGCGTCCGACGTGATTCCGCGGCCGGCGAGGAGATCGCTGACCCCGCTCCCCTCCTCGGTGAGGGCGAAGAGGAGGTGGACCGGCCGCACCTCGTCGGCGCCGATGCCGTGGCAGAAGTCCTGGGTCGAGATCACGACGGCGCGTGCGTCTCGGGTGAAACGTTCGAACACGGGTCTACCTCCGAGAGTGCTTGCGGTGGACGGTCTGCTTCGTGACGCCCAGCGCGTCCGCGATCTCCTGCCACGACCATCCCTTGGCGCGGGCATTGCGGACGTGCAGGGTCTCGAGCTGGTCGAGCAGGCGACCCAGCGCGGCAACAGCCCGCAGCCCGACCGTCGGGTCGGTGCTGTCGAGGTCGCCCGCGAGGTCGGTGGCGGTTCTCTCCATGGACGTCAGCATATGCTGACGGACAAGACCGCGTCAACACATGCTGACGTCAGTCCCTCCGGGCCTCGATGAGGTGTCGGGCGGAGTGGGCGACGAACGGTTCCCCCTGACGCATCTTCACGTCCAGCTCGTGCAACTTGTCCTCGTACCGGTCGACGGTGAAGTCGGGTACCCACCACACGCACTTGCGCAGGATCCAGACGATGGCCCCGACGTCGAAGAACTCCAGACGACATCTCGCCGTGTGCAGCTGCTCGACTCGCAGGCCGGCCTGCTCGGCCTGAGCGGCCTCGCGCTGCGGGTCTCGGCCCTTCCGCTGCTCTGGCAGTGGTCCCAGGAGGAACTCGATGAGCTCGAACGCCGAGGCCGGTCCTACGTGCTGCGCGAAATAGTGCCCGCCGGGACGCAGCACGCGATGAATCTCGTGCCAGTCGGGGCGCACGGGATGCCGGGCGGTGACCAGGTCGAACCATTCGTCCTCGAGGGGGAGTCCGGAACCGTCTTGGGTCGCCAGGATGCGAACACCGCGCGGCCCCAACGTGGCGCGGGCCCGCTCGGCGTTGGGAGGCCAGGACTCGGTCACCACCATGACGGAAGGCAGCACGGGTGCTTCGTTGATGACCTCGCCGCCGCCGGTGTCGATGTCCAAGGCCCGCTCCACGGCTGCGAGCCGCTGCGCGAGGAGCCGCGAGAACCGCCACGGCGGACGCTCCTCGGTGGCCCGGCCGGTCAGCCAGCCGAAGCCCCAGCCGGTGATGTCTGCCGACTCGGCCTCCGCTACCAACTCGTCGAACCCGCGCATGGTGTGAGCCTCACAGACCCGAGAAGGGCCGACAAAGCGTTTTCCAACTGAGGAGTGGGTGCCACGCTTGCGCCCTACACGTCACACCTCTTGTTGACCATGAGAGTGGAGCGGGGCAACGTGGTATCCGACGGCGCCGTGGACGACGCCGATGCACCGTTCAGCGAGGAGAAGCACATGAGCGCGATCGAACGGCCCCCGGCCATCGTGCGCTGGACGCTGCGGCTCGAGGAGACCACCGCGCTCGACAGGCCGGTGCGAGCGCTCGAGCCGTCGATCCGGTCCGCCTTCGGCACGGGGAGGCGGGCTTCGGTGCTGCGCGGCGAGTGGTTGGGTCACGCGATCCACCCGCTGCTCACCGACGTCGTCCTCGGCACGTGGACCTCAGCCACGCTGCTGGACCTTTTCGGCGGGCGCGGCTCGTCGGCAGCGGCGCAGCGGCTCGTCGGCACCGGTCTCCTCGCGGTCGGCCCGACAGCGTGGGCCGGCTGGGCCGAGTGGTCGGCCGCGGGGTCGCGCGAGAAGCGGGTGGGCCTGGTCCACGCGGTGACCAATGCCGTGGCGATCAGCGTCTACGCGGCGTCATGGACCGCCCGCCGGAACGGCCGGCACAGGGCCGGGGCGCGACTTGCGCTTGTTGGAGCGACCGTCTCCGGAGTCGGCGCCTACTTGGGCGGGCATCTGACCGAGGCGCGCAAGGTGTCGAGCCGCCATCCCGCCTACGACAACGCTCCCTCAGAGACTCAGGCGGGCACCCCCTCCAGCCCAGCGACTACCTGATGGGCGCACTCCATGCGCCGCAGAGGTGGACAGGCCGGCGAAAGGACGCACTCGGCTCGGCAAGAGCGGCCGATGAGGCCCGAGCCCAGCCATGCACGTGTTCAAGACTCCTTCACGTGCGGGCGGTAATGAGGTCTGCAGTCCTACAGCGGTCTGATGCTGAACTTGCGGTCGTCCTCGACGAGCAGCACGCCGGCACCCTTGCCGAGCGGTTCGACGGGCTCACCTGTCAGGCCTGAAACCGCAGCCTCGTTCGTCGGGCTGTGTCCCACGACGAGGGCCCGGCCGCCGTCGGGAAGAGACTCGACGACCCCGCGCAGTACGGCTCCGAGGAGCCGCTCCTCGTGTTCGACCAGGTCGGGGTCGATCTCGCGGATCTGTTCGACGGTGGCGCCCTTACCCGCCGCCTTGGCCGCGGTCCGCCAGCGGTCTTCGACCGACGAGCGCAGCCCCGTCACGACGGAGATGGGAAGGTCGTCCTGCCCAGCCGCGTGGCGCAGGATCGTGACCATCTGGGTGGCGCGCGCCGCGCCGGTGGAGACGAAGGCGGCATACGGCGGTTGCAGGCCCTCGCGGCCGATGGCCTCCGCCTCCGCCACACCCTGGGCGGTCAGCTCGTCGCCGTCGTTGTCGGTGTGCCGACGCAGCTCCACGTAGCGCATTCCCCATCGTGGGCACAGGATCGCGAGCGGCACAAGCCGAACACTCCGTTGATGCCGGGTGCAGCGTCGCGGGTCCGCCGGCGCTCGGTGTGACGCACCTTCCACGACTCATGGATTGGGCAGATGCGAATCTGGCTGAGCCTCGGAGCCCGCCTGGGCGGTGTGTCGTGGCAGCATCGTGGCGTGCCGTTGGAGGGGATCCACCAGGACAGAGGGCGCGCGGAGTCGTTCGGCTCGGCGGCGGAGGCCTATGACAGGTTCCGCTCTGGCTATCCCGACGCGCTGATCGACGATCTGCTCGCCGCTCGTCCCTCGAACACGCTGGATGTGGGGTGTGGTACCGGCAAGGTGGCGGCGGCCATCGCCGACCGCGGTTTCCGCGTGGTCGGTGTGGAGCCGGACGAGCGGATGGCGGCGGTGGCTCGCGCGCGTGGGGTGGAGGTGGATGTCGTCTCGTTCGAGAACTGGGACAGCCACGGTCAGATGTTCGATCTGGTCACCTGCGGTCATGCGTGGCAGTGGATCGATCCGGTCATCGGAGGGCCCAAGGCGGCGTCGCTTCTCCGCCCGGGCGGAGTCATCGCGCTGTTCTGGAACTACCACGTAGTAGACGACTCCGTGCTGACAGGGTTTCGCCTCGCCTACGAGACGTATGCCCCGGACCTGTCCGTCGTGGGTCAGGACCCGAGCGGGCTCGAGGATGCGGACCCTTTCCGTGGCGTCACGTCGTTGTCGCCGGGAGAGACACGCAGCTACCGGTGGGTCCGCGAGTTCGACGCCGTGGACTGGACTGGGATGTTGGGTACGCTCAGCGACCATCAACGGCTGGGTCGAGAACGGCTGACTGCCTTGCAGCGGGCCGTGCGTCGCATCATCGATGAGCGCGGCGGACTGATCGCTGCCCAGGGTGGCACCTACGTGTGGTCCGCGCGCAAGCTGCCGACCTGAGCAAAAGCCTGTGATCCGCGACGCCCTCTATCGGCCGCCAACACATCGTGGGTCAAGCCGGGGCGAGCGCCTTTGCTTTGATCTGGTCGAACTCTTGCTGGGTGATCGCTCCCGAATCGAGAAGGGCCTTGGCCGAGGCGATCTGATCGGTCGTGCTCGACCGCGAGGAACCTCCGGCGACCGACTTGATGTACTCCGCCTGTCGCTCCTGCATCACCTTCTGG
This sequence comes from uncultured Actinomycetota bacterium, assembly GCA_963849965.1. Classification (GTDB taxonomy): domain Bacteria; phylum Actinomycetota; class Actinomycetes; order Actinomycetales; family Dermatophilaceae; genus Terrabacter. Next base: position 175,963 of record CAWKJV010000030.1, on the reverse strand, counting down.
GCCTCCAGCGCACGGTCGTTCATCCCGCGACCACGGGCAATGAGGTACACGAACATGCCAAGGAACGGCAGCACGATGATGAAGAGAACCCACAGGGTCTTCGCGAAGCCGCCCAAGTCGTTGCTGCGGAAGACATCGCCGAAGATCCACCACAGGCACATGAACCATGCCAGAAAGATGAAGAACTCGAACATGGCGAGCAGAAACGAACCGTTGTCGTTGAACATGTGCTGACTGCCTCCGGACTAGTTGACGCTGACCGAGCGGTCCACGGCGGACCTCGCTCATGAGGTTCGACCACGGCGTGTGTTGGCACTTGATCTTCAGAGGTTCTCGGCGGCCGGCATGCAGTCGGCGAAGGTGACCGCGAACATTGAGCGCGCGCCTTCCGCCGTTGGTCCATCGTGCCTGCCCGTGCCCTTGGGGTCCAGCCCTCGGGTGACGATCCAGAGACACGACTCATACGTGCCGCACCTGTGACATCGGGGCGGTTGGGAACAGGTCGTGGACACGCACTGAGCGGGCGGTCCGATGCGACTGTGCTCCCGGCGCATCTACCGTCACTGGGCGGTCGCGTACAGCGGAACGCGCCCGCTGGGGGCGCCCGAAGTCCTGCGGCCCCTTCGCCGTGCTCGAGCTGGTCCTCGACGCCACCTTCGAACGACGTGAACCTAAGGTCGTCGACGGGTGAAACGCATCGGATCGAAGGCCGGGATCGCAGCCGCCGGGCCGCGCGCCACGAGTTCGACCACCAGTGACGCCGTGGGAGCAGCGAGACTGAGTCCGAGCATGTTGTGCCCGGTCGCCACGACGATTCGTTCGGCCCCCGGCGCGCAGCCGATGAGCGGCTTGCCGTCGGGCGTCATCGGGCGAGGTCCGACGTGCTCGTCCGAGGTGGCACGCCAGTCGATCCCCGACAGGTAGGGCGCCGCCTTGGTCTTCATGACGTCGATGCGCCCGGCGTGCAGGCCCTCGGCCGTCCCGTCCAGCTCGACCATGCCGACCACCCGCGTCCGGTCACCCATGGGCGTCACGCCGACGTGCGTGTGGCCGAGCCGCAGGACGTGCGTCGGGGGGTGCGCGGGATGGATCGTGAAGCTGTAGCCCTTGCCGGGGGTCACGTAGCCCCGGATCCCGAGGGGCCGGAGCAGCTGCTCGGACCAGGCGCCCGCAGCGATGACGGCATGGCCGGCTTCCACCACACCGGAGCCTGTCGCGAGCTCGACCCGTGACCCGCGCTGCCGCACCGCCCGGACCGGCGTGTCCGTCAGGAAGCGCGCGCCTCGCGAGCTCAACGAGTCGGCCAGGCGATCCACCAGCCGCGACGGATCCAGCCATCGGTCGCCCCGGTGGACGAACCCGAACTGCGATGCGTCGCCGAGCCCCGGCTCCAGCTCGAGCAGGGCCTGCCGACCGAGGACCGGTTCGGGCGCCGGGCTGAGCCCGCGCCGCGAGACCGCGAGCAGGGACGCCCGTGACGCCTCCGCCTCGTCGCGGGTCGAGTGCAGCATGAGGAAGCCCTCGTCCTGCAGGTCGTCGATGATCCCGGCCTCGACGAGCTCGTCCACGAACCCGGCCGTTCGACCGTTCAGCACGTCGAGCTCGTCCCAGGAGCGGGCGAACCGCCCCGCGCCCGAGCTCGCGAGGAACCGCGCGAGGTAGCCCGCCACGCGCGGCAGCGCACTCGGTCGCAAGAAGAAGCTGCCGCTCTCCGGCGAGGTGAGCGAATGCAGCCCGTCGCGCACGACACCCCACGACGGCAGCGGGTCGCTGCGTGCCGGGCAGACCCAGCCCCCGTTGACGCGAGCGGCGCCCCCGCCGAGCCCGCCCGCTTCGAGGACGGTCACGGCATACCCACGCTCGAGCAGGTGGTGCGCGCTGAACAGGCCGATCAGCCCAGCACCGACGACGGCGACCTCGCCCGTCGGACCCGGCATCAGAACCGCTGCTCCTTGATGTCGTCCGGCACGTGCGGCTGTGCCCGCGCCGCGAGCTCGGCCTCCTTGATCTGGGCTCGCCGTTCCTCGTCGGGGTCCGCGTCGACCTCGGGGTCGACGTGCGTGGGGTCGAGGACCCGCTTGAGGAACGTGCGGGTCCGCCGGTGCTGCGGGTCGCCGATGACGCGGTCGGGGTGCCCCTCCTCGACGATGACGCCGCCGTCCATGAAGATGACGCGGTCGGCCACCTCGCGCGCGAAGGCCATCTCGTGCGTCACCACGATCATCGTCATGCCCTCGGACGCCAGCCGTCGCATGACGGCCAGGACCTCGCCGACGAGCTCGGGATCGAGCGCAGACGTCGGCTCGTCGAAGAGCATGAGCTCCGGGTCCATCGAGAGCGCACGGGCGATCGCGACGCGCTGCTGCTGCCCGCCTGACAGCTGCGCCGGGAAGGCCTCGGTCCGGTCCGCGAGCCCCACCTTGTCGAGGTTGGCCCTGGCGATCTTCCCGGCCTCGGCCCTGCCCCGCTTGTGGACGACCTGCTGCGCGACGGTGCAGTTGTCGAGCACGGTCAGGTGGGCGAAGAGGTTGAACTGCTGGAAGACCATCCCCATCTTGCTGCGCACCCGGTCGATGTCGCAGTCGGGGTCGGTGACGTCGACCCCGTCGACGAGCACCGTGCCGCCGCTCGGCTGCTCGAGCAGGTTGATGCACCGGAGCAGCGTCGACTTCCCGGAGCCGGAGGGCCCGATGACGCAGACCACCTCACCCTGCTTGATCGAGGTCGTGATGTTGGTCAGCACCTCGACCGACCCGAACGACTTGCGCAGGTCCGTGATCTCGACGACGACTGCCTCGCCGTCCGACGAGGTCGTATGCATCGGGGCCGGGTTCGCCGTCATCGTGCCCTCGCCGACTTCGCTTCCATGCGCCTGACCGCGAAGGTGAGGGGCAGCGTGATGAGGAGGTAGCAGAGACCCGCGATGACGAGCGGGGTGAGGTTCGCGTTCGTGTTCGCGAGGTCCCGGCCGTACTTCGTCAGGTCGAAGGATGTCGCGGACAGTCCGATGATGTAGGCGAGCGAGCTGTCCTTCACGACGAGGATGAGCTCGTTCGTCAACGGCGGGGTGACGATCCGGAACGCCTGTGGGAGAACGATCTTGCGGGTCGCGGCCCCGGCCGGCATGCCGAGCGACCGGGCTGCCTCGACCTGCCCCTTCGGCACGGCCTGGATGCCGGCGCGGATCGTCTCGGCCATGTAGGCCGCCGCGACGATGCCGAGCGCGCTCCACACCGTTCCGTAGATGCCGAAGGGGATCTCCATGCCCGGGAAGGCCAGCGGCAGCAGCCCGAAAGCCAGGAGCACGATGATGGCCGGCAACCCTCGGAAGAACTCGATGTAGACCGTCGCTATCCACCGGTAGGGACCCACGGACGACAGGCGCATGAGGGCGAGGATCGTCCCGAGCACCAGGCCGAGGACGAACGCGCCCAACGCATAGATGACGGTGTTGAGGAGCGCACGGCCGAGTCCCTGGGTCAGGGTGTCGACGATCAGGTCACCCCGGAAGAAGACCTTCTGGATCTGGCGGAGGTCTGCGACCGCTATGAGCAGGGCTACGGCGGCGACGAGGACGGCGTACTGCACCCACCGGATTCGCTGGGCCCGCTTGCGGGGCGAGAGCGTGCGCACCCGCCCCGCTGCTGCCGGTGACGTCATGGCACTGACCTCACGACACGCTCGGCATCGCGACCGGGTCGGAGCCGAACCACTTCTTGTAGCTGTCCTTGTAGGAGCCGTCCTGGATCGACTTCTTGAGGGCCGCGTTGAAGGCGTCCTTGATCTTGGCGGCGTTGGCGTCGTCCTTCTGGAAGAGGAACCCGTACTGCTCGCCGGTGTCGAACTCCTTGACGACCGCGAAGTCCGGGTTGGTCTTGGTGAAGTCGAGCAGTGGTCCGTTGTCGTTGATCGCTCCGTCGACACGACCGGACTGCACGCCCGCGATCTCGGTGGGCAGGTCGTCGAAGACGACGGTCTCGTAGCCGTTGGCGTCCTTGTTCTTCTCCGCGTAGGCCTGTCCCGTCGTGTCGGTCTGCACGCCGAGCTTCTTGCCCTTGAGGGACGACAGGTCGGTGATGCCTGAGGACTTCTTCACGAGGAGGGCCTGCGTCGCGCTGAAGTACGGCTCCGAGAACGCCACCGACTGCTTCCGCTTGTCGTTGATGGTGACCGCGCCCATCGCCATGTCGCACTTCTTCGCGGCGAACACGGCGCCGGACGTCTGCGAGGCGAAGTCGATGTCGACGATGGTGACCTTGGACTGCCCCAGCTGCTTCGCGGCGTTCTGCGCGAGGTCCATGTCGAAGCCGACGACGTTGCCCGAGCTGTCCTTGAACTCGAAGGGCTTGTAGGACAGGTGCGTGCACACCGTGAGGGCGTCCGAGCTGACGAGCTGCGGCCCACCCGAGGGGTTGCTACCAGAGGTGTTGCCACCCGAGTTCGAGCCACAGGCGGCGAGGGCGAGGGTTGCGAGGGAGACGACGGCCGCGTAGCCGACAAGGGGAGACCTGAGCTGCGACATCTGTATTCCTCCAGAATCGACGGTTGGTGGTGAGACTACAGAGCGTTGACCGCTCCGGGGGATCAGGCAAGCACCTGAGCCTGCTCCAGGGTCTTCCTGGTTCCCGAGGCGTCACGGGAATGCTCGCAGGGGCCGCGTCCGCCGGGGTACGTTTCGGCTGTGAGTGAGAGCCACACCGCGCCGCACCCGGCCGCCGGTGCACGGGCGGTCCGCGCACGTGCGCGGGCTCGTCCTCGCCGCTGGCGCCGGTCGCCGGATGGGTGGCCCCAAGGCCCTCATCCGCCGTCACCCGCACGAGCCGACGCTCGTCGAGAGCGCGATCCGCCTGCTGCATGACGGCGGCTGCGCCGGCGTCACCGTCGTCGTCGGGGCCGCCGGCCCGGAGGTCACCGCCATCGTGACCACCCTCGGTCGGGACGTCGACGTCGTCACCTGCCACGACTGGGACGAGGGCATGGGCGCGAGCCTCCGGTCCGGCCTGACCGCCCTGGCTCGTGCGAGCCACGAGGGCGAGGGGCGCGTCGACGCCGTGCTCGTGACCCTCGTCGACCTGCCCGACCTCACCCCGGACGTCGTCGCCCGGGTGCTCGACGTGCCGCGGGACGAGGACGAGCACGCCCTGCGTCGGGTGCTGCGGCGGGCGGCATACGACCACCACCCGGGGCACCCGGCGCTCATCGGGCGCGAGCACTGGGAGGGCGTCGTCACGACGGCCCTCGGCGACCACGGCGCCCGGCACTACTACCGCGCGCACCCGCACGAGCTCGTCGAGTGCGGCGACCTCGCGACGGGGCGCGACGCCGACACCCGGGGCGAGCTCGACACGTCCCGCTAGACGGGCCCTCCGCTTCCCCAAGCCCGGTTCATGAGTGATGCTCAGGGACATGGATCACCTGTTCGCCAGTGCCGACGACGTCACGACCGCCCTGGGCGGCACGGGCTACCTCGCCGACGAGGCGCTCGCGACGGTGACCTTCCTCGCGACCCGGCTGAACCGGCCGATCCTGCTCGAGGGCGAGCCCGGCACCGGCAAGACGGCGCTCGCCGAGGCCCTGGCCCAGGCGCTCGACCTCCGGCTCATCCGGCTCCAGTGCTACGAGGGCATCGACGCGACGCAGGCCCTCTACGACTGGGACTTCCCGCGCCAGATCCTGCACCTGCGCACCGTCGAGGCCCTGAGCCGCGACGAGCACCACGACCCGAGCCCGACCAACACCGCGGCCCTGGAGGCCGAGCTCTTCGACGAGCGCTTCCTCCTCGCCCGCCCGGTGCTCGAGGCGCTCCGCGCCGCCCCGTGCGTGCTGCTCATCGACGAGATCGACCGCGCCGACGACGAGTTCGAGGCCTTCCTCCTCGAGGTGCTCTCGCACGTGGCAGGTGACGATCCCCGAGCTCGGCACCATCAGCGCCGCCACCCCGCCGATCGTCGTGCTGACCTCCAACCGCACGCGCGAGCTGCACGACGCGCTCAAGCGCCGCTGCCTCTACCACTGGATCGACCACCCTGGCCTGGCCCGCGAGCTCGAGATCGTGCGAACCCGCCTGCCCGAGGTCTGCGCCGCGCTCGCCGAGCAGGTCGTCACCCTCGTCCAGCGCCTCCGCAGCTCCGGCGAGCTCATCAAGCCCCCGGGCGTCGCCGAGACGCTCGACTGGGCGCGCGCCCTCGAGACCGTCGGCGCCACGCGCCTCGACGCCGAGGTCGCCGCCGCCACCCTCGGCGCCGCCCTGAAGTACCGCGAGGACTCCGAGAGGATCCGCGCCTCGCTCGACAAGCTGCTCACCGTATGACCGTCGAGCTCCAGCCACCTCCCGGGCCCGGCGTCGACGAGCTGCTCCTCGGCTTCGCCCGCGCCCTGCGCGCCGCCGGCCTCCACGTCACCGCCGACCGCGAGCGCACCTTCCTCATCGCCGCGGCCACCGTCGGCATGGGCGAGCGCACCGGCGTCTACTGGGCGGGCCGCGCGACGCTGACGAGCACCCCGGCCGACTTCCCGGCATACGACGAGCTCTTCGAGCGCTGGTTCGGCGGCGAGTCCGTCCCGAAGGGCGGGCGCGTCGACATCCAGCGCCCGCCGGTGAGCCAGGCCCCGCTCGACAGCGGCGAGGGCGAGGCCGGGGACGGCGACACCGACACCATCCAGGCCCGCGCGAGCGCGCAGGAGGTGCTGCGCCATCGCGACGTGGCGACCCTCAACGCGGCCGACCGCGCCGCTGCCGCGCGGATGTTCGCGGGCCTCGACCCCCGCTCGCCGCTGCGCCGTGCCCGCCGTCACGTCCGGGCGCGGAGCGGTGCGGTCGACGGCCCGGCCACGCTGCGCGATCAGCTGCGCCGGATGGGCGAGCCGGGCCGCATCCACCATCGCCGCCGCGGCACCCGCCCGCGCCGCATCGTCCTGCTCATCGACGTCTCCGGGTCGATGAGCGCGTATGCCGACAGCCTCCTCCGCCTCGCCCACGTCTTCGTGCGCACGGTGCCCCACGTCGAGGTCTTCACCATGGGCACGCGCCTGACCCACGTGACCCGGGCGCTGGCCGAGCGTGACCCCGACCGGGCGCTCGCCGCTGCCGGACGCGTCGTCCCCGACTGGTCCGGCGGCACCCGGCTGGGCGACTCGATCGGCGCGTTCCTCGACCGCTGGGGGCGGCGGGGTATGGCCCGCGGCTCCGCCGTCGTTGTCTTCTCCGACGGCTGGGAACGCGAGGGTCCGGAGATGCTCGGCGAGCAGATGCGCCGGCTCGCCGCCCTCTCGCACCGGATCGTGTGGGTCAACCCGCACCGCGGGAAGGCCGGCTACGCGCCGGTGCAGCAGGGGATCGTCGCGGCCCTGCCGCACATCGACGACTTCGTCGCGGGGCACTCGCTCGCGACGTTCGAGGATCTGATCGAGGTGGTGGCCCGTGCGTGAGGTGATGGACGAGCTGATGCAGTGGTGGTCGGCCGGCGAGACCGTCGGCGTCGGCACCGTCGTCGGCACGTGGCGCTCGGCGCCGCGCCAGGCCGGTGCCTCGATGCTCGTCGGCCCCGGCGGCGAGGCCGTCGGCTCCGTCTCGGGCGGCTGCGTCGAGGGCGCCGTCTACGAGCTGGCCCAGGAGGTCGTCGCGTCCGGCGCGCCGGTGCTCCAGCGCTACGGCGTCAGCGACGACGACGCGTATGCCGTGGGCCTGACCTGCGGGGGCATCCTCGACGTCTTCGTCGAGAAGGTCTCCCGCGACACGTTCCCCGAGCTGGGCGAGGTCGCCGCTGACATCGCCGCCGGTCGGCCGGTCGCCGTCGTCACCGTCATCGAGCACCCCGAACCGTCGTGGGTGGGGCGCCGCGTCGTCGTGCACCCCGAGGCCGACGGCGACGACGAGGACACCTCGGTGCTCGGCTCGCTCGGCAGCGGGCGCGCCGACGACGCCGTCCGCGACGACGCGCGGGGGCTGCTCGCGCAAGGACGCTCCGCCATCCTCACGTACGGTCCCGACGGGGAGCGTCGCGGCGAGGGGATGCGCGTCTTCGTGGCGGCCCACGCGCCCAAGCCGCGGATGCTCGTCTTCGGCGCCATCGACTTCGCGGCGGCGGTCGCGCGGGTGGGCGGCTTCCTCGGCTACTACGTCACGGTGTGCGACGCCCGGCCCGTCTTCGCGACGAAGACGCGCTTCCCCGGTGCCGACGAGGTCATCGTCAAGTGGCCGCACGACTACCTCCAGACCGAGGTCGACGAGGGCCGCATCGACAGCCGGACCGTCATCGCGGTGCTGACCCACGACCCGAAGTTCGACGTGCCCCTGCTCGAGGTGGCGTTGCGCCTGCCGGAGGTCGCCTACATCGGCGCCATGGGCTCGCGCCGCACCCACGAGGACCGGCTCGAGCGGCTGCGCGAGGCCGGGCTCACCGACGACGAGCTGGCCCGGATGAGCTCACCGATCGGCCTCGACCTCGGCGCGCGCACGCCCGAGGAGACCGCGGTCTCGATCGCGGCGGAGATCATCGCGCTGCGCTGGGGCGGTGCCGGTGAGCGGCTCGCCGCCACCGAGGGCCCCATCCACCACCACCACCCCGCGCACGACACCCCGGCCTGATCCTCGCCGGGGGGCGGACGGATTGCGCTTTCATCGCGGGGTCAGGTCAGGTGCGCGGGCGCCAGCGCTTCCAGACGGCGGTCGCCTCGGCGCGCACCTTGCCGTCGAAGCGCAGCACGGCGGCTACCGTGATCTCCGGCTCGTCCGCCTCGATGACGACGGCATGCAGCTCCACGGTCTCGTGCAGCGGGGCGGGGCGCAGGAAGCGCACGTCGAGCCCGGCCGTGACGTAGGCGAGGTCTGCCCCCGGCAGGGCCGGCCAGCCGCGACGCTTCGCCTCGAGCATGACGGCCGCGGCGCTGTGGCAGTCGAGGACCGTGCCGATGATGCCGCCGTTGAGGTAGCCGACGCCGTTGTCGTGCTCAGGCCACGGCGTGAACGAGGCGGTGACGCCACCGGCCCACCCGTCGCCCACCGGATAGCTCTTGAGCCGCAGGCCGTTGTCGTTGGCCGGCCCGCAGCCGAAGCACGGGAGGTTGGGGTAGAGCCACTCCTGGATGCTCAGTGCGTCGTCGGCGACTGTTGGGAGGTCCTCCATGGCGTCACGCTACTAGCAGCCCAGCGGACAGAACTGGTCCAACCTCTTGATGAGTCGAGGCGCCGGTGTCATCCTCGACGTCGTGAGCGAACGTGGAGACCAGGGCGGGTTCAGTCGCGTCACCCGCCGGACCGTGTCCGACGAGGTCTTCGCCGAGCTGCGCGACGCCGTGCTCACCGGACGGTTCGCACCCGGCGACGCGCTGCCGCCCGAGCGCGAGCTCGCCGTCTCCTTCGCCGTCAACCGGCACGCCGTCCGCGAGGCCCTCCAGCGTCTGCAGGAGGCCGGCTTCGTCCGGGTGGTCCACGGCGGCGGCACCACGGTGCTCGACGTCCGCAGCAGCGCCGGCCTCGACCTGCTCGCACACCTCGCCCGCATCCGGCGAGGGGCTCGACCCGATGATCCTGCGCGACGGTCTCGAGATGCGCCGCTGCATCGGCGTCGAGGCGGCACGCGTCGCCGCGACCCGCGCGTCCGACGCGGCTCGGGCCCGCATCACGGCGGCAGCGGCGGCATACGACCTCGACGACCACCCCGACCCCGACCGGCACTTCTGGCTCGAAGTCGTCGAGGCGAGCGGCAACCTCGCCTTCCGGCTCGCGCTCAACTCGCTCGTCCTCGCCATCGACAGCAGCCCCGAGGTCATGGACGCCCTGCTCGCCGGCGACCGGGCCGACCTCGTGTCACACGCGCCGCTCGCCGCCGCCATCGCCGCTCGCGACGCCGACCTGGCCGCGCGCCTCGCCGACGCGATCCTCAGCCAGGCCGTCGACGTGTGGGCGTCGCTCACCGACTCCGGACGCACCCTCGACCCGGTGACCCGGGGCGCCTGACGGTCGACATCCCCGGCGCGGGGGAGGAGGGTACGAGGTGCGCCCAGGACTTTCGCCGCCCGAGGAGGACAACGTGAGCACGTACCAGGTCGGCTACTTCGTCGGCAGCCTGTCATCGACCTCGATCAACCGGACCCTGAGCCGGGCCCTGATCAGGCTGGCTCCGGCGGACCTCGAGTTCACCGAGATCCCCATCGGCGACCTCCCGCTCTACAGTCCCGACTTCGACGCGGACTACCCTCCGGCGCCGCGCGCCCTCAAGGAGGCCATCGGCCGGGCGTCGGCCGTCCTCTTCATCACCCCGGAGTACAACCGCTCCATCCCCGGCGCCCTGAAGAACGCCATCGACTGGGCGTCCCGACCGTGGGGCGAGAACTCCTTCAACCACATGCCGGCCGCCGTCATCGGCGCGTCGCCCGGTCAGATCGGCACGGCGCTCGCCCAGCAGAGCCTGCGCGGCGTCCTCAGCTTCTGCAACGCCCGCCAGATGACCGCGCCCGAGGCCTACATCCGTCTTCAGCCCGGCCTCGTCACCGACGACGGCGAGGTCACCGACGAGTCGACCGCGGCCTTCCTCGCCGACTTCATGACGGAGTTCCGCGACCACATCGAACGGGTGCTGACCGTCCTGCCTCGCCCGTGAGATGACGTATGCCGGGTGCCCGGGACCGCGGCGACGCGCGGCCCCGGGCCCACCCGGCATACGCCATCGGTCAGTGGGCGCTCGAGGTCTTCCAGAGGTTGATGCCGCCCTCGACGGCGTGCTGGTCGATCTGGTCGAGCTCCTCGGTGGTGAACTCGAGGTTGTCGAGCGAGCCGAGGCTGTCCTCGAGCTGGCCGACCGACGAGGCGCCGATGAGCACCGACGTGACGCGCTGGTCGCGCAGCACCCACGCGAGCGCCATCTGCGCGAGCGACTGGCCGCGCTCCTTCGCCATGCCGTTGAGGGCACGGATGTGCGTGAGGTTCTGCTCGGTCAGCAGGTCGGTCGAGAGCGACTTGTCCTGCGAGGCGCGCGATCCCTCCGGCACGCCTTCCAGGTACTTGTCGGTGAGCATGCCCTGCGCGAGCGGGCTGAAGGCGATGCAGCCGACGCCTTCCTCGCCGAGCACGTCGAGGAGGTCCTCCTCGACCCAGCGGTTGAGCATCGAGTAGCTCGGCTGGTGGATGAGCAGCGGCGTGCCGAGCGAGCGCAGGATCTCGACGGCCTCGCGAGTGCGCGGACCCGAGTAGGAGGAGATGCCGGCATACAGGGCCTTGCCCTGACGGACCGCGGTGTCGAGCGCGCCCATCGTCTCCTCGAGCGGCGTCGTCTCGTCGAAGCGGTGGGAGTAGAAGATGTCGACGTAGTCGACGCCCATCCGCTGCAGCGACTGGTCGAGCGAGGACAGGACGTACTTGCGGCTGCCGCCGCCCTGGCCGTAGGGGCCGGGCCACATGTCGTAGCCGGCCTTCGTCGAGAGGATCAGCTCGTCGCGGTAGCGCTTGAAGTCCTGGGCGTAGATCGTGCCGAAGTTGCGCTCGGCGCTGCCGTAGGGCGGGCCGTAGTTGTTCGCGAGGTCGAAGTGCGTGACGCCGAGGTCGAAGGCGCGGCGGAGGGTGGCGCGCTGGCGGTCGAGCGGCACGTCGTCGCCGAAGTTGTGCCACAGACCGAGCGAGACGGCGGGCAGGTCGAGGCCCGATCGGCCGGTGCGGCGGTAGGTCATCGAGTCGTAGCGGCTGCGCGAGGCCTGGTAGTCGTCGGCGTGAAGAGTCATGCGCCCCAGTCTGCCCCCTGCGCTCGAGGCCACCGAATCCGGGGAAGCCCTTGTGCAGCCGTCACTTGTGACAAAGACTGCGCGTGGGGAAGTCAACGATGTCAACTGCAGCGTGGCAGGAGGACCGACAAGCATGACCCGTATCAATGTGACCGTCGACGGGGTGAGCTACTCCGACGAGGTCGAGCCCAGGACCCTTTTGGTCCAGTACCTTCGCGAGGGCCTCGGCAAGACCGGAACCGTCGTCGGGTGCGACACGAGCAACTGCGGTGCCTGCACCGTGCACCTCGACGGCACGAGCGTGAAGTCGTGCAACGTCCTCGCCGTCCAGGCGGACGGCCACGAGGTGACGACGATCGAGGGGCTCGCCGAGGATGGCGAGCTCCACCCGGTTCAGCAGGCCTTCCACGAGTGCCACGCCCTCCAGTGCGGCTACTGCACTCCCGGCATGATCATGCAGGCGTGCGACGTCCTCAAGAACAACCCCGACCCCAGTGAGCAGGAGATCCGCGAGGGTCTCGAGGGCAACCTCTGCCGCTGCACCGGCTACCACAACATCGTCAAGGCCGTGCAGCAGGCGGCCGGCGCGATGAGCTCGCTCCAGGCGGTGTCCGTCATGACCATCACCGAGGACCGCGCGGCCGACGCACCCGACACGCCGTCGCGCGAGATCGGCAAGGCGCGCACCCGCAAGGAGGACCAGCGCCTCATCACCGGCCGCACCCGGTGGACCGACAACATCCAGCTGCCCGGCATGCTGCACCTCGCCATGGTGCGCAGCCCCTTCGCGCATGCCACCATCACGGCGATCAACACCGACGAGGCCAAGGCCGCGCCGGGTGTCATCGCCGTCGTCACCGGCGCCGACATCAAGGACGGGCAGGGCCTCGTCGCCACGGCATGGCCGCTCAACGCGGAGCAGAAGACCCCGAACCACCTGCCCGTCGTCGTCGACCACGTGGCGTGCGCCGGCGAGATCGTCGCCGTCGTCGCGGCCCGCACCGCGGCCGCAGCCCGCGACGCCGCCGAGCTCGTCGACGTCGACTACGACGAGCTGCCGGCCGTCCTCGACCTCAAGGAGGCCGTCAAGGACGAGGTGCTCGCGCACCCCGACCTCGGCACCAACACCTCCGCCGTCTGGACCCTCGACTCCGCCGCCCAGGGGTCGGGCACCGACGTCGAGGACGAGATCGCCAAGGCCCGTGACGGCGGCATCGTCATCGAGCGCGAGTTCCGCCAGCAGCGGCTCATCCCCGCCTTCATGGAGCCGCGCTCGACGGTGTGCGACCCGACCGGGGAGCAGATGACGGTGTGGACCTCGACGCAGGTGCCGCACATCCTGCGCTTCTTCGTCGCTGCGACGACCGGCATCCCCGAGTCCAAGGTGCGGGTCATCGCCCCCGACGTCGGTGGTGGGTTCGGCGGCAAGCTCCAGACGACGCCGGAGGAGTTCGCGACGATCGCCGTGGCCCGCCGGCTCGGCAAGCCGTGCAAGTACACCGAGACCCGGTCGGAGTCGCTGCTCTCGGGCCACCACGGCCGCGACCAGTGGCAGAAGCTGACGCTCAGCGCCCGCAAGGACGGCACCGTCACCGGCCTCAAGGTCGAGCTCCTCGCCGACCTCGGCGCCTACGTCGGCGTCGTCGGCGGCGGCACCCCGGTGCTCGGCGCGTGGATGTTCAACTCCATCTACAAGTTCGCCGCCTACCACTTCACCGTGCGGACGCTGCTGACCAACAAGACGTGGGTCGACGCCTACCGCGGCGCCGGTCGCCCCGAGGCGACCTTCGCCATCGAGCGGATGATGGACGAGCTCGCGGCCGAGCTCGGTCGCGACCCGCTCGAGGTCCGCGAGCAGAACTGGATCAAGCACGACGAGTTCCCGTTCACGTCCGTCGCCGGCATGACGTACGACTCCGGCAACTACGAGGCCGCCACGGCCAAGGCGAAGGAGCTCTTCGGCTACGACGAGCTGCGCGCCGAGCAGCGGCGCCGCCGGGAGAGCAACGACCCGGTCCAGCTCGGCATCGGCATCTCGACGTTCACCGAGATGTGCGGTCTCGCACCCTCGCGCATCCTCGGCGCCCTCAACTACGGCGCCGGCGGCTGGGAGAGCGCCAGCATCCGCATGCTCGCGACCGGCAAGGTCGAGGTCCTCACCGGCGTCTCGCCGCACGGTCAGGGCCACGAGACGGCGTGGAGCCAGATCGTCGCCGACCGGCTCGGGGTGCCCTTCGAGGACGTCGAGGTGCTGCACGGCGACACCCAGATCTCGTCCAAGGGCATGGACACCTACGGGTCGCGCTCCCTCGTCGTGGGAGCGGAGGCCGTCGTCCGGGCCGCCGACAAGGTCATCGAGAAGGCGAAGGTCGTCGCGGCGCACCTGCTCGAGGCGAGTGTCGACGACATCGAGTTCACGGGCGGTCGCTTCGGCGTCAAGGGCACCGACAAGGGCGTCAGCATGCCTGAGGTCGCGCTCGCGACGTGGACCGGTCACAACCTGCCCGACGGCGTCGAGCCGAGCCTCGACGCCGACGCGACCTTCGACCCCGAGAACTTCTCGTTCCCGCACGGCACCCACCTGTGCGCCATGGAGGTCGACACCGAGACCGGGGCCACGACGATGCGCAAGTACGTCTGCGTCGACGACATCGGCGTCATCATCAACCCGCTCATCGTCGAGGGCCAGGTGCACGGCGGCCTGGTCCAGGGCATCGCCCAGGCACTCTGGGAGGGGGCCGAGTACGACGAGCAGGGCACCCTCGTGACCGGCTCGTTCGTCGACTACACCCTGCCGACCTCGGCCGACACGATCAGCTTCGTCACCGACCACACGACCTCGCCTTCGACCTACACCGCCTTGGGGACCAAGGGAGTCGGTGAGGCGGGCGCCATCGCCTCCACGCCGGCGGTCGTCAACGCGATCGTCGACGCGGTGCGTCCCCTCGGCGTCGACGACATCGTCATGCCGTGCACGCCCGAGCGGGTGTGGAAGGCCATCCAGGCCGGCCGCCCGGTCTCGCACGAAGGAGAGCGGGAGGCCGCGCCGCACTTCGATGAGGGGGCGCCCAACCAGGATCCCGGTGCGGCCGAGCGAAGGGAGCCAGGCATGATCCCCGCCCAGTTCGACTACCTCGCCCCGTCGACCGTCCAGGAGGCCGTGGCGGCGCTCGCCGAGCACGGCGACGACGCCAAGGTGCTCGCCGGCGGCCAGTCGCTGCTGCCGATCCTGCGGATGCGCCTCAACGCACCCGGCGTCGTCATCGACCTCGGCCGGATCGCCGAGCTCCAGGGCATCTCCGATGACGGTGACCACCTCGTCATCGGCGCCATGACGACGTATGCCGCCGTGCTCGCCTCCGAGGCCGTGTCCACCCATGCGGGCCTGCTGTCCAAGGCGATCCAGACCGTCGCCGACCCCCAGATCCGGCACCGCGGCACGATCGGCGGCGCGCTCGTGCACGCCGACCCCGCGGGTGACGTCGGTGCGCCGGCGCTCGCGCTCGGGGCCGAGCTCGTCATCGCCGGTGCGGACGGCGCGACCCGCACCGTCGCGGCGGAGGACTTCTTCGAGGACCTCTTCACGACGGCCGTCGGCGAGGGCGAGCTGCTGACGCAGATCCGCGTCCCGAAGCACACGGGTTGGGGCTCGCACTACGAGAAGTTCGTCCGCGTCAGCCACCAGTGGTCGATCGTCGGCGTCGCGGCGACGGTGCGCAGCGAGGGCGGCTCGATCGCCGAGGCTCGCGTCGGCCTGACCAACATGGGCTCGACGCCGCTGCGGGCGCGCTCGGTCGAGGAGGCCCTCGTCGGGCAGCCCGCGACCGACGAGGCCGTCCGCGCGGCGGTCGCGTCGGTGGCCGACGGCACCAACCCGCCCTCGGACCTCAACGGCGACTCCGACTACCGCAAGCACCTCGCCACGGTGCTGACGCGGCGCGCGGTCCTCGCCGCGGCAGGAGCGTGATCGCCGGATGGAGCTGACGCACTCCTTCACCGTGCCGACCTCGGTCGACGACGCCTGGGCACTCTTCATGGACCTCGAACGCGTCGGCGGGTGCTTCCCCGGGGCGACCGTCACGGAGGTGACCGACGACGGCTTCTCCGGCACGGTCAAGGTCAAGCTCGGGCCGATCGCGCTCGTCTACGCCGGGTCCGGCTCCTTCGTCGAGCGCGACGACGTGGCCCACCATGCCGTCATCGAGGCCAAGGGCAAGGACAAGCGCGGCAACGGCACGGCCGGGGCAACGGTGACGATCCAGCTCACCGGGTCCGGGGACGGCACCAGGGCCGACGTCGTCACCGACCTCGCCGTCACCGGCAAGCCGGCGCAGTTCGGCCGCGGCGTCATGCAGGACGTCTCCGACAAGCTGCTCCAGGCGTTCGTCGCCTGCATCGAGAAGCAGCTGACGGGCCTGCGGCCGCGCCGGAGCCGGAGGTTCCGGTGGCCGCGGTCCCGGCCGTCGTGGGGGACACGACGCGCCGCGACCGCCTCGACCGCCTACGTCGAGACGGGCTCCGACGCGCTCGCCGCCGACACGGGCGCGCCGAGGCCCGCGGCCCGCGCGGCGCCGACGGCGCCGGCGGCGTCAGCGGCGCACGAGCCGCATCCGCCGCGCCGGGTCTCGGCCGACATCGAGGAGGACGCGCCGCTCGACCTCGGCTCGGCCGTCATGCCGGTGCTCATCCAGCGCTATGCCGGCTACGCGGTCGCCACCGCCATCGGCATCGTCATCGGTTGGCTCATCGGCCGCGGCAGCAGCACCTGAGCACCAACCATCGAAGAGCACGCGTCGTCCCGCTCGAGAAGACGACGGGCCGTCCGCTTTGTCGTCTCCGGGACGGTTCTGCTCAGAGCGGGTGGAGGAGTCGGATGTCCCGAGTCATCATCGTCGGCGGCCACGGCAAGGTCGCCCTGCTCGCCGCCCCGCTCCTCGTCGCCGACGGGCATGACGTCACCTCCGTCGTGCGCAACCCCGACCACGTGGCCGACATCGAGGCGACCGGCGCCACGGCGGCCGTGCTCGACGTCGAGCACGCCGTGACCGAGCAGATCGCCGAGGTGCTGCGCGGCAACGACGTCGTCGTGTGGTCGGCCGGCGCCGGCGGCGGCAGCCCCGAGCGGACGTATGCCGTCGACCGCGACGCCGCGATCCGCTCGATGGACGCGGCCGCCCAGGCCGGCGTCGCGCGCTACGTCATGGTGTCCTACTTCGGCGCCGGGCCCGACCACGGCGTGCCCGAGGACCACGGCTTCTACGCCTACGCCGAGGCCAAGGCCGCCGCCGACGAGCACCTCCAGGGCACCGACCTCGCGTGGACGATCCTGCGCCCGAGCGCGCTGACCACCGACGCGGCCACGGGTCACATCGCGACCGGTGAAGGAGTCGTCGCCGGCGAGGTGTCCCGCGACAACGTCGCCCACGTCATCCGCGTCGGTCGTCGAGCACCCCGACTCGACGGCCCGTCGGATCCTCCCCTTCAACGACGGCTTCCAGCCCATCGACGAGGTCGTCGCCACCGCCTACCGCCCGCCCTCGACGCACTCGAGCGCGTCACGGTACCCACTCGAGTGCGGTGGAGGACGTGTGGGCGGGCCTCATGGGACGTCGTAGTGTAGGGGCGGGCGACGTGCTCGGCGATGACGAGGTCCTGCCACGCCATGCCGACGCTCTTGAAGACGTTGGGCCGGTCGCTCGCCCGCTCGACCCGGCCGAGCACGAGGTCCGCGAGCGTGTGCGACGTCGGCCCAGTCGAGGGCGCCCTGCGCGGCCGCGAGGATGACGTCGCCGGCCTCGCGGTGCGCCGTCCCGATGTCCTCGACGACGACGAGCGAGCGGCCGAGCAGGCCGCCGACCCGAGCTCGCGCCGGTGCGGCTCGTGCGAGCCGATGGCCACGACGCACGCCCCGTCGGCCACCCAGTCGTCGTCGAGCACCGGGGTCGCCGCCGACGTCGCCGTCACGACGACCTGCGCCTCGCGCACGGCCGCCTCGACCTGCGGGTCGTCGACCGTGAGCCCGCGCGTCGCTGAGCCGGTGCGTCGTCGGCGAGCCCCGAGATCCGTTGCGCGGTCGAGCGGGCGGCGGTCGCCGCGCCGGCCGACGACCGTCACCGACGACGTATGCCGGATGGCGAGCAGCGCCTCTGCGTGACCGAGCGCCTGCGGCCCGCTCCCGAAGATGACGGCGGACCCGACCTCGGCCGGGGCCAGCGCGTCCATGGCGACGGCGGACACGGCAGGGGTGCGCAGCGACGTGACCGCCGTGCCGTCGATGAGGACCGACGGCGTCAGGGTGTCGGCGTCCAGGAGGACGTAGACCGCCTGGATGCGGTCGAGGCCGCGGGCCGGGTTGCCCGGCGCGACCGAGAGCGACCTTGACGCCGGCCGCGCGGCCCGTTGTCGACGGGCATGACGAGGAGCTGGCCGTCGCCGACGCCCGCGACGCAGCCGGGGCGGGTCCGACGCCGGGTCGAGACCGTCGGCGAGCGCTCGCGACGGATGAGACGCCGGGCACGGTCGGGCGAGACGATCCGGCGCACCGCGGCGGCGTCGACCCAGCGCGGCTGCTGCACCTCAGCCCTCGCCCGCGCCGGCCCGGGCGCGCGCGACCCGCTCCGGGTCGCCGGCCGCCTCGACGACGGTCGCGAGGTGGGCGCGCAGCTGCTCGGCGAGCGACCACTGGGTGACCTCGTGGGTGATCGAGCGCACCCAACCCGGGTCGACGGCATACGCCAGCGTCAGCACGACGAGGCGTGCCGTCGTCCTCGGCGTCGAAGCGCCACGTGAAGGGTTCCGGGGTCAGGTGCGGGGGCAGCCGGAGCGTCGGCTCGCCCACCGACCGGCCAGCGCCGGGCGACGGGCGGCGGGAGCGGGACGTGGACATCGGCACTGACCTGGGGCACTCCTCGACTGTAGGTGCCGACCCTGCGAGCCGCCCGTCGCGCCCTGCGCCCGGGGCGCCGTTCCACGCATGTGCGTGCGGGCACCCCCGGGACGTAGGCTCGATCGGGTCGCCCACCACCCCTGGGCGACAGCCGTCAACGACGACACGGAGTCAGGACACCATGGCGCTCAGCGTTTTCGACCTCTTCTCGATCGGCATCGGGCCGTCGAGCTCGCACACCGTCGGGCCGATGCGGGCCGCGGCGCTCTTCGCGGAGCGGCTGCAGCGACGAAGGCGTCCTCGACCGGGTCGCGCGAGTGCGCTCGCAGCTGTTCGGCTCGCTCGGCGCCACCGGTCACGGGCACGGCAGCGACAAGGCCGTCCTGCTCGGCCTCACGGGTGAGCGGCCCGAGCTGTGCGACCCGCGCGAGGTCGAGGGACGGCTCGCCGAGATCCGCGCGACGAAGCGGCTCTCGCTGCTCGGCCAGCACGAGATCGACTTCAACGAGGACGAGGACCTCACCCTGCACCGGCGCAAGACCCTTCCGGTGCACCCGAACGGCATGACGTTCACGGCGCTCGACGCCGACGGCGCACACGCTCGCCGAGCACACGTACTACTCCGTCGGCGGCGGCTTCGTCGTCGGCGAGGACGTCGACGGCTCGACGATGGTCGTGCAGGACACGACCCCGGTCGCGCACCCCTTCCGCACCGGCGACGAGCTGCTCGCCCACTGCAAGGAGACCGGCAAGTCGATCGCCCGCATCATGCTCGAGAACGAGCTGTCGTGGCGCACCGAGGCAGGAGGTCCGCGACGGCCTGCTCGAGATCTGGCGCGTCATGAAGGAGTGCGTCCGCAACGGCATCGCCACCGAGGGCGTGCTGCCCGGCGGCCTGCGCGTGCGCCGCCGCGCGCCCGAGCTGGCCCGGCGCCTCCAGCTCGAGGGCGAGAGCGACGACCCGCTGCGCGGCATGGACTGGATCACCCTCTACGCGCTCGCCGTCAACGAGGAGAACGCGTCGGGTGGCCGCGTCGTCACCGCCCCGACCAACGGCGCGGCCGGCATCATCCCGGCCGTCCTGCACTACTACGTGAACTTCGTGCCCGGCGCCGACCGCGACGGGATCGTCCGCTTCCTGCTCACCGCCGGCGCCATCGGCGTCATCTACATGGAGACCGCGTCGATCTCCGGCGCCGAGGTCGGCTGCCAGGGCGAGGTCGGCTCGGCGTGCTCGATGGCGGCCGGCGCCATGGCCGCGGTCATGGGCGGCACGCCCGAGCAGGTCGAGAACGCCGCCGAGATCGGCATGGAGCACAACCTCGGCCTCACCTGCGACCCCGTCGGCGGCCTCGTCCAGATCCCCTGCATCGAGCGCAACGCCATCGCCTCGGTCAAGGCCATCACCGCCGCCCGCACCGCGCTGCGCGGCGACGGCTCGCACGTCGTCAGTCTCGACAAGGTCATCAAGACGATGCGCGAGACCGGCCGCGACATGAAGGTGAAGTACAAGGAGACGGCGCGCGGCGGGCTCGCCGTCAACGTCATCGAGTGCTGAGGGCCTCTCAGGACTCGTCTCAGGACTCGTCGAGGCTGGGCAGGGGCAGCTCGACCTCGCACTCGTAGTAGCGCATGGCGAGCTGGCTGTGCTCGACGTCGACGCTCCCCTCGCCGACGGCGAGCACGTCGTTGAGCCAGAGATGCGACGGTGCCTCCGTCTGGAAGGTCAGCACGTGGAGGCCGCGACCATCGGTCAGTGACGAGAGCCCGGTCAGCGTGAACAGGACGAAGCCGTCGTCGACGTCGATGACACCGCGGGCGTCCGGCAAGGCGTAGCCCTCCCGGAGGCGGGGGAAGTTCGACCACGTCGCCGTGCCCGACACCCGGCCGGTCAGGGTCCCCGTGCCCTGACCGTAGACCCGACCGTCCCGTCCGGGTCCGGGCTCGACGCGCTGGAGGAGGTCGTAGGTCCAGGCCGCGTCGAAGAGATGGTTCAGGCGCATGGCGGCCTCCTCGGGACGATCCGGTTCTTCGAACCGGTACTCCCGCCCATGAGCCGCCGGTGCCGAAGCGCAGCCCATGCGACAGACTGGCGCGCGTGGGTCACGTGTCCGTCGCAGATCACCGAGCCGCCGTGGCGCGGCTCCTCGGTGACGGCTCGCTGGAGCGGGTGACGCTGGACCGCCACGCAGCGGGACGGCGCCTGGCCGCCGACCTCGTCGCCGCCGATGACCTGCCACGCTTCGACAACTCGGCCATGGACGGGTATGCCGTGTGCCCCGGTTCGCCCGACCAGCGCAGCTACCCGGTGGTCGGGGACGTGCCGGCCGGGTCCGCCCCGGACTTCGCGCTCGCCCCCGGCCAGGCGGCGCGGGTCATGACCGGGGCACGGGTGCCGGACGGCACCGTCGCCGTCGTCCCGGTCGAGCGCACCGACGCGAGCCCGACGGGCCCAGCGCCGCAGCACGTCACCGTCGACCTCGACCCGGCGCCGGGCCAGCACGTGCGGTCCCGCGGTGAGGACGTGACGGCCGGGTCGGTCATCGCCGCGGCCGGGTCCGCCGTCACGCCGGCGCTCATCGCCCTGGGGCGCTCGTCCGGCTGCACGACAGTCGACGTGCACGTGCCGACGCGGGTCGCCGTCGTCGCCACCGGCGCCGAGCTCGCCCCGCCCGACGCCGACCCGGGCGCGGGTGGCATCCACGAGTCCAACTCCGACATGGTCGCCGCGCTCGCTGAGGCCGCCGGCTGCGACGTGCGCCGCGTCGAGGTGTGCTCCGACGAGCCCTCCGACCTCCGCGCGCTGCTCGACGAGCTCGACGCCGACCCGGGCGTCGACGTCGTCATCACGACCGGTGGCGTCAGCGCCGGCGCCTACGAGGTCGTCCGCCAGGTGTGCTCACCGCTGCCGACCTTCGACTTCGTGCACCTCGCGATGCAGCCCGGGGGGCCGCAGGGGCTCGGCTGCTTCGGCTCCACGCCCGTCGTCTGCCTGCCCGGGCACACCGGTCGGCGCCTTCGTCGCCTTCCACGTGCTCGTGCGCCCGGCCCTCGACCGACGCCACGGGGTGCCGGCGGCGCGACCCGGGCACGCGGCATACGCCGGCAGGACCCGGCACACGCGGGCCGGACGCGTCCAGTTCCTCACGAGCGTGCTCCACGACGACGGGACCGTGACGCGCCCCGGACGCCCGGCACCTCACGGCGCTCGCTGCCGCGAACTGCCTCATCGAGGTGCCCGAGGCCGTCGACCAGCTCATCGACGGTGACCTCGTCACGGTCCACCTGCTGTGAACGGGGCACCGGCCCCGCGGCCCTAGGCTGTGGGGCGTGAGCGCGACCCTCGTGGCCAAGGACCTCGCCGGGGGCCACGCCCACCGGACCCTCTTCGAGCACCTCGACCTCACGGTCGCACCCGGTGACGTCGTCGGCGTCGTCGGCGCCAACGGCGCGGGCAAGTCGACGCTGCTGCGCCTGCTCGCCGGCGAGGACGTGCCGCTCTGCGGGCACGGTGACGACGGCCCCCTCCGACGCGTTCGTCGGGTGGCTGCCGCAGGAGCACGAGCGGGTGCCCGGCGAGACCGTCGCCGACCACATCGGTCGCCGCACCGGCGCCACCGCCGCCACGACCGCCATGGAGAAGGCCGCGGCTGCCCTCGGCGGCGACGACCCGACGGCCGACGAGACGTATGCCGTCGCGCTCGACCACTGGCTCGTCAGCGGTGCGCCCGACCTCGACGAGCGCATCCCGCCCATGCTCGCCGAGCTCGGTCTCGACGTCGGGCCGGACGCGCTCATGACCTCGCTCTCGGGTGGTCAGGCCGCGCGGGCGGCGCTCGCCGCGCTGCTGCTGAGCCGCTTCGACCTCGTGCTGCTCGACGAGCCGACGAACGACCTCGACCTGGCGGGGCTCGACCGCCTCGAGGCCTTCGTCCACGGCCAGCGGGGCGGCGTCGTGCTCGTCTCGCACGACCGGGAGTTCCTCGCCCGCTGCGTCACGCGCATCGTCGAGCTCGACCTCGCGCAGAACTCCGTCTCGGTCCACGACGGCGGCTACGAGTCCTACCTCGAGGAGCGCGAGGTCGCCCGCCGGCACGCGCGCGAGGCGTACGAGGCGTATGCCGGCACCAAGTCCGACCTCGAGGCGCGGGCGCGCACGCAGCGCGAGTGGTCGTCCAAGGGCGTGCGCAACGCGATGAAGAAGAGCCCCGACAACGACAAGAACCGTCGCGCCGCGAGCATCGAGTCGTCCGAGAAGCAGGCCCGCAAGGTGCGGCAGATGGAGTCGCGGATCGCCCGGCTCGACGAGGTCGCCGAGCCGCGCAAGGAGTGGGTGCTGCAGTTCTCGCATCGGGGCCGCGCCACGGTCGAGCTCGGTCGTCGCGACGCTCAACGAGGCGGTCGTCCGCCGGGGCGACTGGACGTTCGGGCCGGCATCGCTGCAGGTCGAGGCGCGTCGGCGCATCGGCATCACCGGGCCCAACGGCGCCGGCAAGACGACTCTGCTGTCGCTGCTGCTCGGTCGGGTCGCACCCGACGACGGCAGCGCGTCGCTCGGCGCGAGCGTGGCCGTCGGCGAGATCGACCAGGCGCGCACCGGGCTGCGCGAGGACCTGCCGCTCGGCGACGCGTTCGGCGAGGCCGTGCCCGACCTCAACCCCGCCGACCGGCGCACGCTGCTCGCGAAGTTCGGGCTCAAGGCCGACCAGGTCGGCAGCGCCGTCGGGCGGCTCTCACCCGGCGAGCGCACCCGGGCGGCGATGGCGCTGCTCCAGGCGCGTGGCGTCAACCTGCTCGTCCTCGACGAGCCGACCAACCACCTCGACCTGCCCGCCATCGAGCAGCTCGAGGAGGCGCTCGACTCCTACGACGGGGCGCTCCTGCTCGTGTCGCACGACCGCCGGCTGCTCGAGAACGTCCGCCTCGACGAGCGCTGGCACGTCGAGGCCGGGCAGGTCACCCGCCTCTGACCCGCGGACCCGCACATGGGCACACCAGCCGCACACGTCGGGGCCACACGCACATCGCCTACGAGGTGCGCCTGACCTCCAGGTGCGCGGCTCGGAGGCGTCGATCTCGGGGCCGCGCGTTCGTCGAGGAGGTGAGCAGTCGCCGGCCCGGTGGCCGTGAACCCAAGGAGGGTCATCATGAGTCACCCCATTGGCCAAGCAGCTCTGACTGGGCCCGGGACGGGTCAGGCGGCGAGCGCGAGTGTGAGGGCGTGTTCGAGCGGGCTGAGCGCTGCTGGCTCGGGTTGTCGTGCGGGGAGCAGGGGTGGGGCGTGGGAGGTGTAGGTGTGCCCGGTGGGGGTGGTGGTCTGCACGGTGTGGGCCTCGGAGCACTCGGCCGCCCGCTCCAGCCAGGCCTGGGCGACCTGCTCCTGGGAGTCCACGAACGCCGCCGTCACCCGCACCTGGGCCGCGGCCACCGCCGACTTCACCCGCTCCAGCACGGCGAGCTGGTCGATCCGGACCTGGTCGCACTCGTGGCCCGATCCGTCGCCCGATCCGACCTGCGACAGCGCTGACACCAGAGCCTCCAGGCCCTTGGTCGTCACTACCGTCGCATCTTCGATCTTGTGTTCGATTCTACGTGGTCGAAGCCGACATCGGAAGGCTCATCCACAGCGAATCCTCTTGGCAGGCAATTAGATTCGTGAAGCGTTGTCGGCTCGCGGTGTCCGCGCAATCGGCCTCAGCCGGGGGAGTTGGTCGGGTCCGCGACCCACGGCCCCAGCGGCGGATCCCACTGGCGCACGACGCGTCGCAGGATGTGGCCCGCCGAGCCAGTAGGGGTCCTGGTCGAACGTCTCCGACACGGCCTCCAGTGAATCGGCCGAGTAGACGATGAGCGCGGCGTTCGCCGGCTCCTGGTCGGTCGGCTCACCCTCGCTCAACTCGTCGATGCCGTCCTGGTACATCCCGGCGACGAGCAGGCCCGGCTGCCCGCTCAGCCACTCGCGGTGCTCGGGCCGGATCGTCAGCATCTCGGTCACGTCGTCGGGGTAGGTGTAGTGGATCGCGAAGATCGCCACGGTGGTGCCTCCAGTTGCTCGGGTGGACGTCGGGTGATGTCGCGCCGGTGGTCAGCTGGTCGTGATCCGGTGCGCGCCGGCATACACGTTGAGGCGGCTCCCGCGCACGAAGCCGAGCAGGCTCATCCCGGCGTCCTCGGCGCACTCCACCGCCAAGGACGACGGCGCCGAAACCGCTGCGAGACACGGAATCCCAGCCATGATCGCCTTTTGCGTCAGCTCGAACGACGCGCGACCCGACACGACGAGCACGCACCCCACGCCCGGGACGCGGCCGCTCTGCAGCGCCCACCCGACGACCTTGTCGACGGCGTTGTGCCGACCGACGTCCTCACGCACGACGAGCAGCTCGCCGTCGGCGGTGAAGAGCCCGGCGGCGTGCAGCCCACCCGTCTTGTCGAACGACCGTTGCTCGGCGCGCAGCGCGTCGGGCAGCTCGGCGACGACCTTGGCCGCGAACTCCGTTGCGTCCGAACGCACGTCGAACGCCGACTGCGCGCGCAGCTGCTCGATGCTCGCCTTGCCGCAGACACCGCACGACGAGTTGGTGAAGAAGGCTCGCGTCGCAGAGGCTGCCGGGGCCGCCACGCCCGGCGCCAGGGTCACGTCGATGACGTTGTAGGTGTTCTCGTCGAACCCGCTCTCGCCGGAGACGACCGCGCCCTCGCAGTAGCGCGCCAGGGCGATGTCGTCGGCCGAGTGGATCAGCCCCTCCGACAGGAGGAAGCCGTGGACGAGCTCGATGTCGTGTCCCGGCGTGCGCATCGTCACCGTGAGCGGCGTTCCGTTGACGCGCAGCTCGAGCGGCTCCTCCACGGTGAGCGTGTCGGGGCGGGTCGTCGTCGACGGGGTCGCGAGATCGATCGTCGTGACCTTGCGCCGTACCGTCACCCGTCCCATGGACTCAGCCTGCCAGACTCCGTGCCAGACTCCGAGGGTGCCACCTGCCCCAGCCGCCGCGTCCGCGGTCGTCGTCGTCCTGACGGGCGGCGCGTCACGGCGCATGGGCTCGCACAAGCCGGTGCTCGACGTGGGTGGTCGTCCGCTCGTCGCGCGCGTGCTTGACGCCGCCGGCGACCGTCCCGGCGCTCGTCGTCGGCCCGGGCCAGGGCGTCCCCGAGGGCGTATGCGTCGTGTTCGAGCGCGTGCCCGGCGGCGGTCCCGTGGCCGGCCTGGCGACCGCCGTCGAGGCCCTGACGGTTGCCGCCGGCGCGTCCCGCCCGGATGCCGTCGTGGTCCTCGCCGCAGACCTGCCCTTCGTCACCTCCGCCCATGTCGACCGGCTGCTTGGCGCCCTGGAGTCGGCCGACCTCGCGGTCACCGTCGACCGCGACGGCCGCACGAACTGGCTCTGCGCGGCCTGGCGACTCCCGGCCCTGCAGGCCCGGCTCGACGAGGTCGGCGACGCCTACGGCAGGAGCATGCGCGAGCTGGCATCCGGCATACGCACGCAGTCCGTCGACGACCCCGCCGAGCTGGCACTCGACGTCGACACCCCGGCCGACCTGGCCCGCGCCCGTGACGTGACCGCGCGGGCGACGTCCCGACGGCGCCCTGAGGGTCCCGCTGACGGTCGGCCGAGTGCTCCCGCGAGCGACTCTGGGAGATCACCCAAGTCGGGCCCTGCAGCGAATCGCCTTGCAGCCAAGCGCCACTCAGGACTTGGGACGCATATGGCAAAGACTTGGCAAGGCCGTTGACCCGTGTTCTCCGCGGCTGCGAGCGTCACGCTCGTTCCGGCCCGATCTCAAGTCGTGGGCTGGCGGAACTCTCTCCAGCGGCCACACTGCCGCATCCCGACAAGGAGCAACCAGTGAATCGACTGAAGTCCGGGCTGGCGACCGGAGGGCTGCTCGCCCTCGCTCTCGCCATCTCGCCGGCGATCCCGGCGGGCGCAGCGGCCGGTGCAGGGCGCGACAAGGCGCCTGCCCCCGAGTCCCAGAGCCTCAAGACGACCGAGCAGTCCCGAGCAGCGGCATCCGCGAGCGCCCTCGGCCTCGCCTCGGGCGAGAAGCTCACCGTCAAGTCCGTCATCGCGGACCCCGACGGCGCCACGCACGTCCGGTATGAGCGCACCCTCGACGGTCTCCGCGTCATCGGCGGTGACTTCGTCAGCCACAAGGACGCCTCGGGTGCCGTCAAGAGCGTCAGCTGGAACGTGCGCAAGAACGTCACCCCGCCCACGATGACCCCGACCGTCTCCAAGAGCCAGGCGCACCAGGCGGGACTCGCCGCCGCCAAGGCCAACAAGGAGACCGCCACCCCCGGTGAGCTCGTCGTCTTCCAGTCGGCGACCGGACCCAAGCTCGCCTACGAGGTCGTCACCGAGGGCATCAAGGCCGACCAGACCCCGACCCGACTCCACACGATCGTCGACGCCACCACGGGCAAGACCCTGACGAGCTGGGACGACGTCAAGGAGGGCACCGGCAACGGCATCTTCGTCGGAAGCGTCTCGCTCGCGACCTCGGGCAGCTCCGGCGCCTACACGATGAAGGACTCGCACGGGAACTACACGACCGACCTCAACCAGGCCACGAGCGGCAACGGGACGACGTTCACCGACGCCGACGACGTCTGGGGCACGGGCTCGCAGAGCAACCGCCAGTCGGCCGCCGTCGACGCGCACTACGGCGCGGGCAAGACGTACGACTACTACAACACCCAGCTCGGCCGCGCCGGCATCTGGAACAACGGCACCGGCGCCCGCAGCCGGGTCCACTACGGCCAGAACTACTCCAACGCCTTCTGGGACGGCACGCAGATGACGTACGGCGACGGCGCCGGCAACGCCGCCCCGCTGGTGGAGATCGACGTCGCGGGCCACGAGATGAGCCACGGCGTCACCGAGAACACCGCAGGTCTCGCCTACACCGGCGACGCGGGCGGCCTCAACGAGTCGACGTCCGACATCTTCGGCACGGCCGTCGAGTGGTACGCCAACAACCCCAACGACGTGCCCGACTACCTCATCGGCGAGAAGCTCAACCTCAACGGCAACGGCACGCCGCTGCGCTACATGGACAAGCCGAGCAAGGACGGCGCCTCGAAGGACTGCTGGAGCTCGACCCTCGGCGGCCTCGACCCGCACTACTCGTCCGGCCCGCTCAACCACTGGTACTACCTGGCCTCCGAGGGTTCGGGCGCCAAGACGGTCAACGGCGTCAGCTACAACAGCCCCACGTGTGACGGCTCGACCGTGACGGGCATCGGCCACGTCAAGGCCGAGAAGATCTGGTACCGCACGCTTTCGACGTACCTCACCTCGTCGAGCAACTACGCGGCGGCCCGCACCGGTGTCATCAAGGCGGCCAAGGACCTCTACGGCGTCGGCTCGGCCGAGTGCACGGCGGTCGACAAGGCGATGGGTGCCATCGCAGCCCCGGCCAGCACCGAGACGTGCGGTGGCACGACGCCCCCGCCGCACCGGTGGCTCGCTGACCAACGGTGGCTTCGAGTCCGGCCAGACCGGCTGGACCGGCACCACCGGCCCGATCACCAACGACACGGGTCGTCCCGCCCACAGCGGGTCGTACAAGCTGTGGCTGGGCGGCAACGGGGTCTCGGGCTCGGAGAGCGAGTCGCAGACCTTCGCCGTCCCGTCCACGGCCACCTCGCCGACCCTGACCTACTGGATCCGGATCGACACGTCCGAGACGACGACGACCACCGCCTACGACACGGCCACGGTGCAGATCAACGGCGTCACGAAGCAGAGCTACTCGAACCTGTCCACGCCGAAGGCGTCCTACGTCCAGAAGACGATCGACCTGACGTCCTACAAGGGCACGAACGTCACGCTGAAGTTCGCCGACACCGAGGACTCCTCGCTGCAGACGAGCTTCGTCGTCGACGACGTCGCGACGAACTTCTGAGCCAGCGCGCGGTCGTCTGACGCGCACACACCCCCAGAGGTCGGTATGCCGTGGGCCCAGCCCGCGGCATACCGACCTCGTGCGTGTGGCGGGGCGCTCGAGCGGCTCAGGGGGCGGGCGCGACGGCGGACTTCGGCGACGTCGTGCAGCGGGTGGTCGCGGGCACCGAGAGCGTGACGTCGCTGACCAGGGTGCCGACCAGCCCGGAGACCTCGCCCAGCGACGGATCGCTGAGGTCGATCCGGCGCGCCTCGTGGTCGGTCACCGAGACGGTGATCGGGTCGCTCACGGGGTCGGGGGTGACCGCGCCTGCCTCCCCGGGAGGCGCCACGCCGGACGGCAGGTCGTCGCTCACGTGCGGACCGAGACGCAGGGTGGCGAGGAGCGCCAGGAGCTGGTGCAGCTGGGGTGCGCCGAGCGTGCACACGCGGCCGTGGACCGAGCGCGTCTCGACATGGACCCGGCCGTCGAGGTCGAGCACGACGCGGTCGTCGAAACCGGCCATCCCGCCGGTGCGGCGCAGGGTCAGCGGGAACGCCGGGCCGTAGGGGGCCGAGAGCGCGTCGTCCCCACCCCCGCCGACCCGCGGTGCCACGGGTGTCGACGACGCGGCGGCGGCGGTGGCGGTGGCGGTGGCGGTGGTCGGAGGTTGGGTCAGCGCTGCCGCCGGGCGAGACGGCCCCGCAGCCCCCGAGAAGGAGTGCTGCGATGGCCAACCCCGCACCCAGGCGTGCGCGCCCCATGTGAACCATGGTGCTCCCTCCCGGAGGGCGGTGCATGCGGGACGCGGTGGATGGGGGATGACGGGTGGATGACGGTTTCAAGTGGCGGGCCTCAAGATGCACGGGAATGCTCGGTCTCAGAGGTGTGCGCCGACCGGGGTCGGATGCGCACCCAGCCGTAGGACGGCGGCGCCGATGACCCATGTCGGCGGCTGAGCACCCTGCGGTCATACGGATACGAAAGGGACGATCGAGTGATACCCAACTCCACACCGCACCGAACTCCAGGGGCCCGCAGAGTGAGGCGGTCCGTGGCAGCGCTCGGTGCGCTCGCAGCAGTCGCCGCCGGGATGGCCGTGGCCAGTCCGTCGGCGCAGGCTGCCGACCCGACCGCGTCGAACGCTGCGAGCGCGGGCAGCGACCCGGCGAGTCGGGAGCGCGCCTTCGCGGCCGCCTCGGCCGAGTACGGCGTGCCGCGCACGGTCCTCGAGGCCGTGTCGTACGCGCAGACCCGCTGGGACTTCAACCCGGGGCACAGCACGTCGGGCGGCTACGGGCCGATGCACCTCGTCGACGCGAACCTCGGCTCTGCAGCCGAGGGCAGGGGCCTGGGCGACGCGCCGGCCCCGGCGCCGGCACCCGCTGCCGACACGCTCGGCCGGGCCGCCACCCTGACCGGCCTGCCGGAGGACAGCCCTGCGCACCGACGAGCGCGCCAACATCCGCGGCGGCGCGGCCCTCCTCGCCGCCACGCAGAAGCGGCTCGGGCTGCCGACGGGCGCGTCCACCGACGCGGGGCAGTGGTACGCCGCGGTCGCGGACGCCTCCGGCTCGACCGAGCAGGACGTCGCATCGGCCTTCGCCGACGACGCATACTCCGTCATCGCCTCCGGCGCCTCCCGGCGGACCGTCGACGGCAAGCAGGTCTCGCTCGTCCCCTCGAGCGTGACGCCGCAGGCCGCCCAGGTCGGCCGACTCGGCCTGCACAAGAAGCAGAACAGTGGCCCCGTCGACTGCCCGCCCGGACTCGACTGCGAGTGGGTCCCCGCGCCCTACCAGGACCTCGGTGGCGGTGACTACGGCAACCACGACCTTGCGAACCGCCCGATCGCGCCCAAGATCACCAACATCGTCATCCACAACACGGAGGCGACCTACGACACGACCCTCAAGCTCGCGACCGACCCGACGTACCTCGCGTGGAACTACACCCTGCGCAGCTCCGACGGGCACGTCGCGCAGCACCTCCAGGCCAAGGACGTCGGCTGGCACGCCGGCAACTGGTACATCAACGGCCACTCGATCGGGCTCGAGCACGAGGGCTTCGCCGCGACGGGTGCGCAGTGGTTCAGCGAGCCGATGTACCGCTCGTCGGCGCGTCTGGTGCGCTACCTCGCCGACGAGTACGACATCCCGCTCGACATGCAGCACATCTTCGGCCACGACCAGATTCCCGGGGTCACGCCCGCGAACGTCGCCGGCATGCATTGGGACCCGGGCCCCTACTGGAACTGGGAGCACTACTTCCAGCTGCTCGGCGCCCCGCTGCAGTCGCACACGTCCGGCGCCGCCAAGGACCTCGTCCGCATCCTGCCCGGCTTCGAGGACAACCGCCAGGAGGTCACGTACTGCACGAGCGGCGTGCAGGACAGCTGCGGCTCGCAGCCGACGAACTTCGTCTACCTGCACACCGCCCCGTCGGAGTCGGCGCCGCTGGTCAACGACATCGGCCGCAACGCCAAGGGCGCGCCGTCGACGACGAGCGTGTCCGACATCGGGGCCCGTGCCCAGGCGGGCCTGACCTTCGCCGTCGCCGAGCGTCAGGGCGACTGGACGGCGATCTGGTTCAACGGCGTCAAGGGCTGGTTCCTCAACCCGGCGTCCGACCCCACGGCTGTCCCGGTCAAGGGCTCCTACGTCGTGCCCAAGGCCGGCCTGGCCAAGGCCCCGTCTACGGTCGCGCCTACCCGGAGGCGTCCGCCTACCCGGCGGGCATCCCGGTCCAAGCGATCGCCCCGCTGCAGTACTCCTTCGCGGCGGGCCAGCGGTATGCCGTCGGTGACCTGACGGTCCCCACGGACTACTACCGGGCGGTGACGTTCTCACCCGACACGCCGAACGACCACCTCGACGTCGTCGGTCAGGACCGCTACTACCAGATCTCGCTCGGCCACCGCTTCGCGTTCGTGCGCGCCGCGGACGTCGACGTCGTCCCGGCCCAGTAGCCCGTAACGTCCCCACCGTCGAGAGCCCAGTTCCCATTGTCGGGACTGGCACTCGACGTATCTGAGAGCCAGCCCCAGTTCGAGTGCTCACTTTCCTGCGTCGGGAAGTGGGCACTCGACTTGCTCTTGCCTGCCTCAGACGGGCTCACTTTCCTGCGTCGGGAAGTGGGCTCTCGACGTGTCTGGGCGTCAGTGGAGGTCGTATGCCTTGAGGAAGCTGACGATGAAGGGCGCGGCGCCCGTCACGCCGTTGTCGCCGACCTCGTTGTAGGCGGCGATCGCGATGTCGCCGCGGCCCGCGACCATCCAGACGTGGGTGTCGGGCGGGTTCTTCGTCCCGAACTCGGCGGTGCCCGTCTTGGCGTACTCGACGCCGAGCGGCTTGAGGACCGTGCCGGAGCCCTCGGCCACGACGGCGCGCATCTCCTGGCGCAGGACGTCGGCCTCGGCGGCGGCGAGCGGCGTGGCGGGCGGGGGCAGGGCGGGTGCGCCGGCGACGAGCTGCGGGCGCACCGTCTGGCCCTTCATCACCGAGGCGACGACGAGGGCCATCGTCAGCGGCGACGCCTCGACGCGGCCCTGGCCGATGAACGAGGCCGCGTGCTCGACGACGTCGTCGGTCGGCGGCACCGAGCCGAGGAAGCCGGTGAACGGCAGGTCGAGCTTCTCGCCCATCCCGAGCGACTGCGCCGCGGTGACGAGGTCGTTCTGGCTCACCTTCTGGTACTGGCTGATGAAGGCCGTGTTGCACGAGTAGGCGAGCGCGGTCCGCATCGGGATGTCCCCGAGGTGCTGGGCGGGGTAGGTCGTGTAGTTGCTGAACTGGCGGCCGTTGACCGTCAGCGTCGGGGTGCAGGGCAGCATCGTGTCGGCGGTGGCGCCCTTGCGCACGTTGGCGAGGGAGCTGACGATCTTGAACGTCGAGCCGGGCGCCTCCTTGCCGGCGAGGGCGAGGGTCGAGCCGTTCGCGGCCGGCCCGACGGCCGCCGCGAGGATCTCTCCCGTCGACACCCGCACGGCGACGAGGGCGGTGGGGTGCGTCGTCTGCTGGGCGAGCGCCGCCTCGGCCGCGCTCTGGGCCTTCTGGTCGAGGGTGATCGTCAGCGGCTTGCCGTCCGTGGACGGCTCGGCGAAGAGCTCACGCTTGTCGAGGATGCTGCCGTCGGCGCCGCGCTTGACGGCGTGGACGGCGAGGCCGGGGGTGCCGCGCAGCTGCGCGTCGTAGCGGTACTGCAGGCCGGTCTGGCCGACGGAGTCGCCCGCCTCGAGGGTGCCCTTCGAGGCCTTGATCTGCTCGGCATTCGCCTCGCCGACCGTGCCGAGGATCGGCGCGGCCCACGTGCGGCTCGGGCCGAGCACCTGCATCGTCGGCACCGTGAGTGCGCCCTTGACCTTGGCGATCGCCGCGCCGTTCCGCTCGAGGACCGGGTCGGTCTGGCGCAGGGTCACGCCCTGGACGAAGGCCTTGGAGCCCGCCGCCCCGACCTTCGCGGCGAAACGGGCAGGGTCGATGCCGATGAGCGCCGCCAGCGCCTTCGCGGAGGCGGTGGCCTCGGCCCCGGACACCTTCGTCTTGTCGATGCCGACGGCCGCGACCTCGCGCTCGGTCATGATCTTGCCGCCGGCGGCGTCGACGATGTCGGCGCGCTGGGGCCACTTGCGGGCGACGTCCAGGGTCTCGTCGGCGGTGAGCTGCGGCGCCACGACGCCCGGCGTCCACGACACCTGCCACCGGCCGTCGACGAGGGTCATGGGGACCTGGGTCCTGTAGGTCCAGTCGGTGGGGGACGTCGAGACGTCCCACCGGCTGACGAGCGTCGCCGTCGCACGGTCGGAGCCCTCGGCGTGGCTCATCTCGCTCAGCGACACCTGGGGCCGCAGCGTGCCGAGGTCCTTGTAGGCGGCCTTGACGAACGCGGTGGCCTTGGCCGGCGTCGTGCCCTTGAAGGTCACGGCACCGAGGTCGCCCGTGGACAGGCCCGAGGCGAGGGCGCGCGCGGCGTCGCCGGGCTCCGGCGGCGACTCGAACATCGAGCAGCCGGCCGCGAGCGTGCCGGCGAGCACGCCCGAGAGCGAGACGGAGACGAGAGTCCTGGCGCGAGATCCCCTGAGCATGGCCCCACGGTACGTGCCGCAGTCGCGACATGCTCGTCACCGGACGGTCAGCGCTCGGGGCGCCAGAGCTGCACCGACGCGACCGGCTCGAAGCCCGCCGACAGGAAGGCGCGCAGGGCCCGGGCGTTGCCCGGGGCGCACGCGGCGACGACGACCTCGCCCTCCGGGAGGAGCGTCAGAGCGTCCCTGACGAGGTCGGCGCCGACGTGGTCCTTGCGGGGGTCGGTCTCGACACCCACCTCGGGCAGCCCACCCAGCCCCGTCGAGAGGGTCACGAGCGTGTGGTCGTCCGGGGCGGCATACCCGAAGGTCGTGACGGCGCTGCGCACCGACGTGGCGTGCTCGGCACGGGGGTGGTTGCGCAGGTCGCTGCGGGGCACGAGGGCCGGCTCGCCGCCGGTGCCGCGGGCGACGAGCACGATGTCGAGGGCGTCGATCCAGCCGCTCCCGGCGAGCCGGGAGACGAGGCGCGGGTTGCTGGCGCCCCCGAAGCCGTCCGGGCCGAGCGAGACGAGGGTGCCGTCGGAGACGTCGTCGTCGACGGCGAGGTAGGCGCGGCCGGTGAAGGCGACCACGCCCTCGACGCCGGGACGCCACGGCTCGACGCGCTGCCACCCACCGTCCACGGTGGGGAAGTCGCCGCCTGCGGCCTTGCTGAGGACTTCCGCGATGGGGTGCACGCCATCCATCCAACCCGGCGCGTCCCGCCCGCGCCCGTCGGGGTCCACCTGTTGGCACCCGCTCGCCGGCCCGGCGGGTAGGTTGAGGCCATGTCACGACCGCACGCGGCCGCCATCGTCGAGGACGCCGTCCACGAGCAGGTCGAACGCGTGCTGCGCAGCCGCGGCTGGGGCAACCGCGTCATCACCCACGTGGGCTACGGATCGACGAGCTTCGTGCGCGTCTATGCCCGGATCCTCCTCGGGCGCAAGGGTCGTGAGCACATCGAGGGACCCGAGGCCCGTCAGGACGCCACCGGCGCCCTGAGCCCGGCGCGCTACGACCGCGGCTGGCGCGCCTTCCTCACGTCGCCGGCCACCGGCGTCCCCGTCAAGGTCACCGTGGGCGACCGCGAGGTCTACGGCCGGTCCGACCGAGGCGGCCACGTCGACATCGTGGCCCGCGACCACGGTCTCGAGCCGGGGTGGCAGCAGGTCGTCGTCGAGGCGCAGGGCACCGACCCGGTCGCGGCCGACGTCTTCATCGTCGCCGACGGCGTGACGCACGGGATCGTCAGCGACATCGACGACACCGTCATCACGACGATGCTGCCGCGCCCGATGATCGCGGCGTTCAACACCTTCGTCCGGCGCGGCAAGGCCCGGCACTCCGTGTCCGGCATGGCCCCGATGTACCGCCGCATCCTCTCCGCGCACCCCGGGCGCGCCCATCGTCTACGTGTCGACGGGCGCCTGGAACACCGCCGCCACCCTCAACCGGTTCCTCGTCGAGAACGGCTTCCCCCTCGGACCGCTCATGCTCACCGACTGGGGTCCCACCAACACCGGCTGGTTCCGCAGCGGCCAGGCGCACAAGCGCAGCTGCCTCGACCGGCTCGCCCGTGACTTCCCCGACATCAGGTGGCTGCTCGTCGGCGACGACGGCCAGCACGACCCGCAGATCTACGCCGACTTCGCCGAGGCCAGGCCCGACCGGGTCGACGCCATCTGCATCCGCCACCTGTCCCCGAAGGAGCAGGTGCTGTCCAACCCGATCCGGATCGACTCGCCGATCCGGCCCTGGGCGGCGCGCTCGGTGCCGACCTTCTCGGGGCCCGACGGGCACGGGCTGCTGCGGGTGCTCGAGCGACGCCGGCAAGGTCGGGGAGGCCGTCGCCACCGACGAACAGCCCTCGCGTCCGGGCCGTTCCGTCGTCTCCGGATGACAGACTGGGGCCATGCCTGAGCTGCCGGAGGTGCAGGCGCTCGTCGACTTCCTCGCCGAGCGGACGGACGGTCTCGCCATCACGTCGGTCGAGCTCGCGTCGTTCAGCGTGCTGAAGACCTTCAACCCGCCGCCGCAGGCGCTCGAGGGGGCGCCCGTCGACGGCGTCCACCGCCACGGCAAGTTCCTCGACATCGACGCCGACGGCACGCACCTCGTCTTCCACCTCGCGCGTGCCGGCTGGCTGCGCTGGTCCGACCAGCTGCCGGCGACGGTCGTGCGCCCCGGCAAGTCGCCGATCGCCCTGCGCGTGCGCCTGTCCGACGGCTCCGGCTTCGACCTGACCGAGGCGGGCACGAAGAAGTCGCTCGCGGCATACATCGTCAAGGACCCGGCCGAGGTGCCCGGGATCGCGCGGCTGGGGCCCGACCCGATGGCCGACGACTTCACCCTCGAGCAGTTCCGGTCGATGCTCGACGGCCGGCGCACCCAGATCAAGGGCCTGCTCCGCGACCAGGAGTTCATCGCGGGCGTCGGCAACGCCTACTCCGACGAGATCCTCCACGTCGCGAAGATCAGCCCGTTCGCGATCGCCGGCTCGCTCGCTCCCGAGGTCGTCGACCGGTTGTATGCCGCCCTGCGCGACACGCTCAAGGGCGCGGTCGCGACGGCGTCGGGCAAGCCGGCCAAGGAGCTCAAGGACGCCAAGCGGGCCGGCATGCGGGTCCACGCCCGCACCGGCGAGACGTGTCCGGAGTGTGGCGACACCGTGCGCGAGGTGTCGTTCGCCGACACGTCGCTGCAGTACTGCCCCACCTGCCAGACCGGCGGCAAACCGCTCGCCGACCGACGGATGTCCAAGCTGCTCAAGTAGTCCCGCACGCAGAGAGGGCGCGCCGGGTGACCCGGCGCGCCCTCCGTCCGAGGTTCTCGAGTGGTCGTCCTCTGCGGCTCCGTGCACCGAGGTGACGGTGCCGTTCGTCTCGTCGAGGATGACCTGCGGGGCCTGCGACTCGTCGAAGGAGAAGAGGCCGCGCATCGACCCTGCCCAGGCGTCGGCAGAGCCGTCACCGATGCGGCCGACGCCCCAGTTGTCCTCGATGAGGCGCAGGATCGAGGCCTGGTCGGTCTGGTGGTGGTCGACGTAGTTCGTCTTCGCGAACGGCGAGATGACCACGAGCGGCTGGCGCGGGCCGGGGCCGCAGCGGTCCTGGTAGCCCTTCGCGATCGGCACTCCCGAGGCGGCCGCCTGGGTGCAGAAGGCGGCGTCGTCGGTGGTGTTCGAGGCGTTCTTCACCTGCGCGGCGACGTGGTCGTACCAGCCGTCGGAGTCGTCGTAGGCGAGGACGATGGCCGTGTCCTTCCAGTGCTTCGACTTCTGGATGGCGTTGATCTCCTTGACGATGAAGTGCTGCTCGTCGAGGGGGTCGGAGTAGCCCGCGTGACCGTCCTGGTAGTTCGGGGCCTTGAGGAAGCTCACCGCCGGCAGGTTGTCCGTGCCGACCACCTGGTCGAAGGACGACATGTCGTACTGGTGGTTCGCCTGTCCGTCATGGCCGATCTCGGCAGCGCTCGCCGGCGGCAGGTGGTGCGGGTTCGCCGTCGACGCGTAGTACTGGAAGGGCTCGTGGTGCGGGTTGTAGTCGGTCGAGCTCACCCCGGCGACGTTCGTGTGCGTGGTGAGGCACGAGGCGGGCGCCCCGCCGGCTGCGGCGGTCGTCGGCGTGAAGCCGCCCTGGAACCAGCCCCACGACGACCTTCTTGGCGTCCAGCAGGTCGCCGATGTTGCGGCCCGTCATGGCGGCCAGGGTGTAGCTCTTCGCGTGGCTGTTGTTGGAGCAGTCGTCGTAGACGGGGTCGGGGTCGCCCGTCATGGTGCCGACGCCGTGCGCGTCGGGGAAGCGCACCGTGTAGTCGCCGGCGGCCGGCGTCGTCGCCGGCGTGCCGTCGGCGTTGAACTCCTTGACGCCGTGCGTCTGCCCGGAGACGAGGTTGATCGCGCCCGGGGTGGACGGGCCGAAGGTCGTGCTGAAGGCGTGGTCGCTCATCGCGTAGTGCTGCGCGTAGTTCCACATGCGCGGTGACGGTGTTGCCGTCGTAGTAGTCCATCGTCAGGCCCGGTCGGCCGAACGCCGGGGCGGTGCAGGCGTCCCTGCTCGTGAACTCGACGAACTTGTCCATCGCTCCGGCGTTGTAGGCCTTCTGCTCGTTCGTGTAGGTGTGGTCCTGGTCGCAGGTCACGGCCTGACCGGGCGTGAGGCGCTGCGGCTGCACCGAGTTGGGGTTGTTCGGTGCGAGCAGGCGGTCGTGCGCGAGGGTGGCGATGCCGCGCGGCGTGCCGCGCGCCGCGGTGAAGGTCGGAGCCGGCGTGGTCGAGCCCTGCAGCGTCTCGCCGGGGATGTTGGCCGCCTTGCGGGTAGGTGGCGAAGTAGTGGTCGAAGGAGACGTTCTCGCCGAAGATGACGACGACGTGCTTGATCGGCGTCGACGTCCTGGCCGACGTCGAGATCCGGGACGGCGGCGCGGGGTGGGCGCTGACGGCGCCGGCGGTGGCGACGACCGGCACGACGAGGGCGGCAGCCCCGGCGCCGGCGAGCGCGAGACGGACGGAACGTTTCATGGGGCTCCTCTGACGATCGGGAATCGGCCGGCGCGTGCCTGGCGCAACGCTCCAGGGCCGGGGCAAAAGTACGCCCGGCTGAGGCGGCGTAGGGCTGCCAGACGCCTCGTTTAAGGACTGTTTGCCGAAACTGCGCCCCGCTCTTGGTGCAACTGTCAGCGGGCTCCGCGGCTACGTGCAGGTTTCGCTCAGGCCCGCTCGAGTTCACCTCGGGCTGCAACGATCCGCTCCCCGTGGTTGTCTTCCCCATCATGACCTCCTCGACGCCCCACGCCCCGCGCGGCCTCGTTCGTCCGGCCCGTCCCGCGCGCTCGCCCTCGCAGCGGTGCTCGCCACGAGCGCCTGCGGACAGGCGACGCCGTCCCCGGGCACGCCCACGTCCGCGGGTGGCGCCGTCCCGATGGCCCAGACGGTCACCTCGGGAGCGGTGCGTCTGGAGGCGACGATGGCGCCGGACGGCCCCAAGGCAGCCACCGCGGCCGCCGGCGGCCTCCTTGTCGACTACACGGTGACCAACACCGGCGCTCAGCCCCTCCTCGCCTACGACGTCGTGCCGCAGGACCTCGGCAGCGCCACGCTCCCCACCGACGTCGACGTCACGCACGCCTGGGTCTACGAGCACTCGGGAGTGCTGCGCCTCAGCAAGCAGGGCTTCGCATCGGCCCCGAACGTCCGCTTCGCCGCTGCCCCGGTCATGGGCGGGCACGTCATCGCCCCCGGTGCCAGCCTGCGTGGGAGGGCGTATGCCGCGTCGCCGCCGAAGCTGGACGTGCCGGGGGACTCCTTCGAGGCCCCACGCACAGCCGTGGACCCGGGCGTGAAGCAGTGGCAGCTCTGCGTGCAGGTCGACGACCGTGCTGGGCAGGCCAGGCCCGCCGCGGTCGGAGGTGGCGTCGTCCAGGCCCCCTCCGCGGCCCCCCAGGGCGACGAGCTCGTCTGCACGCCGCCCGGGGACGATCCCCGTCGACTGACGGGCTCGCCGTGGGGTCAGAGCCGCCCGAGCATGCCGGTGCACGCGAAGAGGAGGGCTGAACCGGGCCACGCGAGGGCGGCGAGGATGCACCAGCTCTTGACCGAGCGGGAAGCGCGGCACGCCTCGCCCCAGCGACCTTGCGCCCACAGCGGATTGACGGACGTCGACTTGACGATCGCGACGATGCCGAACGGTGTGAAGCAGAAGATCGTGCACAGGATCGCGAGGGCGAGCCGGTTCGGCGGGGGTGGGGTGTAGGGCTGAGGGCCCGCCAGGGGTGGCGCGGGCGCAGGCGGCGGCGACGCGGCATACCACCTCATCGGTGGGCTGGGTGGCGCGCCGGGTGAGGGGGTGGCCGGGACGGGCGGCGGGAGCCCACGGCGCGTCGGGCGGCCCGGCCGGCGGCACTGCCGGTGCGGGTGGAATGGTGGAATCCGGCGGCGCCGACGCCTGCGGGAGCGGCGTCGTCGACGGGTCGAGGCGTGGCAGCCACGCCGACCACGAGTCGGCCGTCGGGTCCGGCTCGGACGCGTCGTCCCGGCTGCTCCGATGTGTCACGTTCGCGCCACCTCCTGTCAGATCGTCCGGATCAGATGATGCTGGGTTGCCCGTCGGCGGTGAGCTGCTTGCCGGCGCGCTGCCACTCGACCATGCCGCCCTCGACGTTGGCGACGTCGTAGCCCTGGTGCACGAGCCACTGCACCGCACGGGCCGACCGTCCGCCCATGCGGCACACGACGGCGACGGTGTCGTCGGTCTCCGGCAGCTCGTCGATGCGGGACGGCAGCTCGCCGAGCGGGATGTGGATGGCGTTGGGAGCGTGGCCGGCGGCCCACTCGTCGGCCTCGCGGACGTCGACGAGGACGGCGTCGTCGGGCAGCTCGGACACGGTCGTCGTGGGGATCGCGCTCATGCGATCCATCCTGACACGGCGGCGCCCGCAAGCCCCAGCAGATGAGGGGGACGGCTCACCCCGCGTGGTTAGGGTGGGGCCGTGAAGATCCTGTCGATCCAGTCCCACGTCGCCTACGGCCACGCCGGCAACTCGGCCGCGGTCTTCCCGCTCCAGCGGCTCGGGCACGAGGTCTATCCCGTGCTCACGGTGACCTTCTCGAACCACACCGGCTACGGCTCGACCCGGGGCCCGCTCATCGCGCCGGCCGACGTCGCGGCCGTCATCGACGGCGTCGAGGAGCGCGGCGCCTTCCCGACGGTCGACGCCGTGCTCTCCGGCTACCAGGGCGCCGAGGCGGTCGGCGAGGTCGTGCTCGACGCCGTCGCGCGGGTCAAGGCCGCCAACCCCGCGGCGATCTACTGCTGCGACCCGGTCATGGGCGACGTGGGGCGCGGTTTCTTCGTCCGGGAGGGCATCCCCGAGTACCTGCGCGACCATGTCGTGCCCCGGGCCGACATCGTCACCCCGAACCAGTTCGAGCTCGAGTTCCTCGTCGGGCGCGAGGTCACCACCGAGGCCGACCTCGTCGCCGCGGCGCGTGAGCTCGTGGCCCAGGGGCCCACGGTCGTGCTCGTCACGAGCGCCCTGACCTCCGACACCCCCGAGAGCTCGATCCAGATGGCCTGCATCACCGCCGACGACGCCTGGGTCGTCACGACGCCGATGCTGCCCATGACGGTCCGCGGCGGAGGCGACGTCACGGCCGCGATCTTCCTCGCCCACTACCTGACGGATGGTCCGCAGGTGGCCCTGCGCCGCACGGCGGCGTCGATGTATGCCGTGCTCGAGCGCACGCACGCCAGCGGCTCGGACGAGATGCTCCTCGTCCAGGAGCAGGACGCGATCGCCCGGCCCGACGAAGTCTTTGACATCGCTCACATCGGTTGACGGTTCCACGGCCAGTCGCGTTATAGTCGCATGGCGCCGTTCCGCATGACCACCCCTGACCATGCGGAACGGCGTTTTTCTGTGCGCGGATCCGACGGAATCCGAAGGTGCAACCGCCTGATCCGCGCCAGTCAGTGCATGCTCGAGGGTGCCGCGACGCGCCGATGAAGCCATATTCGGATGTCTCAGGTTTGCGGTAGAGACGCGTATAGCCTCCGAGCGTGGACCCGATCACGAACCCGTACGCCCCGGGCGCCGGCCAGCGCCCGCCCGAGCTCGCCGGCCGGGACGAGCAGCTGCGCACCTTCGACGTCGTCCTCGAGCGCATCGCCCGCGGTCGTGCCGAGCGCTCGATCGTGCTGACCGGACTGCGCGGGGTGGGCAAGACGGTGCTGCTCAACGCCCTCCGCTCGTCCGCCGTCCGGGCCGACTGGGGCACCGGCAAGTTCGAGGCGCGCCCCGACCAGCGACTGCGCCGTCCGCTCGCCGCGGCCGCACACCAGGCGGTGCGCGAGCTCGGCCACCCGCGCGGGGAGGACATCGACCAGGTGCTGGGCAGCATCAAGGCCTTCGCGCTGCGCGACACCCCGACGGGGGCCAAGCTGCGCGAGAGGTGGCAGCCCGGCATCGACGCACCGGCCGTGACCGGACGGGCTGACTCCGGTGACATCGAGATCGACCTCGTCGAGCTGTTCACCGACATCGGGGGACTCGCGGCCGACGTCGGCAAGGGGGTCGCCTTCTTCATCGACGAGATGCAGGACCTCGACCCCGAGGACGTCTCGGCGCTCTGCGCGGCATGCCACGAGATCTCGCAGTCGGGCCTGCCCGTCATCGTCGTCGGCGCGGGGCTGCCGCACCTGCCGGCCGTCCTCTCGGCGTCGAAGTCCTACTCGGAGAGGCTGTTCCGCTACTCGCGCATCGACCGGCTGCCGCGCGACTCCGCGGACCGTGCGCTCGTCGGTCCGGCCGCGGAGGAGGGCTGCGAGTTCACGCCCGAGGCCCTCGACGAGATGTATGCCGTCACCGCCGGCTACCCGTACTTCATCCAGGCCTACGGCAAGGTGGTGTGGGACGTCGCGCCCTCCTCGCCCGTGACCGCCGAGGACATCCGCGTCGCCGTGCCCGAGGCGGAGTCCGAGCTCGCCGTCGGATTCTTCGGCTCCCGCTTCGAGCGGGCGACGCCGGCGGAGCGCGAGTACCTCCGCGCCATGGCGGACGCCGCGCTCGTGAACCCGCCTGCAGACGAAGCGGATTCGGGAGGTGAGGGCTCCCCGGACGATGTCGCGGCATACGTCCGCGAAGGGGTGGCCGAGCGCGAGGCGGTGCCGACGTCCGCGGTGGCGGACGTGCTGGGGCGCAAGCCGCAGTCGCTCTCGCCCGCCCGCGACGCCCTCATCAAGAAGGGCCTCATCTACTCCGGGGAGCGCGGCCTCATCGCCTTCACCGTGCCGCACTTCGGCCGCTACCTGCGCACCCAGTCCTGAGCCTTCGCGGTCTCGTCGCGGCGAGGCCGCTGACCGGGCGTGGTTGACGCGTCTGGAGGTCGGGCGCGACATTGGGACGGTGAACCGGGCGCTGCCGACGCTGGCAGTAGCAGCGTTGCTGGTGATGCTGCTCGAGGCCGCTCCCAGCGGCTCGATCCTGCCGGCCGGCGCCCTGGGGGTCGGCGTTCGTGGCCTGGTCGGTGGCCGGCTACCGCTGGGCGCTCGGCCGTGGACGCCTGGCCGCAGTCGGCTACCTGACCGTCGCGCTGGTGCTCGGGTTCGTCGTCTTCGACGTCGCCGGCCCCGGCGTCGGCAGCACCCTGCTGCTCGTCGTGGTGGTCGTGCAGGCCGTCGTGCTGCTGCCGCTCGGTTGGGCGGTCGTCGTCGCGCTGCTCGTCCCGCTGGTCCATGTCGGGATGCCCATGGTGGACGGGCTGCGACAGGTCGTCAGCACGGGGCTCGCGTGCGCGTTCGCCTTCGTCCTCGCCGCCCTGCACCTGCGTGAGCAGCAGGCCAGGTCGGAGCTGGCCGTGGCCAACGGCCGGCTGCGCGACCTCAGCGCACAGGCCGAGGAGCTGGCGACGATGCGGGAACGCACCCGCGTGGCCCGGGACATCCACGACGGGCTGGGCCACCACCTCACGGTGGTCGGCATGCAGGTCCAGGCCGCGCGGGCGGTGATGGCACCGACCCCGCCAGGGCCGACGGCCTGCTCGGCCAGGCGGAGGACCAGGCGCGTCAGGCGTTGACGTCGGTCCGCGAGTCGGTGGCCGCGCTGCGCGAGGCGCGGCCGGCCCAGCGGCTCCCGGAGCAGCTGAGGACCCTGGCTGGCGAGAGCGAGGCGGCCGGCCTGCCCACCTCCGTGGACGTCGAGGGAGCCGAACGCCG
Organism: uncultured Actinomycetota bacterium; assembly: GCA_963849965.1. Taxonomy (GTDB): domain Bacteria; phylum Actinomycetota; class Actinomycetes; order Actinomycetales; family Dermatophilaceae; genus Terrabacter. The sequence continues at coordinate 132,696 of CAWKJV010000030.1, read as the reverse complement.
GCTCGACACGACGTCCAGGTGGCGCTCTACCGTGCCGCCCAGGAGGGCCTCACCAACGTGCGCAAGCACGCGAACGCCCACGCCGCCGTGATCCGGCTGGCCTACCTGCCGGACTCGGTGAGTCTGGAGGTTCGCGACGACGGGTGCGGCCTCGGGCGCAACGACGGCGGCGGGTTCGGGCTGGTCGGCATCCGTGAGCGAGTCGATCGTCTCGGCGGCTCCCTCACCGTCGAGTCGACACCGGGCACGGGTGTGACCGTCCGCGTCGAGGTGCCGGGATGAGCGCCGACCGCCCCGTGCGGGTGCTCGTCGTCGACGACCAGACCCTGTTCCGTGAGGCGCTGACGACGCTCCTGGAGGTGCGCGAGGAGGTCGAGGTCGTGGGCGCCGCGGCGGACGGCGCCCAGGCGCTGGAGCTGGTGGCCATGCTGCGACCCGACGTCGTGCTCATGGACCTGCGGATGCCCGTGCTCGACGGTGTGGCCACGACGCAGCGGCTGCGCGTCGAACATCCCGACGTGCGCGTGCTGGTCCTCACCACCTTCGACGGCGACGACGAGGTCTTCCCGGCGCTGCGCGCCGGCGCCGTCGGCTACCTGCTCAAGGACGCCACCGCGTCCCGGCTGCGTCGAGGCCGTGCTGGCGGCGGCGCGCGGCGAGTCCGTGCTGCAGCCGTCGGTCGCCGCCAAGGTCCTGGCCCGGATGAGCCAGCTGCCCGACCTCCCGGACGGGCCGCGCCCGCAGCCTCTCGTCGACCCGCTCACCCACCGCGAGCTGGAGGTCCTCCGGGCGCTCGCCGACGGGCTGAGCAACCGGGAGACCGCCGAGCGCCTCTACCTGTCCGAGGGCACGGTCAAGAACCACGTCACCAACGTCCTGGCCAAGCTCGGCGTCCGCGACCGCACCCAGGCGGCGCTCCGGGCCCGCGCGCTCGGCCTGCTGTGAGGGTCATGCCGCACGAGGTGACCTCGAACGTGACCTCTGGCACGTCCGGGTCGCGGCCCGCCGGACCGACCATCGTCGGCATGACTACGTACTCGACCCCGTATGCGGACCGCACGCCGCGCGCCCTGGCCCGCCAGCTCCTGCACACGCGGCTCGGCCGCTTCCTCACCGCATACCTCGAGATGACCCTCGCGATGGTCGTCGGCATGGGGGTGTTCGGTGTCGTCTGGGACGCCGCCTGGCCCGGCCTGACCGGCCGCCCTGACGTCATGGCCCTGACCATGGCCTTCGACATGACCGTCGGCATGGCGGCCTGGATGTGGGTGCGACGGCATGCACCCCGGCACATCGCGGAGATGTCCGCCGTCATGGTCCTGCCCTTCCTCGTCCTGCTGGTGCCCTACTGGCTCGGCGTCCTTCCCGGCGACGCTGCTGCTCACGTGGGGCCACGTCGCGATGTTCGCGCTCATGGCCGCCTACCTGGCGTGGCGTCCGCACACCTGCCTGGCACCCCCGCGCCGAGGAGCCGGGACGGTGTCCCGCCCGGACCGCGGACGGCCCGTCTCTCCGCGGTCCTGCTCGTCGTCGGTGCAGCCCTGGCCGTCGTCGGCGGCATCCTGCACCCGCACGACGAGCCGCCGAACTCCCACGCGGCCGTCTTCGCCGAGTACGCCCACAGCACGGACTGGGTGTGGGTCCATGACCTCCAGTTCCTGTCGGCAGCAGTGGTCGTCGCCGGACTGCTGACCGTGGGCCGGGCCCTGCAACGAGTCGGCGTTCCCCGGACCCTCGTGCGGGTCGGCGACGCGGCGGCAGCCGCCACCCTGGCCCTCATCGCCGTGAACATGGCCGTGGACGGCGTCGCCCTCAAGCAGGCGGTCGACGCCTGGGCGGGCGCGGACCCCGGGGACCGGGCGTCCCGGTTCGCCGCCGCGGAGGCCGTGCGCTGGCTGGAGTGGGGCGTCAACTCGTTCTTCACCATCCTGCTCGGGGTGACCCTGCTGACGTTCGCTGCAGGCCTGCTGAGCCGGGCGCACCTCGGCACCCAGGTCCGACTGGCCGGTGTCACCGGGGTTCTGGCGGGCGTCCTCCTGGTCGTCAACGGTCTGACCGTCGGCGCGCACGGCTTCGAAGCGACCGCTCTCTCTCCCATCGCCACCGGTCTCTACGTCGTCATGGCGCTGGGCATCCCGGCCCTGGACCGAGCAGTCAACAGGAGCACTGCGTTCCCTGACGGCTCTAGGATCGCGCGGGTCAGCCGGTGAAGCCGTCCGGACGGCACGAGCGGCCCGACCGTGCGATGCCAGCCGCCATCCCCCAGGAGTCGCTGCATGCCCGCCCACGACCACCTCGCGCCGAGCGATCCCAGCGATCCCAGCGATCCCAGCGATCCCAGCGATCCCAGCGATCCCAGAGCGTCGGACCTGCGACCGTCTACCTCATCGTCGGCCTTCCCGGCGCAGGAAAGACCACTCGCGCCAAGGAGCTGGAGACCAGCGCGTCGGCCCTTCGGCTGACGCCGGACGAGTGGCAGCTGATGCTCTTCGGTGACCAGAACCCTCCGGACAAGCGGGATCTCGTCGAGGGCAAGCTGGTTCAGATCGGCATGCGGGCCGCGGAGCTCGGCACCAACGTCGTCCTCGACTTCGGTTTCTGGGGCACGGACGAGCGTTCGGCGCTCCGCTGGATCGCCGCCGCCGTCGGTGCACGTAGCCGCGTCCTCTACCTGCCCGTCGACCACGAAGAGCAACGCAGACGCGTCACCCGTCGGTTCGCGGCCACGCCCGAGGAGACCTTCCACATGAGCGACGTCGAGCTCGAGCAGTGGCGCGGCCAGTTCCAGGCCCCGGACGAGGAGGAGCTGCGAGGCGGCCGGATCCCACCCGTCCCGCCCGGGCACGCGACCTGGTCGGAGTGGGCCTCCCAGCGCTGGCCGTCCTTGCCCGACCAGTACGCCCGACCCACCGACCGGTGATCTCCGATCCCCGAGCCGGCGGGACGTCCGAACCGGTCGATCGGCTGGCCCGACGTCGCCTTGCCACCCCGTCATGGAGCCGATTCCCTGACGTGGCAGGGTTACCCATCGTGTCTGCGACGAACGGCGCCCGCGCTCGCGCGACTCGGCGGCTGCTGAACCGGGTCATCCTCGTGGTCGCGGCACTCGCCGCGCCTTCGTTCGTGGCCGGCTGCGGCCTCGCACCGTCGTGGCCGGGCGCTGCTGTCCCGCACACCGCGACCCGCGTGGAGCGGCACACCACGACGAGTTCCCCGGCGCCGTCGCCCGTCGCCGGCACCCTGACGGCGGGGCAGGTGCACGTAGCCCTTGCGACGCTCGCCGCCCTCCCGGTCAAGGGCAGGGCGCCGAAGACGGGCTACGCGCGTGCCGCGTTCGGCCCCGCGTGGAGCGACGACGTCGATGTCGAGGGCGGCCACAACGGCTGCGACACGCGCAACGACGTGCTCCGGCGCGACCTCACCGCCGAGCTGCTCAAGCCCGGCACCCATGGCTGCGTCGTGCTCTCGGGCACGCTCGCCGACCCCTACACCGGACACACCATCGTCTTCGCCCGCGGACGCTCGAGCTCCTCGAAGGTGCAGATCGACCACGTCGTCGCGCTCGGTGACGCGTGGGTCACCGGCGCCCAGCAGCTGACGCCGACGCAGCGCACGACTCTCGCGAACGACCCCCTCAACCTGCTCGCCGTCGACGGACCGACCAACAGCGCCAAGGGCGACGCCGACGCCGCGTCCTGGCTGCCGCCGAACAAGGCCTTCCGCTGCACCTACGTGGCGCGCCAGGTCGCCGTGAAGCAGCGCTACCACCTCTGGGTCACTCCCGCGGAGCGAGCGCAGATCGCGCGCATTCTCAGCAGCTGCGTGCCGGCACGGTGATCAGTCGGACCGGTCATTCTCTACCGGCTGCGACGCCGCGTGAGCGCGCCCGCTGGGCCGCCATGTGCGCGTCGAACTCCTCACGCCACGTGCCGCTGACGACGATGCCCTCCGTGCGCGCCACCTCCGTGGACAGCTCGACCGGGAAGCCGTAGGTGTCGTAGAGCACGAAGAGGTCCGCACCGGTGACGCCCGTCTCCCGGTGACCCTCCAGCCGCTCGAGGCCACGCCGCAGGGTGCGGCGGAAGACGTGCTCCTCGCGCGCGAGGAGCTCGGCCACCTCGTCGGCCGCGGCCGCCACCTCGGGGTAGGCGCGGGAGTAGATGCCGGCGACGGTCGGGATGACGTGCGGGAAGAAGTTGTCCTCGATGCCGAGGTCGACGGCGAAGCGGACGGCCCGGCGCACGAGCCGGCGCATCACGTAGCCCTGCGCCTTGTTGCTCGGGCGCACGCCGTCGACGGCGAGGAACGTCGCCCCGCGCAGGTGGTCGGCGATGACCCGCATGGCGAGCGTCTCGTCCTCGTAGGTGCGGCCCGACAGCTCCTGGAGCCGCTCGATGATCGGCCACAGCAGGCTGATCCGGAAGACGTCGGAGGTGTCGAGCGCTGCCGCCGCGATGCGCTCGAGCCCGCCGCCGTAGTCGACGTTGCGGCGCGGGAGCGGCTCGAAGCCGGTCTCGGTGCGGCGGTACTCCATGAAGACGGAGTTGCCGAGCTCGATGAACCGGCCGCAGTCGCAGTTCTGGTGGCAGTGCTCGCCGTAGGCCGGGTCGTGCTCGACGTGGGGGAAGAGGTAGAAGACCTCGGTGTCAGGGCCGCCCGGCTCGCCGACGGGCATGCGCTCGGCGGCTGCCCTCGCGGCACCACCAGTTCTTGTTGCCGTAGAAGGCGATCCGCGCGCCGCCGGTCCCGACCCGTGCCGCGTGCTCCTCGGTGCCGAGCTCGACCTGGTCGGCCGGGACCCCCGCCGCCGTGAACAGCTCACGCCAGAGGGCCGCCGACTCGTCGTCCTTCGGTATGCCGTGTGCCTCGTCGCCGATGAAGCACGACACGTAGAGCCGGGCGGGGTCCAACCCCACCGTCCCGGTGAGGAAGTCCCAGAACTGCCGCAGCTGTTCGGGCTTGAAGTAGTCGCCGAGGCTCCAGCTGCCGAGCATCTCGAAGAAGGTCGTGTGCCGGTTGTCGCCGACCTCCTCGATGTCCTGGACGCGCAGGCAGGTCTGGCTGTCGACGAGGCGGCGACCGGCCGGGTGGTCCTCGCCGAGGAGGTAGGGCAGCAGCGGTTGCATCCCGCTGCCGGTGAAGAGCGTCGTCGGGTCGTCGTCCGGGACCAGCGACGCGCGTGGGATGACCGCGTGGCCCCGACCGGCCAGGTGGTCGAGGAACGCGCTGCGGATCTCGTCTGCGTCCATGCCTCGATTCGACACCCCGGAAGGCGCTGCCCACCAGCCGGTTTCGTGACGAAGGGTCCGGGAAGGCATGCTCGTCGCATGCGCCCCCTTGTCGACCTCGTCCTCGTGGCGGCGTTTCTCGTCCTCTTCGCCCTCGCCGTGCGCACCGAGCCGCGACGGTGGCGCACCGGCGTCCTCCTCCTCGGCGCCCTCTGGGCCGTGACGACCGCCGTCGGCGCCTCCCCGCTCCTGCTGCCCCGCGTCGGGGCGATGCTGCTCGGGCTCCTCTTCGTCGGCACCGGACTGCGCGTCGTTCGCCCGGAGGGTCGCAGCCGCACCAATGCGCTCGCCCTCGTGCTCGGCGTCGCGATGGTGACCGCGACCGTCCTCGCGATCTGGCTCTTCCCGCCGAGCCACACCCTGCGGGCGGTCGTCGGCGTCGTCGTGGTCCTGCTGCCCGGCTACCCCGGCCTCGTGCTCGTGTCCTTCGCGCTCTACTGCCTCGCCTACCTGCGTCGTCGGCCGCGACCGGGTCCGGCGGCGATCATCGTCCTCGGGTCAGGCCTCGTCGACGGCACCGTGCCGACGCTGCTCGCCCACCGCCTCGACGCCGCACTCGAGGCCTGGCGCGACGAGCGCGCCCTCGGCCACGACCCGCTCGTCGTCCCGAGCGGTGGACAGGGCGACGACGAGCCGATGGCCGAGGGAGTGGCCATGACGGCATACCTCGTCGCCCACGGCATCCCCCCGGAGGCCGTCGCGACGGAGGACCGGTCGACGACGACGGAGGAGAACCTGCTGCTCTCGCGCGAGATCCTCCGCGCCCGCGGGCTGACCGAGGCGGGCCACCTCCAGGTCGTGACGAGCAGCTACCACGTCGGCCGCGCAGCGCTGCTGACGCGCAGCCTCGGCATCGACGCGGACGTGACCACGGCACCGACGGCGTGGTACTTCCTGCCCAGCGCGTTCCTGCGCGAGCTCCTCGCCGCGCTGACGCTCCACCCACGCACCAACCTCGCCGGTCTCGGCGTGTGGGCCGCGGGGACGGCCTACCTGGCGTATGCCGTCCCCCTCCGCTGACCGGGGCCGCTCGGTCAGCGCGGGGCTGCCTGCTGGGCCAGGTCGTCGCGGAGCACCCGCTTGAGCAGCTTGCCGCTCTGGTTGCGGGGCAGCTCGTCGACGAAGTGGATCGCCTTGGGCAGCTTGAACGGCGCGAGCGTCGCGCGGGCGTGGTCGATGAGCTCGGTCTCGGTCACGGTCTGCCCGGCGCGGAGCACGACGACGGCCGTGACGGCCTCGACCCACCGCTCGTGCGGGGTCGCGATGACGGCGACCTCGCCGACGGCGGGGTGGGTGTAGAGCGCATCCTCGACCTCACGGGACGCGACCATGACGCCGCCGGTGTTGATGACGTCCTTGATGCGGTCGACGACGGTGAGGTAGCCGGCCTCGTCGCGCGTGACGAGGTCGCCGGAGTGGAACCACCCGTCGCGGAAGGCCTCGTCCGTCGCGTCCTGCTTGTTCCAGTAGCCGGTGCACAGCTGCGGTGAGCGGTAGAGCAGCTCGCCGGGCTCGCCAGCCGCGACCTCGGAGCCCTCGGGGTCGACGACGCGCGCCTCGACGAAGAGCACGGTGCGGCCGCACGCCTCGGGTCGCTCGGCGTGCTCCTCGGGCCGCAGCACCGTCGCGAGCGGACCGATCTCGGACTGGCCGAAGCAGTTCCAGAACCCGAGCTCGGGCAGGCGCTGCTGGAGCCGGTCACGGACCGGGACCGGCATGATCGAGGCGCCGTAGTACGCCTTGTGCAACGACGCGAGGTCGGCCGTGTCGAGGGCCGGGTGGTTCGACAGCGGCACCCACACGGTGGGCGCGAGGAAGAGCGAGCCGATGCGGTGGGTCTGGACGCGCTCGAGGATCGTCTCCACGTCGGGCCGGGCCAGCAGGTGGTTCGTCGCGCCGACCGCGAGGTAGGGCAGGAGGAAGACGTGCATCTGGGCCGAGTGGTAGAGCGGCATCGAGTGCAGCGGCGCGTCGTCCTCGCGCAGGTCGAGCCCCACGATGCTCGAGACGTACTCGTGGACGAGGGCCCGGTGGGTCATCATCGCGCCCTTGGGCTGTGACGTCGTGCCCGAGGTGTAGAGCAGCTGGACCAGGTCGGTGTCGGACGTCTCGACGTCGAGGGCGGGCACCTCACCCTCGCTCCACCGTGGCAGGACCGCGTCGTCGCCGCCGTGGAGGAGCAGCACCTGCTCGAGCTCGGTGTCCGCGCGGACCGCCTCGACGGAGTCGCGCAGCGCCACGTCGACGAGGGCGACCCGGGCGCCGGAGTCCTGCAGCAGGTAGGTCAGCTCGCGACCGGTCAGCGCGTAGTTGATCGGCACGTGGACGAGACCCGCTCTCGCGCACCCGAGGAAGGCGAGCAGGTAGGCGTCGGAGTTGACCCCCACGGTCGCCACGCGGTCGCCACCGGTGAGTCCGAGACCCAGCAGGTGCGCGGCCGCGCGGGACACGGCGTCGTCGAGGGCGGCATACGTCCACGTGCGGTCGTCGAAGACGAGGGCCACCCGGTCGGGGTGGCGGGTCGCGCTGCGGCGGACGATGTCGTCGACGGTGCTCGAGGTGATGGCGCTCATGGGCGGTCTCCGGGGGTCGGGTGGGCGGGGGCTGAGGCGAAGGACGCGAGCAGGGCGCCGGCTTCGGCGGTCGCCGACAGTCGGGCGATGGTGGCGGCCTCGTCGGCGAGCTGGGCTGCATACGGCCGCTCGGCCGACCGACGCAGCAGGCGCGCCGCCTCGCCCACGGCCCGGCGTGGGAGCGCGGCGATCGCGGCGACGACCTCCCCGGCACGCGCGTCGAGCGTCTCGGCGGGGCACACCTCGGTGACGAGCCCCCAGTCGAGCGCGGTCGCCGCGTCGACGGGCGCGCCGGTGAGCAGGAAGAGCGCGGCCCGGCGGGCACCGACCGCCGCAGGCAGCAGTGCGCTGACGCCGCAGTCGGGCGACAGGCCGACCGAGGGGTATGCCGCCACGAACGTCGCGTGGTCGGCGGCCAGCACCACGTCGGCGGCGAGGACGAGACCGACGCCGGCGCCGGCGGCCGCGCCCTGGACGACGGCGACGACGGGGACGGGCAGGGCGCGCAGCGCTCCGAGTGCGTCGTGCAGCACGCCGGCGAGCTCGGCGACGAACGCCGGCCGGTCGTCGGCGGCGGCCATGGCGCGGACGTCGCCGCCGGCGCAGAAGAGCCGGCCGTCCGCGCGGAGCACGACGACGTGGATCGCGTCGAGGGCCTCCGCGATCCCTCCGACCGCCTCGCGCAGCGCGATGGCGGTCGGCAGGTCCACGGCATTGCCCGCGTCGGGTCGCGCGAGCCGGATCGTGGCCACGCCCCCCGACACCGACAGCTTCGGCACCGTCGTCGTCACACGTTCATCCTGCCTGTCCGGCCGCCGGATGGGGCGCAGTGGCCGTCAGAACGTGGGGAGGTCGCCCACCCGGGCCGTCGAAACATGGGGAGGTGCGCCCGATGTGGCACCCCGCCCTGCGATCGCACTCTGGTGGTGCGCCGACGACCGTCGGCGGACCACCACACCAGAAGGAAGCACCATGAAGCGGTTCCTCATCGAGCGCGAGGTCCCTGGGGCCTCGTCGCTGACCATGGACGACCTGTGCGAGATCGCACGCACGTCCAACGCCGCCGTCGACTCCCTCGGAGTGCCCTACACCTGGGTCACGAGCTACGTCGCCGGCGACAAGATCTACTGCGTCCACGAGGCCGACGAGGCCGAGGCGATCCTCGAGCACGCCCGCCGCGGCGGCTTCCCGGCGAACCTCGTCTCGGAGGTCGTCAACGAGTTCGGCCCGCACACCGCGGACCACGTCGCGGCCTGAGGGCCGGGGAGGGGAAGCCATGATCGACAGCGGGACGTACGTGTTGCTGCGCGAGCTCGACCGGCAACGGCACCCGGCGACGGACGCGCATCGGACGAACCGGCACCGGGGGCTGCAGCGCAGCGCCCGGGAGATCTCGCTCGAGGTGCGTCGCCAGCGTCGCCACGGCGAGGCCGCCTGACGGGGCCCTGGGGTCCCCGACGTGCCAGGGGCCGGGAGGACCGTCCAGGACCTCCCGGCCCGACCGGTGCCCACCGCTCGGAAAATCCCGGTGTGGGACCGGGGCCACCGTCCTACCCTTCGAAGGTGGGGCTTTTGGAGCGCGAGCCCGAGCTCGCGCGGCTCCGCCGGGCGATGCGCGACGAGCGCCCGGTCGGGGCGGGTGGTCGCCGTCACCGGCGAAGCAGGAGCGGGCAAGACGAGCCTGCTCCGCGTCGCCACGGCCACGCCCGGCGGGATGCGCGTCGTGCGCGGGCTGTGCGACCCGCTCGCGACGCCGCGTCCGCTGGGTCCGGTGCGTGACGTGCTGGCGGAGCTCGGCGCGCCCGAGCTGGCCGAACTGCCGGCGTCGCCGACCCGCGACGACGTCGAGGCCCTCGTCGTCTCGGTCGTCGTCTCGCGAGCCGACGACCGTGGTCGTCGAGGACGTCCAGTGGATCGACGAGGCGTCGGCCGAGGCCCTGCGTTACCTCGTGCGCCGCATCGACTCCCTTCCCGTCCTGCTCGTGCTCACCTACCGCGACGCGGAGATCGGCACGGGTCACCCGCTGCGCCCGCTGCTCGGCGACCTGGCTCGGCTGGAGAACTCGGAGGTCGTCGCCCTCGCCCCACTCAGCGTCGAGGCCGTGAGCACACTGCTCCGCGGCACGGACCTCGACGCAGCGAGCGTCCACCGGCTCACCGGGGGAAACCCCTTCTACGTCAGCGAGATCGGTCGCCACGCGGGTGGCGGGCTGCCCGCATCGGTGCGCGACGCCGTGCTGGCCAGCACCAACGGGCTGACCGACGGCGACCTCGAGGTGCTCCAGCTCGTCGCGACGGCGCCGGACGCGGTCGACGACCGGCTCATGCCGTTGCTCGGGGTGGACATGCCCTGCCTGCGACGGCTCGACGCGACCGGTCTGCTCGTCCGCACCCGGCGCGGGATCGGCTTCCGGCACGAGCTGGCTCGGCGCGCCGTACGCGCCGCGGTCCCGCTCGGGGTCGAGAGCGGACTGCACGCCCGACTGCTCGACGCGCTCGAGCAGGTCGGGTCGGGCGACCACGCCGTGCTGACCCACCATGCCGAAGCGGCCCACGACCGGACGCGGACGAGCCGGTATGCCGCCCTGGCCGCCGAGGACGCGGCACGCGCGGGGTCCCACACGGAGGCAGTCGCGTTCCTGACGCTCGCCCTCGAACGCGGCGACGCCGCGGGGGCAGCGCGTGCGCGCATGCTCGAAGTACTTGGCCAGGAGCAGTACATGGTGAGCCGGCTCGCTGAGGCGATCGGCTCCATCACGGACGCGATCCGGCTCTGGGAGCGGGTCGGCGACCTTCGCGGGGTGGCCGCGGCGCACGACCGGGGCGCCATCATCGAGTACTACTCGGCGCGCCGCCGCGAGGCCGAGCAGCACGCGCGGCTCGCGGTGGCGCGCGACGACACCGAGGCGTACGGCTCCGCCTGCGCGACCCAGGCCTACCTCGCCTACCGCCGACACGACCACGACGCCGCCGACGCCGGCAGCCGGCTGGCACGGGAGGTCGCGGCCCGCACCGGGGACGACGCAGTCGGCATCCGCTGCGACATCATCGACGACGCGAGCGACCTGTTGCGGGGCACGCTCAGCGCAAGAGGTCGGCTCCTCATGCACGCGGCGCTCGCGCTCGAGCGCTCCTACGACGAGGTGGGGACGACGGCATACTCCAACCTGTCGGCCATCGACGTCGAGCACCGGCGCTTCCGCGACGCGGAGGGTGTGCTCGCTCGTTCGATCCCGATCACGGTGGAGCGCGACATCCCCGTGTGCAACCAGTGGCAGACGGCGATGCGGGCGCGCCTGCACTTCCAGCGGGCTCGATGGGCGGCGGCGCTGGAGGACGCCGACGCCGTCATCGACGGTCAGGGCATGCCGCTGGCGATGATGTGGCCGTCTCTCGTGCGAGGGCTGGTGGCGCTGCGGACCGGCGAGGCACCGGCGGGGAGGTCCGCCACCGAACACCTCGATGTCGCCTGGAGCGTCGCGCAACGGCTCGACGAGCCCCTGGCCCACCTACCCGTGCTGTCGGCGCTCGCCGAGAGATCGTGGCTGACCGGCGAGCCCGACGCTCGACTCGACGCGGCCACCGCCACGCTGGACGACGTCGCCGACCTGTCCGGGGTGCAGTGGGCGGTCGGTGACCTGCTCGTCTGGCTGGCCCGGGTCGGACGCGGCACCGGTGCGGAAGGGCTCCATGGCGGGGTGGCAGAGCCGTTCCGGCTGGAGCTGGTCGGCCGCCATGACGGCGCGGCGGCGGCCTGGACGGAGATCGGCGCGCCGTACGAGGCAGCCCTGGCCGCCGTCCACGGCTCTCACGCGGGTCGGGCCGCACGGGCCGTCGAGGACCTCGAGGTCCTCCCGGCCGCAGGCTCCGCCGGCCGGGCCCGTGAGGTCCTGCGGGCCCGCGGGCTGACCCCACCGCCGGAGCGGCGCCGGGCCAGCACGCGCGCCAACCCGTCGGGGCTGACCAACCGGCAGCTCGATGTCGCGCGTCTCGTCGCCCGCGGCCTGACGAACGCAGAGCTGGCCCGCGACCTCTACATCTCGCCGAAGACCGTCGACCACCACGTCTCGGCGGTCCTCGGCCGGCTGGGGCTTCGCACCCGACGCGAGATCGTGCGGCGTGCCGCCGAGCTCGGCCTGGACTGACCTGCCGGCGTATGCCGTCCCGCACCAGCCGGGCCCCCACGGTCAGCGGTCACGACGCGCCCATGGCATCAACCCCCGATGGTCGGGTGGGGTCGAGTGCTCATTTCCCTGCGTCGGGAAGTGGGCACTCGACGAGGCGGCGTGGCCGCTCGGCTGGGTGGTCTGGCCGCGTGATGGTCGAGTGCTCATTTCCCTGCGTCGGGAAGTGGGCACTCGACTGGTGGGTGGGTGTGGGTTTCGGCTCAGTCCGTCGTGGCGAGGCCGGCCTCGATGGCGGCGATGATGCGCGGCCGCATGTCGTGGGCGTCGATGACGGCGTCGACCGAGCCGACGGAGACGGCGCGGTGGATGCTGTGCACCGTGTCGAACTCGGAGGCGACCTGACCGAGCTTCTCGGCGCGCACCGACGTGCGCAGCTCGGCGAGCTCGGTGGCGAGGCGCGCCCGCTCCACCCCGGACGCGGCGGCCAGGCGGCCCTCGAGCTCGGCCACGCGCGGGTCGGACGCCGTGCGGGCGTCGACGTCGCGCGAGAAGACGACGGCCGCCGCGGGGGCGCCACCGAGCACCGACGCGAACGACCCCTCGACGGCGAGCACCGTCATGCGCGGGTTGAGCGTCTTGGAGAAGACGACGAACGCGCCACCGTGGTAGCGGGAGACGACGGTGAAGACGATCGGGCCGTCGAAGTTGACGATGGCCCGGCCGATCTCGGCGCCGTACTCGAGCTGGAGGCTGCGCATCGACTCCGGCGAGCCGTCGAAGCCCGAGAGGTTCGCGAGGACGACGACCGGCCGGTTGCCGCTCGCGGCGTTGATGGCCCGCGCCACCTTCTTGCTCGACCGGGGGAAGAGCGTGCCGGCCGTGTAGGTGTCGGGGCCGTCGGTGGGCGGGAAGCCCCGTCGCGGCAACGGACTTCGACTCGATGCCGATGAGGCACACCGGGATGCCGCCGAGGTGGGCGTCCTGGACGACGGCCGTCTCGGCGTCGGCCATGCCGGCCCAGCGCTCGAGCGGCTCGTGGTCCTGGTCGGAGACGGCCCGCATGACGGTGCGGATGTCGAAGGGCTTCTTGCGGTCCGGGTTGGTGAGCGCGCGTGAAGATCTCGCCGACCGTCGTGAAGTCCGAGCCGGGTGCGTCGTGCGGGAAGAGCGTCACGTCACGGTGCGACGGGTCGCTCGTGGTGACGCGGCGCGGACCGGACTCGCCGGGGCTGACGTAGGCGTGGTCGTAGTGCGCCATGAGGATGGCGCGGGCGCCGGCGAGGTCCTTGGCCCAGTACTGCGCCTGGCCGTTCGGGCCCATGACGCGGTCGTAGCCGCCGATGCCGAAGTTGTCCTCGGCCGAGACGCCACCGGAGAAGTCGAGCGACTGCTTGCCGGTGAGCACCATGGCGCTGTCGGGCGTCATGACGAGGATGCCCTTGGTGTGCATGAGCATCGTCGCCTCGGCGTTCCAGTAGGGCTGGGCGCCGACGTTGATGCCGGCGACGACGATGTTGATCTCGCCGCCCGCCTGGGTGAACTCGATGATCCGCTTGAGGGCCCGGGCCACCCAGTCCATGTTCTCGGTGCCGGAGTCCATCGAGATGCGCGCGCCGGCCGAGAGGGAGTACCACTCGAGCGGGACCTGCATCTGCTCGGCGAGGTCGATGCGCCGCGATGACGCGGGCGCACTCGGCCTCGGCGACGGAGCCGAGCGAGCGGAGCGGGTCGCCGCGACAGCACGACGCGGGTGACGCCCTCGCGGGTGGCGCGACCGTCGGCGAGCTGACGACGGCGACGATGATGCCGGCCTTGTTGAGGCCCTGCGGGCGGTCGACCGGCACGAGCGCGCCGGCGTCGTCGAGGTCGTGCTCGACGACGGTGCCGCCGTCGCCGGCGATCATCGACTGCAGCTCGTAGGGGTAGACGAGGCCGCGGCGGCGGGCCCGGACGACCTTGGAGGCGTAGTCGTCGAGGGGCTTGAGCGGCTCGGTGGGCGGCGCCCCGACGGCGGCCGGTGACGCCCGAGCCGGGCTGGTAGAAGAAGCGGCCCGCGATCGGCAGCGGCGCCTCGCCGGGTGCGCCGGCGATGTTGGCCCTGGACGAGGACCTCCTCGATGCCGGCGCCGGCCGTGACGGGGGCGATCTTGCTCTGCAGCGCCGTCAGCTGGCCGAGGTCGGCCTCGATGGTCGGCCAGATCTGCACCCACACGTGGTTCATGTCGAGCTTGGAGGCCTTGGCGCCGCGGCTCGCACGGACCCGGCGGATCGCCTCGAGGCAGTTGGCGATGGCGCGCTCGACGTGCGGCAGTCCCGACGACCTGGCCGGACTCGTCGCGCACGACGACGATCTGGCGCACCTGCGCGAGGGCGACGAGGCGGCGGTCGTCGGGGTTGTCCTTGGCGACGCACTCGTAGAGCAGGACGTCCTCGGGCGCCTCGAGCCGCGTCACGTCGAAGGACGTGAGGCGCCACAGGTTGAGGCGGCGCCCGACCATGGGGTGCACGCCGCGGACGAGCCGGTCCTCGACGAGCGTGCCGTCGACCGGGCGGAAGGTGAAGTAGCCGACGGGGCGCCCGCGGCCGGCGCTGACGGCGACGGCCACCCGGCGTACGTCCTGGGCGAAGGGAAGCTGCTGGAGCAGCGCGGCCAGCTGCTCGCTCGCGGCGTCGGGCGACTCCGGCTCCTCCGGCCAGCGCAGGTAGAGGTCGACGACGGAGTGCAGCCCGGTCGGGCGCGACCACACGTCGTTGGACACGGCCGCGTCGAGGGGGCCGCCGGGCACGAGCTCGTCGACCCCGCCGATCGTCGACGTCAGGTGCGTCGGACGGTCGTCGAGGGTGTAGTCGGCGACGGCGAAGGGCCGCCCGCCCTCGGAGAAGGTGCGCAGGCCGTGCAGCTCGTGCTCGCGGTAGTGCCGCTTGATGAGCACCTCGAGCATCGGCTCGTGCTCGGGCAGCCGCTCGGGTGCCTCCTCGTGGAGCCGCTCGGCGAGGAAGCGGACGATCTGCTCGGGGATGGCCGCCAGCTCGTCGATGCGCGCCGTGTGGTCGGGCGCCTCGGGCTCGGCGGCCAGGGCCGCGAGCTTGTCGCGCACCCCGGCGAGGACGCTCTGGCGCTCCTCGTCGACGAGCGGCTGGTCGAACCAGCGGAAGCGGACGCTGCGGGCGAGGTCGCCGATGACGGGGAAGCGCAGCTGCGTCGCGACGACGAGGCGGTCGAGCGCGTCGCGGGCGGCGGCGTCGAGCGGCGGCTGCGGGATCGGCTCGGCGAGCCAGCGCTGGAGGATCGAGGTCGCCAGCTGCACCTCGGGGGCCGAGCGCTGCTGGGCGAGGAAGATGCGGAAGACCGCCTCCTCCAGGTCGGGCGTGCGCTCGAAGTCGGTGACGCCGTAGTGGCGCAGCACGCGGGCGAGCTTGTCGCGGAACTCCGTCCGAGAGGCCGGCCCGGTCGACGTCGAGGCTCTGGAGGTAGGAGTGGAAGTGCTCGCGCGGGCTGTGCACGAGCAGCTCGGTGTGCCGCTCCTCGGCCGCCGGACGGTTGCGGCTCAGCTCGGCGAAGTCGGTGAGCAGCTCGAGGACCGCGATCTCCTCGCCGAGCGGGATCGTGCCCTCCGGCGGCGAGCTCGTCGCGCGCCGAGAGGTAGCCGGCGAGCACCCGCCGGTCGCCGCTCGGGTCGCCGTCGAAGCCGAGGACGCTCGCGGAGAGGTCCTCGATGCCGCGGTCGACGCGCTCGCGCACCGTCGCCCGGCCGGCGCTCGAGTCGGGCAGGTCGAGGTCGACGCCGTCGGTGGCGGCGGCCTCGACCACCTCGGCCTCGTCGCCGGTCGGCTCGAGGCGCACGAGCGGTGCGCCGGTCTCGACCTGGCTGCCGACCGAGACGAGCAGCTCGCGCACGCGCGCCGCGAAGGGGGCCGGCAGCACCGTCTCCATCTTCATCGACTCGAGGACGAGCACCGGTGCGCCCGCGGCGACCTCGTCGCCCACCTGGGCCGGGGTCGCGACGACGAGCGCGGGCGCGGGCGAGCGCACGACGCCGCCCTCGTCACGGGTGACGCGGTGGGTGATGCCGTCGACCTCGACGAGGTGGACGGGCCCGTGGGTGGCCGTGATGAGGCGGTGCGCGCGTCCCTCGACGACGATGCGGCCGGCATACTCGTCGATGCGGTCGAGCGTCACGTCGACGACGTGCTCGTCCCCGCCGTTCGTGATGGAGACGCGGTATCGGTGCGACGCCGTGCGCAGCACCATGACCTTGTATGCCGTGCCGCGCAGCTTGAGGTCGATGGCGCGGCCGACCGTGTGCTGGACCTGCGGGCGACCGCCCCGGGCCGACTCGAGCAGGCGGGCGCGCTCGATGGCCTCGGCGTCCTCGTAGGCCTCGATGCCGGCGGCGACGAGCGCGACGCCGGAGTGGCGGTGCGAGACGAGGCGACCCTCGGCGCGGACGCGGTCGATCCAGCCGGTGTCGGCCGAGCCGTCGATGATCTCGGGCTGGTCGAGCAGGTCGAGGATGAAGCTCTTGTTCGTCGAGCCGCCGTCGATGACGACGGTCGTCTCGGCCATGGCGCGGCGTAGGCGGGCGAGGGCCTCGTCGCGGTCGCGACCGTGGGCGATGATCTTGGCGATCATCGAGTCGAAGTCGGCGGGGATCGAGTCGCCTTCTCCCACACCGGTGTCCACGCGGATGCCGGGACCGGCGGGGAACTGGAGCAGGCTGATGCGGCCGGGGCTCGGCGCGAAGTCGCGGTCGGGGTCCTCGGCGTTGAGGCGGGCCTCGACGGCGTGGCCGCGCTGGGTGGGCCGGCCGCCCGGCAGGTCGTCGAGCCGGCCGCCGTTCGCGACGAAGATCTGGAGCTTGACGAGGTCGGTGTCGGTGACGACCTCGGTGATGGGGTGCTCGACCTGCAGGCGCGTGTTGACCTCGAGGAAGGCGAAGAACCGCTCGCCCGGGTGGTAGAGGAACTCGACGGTGCCGGCGCCGGCGTAGCCGACGGCGATCGCGAGTCGCTCGGCGCTCGTGCGGACCTCGTCCTCCTGCTCGGCGCTGAGGACGGGCGAGGCGGACTCCTCGATGACCTTCTGGTTGCGGCGCTGGACGGAGCAGTCGCGGACCCCGACGGCCCACGCGGCGCCCTGGCCGTCGGCGATGACCTGGACCTCGATGTGGCGGGCGCCCGTGACGAGCTTCTCGAGGAAGACGACGCCCGAGCCGAACGCGCGCTGCGCCTCGTCGCGGGTGCGCTCGTAGGCGTCGGTGAGGTCGGCGTCGGAGTCGACGCGACGGATGCCGCGGCCGCCACCGCCGGCGGTCGCCTTGAGCATGAGCGGGTAGCCGATGCGCGCGGCCGCGGCCTTGGCGTCCTCGAGGGTGTCGACGCCGCCGCGGCTCCACGGGGCGACGGGCACGCCGACCTCCTCGGCGATGAGCTTGCTGCCGATCTTGTCGCCGAGCTTGCGCATCGCCTCGGGGCTCGGGCCGATGAAGGTGACGCCGACGCGCTCGCACAGCTCGGCGAACGCGGGGTCCTCGGCGACGAAGCCCCAGCCGACCCAGGCGGCGTCGGCCTTCGTCTCGCGCAGGGCGCGTTCGAGGACGGCGTGGTCGAGGTAGGGGCGGGCCGACGCGGGACCGAGGTCGTAGGCGTCGTCGCTCTCGCGGACGAACATGGCCCGCCGCTCACCCTCGGTGTGCAGGGCGACCGTCTCGATGCGGTGGCCGTGCGCCCCGGCGGCCGCGTTGAGGTCCCGCACCGCGTGGATGAGCCGCATGGCGGCCTCGCCGCGGTTCACGATGGCGATGCGAGAGATCATCGGGGCTCCTTCTGCCGAGGGGTGGTGTCGCTCCCCGCAGCCTTCCACGCCAGCGCGGTGACCGGCGAGTAGACAGGCGCCGATTCGTCGGCCAGCTCAGGTCGGGTCAGCTCAGGTCAGCTCGGCGATGACGGCCCGCACCATGCGGCGACCGTGCTCGGCCATCCGGGGGAAGGTGTGCCGGTAGTAGTCGATGCCGGTGATCGACGGGCCGAGCGCCCAGCCGCAGGCGCGCAGCCACGTCGCGTCGTCGGGGGCGACGGCGTCCCGATACGCCTCGCGTGCTGCGCCGGTGAAGGTCCACAGGGCGGCCGCGAGGTCTGGCGCCGGGTCACCGACGCCGAGGGCGCCCCAGTCGATGACGGCGACGAGGCGGCCGTCATCGACGACGAGGTTGCCCGGCTGGAGGTCGCCGTGGATCCACACCGGGTCGCCGGCCCAGTCGGGCGCTGAGACGCACGCCTGCCAGGCGTGCTCGGCCGCCGCTAGGTCGATGCCGTCGTCGTGGGCCCGCAGGCGCTCGAGACCCGCTCGGACGGTGTCGTCGACGTGCACCAGCGGTGTGCCCCGCGAGCCCGGCGGCTTGCTGGGGCCGTCCGCGGCGTCGACGTCCCGCAGCCTCAGGGCGAACGCCGCGAGGTCCTGCGCGAGCGGCACGTCGTCGGACCCGAGTCGGGGAGGGGTGGATCCGACGACCCAGGGGACCACCGACCAGGCCCACGGGTAGCCCTCCGAGGGTCGACCGAGGTGGACCGGCACCGGCACGGCCACGGGCAGGTGCGGGGCGAGCCGGGGCAGCCAGCAGGCGTCGGACTCGGCCTGGCCCTGCGCCCACTCGACCTTCGGCATGCGCACGACGAGCTCGTCGCCGAGCCGGAAGAGCACGTTGTCGGTGCCCTCGACGTCGTCGGGCAGCGAGGTGACGGGCAGGTCCGCCCACTGCGGGCACTGCTCGACGACGAGCCGCTCGACCAGCTCGGGCGTGGCGCGGACCTCGTCCTCATGCATCGGCATCCCGGTCACGCTAGGTGAGCAGGCGCGCTCCCGGGCGACGGGTTTTCCGGACTGACACCGGCGACCGATAGCGTTCTGGCCCGTGACCACGATCGACGACGTCAGGCATGCTGTCCGCACCGCATCCGAGGTGTCGCTCGACGTCGTGCTCGGCCCGATGAAGTCCGGCAAGAGCCTGGCCCTGATCTCGACGCTGTCGCCGCTGCAGTTCACCCGCGTGCGGCACCGCGTCTACCAGTCGGAGCGGCACGTGCGCGACACCGGCGTCACCTCGCGCAGCGGCGGCGAGCTCGCGACGACGAAGGTCTCGTCCCTGCACGCCGCCCTCGACGAGCAGCTCGACGTCGTGGGCGTCGACGAGGTGCACATGTTCGATCTCGACGACATGGCCGTCATCGACGAGCTGCTGCGTCGCGGCACCCGCGTCGTCGTCGCCGGGATCGACCTCGACCACCGCGGCGAGCTCTTCGCCCCGGTCCGGGCCCTGCTCGAGCTCGGTCCCGACACCGTCGCCTACCGGCGCGCCGTGTGCGACCAGTGCCGTGACTTCAGCGCCACCCACACGCAGGTGCTCCGATCGGGCGAGCCCTTCCTCGACCACCTCGGCGGGTCCGAGGCGCTGCCCGACGACGGCACCTTCACCTACGAGGCGCGCTGCCGCTCCTGCTTCGTGCGTCCCGCACGGGTGGGCCTCGGGGTGGGCGTCCGGTGATGCTGCCCGGCTGCTGTGCACTGGGTTGTCACGTGACCCAGATACTCCTCGACACGGCCTGAGTCACCTGGCGACCCAACACACAGGGGCCGTGTCGGGTTACAGCGACGCGGCCCGCTCCCACGGGCGGTCGGACGCGAGGAACGGCTCCTCTGCGCCCATCCACGCGTCCCAGAACTGCTCCGCCTCCCCGGGTGCCCAGCCCAGCTCGACGTCCCGTCGGATGCCACGCTCCCGCGCCTCCAGTCGGTCGGATGGTGCAGTCGCATGGCGTGAGTATGCAGTTGGGTCACCCCACTGCCCCGTGCACACGCGCTACCGTGCCGAGGATGAGCCGTCCCGACAGTGCCGTCCGCCTCATCCGGTCCGCCGCGCTCACCGACACCGCGCCCTACGCGTATGCCGCGACGACCGACCCGGGGACGCGGCTCGTGTTCACGGCCGGAGCCTGCCCACTCGACGAGGCCGGCGCGACCGTCGCACCCGGCGACGTCGCTGCGCAGGCCCGTCGGTGCGTGTCGAACCTCGTGACCGCCCTCGAGGCCGCCGGCGCGACGCTGGAGGACGTTGCCTACACGCGGGTCCTCGTGGCGACGACGGTCCGCGAGGATCTCGTGGCGGCCTGGACCGTCGTCCACGACGCCTTCGGAGAGCACGAGGTGCCGAGCACCCTGCACGGGGTCACCGTCCTCGGCTATCCCGACCAGCTCGTCGAGATCGAGGCCGTCGCCGCGCTCAGATAGCCGGTGCGGCCGGACGGCCGTATGCCGTGTCGCTCAGTTCTCGAGGTAGGGGTCGGTGAGGCTCCGGAGGTCGACGAGCGCCTCGACGAGGGCCCGGGACCGCTGCTCGCCCAGGTGCTCGCGCCACTCCTGCTCGATGCCGTCCTGCACGACCCGGGCGACCGCGATGACGGCGTGACCCCTGGCGGTGAAGCGGATGAGCCGGGCGCGGGCATCGCGCGGGTCGGCGACACGTTCGACGTAGCCGTCCTTCTCGAGCTGGTCGACGAGGTAGCCGGCAGTGGGCTTGGTGACCTGGGCGGCGTCGGCGAGCTGGGTCAGCCGCGAGCCGGTGTCGTCGATGCGTTGGGCCATCCGGGCCTGGGCCAGGGTCAGCGGGTAGCCGGCCTCGTTCACCGCGCGCAGGATGCGTTGCTCGAGGTGGCGGTAGGGGATGAAGAGGAGGACGCCCAGGCTCGGGTCTGGCACCGAAACCCCCTTGCACGTCGCTGGGTCGAGTGGGAATGTAGTAAGAACTTCTTACCATAATCATGGGAGGTTCCCATGGACGACACCATGTGGAGCGCGCTCGAGCAGGAGCGCCTCGGTCTTGCGTCCCTGCTCGAGGAGCTGACGCCCGAACAGTGGGAGACGCCGTCGCTCTGCGCTCTGTGGCGGGTGCGCGACGTCGCCGCGCACGTGGCCATGACGCCGACCGCGCCGACCACGTCGACGCTCCTGCGGCAGCTCGCCCGGGCGCGGGGGAACCTCTGGTCCGCCGGCGCGCAGATCGCCATCGACCACGCTCGACGCCCCACTGGCGAGATCGTGGAGCAGCTGCGGCGTGACGCCGCCGCACGGACCATGCCGAGGATCACGAACCCGGACAACCTCCTGATGGACGCCATCGTCCACGGTCAGGACATCGCGGTCCCCCTCGGCATCGGGCGGCGCCGTGCCCGACCAGGCCGGCCGGGCCGCCTTCGACCGGGTGTGGGGC
Organism: uncultured Actinomycetota bacterium; assembly: GCA_963849965.1. Taxonomy (GTDB): domain Bacteria; phylum Actinomycetota; class Actinomycetes; order Actinomycetales; family Dermatophilaceae; genus Terrabacter. The sequence continues at coordinate 111,445 of CAWKJV010000030.1, read as the reverse complement.
ATGGGCTGGCCCTTCCACGCCAGACGCCGCCTCGCCGGGTTGCGGCTCGTCGCCACCGACGCCGACATCGACGTCGGCGAGGGTCCGGTCGTCGAGGGCGACCTCCGCGTCCTCCTGCTCCTGCTCACCGGCCGCACGTCGGCGGCACTTCCGCACCTCCGGGGAGCCGGCCTGGAGCAGGTGTCCTCGTGACGCGCGACGACGTCGCGGAGCGGCCCGGCAGGACCGTGAGGGCGAGGCCCATGGCGACGACGGCGAGCGCCGCCACCGCGCCGACGACGGCGGACCAGCCGGGACCCGACCACACGTAGCCCAGCACCCAGCCGACGAGCGCGGACCCGCTGTAGTAGAAGACGTTGTAGAGCGCCGTCGCCTGGGCCCGTCCGGTCGTGGCTCGGGCGCCCACCCAGGCGGATGCCGTCGCGTGAGAAGCGAAGAAGCCTGCGGTGAGCACGAGGAGTCCGAGGACGACCGCGGCCAGCGCGCTCGAGAGGGTGAGCAGGGCACCCACGACCATGGTCAGGGTGCCGCCGAGGAGCACGCGGCGCCGCCCGAGACGCGGCACCCAGCGGCCCGTCAGGCGCGAGCTGACGGTGCCCGCGGCATACGCAGCGAAGATCAGCGACCCGACCGTCGCGGGCAGCCCGAACTCGGTCCCCTCGAGGCGGAAGGCGAGGTAGTTGTAGACCGCGACGAAGCCGCCCATGAGCAGGGCGCCCTGGGCGTAGAGCGCGAGCAGCGCCGGGTCGCGCAGGCTCGTGCGGATGCCGTCGGCGACGGTCCGTGCGGTGGTGGCGGTCGACGGTCGGTAGCCGCGCGGACGGGGCATGAGGCGCAGGAACACCACGGAGGCCACGGCGCACACGGCCGCCACGGTGAGCAGCGCCGGGCGCCAGCCCACGAGGCCGGCGAGGGGTCCGGCGATGAGGCGTCCGGCAGCGCCGCCGACCGTCGTGCCGGAGATGTAGGCCGCGGCGGCGGCCGCCGTGTGTCGCTCGTGCACCTCGTCGTGGAGGTAGGTGACCGCCAGGGCCGGGAGGCCGCCGAGGGCCATGCCCTCGACGAGGCGGAGCGCGAGGAGGACCTCGATGGTCGGGGCGAGCGCGACGAGGACGCCGAGCACGGTCGAGGCGATGATGGCCACCTGCATCGCCCGCAGCCGGCCGACGCGGTCGGCCACCCATGACCACGGCAGGACGGCGAGCGCGACACCGAGGGTGGCGAGCGAGACGGACAGGGCGGCGTCGGCCGGACTCACGTGGAGCCCGCGGGCCAGGGTCGGGAGCAGCCCTTGCGGTGAGTAGAGCTGCGCGAAGGTCGCGACTCCCGCGGCGCCGAGCCCGACGAGGATGCGACGGTACTCGCGGCTCGCGGGAAGGTGTCCGGCCCAGGTCATGCGCTCGTCCCGGACCGCGCTCAGCCGGCCATCGCGAGCACCAGTGCGATGAGACCGCCGACGAGCAGGGCTGCGACCGCGAGGCCGGCGAAGACGAGACCGATGCGCTGGTCGCGCACCTTCCGTCCGGATCCCTCCACGAGCACCGCCTCCATCGGCTCGACCGGCTCGACGGACTCGGGGCGCTCCGCGGGCATCTGGTCTCCGTTGGGTCCTGAGTTCATGGGAGCTCCATCGGTCGGGGCCTGGGGGTCACGGTGGCTGGGCATGGCAGACGAGCCTATCGCCGCGGAGGTTTCGGACCCGGTTCGTGTGCGCCGTCGGCCGTGCGTGTCCGTCAGACTGCGGCGGGCTCGGCGACGTCCGGGGTGGGCCGTCCGTGCGCCTCGTCCAGGGCGCGGGCGCCCCACACCGGGTCGCCGTCCAGACGTGACGCACCGCAGAGCGCTGCGACCTCGTCCGTGGCCCCCTGGGCCGCGAGGTGCACCGTCGTCGAGCCGGCCAGCCGCCGGAGCGCCGGCGCGTGGGCCGCGAAGGCGGTGGACCGGTGGGCCGCGACGACGACGGCCGCGGGCCGGAGCATGCGGCAGGTGCGGGCGAGCTCGGCCGTCGGGGTGTTGGCGCCGAGGTAGCTCGAGCGCCACCCGAGGCGCGACAGGACGATCGCGGTGGCCATGAGGCCGAACTCGTGGTGCTCTCCGGGCATGCACGCGAGCACGGCGAGCGGACCGTCGGGGCGCTCGTGGGCCTCCATCAGGACGGAGAGCCGCGAGCGCAGGACGTGGCTCGCGAAGTGCTCCTGGGCCACGCCGATCGAGCCGGCGGACCAGCGTTCGCCGACGTCGTGGAGGTAGGGCAGCACGACGAGCGAGAGGGCGTCCTCCACGCCGAGCTCGTCGAAGACCTGGGCTGAGGACGCGGTGCCCGCCGGTCTCGTCGAACCTCTCGAGCGTCTCCTCGAGGCCGTCCCGCCACTCGCCGGGCGTCGTGCGGTGCGGCGTGGTCATGGGGGCTCCTCGGGGTGGGACGGGGACCGGAGGCGCCCGGGTCAGAAGCTGCGGCGTCATACCCGTTCCGGTCGGGCCGCCCACCGTCGTGACCGAATCGTGCCCTCCGGCCCGCAAAGTCGGTTGGCTCGGCCGCGTCCCGCGCACAGGATGGGGTATGCCGTCCTCCGCCCTCCCGCGCACCACCGTCCTCCTCGAGGTGGCGTGCGACGAGTCCGGTTCGGAGGGCGAGAAGCTCGTTCGGGGCAGCACCGACACCTTCGCCCATGCGAGCGTCGACGTCACGACGTCGGCCGCGACGGCGACGATCGAGCGGGTGCGCATCGAGGCTCGCTCGCCCGCGACGGAGGTCAAGGCAAGCGTCGTGCTGCGGCCCCAGAACCGGCGCCTGCTCGAGTGGCTCCTCGGTGACGACGGGCCGCTCCTCGGCCGCGCCCACGTGCACCTCACCGACAAGTCCTTGCACCTGACGAGGCGCATGGTGGCGCTGCTCGGTCGCGGGCCGGCGTCGGTCCCGGAGGGCACGCGTCTCCCGGAGGAGCTGCACCGCACGGCCGTGCGACGCCTGGGTCGGCTGGGCTGGGAGACGGTGCTCGGCGACTTCAACGACGTCGTGCGCGCCCGCTCGCTCGACGAGGCGGCCGAGAGCGCGCAGGCCCTGCGCCGCGGGCTGGACGACGTCGCTGACCTCGCTCCGGACCTGGTGGCAGGGGTGCCCGACGACCCGGAGGCGCTGCTCGCCCTCGTGGCGCGCGGACGCGGCGTGCTCGACCCCATCGTGCCGGCGCTCGCGGAGGTCCTGCGTCACTGGGGCGCGGTCGGTCGTCCGCTCTGGGTGGTCCACGACGTGCAGGCGACCCTCACCGATGCGGCGATCCGCACGGCCGTCGGGTCGAGGGCCGACGGGTCGTCGCAGGCGCTCGAGGGCATCAGCTTCGTCGACTCGCAGGACGACCCGCGCGTGCAGCTGGCCGACTTCCTCGCCGGCGCCTCACGACGGATCGCCTCGCAGGTGCTTGCGGGACAGGCAGATCCGGGACTTGTCGACCTCATCGCTCCATACGTCAGCGCCCGCTCGACCTGGCTCGACGCCTGGCCGTCGGTCCGGTGCCCCTCATGCGCTGGCACCGGACGGCAGCCACGGGCGTCAGACGGTGCGGAGGCGCGTGATCCAGTAGCTCGCGGTGGCGGGCGACGCCACCCCGAAGCGGGCGTTGACGACCCAGAGCGACCCGATGGCCGCCGTGGCGGTGGACGGCACGTCGAGCGAGTCGTCGGTCAGCGTGGCGCGCCACGTCGCGCGCCACTCGTCGCCGTCGCGCCGCAGCTGCACGACCGTGACGTCCTTGGGGCCGCTGCCGCGCACGTTGTAGAGGGTGCGGCCGACGAGCTCGAGACCGTCCCCGCTCGTGATCGGTGGGCCTCCGGCGACGGCGATGCGGCGGGTGACGCCCGACTCGCCGTCGACCTGCCACAGCCCACCCACCCGGGTGTTGTTGAGCACGAACACGTCGTCGGAGAGGGCGCGGATACCGTTGGCGTTGAACGTGTTCGGGGGGCTCGGCGGCCACGGGCCGGTCAGGGCCACGAACCGTGCAGGGGACCGGGTGGGGTGGCCGCTGCGAGTGAGGCGCACGACGGTGAGCCGGTCGACGCTCGAGTCGGTGACCCACACGGCACGAGGGGTGACGACGAGGTCGTTGAGGAAGCCGGCCCCGGGGACGACGGTGTCGCCGACGACGGCTCCGGAGACTGCGTCCACCGCCCAGACGTGTCCCTCGGTGCCGAGGCTGCCGACGGCCCAGACCAGCCCGGTGCGGCGGTCGAAGAAGAGGCCACGCAGCGACCGACCGGTGGCGGGCGGGAGGAGCGTGCGGGCGGTTCCGGTGCGCAGGTTGCCGGTGACGATGCGTCCGTCGGCGAACGAGCCGACGTAGAAGGTGGCGCCCGGGCCCGACGTGATGCCCTCCGGCTGGGTGCCGTCGCGGGAGGAGGACCCTGGTCGGGAGGCGGCCGCCGGGGCGACCCTGCTCGGCGGAGGCGACGGGACGCGGTCAGTGCAGTGACGGCGACGGCGGCAGCCGAGCCGAGGACGAGGCGACGCGAGGGAGTGCCATGGTGCACGGCGTTGTGGTTGTCCATGCTCCATGCTGCGCCGATGCACGGCCAGAAATCGAGACCTGGACGGAGGACCTTTGCGCGGGTGTGCCGTTGCACGTGGCACCGGCACACCCGCGTCGACAGGTCTCGGATCGCCTCAGCGGAAGAGGTCGAGCTTCCCGTGCTTCTCGGCCAGCAGGTAGTAGACGGTGACGCGGTTCTTCGTGCGGTCGCCCTTGAGCGTCTGGCCGACCTCCGCCAGCGAGGCGTCGAGGTCGGCGTCGGAGTCGGTGAGTCCGAGCTTCTTCTTCATGAATCCGTCACGCACGCGGTCGGTCTCGGTCTTGTCGGTGAACGACACGAGTGCCGAGTCGCGCTTCTGCAGCGCGATGCCGCAGTGCCGGACGATGCCCTTGATCGCGGCGTCGTCGGCGTCGGGGGAGTACTTCTTGACGTCTGCTGCCCAGTCTTCTGCCATGTGCCGTGCCCCTCTTCGTTGAATGGCTGGAACACGAGTGACGCTAAACCCGCGATACGTCGCCTGAGAAGGGTTTCGAGATGAGTCTTCACCCCAAGGTCCTGCCGCCTGCCGTCCGGTGAGGGCGGCCCAGGTGCGCAGCCGGTGTCCGTGCCGACGTGGACGCGGCGCCCGCCGCCATGGGAGACTCCCCGCCCGACGCGACGAGGGCGTCGCCGAGGGCGGTGCGCCAGTAGAGCACCTCGCGTCCCGAGCGTCTGCGCAGCACCGTGCCGGCCGCGAGCAGGACCTTGAGGTGGTCACCCACCGAGCCGAGCGGCATACCCGTGCGGGCGACGAGGGCGCTCGTGCTCGACGGTCCGTCGAGGGTCCGCAGCAGGAGGGCGCGGCTGCCCCCGACGAGGCGTTCGAGCCCGTCGTCCGCCTGGCCGTCGACCTCGGCGAGCGCTCCGGTGACGGGGTAGTAGATCGCGTAGCGCCTCGGCAGGTCCCACCCGACCCAGGTGGCGGTGCCGTGTGCGGGCACGAAGTAGAGGTCGGCGTCGTCGTCGAGCACGCGCGAGGGCAGGTCGAAGCGGTTGATCCGCAGCTGGCCGTCGCCGAGCCACTCCCGGTCCCGGCCGAGGTCGCGCAGCACGGCCGCCCAGCCGTGGGTCGCGAGCCGGGCCGTGCGCGAGACGATGTCGGCGCGCAGGATGCGCTCGCGACGGGCCCAGTCGGTGGCGAGGGCTGCGTCCACACCCACTCGAGCAGCTGCGCCGCGTGCTCTGCGGTGCCCGGCCGGGTCAGGATGCGCGGCAGCGTCGCCTCGGGCGTGCTCTCACGCAGGCACGCGCGAACCTGCTTGTCTCCCAAGGCCCGCACGTCGTCGATCTCCTCGGCGAAGCTGCGTCCCGGACCGTCGGGCGGCAGCGCGAGCCAGTCGGAGATCCAGCCCGGCCGCCAGCTGTGCTCGAGGACGGCGCGCCGCGCCGGGTGCTCCGCCAGCATCTCCTCGAACGACTCGCGGTGCGCTGCGGCGAAGGCGCGACCGGCGGCGTCGCTGGGCCGCACGAGGTCGTTGAGCGCGGCGACCGTCTCGATGCGCGGGGACACGACGAAGCGGCTCCGCGCCAGCAGGTCGGCCGAGATCCGCCACGTCCCCATGTTTCGCCTCCGTCCGAAACGTTAGCGCGCGACGATCGCGGCCGTCAGGGTGGCGCGGGTGAAGACCTACCGCCAGCTGTTCGCCATCCGCGAGTTCCAGGTCCTCTTCCTCGTCCAGTGCCTCAACATCGGGTCGTATGCCGTCGCGTCCCTCGCGCTCGGCACCATCACCTTCGCCGCCACCGGGTCCCCGGTCCTGACGGCGCTCGCCATGTTCGGCGCCCCGCTCATGCGGCTCGTCGGGCAGACGCTCTTCGGCTCCGGCTCCGACCTCGTGCGGCCGCGCACCGCGCTCGTGGTCGTCGCCGGCACGACGCATGGTGACGGACCTGCTGCAGGCGCTCCCCGGACTCGAGTGGGGGTGGCGCTTCGCGCTGCTCGCGGTCGGGCCGCTCATCACCTCGGCCCTCGGCGGCAGCATGATGGCGCTCGTCTCCGACATCCTCCCGCCCGACGGCTTCATCCTCGGCCGGGCGACGATGAACATCGCGGTCGGCGGCATGCAGATCGTCGGCTACGGCATCGGCGGCCTGCTCCTCATCACCTTCACGACGACGCAGCTCTTCCTCGGCGTCGGGCGCGGCCCTCTTCGTCGCGGTGCTCCTGCTGCGGCTCGGCCTCTCGGACCACCCGCCGCGCCATGCCGGCGCGTCCCTCGTGCGCCGCACGCGCGAGGTGAACCGGGCGCTGCTCGGCTCGCGCGTCATCCGTCCGCTCTACCTGACGATGTGGGTCCCGAACGGCCTCATCGTCGGCTGCGAGGCGCTCTTCGTCCCCTTCGCGGGGGAGCGCGCCGGCTACCTCTTCGCCGTCACGGCCGCCGGGATGCTCCTCGGCGACATCGTCGTCGGCCGTTTCCTCGCGGTGGCGCGTGCGCGACCGCCTCATCGGTCCGCTGCGCCTGCTGCTCGCCGTGCCCTACCTCGCGTTCTTCCTCGTCCCGTCGCTGCCGTATGCCGCCGCGCTGGCCTTCGTGGCGTCCGTCGGCTACTCCGCCAGCCTGCCGCTGCAGGAGCGTCTGGTGTCGCACACCGACGGCCAGGCCCGCGGTCAGGTGTTCGGCCTGCAGGGCACCGGCCTCATGGTGGGCCAGGCCCTCGGTGCCCTGCTCGGCGGCGCGGTCGCGAGCACCCTGGGGATGGGGCCGGTCGCGGCGGCGCACGCGATGGGCGTCATGGCCGCGGCGTCGGTCGTCGTCTCGATCGCCCTCACGCCGGGCCTGCGGCGCTCGCGCCCGGGGTCCCCGGTGCTCGAGACCGTCCCGGCCGAAGGCGCGACGCAGGCGGCGCCGTGACGCTGAAGCGCGCTGCGCGCCGTCGCACGAAGCGGTGGCCGAGGTCGGATGGGGCGCCCGGTGGGCTGCGCCCCTGCCGCGCGGTAGAACCGCAGCTTGCCGAGCCCGACGAGCACGAGGTAGGCGATGACCATGACGACGAGCGCGGCGAAGGCGGGGAGCCCGGTCGAGGGGTCCACGCCGAGGTACTGCACCACTTCGGGGCACCGCGGGCCGAGGCCGAGGTCACACCAGGGTCACAGCGAGGGCCTCAGGGGGACACGAGGCCCCGCCGGCGGGCGATGGCGGCCGCCTCGGTGCGGCCGGAGGCGCCGAGCTTGGCGAGCAGGTTGGACACGTGCACGCTCACGGTCTTCGTGCTGATGTACAGCTGCTTGCCGATCTGGCCGTTGGTCAGACCTCGCGCGAGCAGGGCCAGCACCTCGAGCTCGCGCGGCGTCAGCTCGGTCGGCCCGTCACCCTCGGTGGGGCGCAGGCGTCGAGCTCGGCGAGGAGCGGCTTCGCCTCGAGGCGGACCGCGACCTCGCGGGCCTGCTCGGCGACGTCGCGTGACCCGGCGTGGTCGCCGGCGGCCCGCAGGGCGACGGCGAGCCGCGCCCGCGACCGGGCGGCCTCGTAGACGTGCCCGTAGCGTTCGAACGCCGCGACGCTCACACGCCACGCGTCGACCAGCGCCGTCACGGGCGGTGGGTCCGACGCCCGGGACGCGCGCGACGCCCGCGACCCGCTGGAGGCGCAGGAGCTCGGCCTCGAGCCGGGCCGTCCACGCCCAGGTCTCGCGGCTCGTGTCCTCGAGCGACCCGACAGCAGAACGCTCGAACTTGGGTCGGCTCGCTCTTCTCGACCGCCGGCCGCAGCTCGCTGATGAGGCGGCCGCGGTCGGCGAGCTCGTCGACGACGGCGAGGGCCCGGGCCCGCAGCGCGGGGTCGGCGCTCGGCACGAGCGCGGCCGACTGCCCGGCCACGAGTGCGGCGAGCCGGACGATGGCGTGGTACTCGCCCCAGGTCGAGTCGAGGACGCGCACCGCGGCCTCCGTCAGGTCGAGCAGCGCGCGCAGGTCGCCGGACTGACCGAGCACGTCCACTGCAGGCATGATCGTCAGCACGACGCAGATCGCGTCGACGTGCCACCACTGCCGCAGGGCATCGAGGAGGGCGGGGTCGACCGGCTCGCCCCGACCGGCCTGCACGCTCAGGGCGGCCGCCGTGAAGATCGCGCGCCCCGGCTGAGGGGCCGGCCGCCCGGCGAGGTCGAGCCGGCGGACCACGCCGTCCCAGTCGCCGAGCTCGTAGGCCGTGAGACCACCGAGCAGGCGGCACTCCTGACCCCACGGTGCCCACTCACGGTGCATCCGTCGTGCCACCTCGGCGCCGCGGTCGTAGAGCGCGAGCGACTCCGGGCAGGTCGCCGCGGCGGTGCGCGAGCGAGCGCGAGCTGGTGCAGGGCCCGCAGCAGCAGCGGGTCGTCGGGCGGGATGTCGGCGACGACCGACCGCAGGTGGGCCTCGACCGAGTCGAGGTCCTCCTGCGCCTCGACGACCCGCGCCATGATCGTGCGGACCTCGGTGAGCGCGCCGCCCAGGCCGAGGCGCTCGGCGAGCAGCGACACCTCGTCGGCCGACGACGGCGGCCTCGACGAACGAGCCGTTGTCGACGAGGGCCTGCACGCGGGCGACGAGCACCCGGACCCGGCGCTCGTCGGCCTCCTCACCGATAAGCGACAGGGCCTCGTCGGTCAGGGCGACGGAGTCGACGGGCAGGTCGAGGATGCGCGAGCGGATGACGAGGGTCGCGAGCAGGTCGGCGCGCGCGCCCGGCTGCTGGGCCGTGCCCGGGTGGTCGAGCCGGTCGCGCAGCAGGTCGATCGCGCGGATCGGCTCGCCGGCGACCGTCGCCGCGCGCGAGGCGCCCAGGGTCACCTCGTCGCGTTCGGGGTCGTCCTCGTCGAGCCACGACAGGGCCCGCTCGAAGTGGAGCAGCGCCTCCTGCGGGCCACCGACGGCCATCGCCGACTCGGCCGCCGCTCGGCTCGCCCGGACCGCCGTCGGCAGGTCACCCACCGCCGCGGCGTGGCGGGCGAGCTCGGACGCGGGGGCGAGCTCGGGGCGCTCGGCCAGCATGGCGGCATACGCCCGGTGGAGGCGCAGGCGCTCGCCCGGGAGCAGGCTGTCGGCGACCGCCTCGCCGAGCAGGGCGTGGCGGAAGGTGTAGGCCGGGGGCCACCGCGCCTCGAGGACGTGGTGCTCGACGGCCGCGGCCAGCGCCGCCTCGAGGGTCTCGTCGGGGAGGTCGACGACCCGGGAGAGGAGGTCGTGGCCGATGAACTGACCGCCCTTGAGGGCGATCGCGCGCAGCACGCGCTGCGTGGTGTCGTCGAGCTGCTCGACCCGCGCGCGGAGCACCCGGCTCAGGCCGCCGGTCAGGGCCTGGCCGGCGGCGGCGCTCGCGACGAGCTCCTCGGCGAAGAACGGGTTGCCCTCCGCGCGCCGGGCGATCTCGGTGGCCGTGCCGGCATCGGTGGGGGCGCCCTCGATGCCGGAGACGAGCTCTCGGACGGCGTCGTCGGGGAGCGGGGCGAGCTCGACGTGCTCGAGCCCCGCGATGCGCTCCCACACGGCGAGCGTCTCGTGGAGGGGGTGGCGGCGGTGGAGGTCGTCGGAGCGGTAGGTCACGACGAGACCGACGGCCGTGGTGAAGCCGCGGGTCAGCAGGAGGGTGATGAGGTCGCGCGAGGAGTGGTCGGCCCAGTGGACGTCCTCGACGACGACGAGGGAGGGCTGCGCGTCGCCGAGGGCGGTGAGCAGGGCGTGGACGGCCTCGGCGACCTGGCCCGGGTCGGTGGCCCGTCCCGCACGCTCGGCGCCCTGGCCGTCGGGCGCGTCGACTCGGCCGGGCAGCAGGTGGCCGAGGCTCGGGTGCGTCTCGAGCACGCGCTCGACGACATCGGGACGGCCTGCGTCGATCGCGCCGACGAGCTCGACGAAGGGGAGGTAGGCGAGGCTGCTGCCGGCCTGGCCGACGCAGTGGCCGACCGCGGTGAACCAGCCGGCGTCGGTGGCGTCGGCGACGAGCTGCGCGACGATCCGCGACTTGCCGATGCCGGCGTCGCCCGACAGCACGACGACGCCACCGGGCCGGGCACCCGGGGTGGGGCGCAGCCCGATGGCGTCGGCGAGACGGGACAGGTCGGTGTCCCTCCCGATGAGGGGGCCGGTGCGCAGCGGCATACGCGGCATCATCGCGTACTCCGCCGACAGCGGTGGGCCGGTCGGCGACACGCGCTCGCGTCGCCGTCGTCACCGGGTGCGGCCCGGCTGGTTCTCCTCCCGGGAGATCCGCGCCATGGTGCGGCGCATGATCTCGAGCGACGAGTCGCGACGGACGCGGCGACGCTGCGGGTAGCGGGACTCGATCTCGAACTGGATGGTGCGGAAGTCGAGGTACTGGGTGGTCATGGTCTTTCCTCTGCTGGTGCCGTTCTGGACTCCTCCAGACTCGGTCGCTGAGGTAGACCCCCACATCGGACGACCTCCCTATCCCGGGGACGCCGCTACCTCAGATCCGATGGCGTATGCCGTCCTGCTCGGTCTGAGGTAGTGCGCCGTGCCGCTTCAGGCGGGAGGAAAGGCCCGCGCGATGCGGGCGTGGACCGAGGCGACGTCGATGGGCGCGGGTGCCTCCGACCACGCGTCGTCGGCTCGGCTGTCACGACCTGGGCGAGGCGTTTCGGCCAGAGGACGTGCACGCCGCGGGTGCTCGAAGGAGCCACCGAAGAGCGGCCACTCGGCCGCGACGAAGCAGAGCACCCCGGCGACCGGGAGGTCGGGTCCTCGAGGCGGCGCGGACGAGGTCGACCTGCTTGAGCACCCCGTCGACGAGTTCGAGCAGTCGCGACCACCGACGACGAGCGTCTCGGTCCGGGGACGGAACAGGCCGCCCTCGACGCGCAGGCCCGGTTGGCCCTTGTACTTCTTCGCGTCGACGACGAAGACGCCGGCGCGCGAGACGACGACGTGGTCGATGTTGGCCCGCGTCCGCGGGATGCGTCGGTCGTGCAGGACCTTGAGCCCGTCGCCCGTGAGGGAGTCGAGCCTGGCGCCGACCACCTGCTCGCCCGCGGCGCCGGTGTCCCACGCCCGAGTGCTCTGTGGCTCCTCCGTCACGGCGAGGAGGAAGCCGCCGATGCGGGGGAAGCGCTCGCGCACCCGTCGGTCCCGGGCGTCGCGTCGTCGCTCGAACTCGCGTCGCGCCGACCCGCCCGCCGGACCACTGACGTCGAGCGCCGCGGGATTCCGTTGCGTCCGTGGGCTCGTCGACCACCTCGGTGGGTTCGTGCGGCGTGCTCGCCGCACCGGTCGGGCACCCGAGGCAGCGCACGGTGCGTCGCGTCCGCTCGTAGACGGCACGGGTGCCCGCTGGGAGGGTCAGTGCCGCACTCACGACAGGTGCCGGCATACCGAAGCCTCATGCGCTTGTCGTCGCCGACGGCGGCGACCTCCCCCGTGCTCACGCGGCAGAGGGTAGGTCGAGGGCGGCAGGCCGCAGGGCAACGCGGGAAGTCATCGACTGCGCCGCGGCGCGTCCTCAGCCGAGGACGAGGGTGGCGGCGATGGTGAACATGACCAGTGCGATGGCGACGTCGAGGACGCGCCACGTGGCGGGGCGCGCGAAGAGCGGCGCGAGCAGGCGCGCGCCGTAGCCGAGCGCCGTGAACCACGCGACGCTCGCGAGCGGCCGCTCCGCCGGCGAACCACCAGCGCCCGTCGGCGCCGTGCTGGTTGGCGAGCGAGCCGACGAGCAGGACGGTGTCGAGGTAGACGTGCGGGTTGAGCCACGTCAGTGCGAGGACGGTGGCGAGCACGCCGCTGCGTGACCTCTGCGGCGCCGTCCGCCTCGAGACCCTTGGGGTGGCGCGCGTTGCCGCAGGCAGAGCAGGCCGTAGCCGACGAGGTATGCCGCCCCGACCCATCGCACGACCGTGAGCAGTCCCGGGTGGGCCGTGACGAGACCACCGACGCCGAGCACGCCGGCGACGACGAGGACCGCGTCGCTGAGGGCGCAGACGGCGACGACGAGGCCGACGTGCCGGCGCGCGAGACCGGTGCGGAGCACGTAGGCGTTCTGCGCACCGATGGCGACGATGAGCGAGGCCATGGTGAGGAAGCCGGGCAGGAGGGAGGTCACGCCCTCGACGGTAGGCGGGACGTGCGGCTTCAGTGAAGCGAAGTTTTCTTCAGCATCATTAGCATGGCTTCATGCGGCTCCAGCCCGAGCACCTCGCCACCCTGCTCGCCATCGTCGACACCGGCACCTTCGACGCGGCGGCCCGGCAGCTGCACGTGACGCCGTCCGCCGTCAGCCAGCGGGTCAAGGCGCTCGAGGCGGAGGTCGGGCAGGTCGTCGTCGTGCGCACGTCGCCCGTGCCGGGCCACGTCGGCGGGGGAGGCCCTCGTTCGGCTGGCCCGCCAGCAGAGCCTGCTCGAGTCGGAGGCGCTCGCGGGGCTCGCCACCGACGAGCCGGTCCCGCGCCGACCTGCCGATCGTCGTCAACGCCGACTCGATGTCGACGTGGTTCGGCGCGCGTGCTGACCGAGGCGGCGCGCGTGGGACGACGTCGTGCTGCGCGCTGCGCGTCGAGGACCAGGACCACTCGGCCCGGCTGCTCCGCTCGGGCGAGGTGCTCGGCGCCGTGACCTCGGACCCGACGCCGGTCCAGGGCTGCTCGACCGAGCCGCTCGTGACGATGCGCTACCTGCCGGCGGCGACGCCGCAGCTCCTCGAGCGCCATCGGGCGGGCCGCGGGATCGACTGGGCTGCAACGCCGCTCGTGCGCTTCAACGACAAGGACGACATCCAGCAGCGCATCCTCGACCGGCACGGAGTGACGACGCGCGCCACCGACCCACGAGGTGCCGGACGGCGCGGGCTTCGTCACCGCGGTCCGCTCGGGCCTCGGCTGGGGTGCGCTGCTGACGACGCAGCTCGCGCCGCTGCTCGAGTCGGGCGAGCTCGTGCGCCTCGGGTCGCGCGACCACGTCGACGTGCCGCTCTACTGGCAGCGCTGGCGGCTGCCGTCGGCGCACCTCGACCGGCTGAGCGACGCGGTGCGACGCGAGTCGGCGCGCGGCGGCATCCGTCCCTCACGGGGCAGCACCGCCCCGCGGGGCGGCGCCCCGGTCCTGACGGATCGCCCACGCCGGGCCCGGGCGCCGGACTATCTTGGTGCCAGCCCGCACGTCCCCGCCGCGAGCGCGGATCCCTCGCTCGCGTGAGGAGGCAGACCGGGTGACTGACGCGAGCGCGCCACCCGGCGCACCGGCCGGACCTCGACCCGGCGAGCATCGTCCGGTCCAAGGCCTACCTGTCCGCCCTGGTGCTCGCGGCGCTGCTCGGCATCCCGATCTCGGCCGTCGCCTACGGCTTCCTCGCGCTCGTCGGGGCGCTCCAGACCTACCTCTTCGACGACCTCCCGTCCGACCTCTTCGACGGGCGCCACCCCGGCCTGGTGGCCGGTGCCCTGGCTGATGCTCAGCGGACTGCTCGTGGCCCTCACCATCCGCCAGCTGCCGGGCACGGCGGGCCACTCACCTGCCCTCGGGTTCAAGCCGGCTCGGGGCCCGGCGACCGGCCGCGACCTCCCCGGCATCGTGCTCGCCGCGCTCGCCACGCTCGGGCTCGGGGCGGTCCTCGGCCCGGAGGCGCCGCTCATCGCCATCGGCGGCGGGCTGGCGGCCCTGACCGTGCGCCTGGCCAAGACGGGACGCCCCGCCGATGGCGGTGACGATCATGGCGTCCGCCGGCAGCTTCGCCGCCGTCAGCACGCTGCTCGGCTCGCCGCTGCTCGGTGCCTTCCTCATCATGGAGGCGGCCGGCATCGCGGGCGCGACCCTCAGCCTCGTCGCGCTGCCGGGCCTGCTGGCCTCCGGCATCGGCGCGCTCGTCTTCGTGGGGCTGGACGCCTGGACCGGCCTCGGCACGTTCTCGCTCGCGCTGACCACCGTGCCCCCGGGGGTCCAGCCCACCATCGCGTCGCTGCTGTGGGCGGTGCCGGTCGGCGTCCTCGGCGCGCTGCTCGGCTGGGCCGTCCGGTGGATCGGGCTGTCCGTGCGCCCCCTCGTGCACCGCAACCGGGTGCCGGTGACCGTGGGCCTCGGTCTGCTCATCGGCCTGTGTGCCACCGCCTACCAGGTCACCACCGGACGCGGGTTCAGCCGAGGTGCTGTTCTCCGGGCAGGACGCCCTGCCCGGGCTCGTCGCGAACGCGGCGGACTACTCGCTCGGCGTGCTCGTGCTGCTCGGGCTGTTCAAGGCGCTCGCCTACGGTCTGTCGCTGAGCGCCTTCCGCGGTGGCCCGGTCTTCCCGTCGATGTTCATCGGGGCCGTGCTCGGCATCGCCCTGAGCGGCCTGCCCGGCATGGAGCTGGCCCCCGCCATCGGCATGGGCATCGGCGCGATGTGCTGCGCCATGCTCCGGCTGCCCCTCACCTCCGTGCTCCTCGCGACCCTGCTGATGGGCACCGACGGCCTGACGGTCACCCCCCAGGTGGTCGTCGCCGTGGTCGTGTCGTTCGTCGTCACGGCGGTGCTCCCGACACCGGGCGCCCGCCGGCTCGGCCCCGGCGCAGGCCGCGAGCCGCCCGGCCAGCGTGCCCCGGCGCGTGCACGCCGGTCACGTGGGTCCACCGAGCCCGATCGAGCCGGACGAGGAGCCAGCCGGATGAGCGTGCGACCCGAACGCCTCAACGCGACCATCGCCTGGCTGTTCATGGCCGGCTCGGCGTGCTTCGTGCTGGGCTCGGTGCCGGCCTACCTCAATGCCATCGGGGGATGGGCCGACGGCGTCACCTACGTCGTCGGATCGGTCTTCTTCACCAGCGCCTCGTACGGCCAGCTCGTCCAGGCGCAGACCCCTGCGACGACCGCCGTCGACGAGGTGACCCAGCACCGAGCCCGCCCCCGTGCGTCTGTGGGGCTGGCTGCCGCACGACCGCAACTGGCTGGCCGCGGCCGTCCAGTTCCCGGGCACGGTGTTCTTCAACATCAGCACCATCGCCGCCCTGACCCACAACGCGACGGCCGCCGAGTCCGACCGCTACGTGTGGCGCCCGGACCTCTACGGGTCGGTGCTCTTCCTCGTGTCGAGCGCGCTGCGCCGTGCTCGCGGTCTCGCACCGGTTCTTCAGCCGTGCAGCCGCAGTCGTTCCCGTGGCGGATCGCCTGGCTCAACATGCTCGGCTCGGTGCTCTTCATGGCCTCGGCCATCGCCAGCTACGTCGTCCCGAGCACCGACGCCCTGCTGAGCGCGCGTCTCGCCGTCGCCGGCACCTTCTGGGGCGCCGCTGTGCTTCCTCGTCGGCGCGGCCCTGATGCTGCCCGGCCTGGCGACGTGCCCGTCGACGTCCGCCGTGGCCGCGACACCCCCACTGACTCCGACACCTACCGTGACCCACTCACCCAAGGAGAAGACGCATGGCCATCCCGTCCGAGATCAACGCCGTCGCAGCGCTCTACGGCAACCGCTTCGTGACCGAGGAGGTGCCCAGCCGCGAGTTCCCGGCCGCGGGGATGACGCGCCGTCGACGCCATGCGCCTCGTGGCCGAGGACCTCGCCCTCGAGGGCGACCCGGGCCGCAACCTCGCGACCTTCGTCACCACGTGGATGGAGCCGGAGGCGCAGCGGATCATCGCCGAGAACCTGCACCGCAACTTCATCGACCACGCGGAGTACCCGCGCACGGCCGAGATCGAGCAGCGCTGCATCCGGATGCTCGCCGACCTGTTCCACGCCCCGGGCGAGACCACCGGGGCGCGGACCCAGGGCTCGTCCGAGGCGATCATGCTCGGCGGCCTGTCGCTGAAGTGGAACTGGCGCACCCGTCGACAGGCCGAGGGCGGCTCCACGGAGCGCCCGAACCTGGTCTTCGGCGGCGACGTGCACGTCGTCTGGGAGAAGTTCTGCCGCTACTTCGACGTCGAGCCGCGGATCGTCCCCCTCCAGCCGGGGAAGTACACGATCGGGCCGGAGGACGTCGCGCCGCACGTGGACGAGAACACCATCGGGGTCGCGGCCGTGCTCGGCACGACCTTCACCGGGCACAAGGACGACATCGTCGGCATCAACGACCTGCTCGTGCAGATCAAGCAGGAGCGTGGCCTCGACGTGCCGCTGCACATCGACGGGGCCAGCGGTGGCTTCGTGTGGCCGTTCCTCTACCCGGACTCGCCGTGGGACTTCCGGCTCGAGCAGGTGCGCTCGATCAACGTCTCGGGGCACAAGTTCGGCCTCGTCTACCCGGGCATCGGCTGGCTGATCTTCCGGGAGGTCGCCGACCTGGCACCCGATCTCGTCTTCAAGGAGAACTACCTCGGCAAGACCGACTCGACCTTCACCCTGAACTTCTCGACGGGGTCGGCGATGGTGCTGGCGCAGTACTACAACCTCGTGCGCTACGGTCGCGAGGGCTACACCTACATCATGCGCAACATGCAGGAGAACGCCCGGATGCTCGGCGACCTGCTCGAGGCGATGGGCCGCTTCGAGCTGATCGGCCGGGACGAGGAGCAGCTCCCGCTCGTCGCCTTCCTGCTGTCCGGCGAGCACGACTACGACGAGTTCGACATCGCCTGGCAGCTGTCGGCCGAGCGCGGCTGGATGGTCCCTGCCTACACGCTGCCCCCCGACGCCCAGGACATCACGATCATGCGCGCCCTGGTCAAGGAGACGATGAGCCGCGAGCACGTCGACACCCTGGCCCGCGACATCGAGGAGGCCTGCACGACGCTCGCGGCCAAGGGTGGGGCGCACGCGTCGGAGCGGGCCAAGATGGTGACCGGCCCGGGCCACTGACGCAGGGCACGTGGAGCGGCTACCGACCGTCCTCGGCAGGCGCCTGCTGGCGGCGCGGCGCCTGCTCCGCGGACTCCTGCCAGGCGCGCCACGCGGCATACCCCCCGATGACGTCGGTGGCGCGGTGGATGCCGAGCTCCTGGAGGGCGGCGGCCGCGAGGCTCGAGGTGTAGCCCTCCTGACAGAGCACGACGACCTCGAGGTCGTGGCTCGCGATCGGCAGTGACGCGTCGCTCGCGGGATCGAGGCGCCACTCGAGGACGTTGCGCTCGATGGGCGTCGCCGAGGGCAGCTCGCCCTCGGCCGCGCGCTGGGCCGCCGGACGGATGTCGACGAGGAAGGCGCCGTTGGCCCTCGCGGCGGCGGCCTCCGCGGGCGTCAGGCGATGGAGTCGGCTGCGCGCCTCGGCGAGCACCTCGTCGATGGTGCGGGGGCGGGGGCGGTCGGACGCGGGGGTCACCAGTCGACCCCGACCTCGGCCTGCTCCTCGACCTCCAGCACCCCGTCGACGGCGCGGTAGTTCGTCATGGAAGTCAGTCTGGGGGCATACACGTGCAGACTGACAGCCGGGTCGGAGCCGGCATTCGTGACGCGGTGCAGGTGGCGGGTGCCGAACGTCCGCTGGTCGCCCGGGCTGAGGAGCACCCCCGGACCGGTCGCGCGGCGGACGTTGTCGAGGTCGACGGCCGTGCGGTAGCCGGCGACCTCCTCGGTGAGGACCCCCTGGAGCACGACGAACGAGCCGGCGCTGCCGCCGTGGTCGTGCCACGGGGTGCCCTGGCCGGGCAGCCAGGTGAGCAGCCAGGCCTCGTGGTCGTGGTCGGCGAGGAGCCGCGCGTAGTAGCGGGTGATGGGGTCGAAGTCGACGAGGCGCTGCCAGAGGGCGCGCTGGCGGGCGAGACGACGGGCGGTGTCGGCGAGGTCGACGGAGATGCGCTGGGCGCCGCGGGACATGGTGGTGCCTTTCGGGGTCGGGTGCTGACGGGGGCGGGGCGCTCGGGAACGGCGGCGTGGCCTGCGGCTCAGCGCGCGGGCATGCTCCCGAGCGGGCGACAGGCACCCATTGACCAGACATAACCATGCATTGCCATAAGGACAAACGTTAACTTATGCATGGATCGAACGGCAAGGCGGCGCGTCCGAGGTGGCGGGATGTCGGGGACATCTGACCGGAAACCGCGCGGCGGGCTGTCGGTGTCCACGCCTATGGTCTCGGGGTGACCGTGGACTCTCGCACTGCATCAAAGGCCCCGCCCAGCGCCCGGCGCTCGAGGGTGCTCGTGCTCGCCGCCGTGGCCGTGACGCTCCTGCTGTGGGCGTCGGCCTTCGTCGCGATCCGGCACCTCGGACGCGACGTGCCGCCCGGCGCGCTGTCGCTGGGGCGGCTCCTCGTCGCGTCCGTCGCGCTCGGGGTCCTCGTCTTCCGCCGGCCGCGCACCTGGCCGGCCCGCCGTGACTGGCCTCTGCTCCTGCTCTGCGGCGTGGGCTGGTTCGGCGTCTACAACCTCGCCCTCAACGAGGCCGAGCGCCGCATCGACGCCGGCACGTCCGCGCTCATCGTGCAGATCGGCCCGATCATCGTGGCGCTGCTCGCCACCGTCTTCCTCGGCGAGAAGATGAGCCGCTGGCTCCTCATCGGCATGGCCGTGGGCTTCGCGGGGGTCGTCGTCATCGCGCGGGGGTTCTCCTCCGGTGACTCCGGCGACATGGTGGGCGTGTGGCTCGCCGTCCTCGCCGCGATCACGTATGCCGTGGGCGTCCTCGCGCAGAAGCCGCTCCTCGGGCGGTTGCCGGGTCCCGAGGTCACCTGGATCGCCTGCATCATCGGCGCGGTCGTGTGCCTGCCGTGGAGCGGCGAGCTCGTCACCGTCGTGCGCGACAGCGACGCGAGCACCTTGTGGTGGATCGCCTATCTCGGCATCTTCCCGACGGCCATCGCCTTCTCGACGTGGGCCTACGTGCTGGCGCGGAGCGATGCCGGCAAGCTGACCCTGACGACCTTCCTCGTGCCCTTCATCGCGACGCTCATCGCCTGGGCGCTGCTCTCCGAGGTGCCGCCGCCCCTGACGTTCGTCGGTGGCGCGCTGTGCATCGCGGGCGTGCTGCTGACGCGGCGCAAGTCGCGAGCGAGAGCCCGTCCTCGAAGGGCTGACCGCCTCGAATCCGGCTGTGCTGCAAGGAGTGTCGGGGCGAAAGACCGGTGTGGACAACCCTTGTGAGTCAGTCGAACATGTGTTCTACTTGAGGGAGTCGGCGACCCGGGTGGGAGGAGTGAGTTCGTGCCATTCCTCGACACCTGGCGCTCGTCGTCCGATGCGGACTCCAGTGGCGGCCGCCTGAACCCCCGGATCATCCATGTGCTTCGCCAGGGGAGCGCCACCATCGTCGGTGCCGGAGGGCCGGATGTGCCGACCTCGCTCCACGACGAGGCCGATGCGGTGCTGTCGCAGATCGAGCGGCTCGAGGTCCAGAAGGCCCGTCTCGAAGGCCGGATCGTCGACGCCTATGCAGCCCTGCACTCGGTCGAGGAGCAGCAGCTCGCCCAGCTGACGACGAGCTCGCCGGTGCCGATCACGGCCGACCAGGTCGCCGCGCAGGAGATCGCCTGCGCGACCGGTGTGGGCGTCGCCGAGGTCTCACGCCGGCTCGAGCTCGCCACCGCGGCCCGTCGCCACCGGGTGCTCCGCGAGCGGCTCCGGGCCGGCACTGTCAGCCTCCACCGGGCGCTCCGGATCGTCGTCGAGACGCGGATGCTCGACGACGACGTGATCGCCGAACTGGAGGCCACGGTGCTCGCGCCCGCGCGCGACGGCTCGATCGCCTCGCACCGCCTCTTCGGTGAGCGGTTGCGGCGCTGCGTGCGAGCGGCCGACCCGCGCGGCCAGGAGGAGCGGCGCCGTGCGGCCACGGCGCGGCGCACGGTCTTCGGTCGCCTCGTCGAGGACGGCATGGGCACGTTCACCGTCGTCGCCTCGGCCGAGCGGGTCGTCGGGGTGCTCGACCGGGTCGACGCCATGGCGCGGGCCGCCCGCGCGGCCGGTGACGTCCGCAGCCTCGACCAGCTGCGCAGCGACCTGCTCTGCGACCTCGTGCTCTACGGAGTGGTCCCAGGTGCCTCGTGCTCGTCAAGGGGACTGGGGGCTCCGCCGGGACGAGGGGCTCTACCGGGACGGGAGAGCCCGGCTGGTCCGGCCTGTCCGACATGCCGCCGGCGACGGTGCGTGTCGTCGTACCCTTCGAGGTCGTGGCCGGCCTGTCGGACGCTGCGTGCGAGCTGGTCGGCCACGGCTGGGTGACCGCGCCCCATGCCCGCCAGATCATCACCGCGCCGGGCTCTGTCTGGCAGCGCCTTGCCGTTGACGTCGACACCGGTCGGGCTCTCGAGCTCTCGACCGAGCGCTATGCCCCGACTCCCGAGATGGTCGCCCACGTCAAGGCGGTCGACGGTGTGTGTCGCGGCCCCGGTTGCCAGGTCCCGGCGGACCGGTGCGACGTCGACCACCTCGTCCCGTGGCCCGTCGGGCGGACCGCACGTCTCGAACCTCGACTCCCTGAGCCGTGGCTGTCACAACGGCAAGACCGCCCGGGTCTGGAAGGTCCACCGCGTCGAAGACGACGGGATCGCTTGGACCTCCCTCGCCGGTCGTGACTACGTCACCTATCCCAAGAACTGGCGAGAGTCGCTGCGCGACCCCGGTTCGGGTCCGCCCCACCCGAGCCCAGCCCCTCGACCGAGCGAGGATCCACCACCGTTCTGACGGCGTGGGGCCGGTGTGTCAAGGCTGTCGAGGCGCAGCCGGTGCTGGGGACGCGTCTGACTTTCATGTCGCCAGGCGGACTGGTCGCCCTTACGTCCTTCGACGTGCACGGACACTCGGTAGTGATGCACCTGAGCCGGCCGAGCTGGCGCGGCGGTCCAAGAGGCAGCCGACCTGGCTGAGTCGTGTGGTCAGTGTGCGACGGGCACGTCGTGGTGCACGCGCTCGATGTCCCGGTCGAGCGCGGCGTCGGCGCCGAACGGAGCGCGCGGCAGCGAGAACGTGCGACGGTGGTGCGGCCCGAGGGCGGCGACGATGGCGACGATCATGATGAGGAAGAAGATGATGTCCATGGCAGAAAGTCTGCGCTCACCATGATCCCGCCACGAGTGGCAGAACTGTCGTTGTTCGACAAGATCCTGCCAATCGTGCCATGCTGGGCCGATGCTGCGCACCATCGCCGTCATCGCCCAGGAGCCCGTGGCCATGTTCGAGGTCGGCGTCCTGTGCGAGGTCTTCGGCATCGACCGCACCGACGACGGCGTCCCGGCCTTCGACTTCCGGGTCTGCTCGTCCCGTCCCGGCGAGGTGCTGCGCACGACGAGCGGCATGGGCATCGTCGCGCCGTTCCCGCTCGAGGCCGCCCGCGGCGCCGACCTCGTCGCCATCCCCGGCGGTCCTGTCGACGGCCCCTACGACCCCCAGGTCCTCGACATCCTGCGCGAGAACGCGGCAGGCGGTGGCCGCGTGCTCTCGGTCTGCTCCGGCGCCTTCCAGCTCGCGGCCGCGGGCCTGCTCGACGGCCGCGAGTGCGCCACCCACTGGAGGTATGCCGCCCGGCTGGCCGAGGAGAACCCGCGGCGCCTGCGTGGACCTCGACGTCCTCTACGTCGAGGACGGCCCGGTCCTGACGAGCGCCGGCACCGCCGCCGGCATCGACGCGTGCCTGCACCTCGTGCGCACCGAGCTCGGCTCGGAGGTCGCGACCCGCATCGCGCGCCGCATGGTCGTCCCGCCGCACCGCTCCGGCGGTCAGCGCCAGTTCGTCGAGACACCCGTGCCGTCCGAGCCGTGCGAGGGGCTCCAGGACGTCATGGAGTGGGTCGCCGAGCGCCTCGACGAGGAGCACTCGATCCCCTCGCTCGCGAAGCGGGCCGCCATGTCCGAGCGCACCTTCGCCCGGCGGTTCACCGCCGAGGTCGGCACGACCCCGCACAAGTGGCTGACGAGCCAGCGGGTGCTCCGTGCGCGCCACCTGCTCGAGTCCACCGACCTCGACGTCGAGCGCATCGCGCGCGAGAGCGGCTTCGCGACGGCGGCCGTGCTGCGCCACCACTTCCAGCGCCAGATCGGCATCCCGCCGGTCGCCTACCGCCGCGCCTTCACGAAGCAGCCGGTCAGCGCCTGACTCGCCCGCGACTGTCGCCGCGCGGTGCCGACTGGGCACTCGCACGGTCGAGTGCCCAGTTCGACGGACGTGCGCGTGCTGAGGATGGGCACTCGACGGTCGAGTGCTCGACTCTCGAGGGCTGTCTGGCGGTGTATCGGCGCAGCGCTAGAGAGGCAGATACGCCGCGATCGAGCCGCCGTCAGCGGTTGCGGCGAGCGATCGCGGTCGAGAGGGCGGTCGCGAAACCGCACCACACGGCATACGGCGACAGGGCGATGCCGGCGCCCTTGCTCGACCGTCCCCGCCCGGCGGGCGAGGTCGGCCGAGCTCGCGGTGAGCAGGGCGGCCTCGGCGGCGGCCACCCACGGCTTGCGGAGCGCCAGAAGAGGACGCTCCACGCCGCGTTGAGGGCGAGGTTGGTGCCGAACGCCTTGAGGTAGGCGTTGCGACCCTCGGTGTCGCCCGCCTTGTCGTAGGCGTTGAGCGCCGTCGCGGAGCGTCGCCGCGATGTCGGCGTAGAGCGCCGTCCACACGACCGGGAAGGCGAGCGTCGGGGGCTGCCAGTCGGGCAGGTCGAGCGAGCGGTACCACGTCGAGTTCGGTTGCGTGGCAAGCGAACCCACGACCGCGCTGGCCACCGTCGCGGCGCTGGTCAGGGCGAGGTTGCGCATCGCCGTGTCGGGCTTCGCCGTGCGCATCGCCGACCGGACCGCCGTGTCGAAGTCGATGAAGCCGCCGGGCACGTCGACGTAGTCCCTGATGTCGTTCTCCTTGGCGACGACCTCGTGCACGAGGCTGCCGACGAGCGGCTTGGCCAGCCCCGCCGAGATCGGCGTGACGAGCCCGACCCAGTGGCTCGCGAGGCGCGGCGTCAGCACCGGCACGGTCACGACGAGCGGCCGGCGGCGACCCGTCGCGTCGGAGAAGCGCGCGATCATCTCGCGGTAGGTGAGCACCTCGGGGCCGCCGATGTCGAAGGTGCGGTTGACCTCGGGCGGCAGGCTCGCCGGCGCCCGACGAGCAGCGTGACGACGTCGTCGATCGCGATCGGCTGGATCTTGTTGTCGAGCCACTTCGGGCGCGACCATCGCGGGCAGCCGGGTCGTCAGGTAGCGCAGCATGTCGAAGGACGCCGAGCCGTCGCCGAGCACGACGGCGGCCTGGAGCACCGCGGTCGGCACGCCGCGAGTCGAGCAAGATGCGGCCGACCTCGACGCGCGAGGCCAGGTGCGGCGAGAGCACCTCGTCGTCCGGGTGCAGGCCGCCGAGGTAGACGATGCGCGAGACGCCGGCCTCCTTCGGCCGGCCTCGGCGAAGTGCGTCGCGGCCTCGCGGTCGCGCTCCTGGAAGTCGGGCTGGTCGTCCATCGAGTGCACGAGGTACCACGCGGCGTCGACGCCCTCGAGGGCCGCGCGCATGTCGCTCGCGCTCGAGCCCACGTCGCCCTCGACGACCTCGACCCGGTCGACCCACGGCTTGTCGTCGAGCGAGGCCCGGCGCCGGGTCAGCACCTTGACGGTCCAGCCCGTCGTCGAGCAGCCGGGGCACGAGCTGGCCGCCGACGTAGCCGGAGGCGCCGGTCACGAGGGCGGTGCGTCCGGCGGTGGCGGGAGTGGGCGTCGGGGAGGAGGTCATGGGATCACCTGGTCAGCTCGAGGGCGGGTGGGAGGAGCAGGAGCATCCCGGTCGACCACGTCACGTGCGTGATGATCGGGCCGAGGATGCCGCCGGTGACGCGGCGCTGCAGCGCGGTGACGAGGCCGATGATGGCGGCCGCGAGCACGAGCAGCGGGATGCCGCTGCCGACGGTCGTCAGGGCGTAGAGCACGGTCGTGATGGCGACCGCGTGGCGACGGGAGGGCGGCATACAGCGCGCCGCGGAAGTAGAGCTCCTCGACGACGCCGTTGACCATGGTGATGGCGAGCACGACGGGCAGCGACCCGAAGCGGGCGTGGTCGAGCAGCTGGTCGACCGGCTCGCGCAGCACCGGGACGCGCGCGACGACGAGCGCGCCGACGAGGAAGACGAGGAGCAGCAGGGCGCCGAGCGCGAGGGACTGCACGATCGGCCGGGCCTCGCGCTCGCCGCGGCGGGTGTGGCCGCGGCCGAAGTGCAGCGGCCCGGACGCGATCGCGCCGACGCCCCACACCGCCGCCAGGGCGAGCGAGGCGGTGTAGAAGAGCGGGTCGCCGGCGGGGATCGCGCAGGGCCCACGCGAGCACGGCCGAACCGACGACGAAGCGTGAGGGCGACGACGACGCGACGCCGCGTCCGCGCCTCGGGTGGGTCGTCGTGCTGCCCGCGCACCGGCTCGAGCAGGGCGGCGTCGAGGAAGGCGCGCAGCTCGGCGACGGGTCCTCTCACGTGCTCCTCCTCGGTCTGCGCTCGGGTCTGGATCGGCTCAGCGTCGGGCGCGCTCGTAGCGGGCCAGGGTCTCCTTGCGCTCGTCGTCGTGGTCGACGACGCGGCTGGGGATATTCGTCGTCGTACCCGTTGTCGTGCTTCCACGGCTCGTGCGCCGCGGCGCCCGGCAGGTGGCGCAGCTCGGGCACCCAGCGGCGCACGTAGTCGCCGTCGGGGTCGAACTTCTTCCCCTGGGTCACCGGGTTGAAGACCCGGAAGTAGGGCGAGGCGTCGGTGCCGGTGCCCGCGACCCACTGCCAGCCGTGGTTGTTGGAGGCGATGTCGCCGTCGACGAGGTGGTCGAGGAAGTGCTGCGCCCCGACCGGCCACCACACGTGGAGGTCCTTGGTGAGGAAGCTCGCCGTGATCATCCGGACCCGGTTGTGCATCCAGCCCTCCTCGAGGAGCTGGCGCATGCCGGCGTCGACGATCGGGTAGCCGGTGCGGCCCTCGCGCCACGCGTCGACGAGCCGGTCGGTCTCGGAGCCGGAGTCGTAGGGCAGCTCGGCGAGCTCGGGCCGCAGGTCGTGCCACGCCGAGTCGGGGTGGTGCCACAGCACGTCGGCGTAGAACTCCCGCCAGATCAGCTCGGTGACGTAGGTGCTCGCGGCCTGCGACCGCCCGGCCGAGTGCGCCGCGATGTCGGCGAGGATCGTGCGCGGGTGGATCTCGCCGTACTTCAGCGGCGCCGACAGCCGCGAGCTCGTCGTGTCGAGGTCGGGTCGGTCGCGTTCCTTGTCGTATGCCGTCAGCCCGTCGTGGAGGAAGCTCTCCCACCGCTTCAGCGCGGCGGCCTCGCCGGCCTCGAGCTTCGAGGCCTTCGCGACCCTGGGGAGGGCGTCGCTGCGCACGTCGTCGCGCAGCCACGGGATGCGCTTCGGGCGGGCCGGCAGGGCGGGTCGCCCGTGCTGGTGCCAGGCCTTGGAGAAGGGCGTGAAGACCTTGTACGGCGAGCCCGACTGGTTGACGATGCGACCCGGCCCGACGGCATACGGCGTGCCGGTGGCGACGAGCTCGCGCCCGTCGTCGGCGAGGGCCTTCTCGACGGCCTCGTCGCGGCGCCGGCCGTAGGGCGTCGTCTCGCGCGAGACGTGCACCTGCTGGGCGCCGACCTCCTGCGCGAGCCGCGGGATGACGTCGACGGGGTCGCCGCGCCGGATGACGAGCGCGCCCCGGATGTCCTTCGACAGCGACGCGACCGAGGCGAGCAGCCGCCGGGTGCGCGGGGTGTCGTTCTCGAGCAGCCGCGGGTCGAGGACGAAGACGGGCAGCACGTGGGAGGCGGCGTCGATGGCCGCGAGCAGCGCAGGGTGGTCGTTCAGGCGCAGGTCGCGCCGGAACCACAGGATCGACGTCGTCGCCGCTGTCATCACGACCGCGGCCGCGGCGCCCTCCCGCTCGAAGCGCACCTGGGCGACGTCGAGGTAGCCCGTCGCGAAGCCCGCCTCGCAGTAGGCGAGGTAGAACTCCCACTTGCGGCGGAAGGTCTCGTCGAAGCCGAGCGCGTGGACCTCGGGCCAGCGGGCGAGGAACGTCTCGCGCCAGCGCCGCAGGGTCTCGGCGTAGTCGGTGCCGAAGGCCTCGACGGCCGACATGCGCAGCGCTCGTCGCGGCGTCGGTCGTCTCGCTCATCGCCTGGAGGCTCGGGATGAGCCCGCCGGGGAAGATGTGCTTCTGGATCCAGCCGTAGGAGTGCTTCGTGGCCATGAGCCGCTCGTGCGACATGAGGATCGCCTGGACCGCGGCGATGCCGCCCGGGCGCGAGCCGCTCGTCGATGGTGCGGAAGTACGTCTCCCAGTACTCCTCGCCGACGGCCTCGATCATCTCGACGCTGACGACGGCGTCGTAGACGCCCTCGACCTCGCGGTAGTCCTGGATCCGGATGTCGACGGTGTCGGCGAAGCCGGCGTCGGCGACCCGCTGGCGGGCGAGCGCCGCCTGCTCCTTGGACAGCGTGACGCTCGTGACGGTCGCGCCGCGGCGGGCCGCCTCGAGGGCGAGCGTGCCCCAGCCGGTGCCGATCTCGAGGACGCGGCGTGTCCTGGCCGACCTTGGCCATGTCGAGGATCGCGTGCACCTTGCGCAGCTGGGCCTCCTCGAAGGACTGCGTGCGCAGCGGCTGGTCCTCGTCGAAGATCGCCGAGCTGTAGCTCATCGTCTCGTCGAGGAAGGTCGCGAAGAGGTCGTTGGACAGGTCGTAGTGGGCCTCGATGTTGCGGCGCGAGCCGAGCAGCGAGTTGTTCTGGATGCTCGGGATGCGGCGGTCGACGAAGCCGCGCAGCCGCAGCCAGCCCTCGGGCACGGCCGTCGTCATGCGCTCGGCGAACGGCATGAGCAGCTCGGCGAGGTCGGTGCCCTCGGCGGCCTTCCAGTCGCCGGCCATGTAGGCCTCGCCGATGCCGATCTTGGGGTGGTGCGCGAGCCGCTCGAAGAGCGCGGTCGGGCGCACGATCTCGAGCCCGGGCCGGTCGGCGCGGCGCGTGCCGCCGCCGAGCAGCGTGCCGTCCGGCATGACGACGTCGACCGGCACGCGCTTGGCGACCTGGGCGAGGATGCTGCGGGCCAGGCGGGCGCGCACGCACAGCACGCGCAGGGTGGGTCGGCGCAGGCACAGCGGCTGGGCCATGGTGGGGGACATGGGCGGTCATCGGACAGCCTCCTTGGGGTGGCGGGGGCGGGGCACGACGGGCAGGCGGCGCAGCCACAGTCGGATGCCGTGGACCCGGATGAGGGTCGTCACCCTCTGGGTGACGAGGCCGTGACGGCGGACGAGGCGGAGCAGTGCGCGGGTCGTGGCCGGCTCCGGGGTGCCGCGGGTGACGGCGGTCATGACGCGCTCGCCGTCGCGGTCGAGGCGCCACCGTCACGGTGACGGCGTCGGGCTCGAGGACGAGGCGGACGGCATACTCCCCGCGGGTGTCGTTGAAGGGCGAGACGTAGAACGCCTTGTCGACGGTCGCCGTGCCGTCGTCGTCGGACGTCGAGGAGGTAGGCGTGGCGCTCGCCGTACGTGTTGTGCACCTCGAAGACGACGGCGAGCGAGCGAGCCGTCGGGGCGCAGGCACCAGAAGACCGACAGCGGGTCGAAGGTGTGGCCGAGCACCCGCGCGTTGGCGAGCATGAGGACCCGGTCGTCGGCGGCCAGCGTCACGCCGCGCGCCGCGAGGAAGCGCTCGACGTCACCGCGGATGCCGCCGCCGAGCCGACCCCCGTCGAGGTGGTCGCGGACGTCGAAGCGCGCGAGCAGCCTTGTCGGCCAAGGGAGTCGGGGCAGGTCGTCGATGTCGACGAGCCACTGGTAGTGGCCGTGGGTGAAGCTGTGGTGCAGCGGCGTGCGGCGCGAGTGCGCCACGGTGCCGTCGACGAGCGCAGGCACCTGCGGGCGGCGTCAGGACGGCCGTCACCAGCGCACCCCGAAGGACTCGGCGGCTTCCACGCCGGAGCGGCACCCGTCCTCGTGGAAGCCCCAGCCGAGGTGCGCGCCGGCGAAGGCCAGGCGGTCGCCGCCGCCCTCGCGCAGCCGGACTGCGGCCTCGACGGCCTCGCGGGTGAAGATCGGGTGGTCGTAGGACATCCGCGCCGTCACGAGCGACTCGTCGACGTGCGCCGGCGGGGTTGAGCGTCACGACGTGGTCGTCGGCGTCGGTGATGCCGTGCAGGCGGTTCATCCAGTAGCTGACGGTGACGTCGGGGGCCGGGGCGTCGCACGCCTGCATGCGGTAGTTCCACGAGGCCTTGGCCTGGCGCGGCTTCGGCAGGACCGACGAGTCGCGGTGCAGCCAGGTCTCGTTGCGGGAGTAGCGGATCGCGGACGAGGTCGCGCTTCTCGTCGGGGGTCGCGTCGGCGAGCAGGTCGAGGGCCTGGTCGGCGTGGGTGGCGACGACGACACGGTCGAAGGTCGTCGTGCGTCCGTCGCGCACGAGCACGTCGACGCCGTCGTCGTGCCTCGTCACGCGCGGTCACCGGGCTCTCCTTGCGCACGTCGGGCAGGCGCTCGACGAGCCGGTCGACGTAGGTCGCCGACCCGCCGGTGACGGTGCGCCAGGTCGGCGACCCCGTCACCGTCAGCATGCCGTGGTGGTCGAGGAACCGGAAGAGGTGGCGGGCCGGGTAGGACGTCGCGTCGAGGTCGCCGCACGACCAGACGCAGGCCACGAGCGGGATGGCGAAGTGGCGCACGAAGTAGTCGGAGAAGCCCTGCGCCGCAAGGAACTCGCCCCACGTCGGGTCCTGCGACTCGTCGGCGAGCAGGGCGCGCGCGGCCTGGTGGAAGCGCGGCACGTCGCTCAGCATCCGGATGAAGCGCGGGTCGGCGAGGCGGCGCTTCTGGGCGAACATGCCCTTGGGACCGCGCCCCCCGGCATACGACAGCCCGCAGCCCTCGCACGTGATGCTCATGCTCATCTCGGTGGGCTGGGTCGGCACGTCGAGCTCGCGGAAGAGGCGGAGCAGGTGCGGGTAGGTCTTCTCGTTGTGGACGATGAAGCCGCTGTCGATGCGCAGGCTGCCGTCGCGCCCGGCGGACGTCGTGGGTGTGCGCGTGGCCGCCGAGCCGCGTGTCGCTCTCGAAGAGGGTGACGTCGTGGGTGGCGCTCGAGCACGTGGGCGGCGGTCAGGCCGGACACTCCGGCGCCGATGACGGCTGCGGTCGGTCGGGCGTGCCGGTCCAGCGGGTGTGTCGGTTCGGTTCGGTCGAGTCACCGAGGCCTCCTGGCTGATGTGGTCCCGTGTGGTTCGGCGCGGACGCCCCGACCGGATTGCGTGGGACGGACGAGGGTGCGCGTGGGGCGCGTTGTCCATCCTTCGTCCACACCGTAGAGTGGCTGTTCAAGGTCTGTCAAAGGTTGGAGAAGGCATGGAGATCGAGCGCAGCGTCACCGTGGGCCAGCCCGTCGACCGCGTCTTCGCCTACCTCAGCGACTTCACGAACACGACCGAATGGGACCCCGGCACCGTGCGCACCGAGCGGGTCGCCGGCGACGGGGGCGTGGGCACGCGCTACCACAACGTGTCGAAGTTCCTCGGCCGCGAGACCGAGCTCGACTACCTCGTCGTCGAGCACGTGCCCGGCGAGAGGTTCGCGCTCCGCGGCGAGAACGCGACCGTCGTCGCCAAGGACACCATGACCTTCGTGCGCACGATGACCGGCATCGGGCGCCGACGCGGCGAGGGCACGACCGTCACCTACCGCGC
The DNA here is from genome assembly GCA_963849965.1 of uncultured Actinomycetota bacterium. Lineage (GTDB taxonomy): Bacteria > Actinomycetota > Actinomycetes > Actinomycetales > Dermatophilaceae > Terrabacter. The sequence goes on along the minus strand of CAWKJV010000030.1, from coordinate 81,430 downwards.
CGACTTCGAGTTCAAGGGCGTGGCCAAGCTCGTCGCCCCGCTGCTCGCGCCGGCCTTCAAGAAGCTCGGCGACGAGGCCGAGCAGGGCATGCGGGACGCCCTGGGCAGGTTGGGGTAGCCGATGTACACCATCAAGCGTGCGGCGGAGCTGACCGGGATCAGCGTCGCCACCCTCCGCGCCTGGGAGCGCCGCTACGGCGTCGTCAGCCCGCAGCGCTCCGACGGCGGCTACCGCCTCTACGGCCCCGAGGACGTCCGCGCCCTCGCGATCATGAACTCCCTCGTCAACGAGGGCTGGTCCGCCCGCGAGGCCGCCGCCGAGACGACCCGCCGGCTCTCGAGCCGCGACGCGGCCGGTCGCGATGCCCCGCCGGACGGGGTGACCGTGAGAGCCGCGCCGGTCGAGTCGCGCCGCTGCGACCCGGCGGTCGCTACCAGTCCGAGGACGCCGAGGCGTTCATCCGCGCGGCCGAGCGTCTCGACTCCGCGTCGGCGACGGCAGTCCTCGACTCCCGCTTCGCGCTCGGCACCTTCGAGCACGTCGTCGACGACTGGCTCATGCCGACCCTCGCGCTCGTCGGTGAGGCCTGGGCGCACGGCCGGCTCACCGTGGCCGGCGAGCACCTCGTGTCGTATGCCGTCCAGCGGCGTCTCGCGGCCGCCTACGAGGCCGCCTCGGGTCGGGTCGACGGCCCGACCCTGCTCATCGGACTCCCGCCCGGCGCCCGCCACGAGCTCGGGCTGCTCGCCTTCGCCGTGGCGGCCCGCCGCGCCGGCTTCGCGACGGTCTACGTCGGCGCGGACCTGCCGGTCGAGGACTGGCTGCGCGCGATCGAGGCCCGGCGCGCCGCCGGCATGGTCATGGCCGTGCCGCGCGACATCGACATCGCCACGGCGCAGGAGATCGTCGACACCGTGAGCCGCACCCACCCCGAGGTCGTCATCGGGCTCGGCGGCAGCCAGCAGAACGAGATCAACGGCACCTGCGTGCACCTCGGCCACTCGATCACCGTCGCGGTCGGCGAGATGATGCGGCGGCTGCGCGTCCCCGCCTGAGCGCACAGCCCACGTCTGCGCGAAACCCGCCCTCACGGCATACGCAGGCGCGTACGTTCGTCGCGTGACCGCGGGTCCGCAGCAGCAGGCACGGTGGGAGCGGATGCTCCCCGGGGTCGCGGTGCTGCGCCGCTACGACCGGGTGTGGCTGCGCGGTGACGTGCTCGGCGGCATCACGGTCGCCGCCTACCTCGTGCCGCAGGTCCTCGCGTACGCCGAGGTGGCCGGGCTGCCTGCCGTCACCGGCCTGTGGGCGGTCGGTCCGGGTCTGCTCGTCTACGCGCTGCTCGGCTCGTCGCGCCAGCTCTCGGTCGGTCCCGAGTCGACGACGGCGCTCATGACGGCCGCCGGCGTCGGCGCGCTCGTCACGGCCGCGGGCGGCATGGCGCTGCGCCAGGAGACGGCCGCCCTGCTCGCGATCGTCGTCGGGCTCATGTGCCTCGTCGGTTTCGTCCTGCGGCTCGGCTTCCTCTCCGACCTGCTCTCGAAGCCCGTCCTCGTCGGCTACATGGCGGGCATCGCGGCGCTCATGGTCGTCAGCCAGATCGGCAAGGTCTTCGGCATCACGGTGGAGGGCGAGTCGTTCGTCCAGGAGGTGAGGTACGTCCTGACCCACCTCGGCGACACGCACCTGCCGACGCTCTTCCTGTCGCTCGGCGTCCTCGCCGTCCTCTTCGCCTTCCAGCGCTTCGCGCCGACCTGGCCCGGCCCCCTCATCGCGATGCTGGGCGCCACCGTCATCGTCGCGGTCTTCGACCTCGTCGACCGCGCCGGCGTCCACGTCGTCGGTCCGGTGCCGGAGGGCCTGCCGGCCCTGACGGTGCCCGACATCGGCCGACGTGGACCTGTGGGCGCTGCTGCCCGCGGCGCTCGGCATCGCCGTCGTCGGCTACTCCGACAACGTCCTGACGGGCCGTGCCTTCGGTGCCCGGCACCGCGAGTCCGATCGACAGCGACCAGGAGTTCCTCGCGCTCGGCACCGCCAACGTCGCGACCGGCCTCTTCCAGGGCTTCCCGATCAGCTCGAGCGGCAGCCGCACCGTGATCGCCGACACGATGGGCGCCCGAACCCAGCTGCACTCGCTCGTCTCCCTCGTCCTCGTCGTCGCGACCCTGCTCTGGCTGGGTCCCGTCATCGCGGCCTTCCCGACCGCGGCCCTCGGCGCCGTCGTCGTCTTCGCCGCGATCCGGCTCGTCGACGTCGCGGAGCTGCGGCGGATCGCGGCCTTCCGGCGCAGCGAGCTCGTGCTGGCGCTCGCGACGACGGCCGCCGTGCTGCTCTTCGGCGTGCTCCCGGGCATCGGGGCGGCCATCGCGCTGTCGGTGCTCGACCTGCTGCGACGCATCGTCCACCCGCACGACGGCGTCCTCGGCTACGTCCCGGACGTCGCCGGCATGCACGACATCGACGACCACCCCGATGCCCAGCAGGTGCCCGGCCTCGTCGTCTACCGCTACGACTCGCCGCTCTTCTTCGCCAACTCCGACGACTTCACCAAGCGCGCCCTCGGCGGTCGTCGACCAGGCGTCGGCGCGCGAGCGCGTCGAGTGGTTCCTGCTCAACGCCGAGGCGAACACGGAGGTGGACCTCACCGCCGTCGACGCGCTCGAGCTGGCTGCGCGGCACGCTCGACGGGCGCGGCATCGTCTTCGCGATGGCCCGCGTCAAGCAGGACCTGCGTGACGTCGCTCGAGGCCGGCGGCTTCGTCGAGAAGGTCGGGGCCGACCTCATCTTCCCGACCCTTCCGACGGCCGTCGCCGCGTATGCCGCGTGGTACGAGCGCGAGCACGGCTCCGTTCCCCCCGGGCTGCGCATCCCTCCCGTGCCGGAGCAGCCCGGCCCGGAGGCCTAGCCGTCCGACGGCAGGATCTGCTCCCGGGCGAGGACCGGGTCGGCGCGCAGCGCCTGGACGAGCTCCTGCCAGATGCTCCCCGTGGTGGTGCCGGCGAGCACCGGCCCGGCAGCGTCGTCCTCGAGGCGGAGCGCCCCTGCCGGCGTGTCGAGCCAGACGACCTGCTGGGTCGACGTGCTGCCGCTGTGGTGGTGTGCCACGTCGACGCCGCACGAGCGCCACGAGCCGGTTCGCAGACATGCGGCGACGGCGGGCCAGGTGGCTGCGGCCGCGGCCAGGTCCGCCGCGGCGTCGCTCCGCCGCGACCCGCTTCTGAGAGCGTCAAGGGCGCCACCGTCCACCTGCCCACCCCGGCCGTCGAGCCGGGGGCGTGGCTGCAGGTGGGTGAGGTACGCGATGGTGGCGGGCAGGAACGCCGCCTCGATCTCGAGGAGGTCAGCAACCTCGTCGCCGTGGTCGACGACGAGCGCGCTGACGCGGTGGACCCAGCCCTGGTGCAACCGGGTCGAGCTCGGAGTGCCCACCTCGACCTCCAGGCGGGCGGACGGACGAGCCACGGCATCGAGACGCGCACGCAGAGCCGGGTGGAGTCGTCCGTCGACGAAAACCCCTGCGCGCGAGAGGGATTCATGCTGACCGGCGCTGAGCCCGTTCCGCTCGTCGACATGGAGGTCGACGAGGGCGAGCACGGTTGCGACATCGGCGTGGAGGCGGCCGGTGGACGTGTCGAAGTGCGGTGCCTGCGGTCGACCCGCAGCCATGGTCCAGCTGTTCGTCTGCATGCGGCCTGAACCCGTCCCCCCGGGGAGATCCCCTTGACGAGCCCACCCCCGTGCTGGGCTCGCTGCCCATCATGGGGCACGTCCCACGAATCGTGGCGCGTTTTGCGTCGAGTCCGAGCCGGGCCGAGTGGGCCTGCGATCGGTGTGGCCGACGGTCAGACGGTCAGCTGCCAGAAGTCACGGCCGGCGCGGACGTCCAGCCCCACCGCGACCGTGTCGCCCTCCCGGACGTCCTCGGCGCGGCGGACGGCGTCCTTGAGCGGCACGACGTAGCTGCCGTTCTTCGGCCAGAGCGAGGTGGTCCACCTCGTGCCGCCGATGCGGGCGGTGACCGGGATCATGCCCCAGCCGTAGCTGACGTGGGCGACGTCGTGCAGGGCCTGCGCCTCGTCCTCGGGCACGGTGACGAAGTAGTAGGGCGCGGGACCCCGCCACTCCCAGACCTCGCCGCTGAACTCCAGCTCCATGTCGTCAGGATGGCAGCCGCCGCCCGCGTATGAGTCGAAGTGCGATGCCGACCCCGTCGTGACCTGGCGCTCCGACCTCTCGGGTGGTCAGGCCTCGTCGCGTTCGGGGAGGACCGGCTGGTCGGTGGGGTAGAGACCGACGGCGAGGCCGTAGACCGTGTCGCCCGAGCGGGGGAGTGCGGTGAACTCGCGCACGAGGCCCTCGACCCGACGCCAGAACTCCGACGCACTCTCGCGCGGGATCCGCACGTGGCGCAGCGTCGAGTAGAGCGTGTCGTCCTCGTGGGCGGGCACGGACTCGGCGGCGGCGACGGACAGCGCGTTGACGCACACGGGTGTCGTCTCGTCGCCGGGTCGGCGCGCGACGCCGATCGTGATGGTGCGGCCGGTGCGCCCGTAGTAGCGCTCGTCGATGGCCCGCACCCGGCGAGTGCGCACGACGCGGAGCATGCCGGCGTCGACGAGCACGCCGACGTGGTGGGCCACCGTGCTCTTGGGTCGGCCGACGGCCGCGGCCAGCTCGGCGACGGTCGCGGCCCGTTCGAGCACGAGGTCGAGGATCGAGGAACGGAGGGGGTCGGCGATGGCGCGCAGCTGGGCAGGCGTCGTCAGCTCCACCGTGTCGGGGAGCTCGTAGTCGGGTAGCTGCGGGCTATTGATCGACATTGTTGGATCAGTCTAGATTGTTGGATCAACAGCGCGGGAACCTTCGAGCACAGGAGCAAGCATGGCCGACGTCCTCCTCCTCCACCACGCCCAGGGACAGACCCCGGGCTTCCTCGCCTTCGCCGACGCCCTGCGCGCGGCTGGGCACACGGTCCACGCGCCGGACCTCTACGCCGGCAAGAGCTTCGCCACGCTCGACGAGGGCATGGCCCACGCGCGGTCGATCGGCTTCGGCACCCTGCTCGAGCAGGGCGTCGCTGCGGCCGAGGGGCTGCCCGAGGGGACGGTGTACGCCGGCTTCTCCCTCGGCGTCATGGCGGCCCAGTGCCTCGCGCAGACCCGTCCCGGAGCCGGCGGCGCCGTCCTGCTCGACTCGGCGATCCCGTTGGGCGAGTTCGCCCCCGGCTGGCCGGAAGGCGTTCCCGTGCAGATCCACGGCGGCGAGGCCGACGAGTTCTTCATGGACGAAGGCGATGTCGAAGCGGCCCGGGCCGTCGTGGCGGCCGCCGAGGACGGCGAGCTCTTCACCTACCCCGGCTGCGGCCACCTCTTCGCCGACGCCAGCGCGACGGCCTACGACGCGGAGGCGGCTGCGCTCGTGCAGCAGCGCGTGCTCGACTTCCTCGCGAGGGTCTGACCCGGCGTCCGGTCCTCAGTCGGCTCGTTCGTCGTCGGGCCGTCGGTCGGGGACCAGGGAGTAGTAGACCTCGTCGGACCTGGTGCCGTCGGGGTTGGGCAGTCGAGCACTGAGCTGCCCCTCCATCCGGAAGCCGGCCCTGGCGGCCGCCTTGCCCGAAGCGACGTTGCCGACCTTGTGCCCGAGCTCGAGTCGCGCGAGGCCCGCCATCCTCGAACGCCCAGGCCGAGACGAGCCGCAGCGCCCGGGTGGTGAACCCGCGTCCACGGAAGGCCGGCAGCACGCCGTAGCCGACGAGGCCGGTCCCCGGTGGCCCCATTCGCAGGACGCCGATGACGCCGGCACCCTCGCCGGAGGCGACGTCGACGATGACGAACCGCGCCGCGCGACCTCGACGCCATTCCAGAGCCGCACGTGCCGACTGGCGACGGGCGTCGTCGTCGGTCAGTCGCCGCCCCTCGAAGTCCCAGCGCAGCGACTCCTCGTCGTTGTGCTCGTCGCGCACGACCTTCCAGTCGCCGGCAGTGACGGGACGCAGGGTGATGACGCCGTCCGTCAACGCGTCAGTCGCGGGGAAGGCTGGTGGCCCGGACCTTGTCGGGGCGCCCTCCGGCCGGCGCAGCAGGTAGGAGTCCGTGACCCACCCGTGGCGCTCGCGCCCGGCAGCACGCAGGCGGAGCACCTCGTCGATGACGTCGGCAAGCCTCCCGTGCACGAGCAGCTCGTCGGGCGTGCCGAGGTAGGCGCCCCAGTACAGCTCGAGGTCGGGGAAGGCGTCCGCGAGCTCGGCGCACGAGAGGTGGCCGTCCAGCAGGACGACGACGTCACCGAGGGACGGGTCGTACTCGTCGACGAGGCGACGCCCGGTCGTGATGTGGAGAGGCACGTCGGTGCGGCCCAGCGGGATGCGGTGGCGCGCGGCGAGCAGCTGCGGCGCGCTGATCCCGGCGATGACGTCGTGGTCGACGGCGACCCCGCCCGCGGCATACCGCTCGACGAGCGCGTCGACGACCCGGATCGTGGACTCGTCGTACCCCGGGTCACCCCACACGAGGAAGCCGACCGTCGTCTCACCGAGGGCCAGTCCGTCGATGACGCGGGCGTCAGGAGTCCACGATCCCGCGGTCGTATGCCGTGTCGTCGCGTCCGGCGTCCGGCCCCCCTTGCGGGTCGGTGACCTCCACGACGCGGTAGGCATGGTCTGCAGGGATGAGGGCGGCGCAGACCGCTTGCCGTGCGGCGACGAGGTCGGCGGGCACGTCGCCCGGATCGGGGACGAGGAAGACGTCGACCGTGGCGAGGGCCCGGACTGCCTCGCCGGTCACCTGCCCGGGACCACCGGCACCGACCCCGATGACGCGGATCCGCTCGATCATCGTCGCCCCACCTCTGGGAACGCGCGTCAGGGAGAGGAGCGCATCGATGTCGACGTGCTCCTCGAGGGCGTCGGCGAGGGTGTCGAGCATCCGTTCGCGCCGCTCCGCGAAGCCGTGGGCGCCCGCGTGCGGGCCGCCACTGGGAACCGGCCGCACGGGCGACCTCGCGCCAGCCACGCCCGGCGGAAGTCGTCGCTCTCGAAGGCGCCGTGCCACATCGTCCCCCAGACGGAGCCGACGTTCCAGCCGTCGAGGAAGCGTTGCACTGCAAGCGAGTCCGCGGCTCGTCGTCAGTGCCGTGCGCGGTGCGCCGGGCGATGCCGTGGTGGATCTCGTAGGCGCGTGTCGACCAGCGTGGCCCGACCACGAGCCGACTGGCCGCGCGAGCACCTTGCTCTGCACCGAACTCGACGCGCACGGGCAGGTGGTCCGAAGCCCGGCACGACGCCCGACCCGTCCCTCGACGTCGTCCTCGATCTCGTGCCCGAGCATCTGGTAGCCACCGCAGACGCCGAGGACCGGACGACCGGTCGCCACCCGGCGAGCGACGACGTCGGCGAGGCCATGCTCGCGCAGCCATGCGAGATCGCTTGCAGTCGAACGTGATCCGGGAAGCACGAGCAGGTCGGCGGACTCGGCGACAGCCGGATCGATGGTCACCAGGACGTCGACGCCCGGCTCGACGGCCAGCGCATCGACGTCGGTCGCGTTCGAGATGCGCGGGCAGCCGGATGACCGCCACCTTGAGCCGCTCGCGCGACGACGCGGACCAGGCGGTGGAGGCACGCCAGTGGCCGACCTCGAGCGTGTCCTCGCTGTCGAGCCACACGTCGAGCAGCCACGGGATGACGCCGTGGAACGGCACGCCGGTGCGCTCCGTGATGGCCTCCAGCCCCGGTTCGAGCACCGACGCGTCGCCGCGGAACTTGTTGATGACAAAGGACTTCAGCAACGCCCGGTCGTCCTCGTCGAGCAGCGCCCACGTGCCGTAGAGCGAGGCGAGGATGCCGCCGCGGTCGATGTCGCCGACGACCACGACCGGCAGTCCGAACTCGCGGGCGAGGCCCATGTTGACGTAGTCACCCGAGCGGAGGTTGATCTCGGCCGGGGAGCCGGCGCCCTCACACACGACGAGCTCGTAGGAGTCTGCGAGCTCGCGGTAGGCGGCGAACGCGGCCTCGGCCAGGTGGGCGCGCCCGGCGGCATACTCCCCCGCCTCGAGGGTGCCCGCTGGCTCGCCGCGCACGACGACGAACGCCCGGCGGTCGGTGCCCGGCTTGAGCAGGACGGGGTTCATCGCCGTCGTGGGCTCGAGCCGGGCCGCCTGCGCCTGGAGGTACTGCGCCCGGCCGATCTCGCCGCCGTCGAGGCAGACCATCGAGTTGTTCGACATGTTCTGCGCCTTGAAGGGCGCGACCTTCACCCCGCGCCGCGCGAGAGCCCGGCACAGTCCCGCGACGACGACGGACTTGCCGGCGTCGGACGACGTGCCGGCGACGAGGAGGCCGGACGGGGCCGAGCGGGACGGCGGAACCATCTGGCCATCCTGCCCGACCCGGCGCGACCTCGGCCTCTTCGTGCTGCACCCCGAGCACGACTGGGCGGGCTCGGGGTGCAGCGGTTGGAGGGTCAGCTCACTCCGGGTCGCCGTCGGCGAGCAGGCGGTAGAGCTTGCGCCGGGTCTCCGTGAGGATCTCCGCCGCTTCGGCCCGCTGCTGCGACGTGCCGGTCGTGACGACCTGCCACATGCCGCCCATGACCTGACCGACGAGGGGCATGAGGTCGCCCGCACCGCCCGTGGGCCGGGGCGCCTCCTCGTCGGACTGCTCCTCGAAGGGCCGCCAGGTCGCGGCCATCTCGTCGGCGTTCTCCTCGACGTAGGCGCGGCCCGCGTCGGTGAGGCGCAGCAGTCGCCGGCCGTCGACGTCTCGGCCCTCGACGAGGCCCTCGTCCTCGAGCTGCTGGACGGTGGGGTAGACCGAGCCCGGGCTCGGCTTCCACGCGCCTCCGGTGCGCTCGGAGATCTGCTGGATCAGCTGGTAGCCGTTCATCTCGTCGCCCGCCAGGACGTCGAGGATGGCGGCGCGGACGTCCCCGCGACGCGCACGGGGTCCGCGGCGACCGCCGAACTCCGGCCCGACGCTGGGGCCCCCGAAGTGGCGGACGAGGTCGGCCACCCATGGGGGAGGGCCGGGGCGGCCGCGCCCACCGGGTCCCCCGGGGCCGCCCCACGGGCCGCGGCCGGGTCCGAAGCCGGGGCCGTTGCCCTGACCTCCCCAACCGCCTCCCCAGCCGCCGTCCCAGCCGGATTCTCGTCGAGTGTGTCGGTGTCCGTGCATGGTTGTGCTCCTTTCCGAACGCGACTCACGAACAGTCGCGATAGGTCGACGATATATCGCGACTGTCTCGTGTGCAAGGGGGTGCTGGATCGGGTAAGGGTCGGCCGGACAGGGAGCCCGAACCGACGGGGATGACGACGTATCGGACCGTCTAGGCCACGCGCTAGATGACCCGATCTGACGGAATCGCCGGACACGTGCCGTGGGAAAAAGTCACACTCCATTGAGGTCCGGCGCAGGTTTCGTTACGGTTCGTCGACCGCGCTTACGCGGCGCGCTCGTGAGGAGGACGTGACGTGGCGAGCACACAGGGGAGCGGTTCGGCGGCCCAAGCCGGTGGCGGTGGCGCCGACGAGCCGAGACGATCGCGAGGAGATCCACGATGAGCAACGTCCCGGCGGCACCGCTGGGCGAGAAGCGCACGGTCCGCATCCAGTGGGCGCCGTCTGCGGCGCCCCGGATCCGCAAGGAGCTCGTCGAGGACCTCCTGGCCCGCGAGGTGTCGCCGCAGGTCATCGACGAGGCCGAGATCGTCGTCAGCGAGCTCGTCGCCAACGCCATCCGCCACGCCAGGCCCCTGTCCGACGGTGCGATCCGCATCCACTGGAAGGTCAAGAACAACGTCGTCGAGGTCGAGGTCTCCGACGGCGGCGGCCCGACCGTCCCTCGTCCTGCGCCGCCCACGACGTGGGCGCCCGGCGGCCGCGGCCTGCGCATCGTCCGGTCCCTGGCCCACGAGTGGGGCGTCATCGAGGAGCCCAACGGGCGCACGGTGTGGGCCTCGCTCGGCGGGCCCTCCCGCCGCCGCTCGCACTGAGCCGGCGCGCTGGGACCCCGCCGCAGTGTCCCTGCCCGACCCGGCCCTCGTCGTGCTGGTCGGCGCGTCGGGCTCGGGCAAGTCGACCTGGGCGTCGTCGCGCTACCGCGCCGCCGAGGTCGTCTCCTCGGACCTGTTGCGCGCGGTCGTCGGCAGCGGTGAGCACGACCTCGACGCCACGGTCGACGCGTTCGCCCTTCTCGAGCAGGTCGTCACGGCCCGCGTCGGGCGCGGCCTGACCACTGTCGTCGACACGCTCGGCACCGACGTGGCCCGCCGCCGCCGCTGGTTGGCCGCGGCCCGGGCTGCAGGGCTTCCGGCCGTCGCCGTCGTCCTCGACACGCCTGCGGCCGTATGCCGTGCGCGCAACGCCGCTCGCGAGCGCCCGGTCCCGGCCCGCGTCCTCTCGAGCCAGCTCGCCTCCGTCGCCGCCACGCCTGGACCTGCTCGAGGCAGGAGGGGTGGCAGGTCGTCCGGGTGGCTCCGGACGGGCCGACGCCCGAATGGCCGGAGCCGGACCGCTCGGGAGTCCGCCGCGCGGTCGCCCCACCCGCCGCCCGGTCGGCCCTGCGCGGTGTCGTGCTCCAGCTGTCGCGCTTCCCGGCCGAGGGGGACCTGCTCGCATGGCTGCGCGACATGGCGGGGCCGCCGAGGAGGCCGGGCTCGCCGGCATCGCACTCATGGACCACCTCATCCAGATCCCGCAGGTCGGCCGGGCGTGGGACCCGATCCCCGAGCCGTGGGTGACGCTCGGCGCCCTCGCCGCCTCGACGACGCGGCTCCAGCTCGGCACGCTCGTCACGCCCGTGACCTTCCGCGCCCCGGGCATCACGGCCAAGGCCGCGGCGACGCTGTCGGCCCTGACGGGTGGGAGGGCGTTCGTCGGGGTCGGTGCGGGCTGGTGGGAACGGGAGCATGCGGCATACGGCCTCGGGTTTCCCTCTGCGAGAGCGCGCCTCGACGCGCTGGAGCAGGGCGATCGAGACGATGAAGGCCCTCTGGGCGCCCGGCACCAAGCCGTATGCCGGACAGCGGGTCTCGCTGCCCGAGACGACGTCGTACCCCCGGCCGGTCGGTGACCTCCCGTTGATCGTCGGCGGTGGGGGTGACCGCACGCTGCGCATCGCGGCCCGCCTCGGCGACGGCTGCAACGTGCCGTCCGACGAGGCCGGGCTGGCCAAGGTCGAGCGCTACCTCGCCCTCGTCGCGGAGGCAGGTCGCGACCCGTCGACGGTCCACGCGACGGTGCTGGACCTGCCTCTCGTCGGCCGGGACCGTGACGACGTCTGGTCCCGCGTCGAGCGCCACCGCGGACGGGCGCCTGCAGCCGCGTTCGCGGCCCGGCACCACGCGGGCACTCCGACCGAGCACGCCGCCCGCCTCGCCGGCCTCGCGGAGCGCGGGGTCACGACGGCGTTCGTCGCCCCGGTCGGGCTCGACGGACCGGACGACGTGCTGGCCCTCGCGCCGCTCGCGACCGCGTTCGGCTGACCCCGGCCCGGCCACTAGGGTGGCGCGCATGGGTAAGGCATCACGTCGACCGCGCGGCGAGCGCGCTGACCGTTCCGCACGTCCGCTTCCGGCCCCGTTCGTGGCCCGCCCCTTCGAGGGCCTGCCCAACGAGACCGACTGGGTGGCGATGCGCGAGATCGTCCCGGCCGCGACCGCCACGGTGCGCTTCGCCAAGGGCAAGGCGCCCGAGGGCGCTCCCGACGAGGTGACGATCGCGACCGTGCTCCCGCTCGCCTGGCCGGGCCTGCACCGCGAGAGCGGCGAGGTCGTCGTCGGCATCCAGTCCGGCAACGGCAGCGGCGACACGAGCCGCGACATCGCGCAGGCCATCGCGCTCGCGGCCGTCGCCGAGGCCGGTTCGCCCGTCGCGACGCTGCCCGTCTCGATGGCCGACACCCCGCGCCTGCAGGACATCCTCGACACCGACGCGCCCTTCGAGATGCAGCTGCACGAGGGCTTCGACTTCTGGGTCGCCGACGCCGACCTCGACGCCGACGGCAAGGAGTCCCTCGAGCGGGCCAACGAGTCGGCCATCCCGACCGTGAAGCTCGACGCCGCGCCGTCCGCCTTCTGGTGCCGCATCGGCGAGCGCACCTACGTCCGCTGGGTGCTGCCCTTCGACGAGGACGCTGCCACCAACGCCCTTGCTCGTCTGCACGCGGCCGGCGAGAGCCACCTCGGCGAGGACGGCCGTCTGCTCGGCTGCTTCCGCTCGAGCGGGCTGCTCATCCCGGTGTGGGAGGTCGACCCCGGCGCCGAGGCCGCCGACTTCGAGGCCGCCGTCGCGGCGATGAAGACGAAGATCGACGCCGCCGCTGCTGCCACCGAGCCGCTCACGGCCGCCGAGCGCGGCGCCAGGGCAGGGCTGACCAACCGCCAGGTCACCCTGCGCTGAGAGGACGGGTGACGATGACGACCCCGCCGCTGTCCGTCGCCGTCGTCATCCCGGCCAAGGACGAGTCCGCGCGTATCGCCGCGACGATCCGGGGGGTGCGCACCATCCCCGGCGTCCGTGTCGTCGTGGTCGTCGACGACGGGTCGACCGACGGGACCGCCGCGATCGCCGCCCGCGCGCGGTGCCGAGGTGGTCCGGCTCCCGCGCAACCACGGCAAGGCCGACGCCATGATGAGCGGCCTCGGTCGCGTCACCGGACTGCGCCGCGTCGGTCGTCTCGACGACAGCACGGCGGTGCTCTTCGTCGACGCCGATCTCGAGGCGTCGGCCCAGGCCGTCGGCGCGCTCGTGGGACCCGTCGCCTGCGGCGAGGCCGACCTCACCATCGCGACCTTGCCTGCGCAGCAGGGCAGCGCCGGCGGGCACGGCCTGGTCGTCGGCCTCGCCCGACGCGGCATCGAGGAGCTGACCGGTTGGTCTCCGAAGCAGCCCCTCTCGGGGATGCGCTGCCTCTCGCCGGCCGCGATCGCTGCGGCCACTCCCTTCGCCCGCGGCTGGGGGTCGAGGTGGGCATGACCGTCGACGTGCTCGACGCCGGCCTGACCGTCCTCGAGGTGCCGTGCGACCTGCAGCACCGGGTCACCGGCACCGACTGGCGCGCCCAGGTGCACCGCGCCGCGCAGTACCGCGACGTCGCCCTGGCCCTCGGCGTCCGCCGGCTGCGCCGTCGCCTCGGCCCGGGCTGAACCATCCACGTGCGGACCTGCTGCACTCGTCGCTCGAGTCGCCCGGACTTCCCGACGGGAGGCGGGCGTGCGGGACGATGTGCACTCGCCGCTCGAGTGCCCGCTTCCTGACGGGGTGAGGGCGTGGGGAGCTGTGCGACTCGTCGGCTCCGAGTGCCGCAGTTCCTGACGGGGTGCGGGCGTGGGGAGCTGTGCACTCGTCGCTCGAGTGCCCAGCTCCCTCGACGCGGTGTCGGCGGCGTGGAGGCAGGCTCTGCGACTCGTCGCTCGAGTGCCCAGTATTCCTGACGGGGTGGGGCGTGAGGAGCTCAGCCCTCGAGGCCCAGTCCCGGTCGATGGGGCGTGGGAGCCCGTCGAGGCCCACTTCCACGGGCGTCAGAGGTGGCGGTCGCGGCGTCGGCGCACCGGCGCGTTGCGTGCCTCGATGGACAGGAAGTGCATGACCGCCGAGACGACGAGCGGCACGGTGAAGATCGCCGCGACGGGTGGGATCGCCGCGCCGGAGTCGTTGGTGAGGAAGCCGATGACTGCCATGACGATGACCGAGAGCAGGCCGCGGCGCATGATCGGGGCCTCCTCGAGCAGGCGCCGCAGCGGCTCCGTGCCGAAGGTGCCGGGCCGCAGCACGATGATGACGGCGACCACCATGAGCGCGACGACGAGGACGAGCAGGACCGGCAGGTGCACCGAGAGGGAGACGTTGGCCCACAGCTTGCGGGACACGACGTCCCACGCGCCGCCGTCGATGACCGTCTGGAGGAAGCGTCCCGGGTGCGAGCGCTCCGCCTCGGGCCGTCGCCAGTCGAGGTAGCACACGAGCCCGACGACGAGGCCGGCGACGAGCAGGACGATCGAGACGTTGCGCACCGACGTGCGCCACCCCACGACGCCCATGAGCAGGAAGCCGAGCGCGGGCACGAGCGCGATGGGGCCGCCGAAGTCGGCCCCCCACGCCGGGAGCACGTCGACGGCGAGGGCCACGCCGCCCACGACGACGACGGCGAGCACGGCGAGGCGCGGCGCGTCCCGACGGACGAGCGCGTGCGCGAGGGCAGCGCACAGCAGCAGGACGGCGGCGGCATACAACGCGAAGGCGACGTTGCCCATGCCGTAGAAGCGACCGCCGACGAGCGGTTGGAGGCCGAAGATCGAGGAGATCTGCAGGCGCGAGCCCGTCAGCAGGTCGATGCCGATGACCCCGGCCGTGATCGCCGACATCGCCGCCAGCGGGCCCAGCGCCGAGCTGCTCCACGGGCCCTTCAGGCAGGCGAGGGTGAGGAGTGCGCTGATCACGAGCACGAGGACGAGGAGCATCGCGACGAGCGCGACGGTGTTCGTCGACGCCCGCCACCACGGCACGAGGTTGGCCAGGAAGGTGGCGGCGGGCATCGCCGCAGCGACGAGCCCCACGAGCCGCGCCAGGCGCAGCACGCGCGCCCGGGTGAACCGCCGGTTCCACGGTCGGGCCCGCCGGACGACGAGCCACAGGACGAGCATGGCGAGGACGGTGCCGGCGAGCCAGAGGATGAGGAAGGGCGCGACGATGCGGTGCATCGCGTCGGCCTTGGTGTCGATGTCGGTCAGCGCCGTGAGCTTGCTGGCGGCGGTCGACTCGCTGTTGTTCGCCGAGGGGACGACGCCCAGGGCCCGACCGCCGATCTCGGACTTCGCCACGACGCCGCCGCGCTGGAGGATCGTGGCCGTGATGTCGGACAGCTGGGCGACCCCGGTCAGGCGGGTCGAGGCGGACGCGAGCAGGCCCGGTCCGTAGTGGGGACCGCTCGCCGTGAGCAGCCGCAGCCGTTCCTGCTGGTCGCGGTCGGCGAGCCCGGCCACCACGAGGTCGGCCCCGCTGGGCATGGCGTCCATGACGAACTCGATGCGGCGCTCGAGGCCGTTGATCCGCTCGAGGTGTCGCGTCGGGTTGGGGTCGGTCGCTGTCGATGCCGCCGACGTCCACGATGCTGACCGGGCACTGGGCGAGGTCGGAGACGAGGGTCGTCGCCTGGAACGGCGTGTACTTCGCGACCGTGCCGTCGGAGGTCGCGGCGGCGAGGGCGGCGCCCGGTCCGATCGCCTGGATGCACGTCTTCTGGGCCGCGAAGCTGTCGCCGAGCAGGCCCAGCCGGGCCCGGAACTCCGCCTCGCGGGAGGCGGTCGCCAGTGCGCTGAAGCCGCTGACCCGGAAGCCGAAGGCGGCGTCGCCCGTGACCGAAGGGAGCGGGGAGCACTGCGGGCGTGCCTCGGCCGTGTCGGGTCCGGCTGCCTCACCGGCGGAGACCGTGGCCCAGCCGTCGGTGGGGCACGTCGTCAGGCGCAGGCTCTTGACCGACACCGAGGCTGCCGAGCCGTCGCGGAGCAGCCCCCAGAGGATGGGGGTGTCCTTGGCCGACACGTCGTCCCACGACAGGCCCCCGAGCCCCACGACGACGAGCGACTGCCCGGGCTGGGGCTGCGCCGTGGGCGGGACGGGGACGGTGGTGCGCCCGGCATAGGCGAGCGTGAGAGCAGCCACCAGCAGCCAGGAGCAGGACGACGAGCGTCTTGACGGGGTGGCGGCGGATCACGGGGGACAGACTACAAACCGGGCCTGTCGCACCACGGCGCGGTCACGGGCTGGAACCGGCGCGCCGCGCGGCACCCGCGCGGCTACCCTTGCCGATCGTGGACGCCTCGACGCTGACGACCCTGGCCATCGTGGCCGTCGCCGTCGCGCTGCTCGCCCTGGCGCTCGCCGTCGCCGCGCAGCAGCGGTTGGCCGGGGTGCGACGCGACTTCGCCGCCCTCGACGACGGCGGACAGACCGACATCGCGCGCGTGGCCGCCACCCAGAACCACCGCATCGACCGGCTCACGGCCGAGCTGGCCACGCTGCGTGAGCACGTCGCGAGCGCCGAGGACGACGTGCGCCAGAGCCTGCGCAACGTCGCCGTCGTGCGGTACGACGCGTTCGGCGACATGGGTGGGCGCCTGTCGTTCTCCGCCGCGATCGTCGACGACCTCGGGGACGGCATCGTCCTCAGCTCGATCCACGCCCGCGGCGAGTCCCGCACGTATGCCAAGGGCATCGTCGGCGGCCGGTCGAGCATCACCCTGACCCCCGAGGAGCAGCAGGCGCTGGCCTCGGCCACCAAGGACGAGCCGGGCTCGAGCCGCCCCGTGCGGCCGGTCGGCTCGTCCGACCGGACGAAGGACGCGTCGTGACGCCGCCCCGCACGCCCGCCGAGCTGCACCGCTTCGGCTACCTCGGTCCGCGCGGCACGTTCACGCAGATGGCGCTCGACGCGTGGGACGCCGCCGAAGGCCGGGAGCACCTCCCCTTCGGGTCGGTCGACGCCGCCCTGTCGGCCCTGCGCGCGGGCGACATCGATGCGGCGATGGTGCCGATCGAGAACTCCGTCGAGGGCGGCGTCTCCGCGACCCTCGACTCGCTCGCGACGGGTGAGCCGCTCGTCGTCATCGGTGAGGTGCTCGTCCCGATCACCTTCGTGCTGTGCGCCAGACCGGGTATGCCGCTTGCCCGGGTCCGCACCGTCGGCACCCACTCGCACGCGTGGGCCCAGGTGCGCGGCTGGATGAGCGGGCACCTCCCCGACGCGGAGTACGTCCCGACGCTGTCCACGGCGGCGAGCGCGGCGGCACTGGCCCAGCCGGGCGCGGTCATGTTCGACGCCGGGGTGTGTGCTCCCGTCGCCGCGCGCAACGAGGGTCTCGAGGTCCTCGCCGAGGACATCGGCGACAACGCGTCGGCCGTCACGCGCTTCGTCCTCGTCGCGCGCCCGGGCACGCTGCCCGAGCCGACCGGTGCGGACAAGACCACCGTCGTGCTCTTCCAGCGCGAGGACCACGCGGGTGGCCTGCTCGAGCTGCTCGAGCAGTTCGCGGTCCGCGGCGTCAACATGACGCGGCTCGAGTCGCGACCGACCGGTGCGGCGATGGGGTCGTACTGCTTCTCCATCGACTTCGAGGGCCACCTCCTCGACGCCCGGGTCGGCGAGACGCTGATGGGCCTGCGCCGGGTCTGCGCCGAGGTGCGCTTCCTCGGGTCCTACCCGCGGGCAGACGGCGGTCGCCCCGAGGCGCGTCCAGGCACCTCCGACAAGGACTTCGACCGGGCGCGCGCCTGGCTCGACGACCTGCGCGCCTGAGCGGTTCGACGTCGGTTCCGACCGGCTGGGTCAGCCGATCGTGGCGCCCATCTTGAGCAGGAAGAGCGTCTCGTCGCCGACGACACCGTCGTCCCCCACCCGGTTGGCCTGCTGGAAGCGCTGGACGACCTTCTTCGTCTCGGCGCCGAAGTCGCCGTCGACGGTGATGGTGCCGCCGGCTGCGCGGAGCGCCCGCTGGAGCGTCACGACCTCGGCGCCCTTCGACCCGACCTTGAGGGTCCCGGTCCCGAGTGTGCGCGAGATGAGCAGCACCCACATGCTGCCGTCGATGCGGCCCGGTGTGGGCCGTGGGCCCTCGAAGCTCGCCTCGACCTTCTTGACCGCCGCCCGCGTCTGGGCGCCGAAGACACCGTCGACAACCACCGGCCCGTAGTCGCCGTCGTTCAGGAAGCACTGCAGGGCCCGCACCGCTGCGCCCTTCGCGCCCGGCTCGAGCACGGGGTATCCCGGCAGGGTCCGCTCGCACGAGCCCGCCACGCTGCCGGGATCGGCTGTCGGACCCGGGGCCGGCGTGGTCACCGTCGGGGTGGGTGCGGTGGTGGTGGTGGTGCGCGTGGCGCTCGGCGTGTTCGGCGCGCTCGGAGTGTTCGGCGCGCTCGGGGTCGGCTTCGTCGGGGTGAGCGGGTCGGCCGTGACCGTCGGGATCGGGCCGGTCGCGTCGTCACCGACCGCCCCGGACGCCGGGGTCGTTGCCGTCGTCGTCGGCTGCGCCGTCGGTGACTCCATCGCGGTGCTCTGCGGCGCTGATGCTCGTGCAGGCTGACAACGTGAAGCCCAGGACGACCGCCATTGCTGCGGAGGCGAACTCGACCCGCCGGCTTCCGGTGCTGCGAACGCCTGCCCTGACCTGCATCTGACTCCCCGAGCTCACGTGACGGCCCCGACGTCCGCTCACGTTCGCCAAGTATGCGTCACGGGTGCGAGCGCGGAGGCGCGACTCGCGGCAACGGCATACGCCCCGCTCGCGGTCCTTCTCCTCCTGCGGACAGGGGAGGGGGCGCCGGTGCTGCCAGGCCCGGCGCCCCACGACGGGACCGCCCCCATGGAAGTCCCGGTCCCCTGTGGTCACCGTGCCCGCTGCCCCTGCGTAGCGCCCCCGAAGCACGATGACCGTTCCCCTGAACACCCAGAGTCGTCGGTTCCCCTGGTGATACATCCCCGGACAAAGAGTTTTCGGAGGGCTCGATGTATCAGGAAACCGCATACGCACTCTCAGTCGGGTGTAAGGGTCTTTCAACACCACCCCGCCCCTCAGGAGGTTGTCGATGTCAGAGTCGGGTCCCGACGCCCCCGGGGGCGCCAACGGCGACGGCGCAGGCGGCGGTTCTCGTCGTCCCGAGCGACCGCCTGTCCGGGCGCTCGACCCGGCCACGGCGATGCGCTTGGCCGAAGAACAGCCGCCGCTTCCCGCGCTCTACCTCTCCGACCGCCTCCTCGTGCGCAGCGCGGCAGGTGGCGGACGGCCCCGAGGTCTCGACGACCTGCGCACGGCCCTCGCCAAGCTCGAGCTCGACTTCCGGGTGACGCCGCGGTCCGACGGGAGCCCGCGTGACCTCGACCAGCCCACCTGGGGCACGAGCGTCACCCTGACGCCGACCCGCTCGATCGACCCCGTCGACGCGTGGAGCGTGCTCCAGCGACTGCGCCACGCCGGAGAGCCGATCGTCAAGCAGCTGAGCCTCGAGCACGTGCTCCGGCCGGCCGGCTACTGGGGTGGGGTCGGCTACTGGGGCGGTGTCGGTTACTGGGGTGGTGTCGGCTACTGGGGCGGTGTCGGTTACTGGGGTGGGGTCGGCTACTGGGGTGGGGTCGGGGAGCCCGCGCTGCAGGAGTACGGCGTCCCCGGACGCGGGGGACGTATGCCGGTCGCTCTGACCGTGCCCGACCCCCGGTTGCGGGCGCGTCCGGTCGACCGCAGACCCGTCGTCGTCGTGCCGGACACGCCGGTTGCCGCGCACCCGTGGTTCCAGGACGAGGAGGGACTCGTCCGGATGGAGCTGAAGAACGGTCGACTCGAGCCGCTCCCCGCGGGGCCCGCCAAGCCAACGATCTCGGCGCCGCCGCTGGCCGAGCCCGTCGGGCAGCTCCAGGGGCACGCGACGTTCATCGCCGGGCTGGTCCGGCAGGGCTGCCCCGAGGCGACGATCCTGTCGATCCCGGTCATGGGCGACGACGGCATCGTCGACGAGAGCGTCATGCTCGACGTGCTCCAGGCCCTGCTCGACCGCCACGTGCACGGACAGGAGAACGACGACGCGTCCGAGATCGTCGACGTGCTGTCCCTGTCCCTCGGCTACTACGCCGAGGACAGCACCTACAGCTCCGGCCCCGTCGCCGACCTGCTCCAGCGGTTCGCCGCCCACGGGGTCCTCGTGGTCGCCGGCGTCGGCAACGACGGCACGGACGCGCCCTTCGTCCCGGCCGCGCTCGCGGCCGCCCCTCCGCCGCGGATCACCCGGGCGTCGGTGCCGCCGCTCGCGAGCGTGGGCGCGACCAACCCCGACGGCACCACGGTGGCGCTCTTCTCCAACAAGCTCCCGGTCGTCAGCGCGGTCCGCGCCGGGGTCTCCGTCGTCAGCACGCTTCCACTCACGAACGGCATGGGTCAGCCCTCCGTCCCAGGACTCGTCCGACGGCACGGTGCGCTGCACGGTCGACCCCGACGACTACACCGGGGGCTTCGGCGTGTGGAGCGGCACGTCGTTCGCCACTCCGGTCTTCGCCGCCGAGCTGGCTGCGGCCCTCATCGACGAGAGCGGCCTGACCGACGTCTCGTCGTCCACCATGCGCAAGCGGGCCATCCGCGCGCTGCGCTCCTGCATCGCGAGGACGCGGTCATGACACCCACCCCCACCGCACCCGACGGCCTCGGGACCCTCGCCGGTCAGGCGTTCGCCGCCTACCGCGCTGGTGAGCGGGAGCGGCTCTCGGAGCTCGTCGACCTCGTGACGCCCGTGCTGTGGAACGCTGCGCGCTCCCAGGGCGGTGCGCCGGCGACGTGCGAGGACGCCATCCAGACGGCCTTCCTCCAGCTCGTCGACCGGGCCGACTCGATCAACGAGCCGGCGGCGGTGCTCGGCTGGCTCGTCGTCGTCGTCAAGCGCGAGGTCTGGCGCCTGGCCCGCGGGTCCCGGCGCGAGCTCGGCGTCGAGGAGGTGCCGGAGCCACCGGCGCAACAGCTCGACCCCGAGGCGCAGTCGATCCTCTCCGAGCGCCAGCGCGTGCTGTGGAAGCACGTCTCGACCCTGACCCCGCGCTGCCAGGAGCTGCTCCGCGTCATCGCGTTCGCCGACCGTCCTGACTACGCCGCCATCGCGGAGTCGTTGGGCATGCCCGTCGGCAGCATCGGCCCGACCCGCGGCCGTTGCCTCCAGAAGCTGAGGACCACCCTCGGCTCCGACCCCGGATGGGCGGTCTGACATGACATCGCACACTGACGCCATCGATGCCCGCGACATCGCCAACCTGGGCCACGTGCGAGACCTCTTCGGTCACGCCGACCCCGGTGCCGAGCGACCTCGCCGAGCGGGTCAAGTTCGCGATCACGGTGCACGCGCTCCACGCCGAGGTCGCCGAGCTCATGGACTCCGCGCTGCTGACGACGCGGGGTGCGGAGGCCACGGTCGAGCCGACGCCCACGGAGTCGGTGACCTTCACGGCCGCCTCGCTGAGCCTCATGGTCTCGGCCGGCCCGATGGACTCCGACGAGCTCGAGGACCGCGTCCGGGTGGACGGCTGGGTCACGACGCCCGGCGCCCGGGTCGAGGCCGTGACGGCGGAGGGGAGCAGCTCGGTGATTTCGGATGCGAACGGCCGCTTCGTTCTGGATGATCTACCCCATGGGCCGGTCCACTTCGTCGTGACCGACCCGGGCAACGAGGACACGAGACCGGTCATCACCCCGACGATCCAGATCTGACGATCCCGACACACGTGGTGACCGGCCCTGAACGAGAGGCCGGGCGGGAGCCATCGATCTGCTCGAGAGTGCCCGCGCCCTGCGCGAGCAGGGCGCGGCGGACAACATGGCCGGCAGGCCGGTCGACGCGGCGCGCTCGCTGACGGCGGCTTTGGACGAGATCGACCGCGCGGCCGGGTCGGCTCCCTCGCGCGAGCGGCTCGAGCTGCGCTGCAAGACGCTCATCACGCTCGCGCTGACCGAGTTCATGCTCTCGGGGGTCGAGACGGCCTCGGCGCGGCTCGCCGAGGCCGAGGAGCTCGTCGACGACCTCGATGACGACCGGCTCCGGGCGCGCCTGGACTACCAGCGCGCCAACATCCACGGCCGCGTCGGCGACCTCGCCTCGGCCTGGGACGGCCTCGAGGGCGCCGTGCGCCGGCTCGATGCCTTCACCGAGCGCGAGCAGTGCTCGGTGCACCTGAGCCGGGGCATGCTGGCCTTCGAGCTGCTGCGGCCGCAGGAGGCGCTCGAGTCCTTCGCCGAGGCAGCGCGCCTCGCGCACGAGCTGGGCGGGGTCGAGCAGGAGTTCATGGCTCGTCACAACGCGGGGTATGCGGCATACCTCCTCGGTGACATCCCGCGGTCCCTGGCCGGCATGGCTCGCGCCCAGCGAGCTCGAGGCCGACGTCTTCAAGGGTCCGGCACGGCTGGACCGCGCGCAGGTCCTGCTCGAGGCCGGTCTCGTGAAGGAGGCCGTGGAGGCACTGCACGCCGGGCTCGCCGAGCTCGCCGGCGACGGGCACGACCAGATGCGAGCGGAGTTCGAGCTCGCCCTGGCCCGCGCCCATCGGCTCCTCGGGCACCTGGACCTCGCCACCGGGGCCGCGGTGTCGGCCCGCGAGACCTACGGGCGCATCGGTGCGACCGCGTGGGCCGCCAAGGCGAGGCTCGTCGAGCTGCTCGTGGACCTCGACCGGCAGCGGAGGACGCGCCGCGCGCAGGGACGAGCCGGACGCCGACCGGGTCCGGCGTCTCGGCGTGGGGGACGCCACCGGGGCTCTTGCTGCGGCGGCGACGGCCGACGAGCTCACCGAGACGGCGACGGAGCTCGGAGACCCGGAGCTCGCCGACAGCGCGCGCGTCGTCGCGGCGCAGGCGCTCCTGCTCGCCGGGGACGCGGCGGCCGCGAACACCCGCCTGCTCAGCCTCGAGCGGGTCTCGACCGGCTCGCTGTCCGACGAGCTCGACGCGGCGGTCGTCACGGCGATGACGCTCGTGGCCACCGGTGACCTGGCCCCGGCCCGACGCATCCTCGTGCGGGCGTCCCGGCGGCTCGCGGCCGGCCAGCAGGGCAGCGCGAGCCTCGACCTGCGCACGGCCCGAGCGGTTCACGGCGCCCGGCTCTCCGAGCTGGACCTCGAGCTCGCCGTGCCGCGCGGCAGCGCGTCCGTGCTCGAGGCCCTCGAGCGGTGGCGCAGCGCGACCGATCGGCTCCCGTCCCTCGGCCGGCCCGACGACGAGCAGCTCGCCCAGCTCACCGAGCAGCTGCGCGCCGTGCGCGGCCACCTGCGCGGTGAGAACGACGCTGCGCAGGTGCGGGAGCTGCACGACCACGCCTCGCGCCTCGAACGGCAGATCCGCGACCGGGACTGGGCCCTGAGCCGCAGCGACGGGGCGAGTCGTGCTGCCCCGCTACGCGTCCGTGAGGCTCGCGAGCACCTCGGGCGGGTCGACCGCGACCTCGTGTGGTTCTTCCGGCACCGCGGCCGCATCGGTGCGGTCGGCATCGTGGGCGGGAGGGCGACGATGCGGGACCTCATGGCAGCCGACCGTGCCGCCGAGCTCGCCCAGCGCGTACGCGTCGACCTCCGTGCTGCTGCCACGCACCACCTCGGCCCGCTCGCGGGAGCCGTCTGGTCCTCGCTGCGGGCGAGTGCGGCCGAGCTCGACGACGCCCTGCTGCGACCGTGGCGTTCCGACCGCGGTGTCGTCGTCGTGACCTGTCCCGAGGTCTCCGCCCTCCCGTGGGCCCTGCTCCCCTCGATGGTCGGGCGCCCGTTCACCGTCGCGCTGTCGCTGACGTCCTTCGCCCGGCGGGCTGCGTCGCGGGAGGACGCATCTGGCGCCTCGGGGGTGCACGTCAGCGTCGGGCCGTCGGTGCCGCGCGCCTCGAGCGAGGGCCGCGCGATCGTGGGCACGTGGGGCGAACGCGGCCCGCCTCGCCGAACCCTCGCGGCGGGACGAGCTCGTCGGTGCCCTGGCGCGGCCGGGCGTCGTCCACGTCGCAGCCCACGGCACGCACCAGGTCGAGTCACCGCTCTTCTCGTCGCTCGTGCTGCACGACGGGCCGGTCTTCGCCCACGAGCTGCAGCCGACCGGCGTGCGCGCCGACCACGTGGTGCTCTCGGCGTGCGACGTCGGCCTGACGTCGGCTCGCCCCGGTCACGAGTCCCTCGGTCTGGCCCTGTCGCTGCTCTCGCTCGGGGCCCGATCGGTCGTCGCGGCGGTCTCGCCCGTGCCCGACGACGTCGCTGCGACGGCGATGACGCGCCACCACGAGCTGCTGGCGGCAGGACTGCCGAGCGACGAGGCGCTCGCGCGCGCCGTCGCCGAGACGGATGACGTGGCCGCAGCCTTCCTCAACCTCGGCGGCCAGCACCGCCCCTGACGCGCCGTCGAGAACTGGGCACTCGATGGGTAGCTCAGCTCGAGTGCTCATTTTCCGACGTGGGGAACTGGGCACTCGATGGGTACCCGAGCTCGAGTGCTCATTTTCCGACGTGGGAACTGGGCACTCGACGGGTAGCTCAGCTCGAGTGCTCATCTTCCGACGTGGGGAACTGGGCACTCGATGGGGAGGTGGGGGTCAGGCGGCTTGGCGGCGGAGGGTCTTGATCTCCTGGCGCTTGCGCAGGGCCATGGCGAGGGCGATCTTGCGCGCGTCGATCGAGATCTCCCGCAGCATCCCGGAGATGGGGTTGGTGTAGCCGGTGAACCACAGCCCCTTGGCGCCCCGCGGCGTGCGTCCACCGCGCTCGACGGGCCGGCCCTTGTCGTCGAGCACGCCGAGGTGGCCGATGAGCGGCTCGAGCCCCTGGGCGTAGCCGGTCGCGAGGACGACGAGGTCGGGCTGCAGGCGCGTGCCGTCCGCGAGCACGACGCTGTCGTCGTCGAACTCGCGCAGCGCGCCGACGGGCTCGACCGCCCCGGACCGGATCGCGTCGATGATGCCGACGTCCTGCACCGGGATCGCGTTGTCGCGCTCGACGCGGGTCAGCAGGCCGGTGTCCGGACGCGGCAGCCCCTGCGCCGACAGGTCCGGGGTCTGGATGCGCTCCACGACCGGCGCGACCCGGTCGACGAGGGCCGTGGGCAGGTGGCGCACGGCGATGCCGGTGTACTGCGCGGCATACGGCCCGGTGTTGCGGCGCAGGATGTGCGGGACGGTGCGGACGGCCAGACGAACGCGCGCCGCACCGTGCTCGACGAGGTCGACGGCGAGCTCGGTGCCGGTGTTGCCCGTGCCGACGACGAGGACGTCCTTGCCGGCGTGGCGCCGACCCGTTGCGGTAGGCGCGGGCCATCACGACGTCACCCGAATACCCTTGCAGTCCGGGCACATCCGGCTCCCGCGGCGTGTGGTTGAACCCGGTCGCGACGACGGCATACGGGGCGGTGAGCGTCGTCCCGTCCGCGAGCGTGAGGGTCCACGAGTCGCCATCCGCGGACCGGTCGACGCGGCGCACCTCGGTGCCGAGGCGCACGTCGAGTCGGTGGTGGGCGGCATACAGCTCGAGGTAGCGCACGACGTCGTCGCGTGAGACCCAGCGGCCCATCTCCTTGGGGATCGGGAAGCCCGGCAGGCCGGAGAGCTCGCGCGGGGTGTGCAGGTGCAGGCGGTCGTAGTGCCCGCGCCACGACGTGCCGACGCCGTTGCTCCGTTCGAGGACGACGCCGTGCAACCCGCGGGCCTCGAGGGCGGCGGCCGTGGCCAGCCCGCCCGGGCCGGCACCGATGATGTATGCGTCGACCGGGACGCTGCGCTGGGTCACCGGGCCAACGTAGCGCCCACCCTCGACGGTTATCGGCAAACGGGGCGCCGATCCGGGCGGTGAGCAGCATGCTGGAGGCGTGACCCCTTCGTCGGTCCCGACCCCTCACCAGGAAGGGTCGGGAGCCGCGCCGAACATGTTCACGCGCGAGCGGATCGGTGAGGGCGGCGCGGCCCGCGTCGCCACCCTCGTCGCGCTCCTCGACGCCCAGGAGCAGCAGCCGGCGGTCCGCCGCCTGCGCGACTGGGCCTTCGAGGCGCTCGCGCCGCACCCGGGGGAGTCCGTCGTCGACGTCGGCGCCGGCACCGGCACCGAGCTGCGGCGCCTCGCCGAGGCGGTGGCCCCCGACGGCCGTGCCGTGGGCATCGAGCCCAACCCGGGCCTGCGGGAGGAGGCCTCGCGCCGGGCGGCCCTGACCGGATCGGCCGCGACGCTCATGGACGGGGACGCCGCGGACCTGCCCTTCGCCGACGGCGCCGTCCACGTGCTGCGGTGCGAACGCGTCTTCCAGCACCTCTCCGACCCGCAGGCCGCAGCCCATGAGTTCGCGCGCGTCCTCGCACCCGGTGGACGGGTGGCCGTGCTGGACAGCGACTGGGGCACCGCCATCAGCCACCCCGGCGACCCCGACCTCGTCCGCCGCTACGCCGAGGCGAACTGGCGACGCATGGCCAACCCGTTCGCGGCCCGGCACCTGCCGAACCAGCTCCGCGTCGCAGGGCTGATCGTCGACCACGACATCGGCTCGGCAGCGCTCGTCATGCCGCCAGCGCGCCCTGCTCGGCAGCGGGTTGCTCCACCGCAACGCCGACGCCGCGGTGCAGGAGGGGGCGCTGACCCGCGAGGAGGCAGACCGGTTCCTCGCCGACGCGATGGCCGCCGCCCGCGCCGGGACGGCGTTCTTCTCCGTGACGATGTACGGCGTCGTCGGGCGCAAGGCCGACTGACCGCCGCTGTCGCCTCAGGGACGGCGGACCGGTTCGTCGGCGCCGACGTGCTCCGCCAGCCAGGCCGTCAGCGGTCGCACCGAGCGCCAGGTGTTGCGGACCTCGGTCAGCGCCCGCTTCGTGCCGAGCCACGCGGGCGCGCCGAAGTCGTGCATGACCATGAGCTCCTTGTGACGCAGCGTCTCGATGCGCGGGTGGTCGGCGGCATACCCCCTCGGTGTCGTCTTGACCTGCTCGCCGAGCACGTCGAAACGCTTGCCGCGCAAGGCTGCCAGGATGGACTCGAGCTCGAGGCCGCTCGACGGCGCGTCGACGGCGGCGCGGAAGCGGGCGGTCTGGTCGGGGCTCGCCGCACGGAAGCCGCCACCGGCCCGCAGGCCGTCCGCACTCACCTGGACGTAGTAGCCGAGGACCGTGCCGGACCCGACGAGCGCACCCTGGTGCGTCTTGTAGGGCGACTTGTCGGCGCTGAAGCGCACGTCGCGGTTCGGCCGGAAGAGCTTGGCCTCGCCGAACTCCTCCTCGAGGCCGTCGAGGAGGGCGAGCATCGGCTCACGGACGTCGCGCTCGTAGACGTCCTTGTGGGCGAGCCACCAGTCCCGGGAGTTGCGGTCCTCGAGCTCGGCGTAGAAGGACAGGGCGCCGGCCGGGAAGCCGGAGAAGGACGCTGGCGTGCTCATGTGGCAACTCTGGCACCGACGGCGGGTGGTCGGGCACGCCACGTCCCTCCGGCGGCTACTGGCTGACGCGCACCGTGAGGCAGCCGGGACGCACCGTGGCACTGACCTCGCTCGCCTCGCCGATGACGTCGCCGTCGATCTGGACGGGGACCGGACGGTCGGTGCGCACCCGGACCTCCTTGCACGCCTTGTGGTCGAGGGTCGGGTGACCCTTGCGCTGGCGGGTGGCGACGCGGGTCGCGACGGGCACCCAGCCGACGACGCCACGCGGTGACGCGATGACGGCGTCGAGCTGTCCGTCGTCGACGCGCGCGTTCGGCATGAGCACGAGGCCGCCGAGGAGGCGCCCGCAGTTGCCGATGACGACCATGCGGGCGCGGCGGCGGAACTCGAGCTCGTCGTCGACCTTGACGGAGATGCGGAACTCGGGCGACACGAGGTGCTTGAGCCCGGAGACCATGTAGGCCGGCCAGCCGACCTTGGCCTTGAGGTTCTCGTTGGTGCCGGCCATGATCTGCGCGTCCATCCCGATGCCGGCCATGACGAGGAAGTAGTGGGTCTCGGGGTCGCCCGACTCGTCGGGGGCGTCGTCCATCGGCGCCGCGCCGATGACGAGCTCGCCGACGTCGATGCGGCGGTTGCGGCCCGTCAGGGCGACCGTGACGGCCGTCTCGAGCGCGACCGGCAGGTCGAGGTTGCGGGCCAGCAGGTTGCCGGTTCCCGCGGGCAGGATGCCGAGGGCCGTCTCGGTGCCGACGAGCGCGCCGGCGACGTTGCGCACCGTGCCGTCGCCGCCGAGGGTGCAGACGATGTCGGCGCCGTCCCGGACCGCCTGCGCGGCCTGCCCCTGGCCCGGGTCCTCGACGGTCGTCTCGTAGAAGAGCGGCTCGCCCCAGCCGTTCGCGAGGCACGCGGCAGTGATGCGCGCGCGCACGGCGGGCAGGTCGGTGAACTTCGTCGGGTTGATGACGACGCCGGCGCGCTTGAGCGGCGCCGGCGGCCTCGTCGCCGTTGCGGAAGTGGTCCCGGTGAGGGCGCGGGCGGCGCCGCCGCGTCGCGGTCGCCTCGGGCGCGACGCGGGTCAGGACCAGCCCTCCGACGACCAGCGCCAGCACGACGAGGCCGGCGATGATCCACGGCAGGTAGTCCTTGAGCACGAAGACATACGGTATCCCGAGCGTGAACGAGTCCTGAACAGACGTCGGAAACGCCCGCGGCTCGCCCTACTCTGAGCGCATGAGCGATGCCGATCACCGACCCCGGGCCCGTCGACGCCCGACGACGCGGACTGGACGTGGGTCCTGACCCGGCCGTGCCCCGACTGCGGGTTCGACGCCGCGGCCACCGATCCCGCCGACGTCCCCGCGATCCTCCGCGACGCCGGGACGAGGTATGCCGCGGCGCTGCGTCGCGACGACGTGCGCACCCGCCCGGCCGAGGGGGTGTGGTCGCCGCTCGAGTACGTCTGCCACGTGCGCGACGTCTGCGACGTCATGCGCGGGAGGCTCGAGCAGATCCTCGCCGGCGGCGGCTCCCTCGTGCGCTTCGCCGACTGGGACCAGGACGAGACGGCCGTCGAGCAGCAGTACTGGCGCTCGGACCCCGACGTCGTGGCAGCGCGAGGTCACGGCGGCGTTCGAGCGGGCGGCGACGGCATACGCCCTCCCGGCGGGTACGCAGTGGGAGTGGCCGGCCCTGCGCAGCAACGGCTCGACGTTCACGGCCCGCACGCTCTCGCTCTACTTCGTCCACGACATCCGCCACCACCTCTGGGACGTGATCGCATGACCCTGCCCATCGACGTCGCCCTCCGGCTGCCCGAGCCGCGCACGCCCGACCCGCACGACGCGCCGGCCATCCGCTGGGGGATCCTGGCGCCGGGAGGCATCGCGCACGCCTTCGCCGACGCCGTCGCGGTCGGCACCGCCTCCTCGGTCGTCGCCGTCGGCTCGCGCAGCCGTGAGCGCGCCCAGGACTTCGCCGACGAGTTCGCGATCCCGCGGGCCCACGGCTCCTACGAGGAGCTCGTCGCCGACACGGAGGTCGACGCCGTCTACGTCGCGTCGCCGCACTCCGAGCACCGCGACCACGCCCTGCTCGCCCTCGAGGCCGGCAAGCCGGTCCTCGTCGAGAAGGCCTTCACGCGCAGCGCCGCCGAGGCGCGCGAGGTGCTCGCGGCCGCCGAGCGGCAGGGGCTGCTCGTCGTCGAGGCGATGTGGAGTCGCTTCCTGCCGCACTACGACGTCGTGCGCCACGTCGTCGAGACCGGCCTCATCGGCGAGCTCGTCAGCGTCTTCGCCGACCACGGTCAGCGGCTCTACCCCGACGGTCCCGGCCCGGCTCTCCCAGCCGGAGCTCGCGGGCGGGGCGCTGCTCGACCTCGGCGTCTACCCCGTGTCGTTCGCCGACCTCGTGCTCGGCGCGCCGACGTCCGTGTCGGCGGCCGGCACGCTGACCGACCTCGGCGTCGATGCCACGACGACCATCACGGTCACCGGCGCCGGGGGAGGACACGGCGTCCTGTCCTGCACGATGGCCGGCGTCACGCCGTGCACCGCCGTCGTCGCGGGCACCGAGGCGCGGCTCGAGCTGTCCGGCACCTTCTACGGCGCCGGCTCGACGATCCGGCTCGTGAACCGCAACAACGAGGTCCTCGACGAGCGAGCCCGGCGGTCTCACCGACGACGTGCGCGGCTTCTCCTACGAGGCGGCCGAGTTCGCCCGCTGCCTCGTCGCCGGCGAGACCGAGTCACCGCTCCTGCCGCACGCGACGACGCTGCGCGTCATGGAGACGATGGATGACGTACGCCGTCAGGTCGGGGTCGTCTACCCGGGCGAGTGAGTCGCCGGCATGGATCCCTTTCCGCTCCTCTTCACGGCCACCGCGGTCTTCGTCCTCGCCGTTGAGTGAGCCGGGGTCTGGCGTCCGAAACTTCTTCCTCGCGGATGTCGATCGGGGGTCGTGCCGCTCGTGGAGGGGGTGACGGCGCACGGCACCAGGCCGGCGCCCCCTGACCCGGGAGAGCACCATGACCACCACCGAACGACCGACCACCCCGACCATCAGCCCGCCGCGTGCGACGTGCTCCGAGGGATGGACGCCCGACGCACGTGACCCGCAGCCTGCTCGGCTGGGGCGCCGTCGCCGGTCCCTTCTACGTCCTCGTCTCGCTGGCCCAGGCCGCTCACCCGCGAGGGCTTCGACCTCACCCGCCACGAGTGGAGCCTGCTCGAGAACGGCGACCTCGGCTGGGTCCAGGTCGCCAACTTCGTCCTCACCGGCCTCATGCTCATCGCCTTCGCCGTCGGCCTGCGGCGCGCGCTGGCGGGTCGGCCCGGCGGCCGGCTGGGCTGCCGATGCCCTCACCGGCTCTTCGGCGCCTGCCTCGTCGCCGCGGGCGTCCTGCCCGCCGACCCGGCGCTCGGCTTCCCCGTCGGGACGCCGGAGGCGGGTCGGCACCGTCACGGCCCACGGCATCGGTCACTTCGCCGCCGCCGGGATCGGCTTCGTCGCCATCGCTGCCGCCTGCTTCGTGCTGGCGCGCCGCTTCAGCGGCAGAGGCGGACGCCGGCTGGCCCGGCTTCTCGCGGCTGACCGGTGTCGTCTTCCTCGGCCGGCTTCCTCTGCGTCGCCTCCGGCGCTGGTAGCGTCGCGGCCAACCTCGCTCTTCACCGGCGCCGTCATCCTCGTCTTCTACCTGGATCGCCGTCGTCGCCGTCCACCTCTACCGGCTCGCTCGCCGACCGACCCGCCACCCGAACCGTCCCGACAGTCACTCGACAGACAGGAGATCACCATGCGCTACATCATCGTCCTCAAGGGCGCCCAGCCCGCCGGTCCACCGCCCGAAGGTCTCATGGCCGCGATCATGGAGCTCGGCGCCGAGGCCACCGCGTCCGGGCGCGCTGCTCGACAACGCCGGGCTCGCCCCGAGTGCGGCCGGCGCCCGCGTCACCGTCGCCGGCGGCGAGCCTGTGCGTCATGGACGGCCCGTTCGCCGAGGCCAAGGAGTACATCTCGCTACGCCGTCTACGACGTGCGCTCCAAGGAGGAGGCCATCGAGTGGGCCGTCGCGTTTCATGCGGCTGCACGCCGACCTGCTGGCCCGGCTGGCAGGGCGAGTCGCGACGTCGTCAAGATCTTGGGGCCGGAGGACTTCGGCCCGCCGCCGTGACCTGATCCCAGCTCTTGCCGATTACCGCAGGCGGATGCCGCGGCCTAGCCGCCGCTCGACGTGGGCTCGACCCGGCAGGGCGTCTGGGCGCAGACCGGGTCGGTGACGACGACGCCGCGGCGCCGCGCGCCGTCGAGGCGGTGTGGCGCATCGAGTCCGGCCGCCTCGTCGCCGGGCTCGCCCGGATCACCGGCGACGTCGGTCTGGCCGAGGAGATCGCCCAGGAGGCGCTGGTCGCCGCGCTCGAGCAGTGGCCGGCCTCCGGCATACCGCCCCATCCCGGCGGGGTGGCTCATGACGACCGCGAAGCGCCGGGCCATCGACGCCCACCGCCGCGACGGGACCTTCGCGCGCAAGGCTCGCTCGTGCTCGCGCGCGACGTCAGCCGCCGACGAGCCGGGCGTCGACTCGGACGGCCGCGTCGACGCCCTCGACGACCACATCGGCGACGACCTGCTGCGGCTCGTCTTCACCGCGTGCCATCCCGTGCTGTCGCTCGAGTCCCGGGTCGCCCTGACCCTGCAGCTGCCTCGGCGGGCTGTCGACCGACGAGATCGCCCGTGCCTTCCTCGTGCCCGAGGCGACCGATGGCCCAGCGCATCGTCCGCGCCAAGCGGACCTTGAGCGACAAGCGGCATCACGCTTCGAGCTGCCGTCGCCGCGACGAGCTCGCGACGCGGCTGGCCGTCGGTGCTCGAGGTCGTCTACCTCATCTTCAACGAAGGGTATGCCGCGACGGCCGGGCGACGACTGGGTGCGGCCCGCGCTCTGCCAGGAGGCCATGCGGCTCGGCCGCCTGCTCGCCGCTCTCGTGCCCGACGAGCCCGAGGTGCACGGCCTGCTCGCGCTCATGGAGCTGCAGGCCTCGCGGCTGCCGGCCCGCGTCGGTCCCGAGGGCGAGCCGGTGCTGCTGCCCGACCAGGACCGCCGGCGCTGGGACCGGCTCCTCGTCAGGCGCGGTCTTGCCTCCCTGACGCGCGCCGAGGCGCTCGACCGGACCGCTCGGGCCCTACACGGTCCAGGCCGGGATCGCCGCGTGCCATGCGCGCGCGCTGAGCGAGCGGAGGACACCGGACTGGACGCGCATCGCGGCCCTCTACGCCGTCGCTCGCCGCGCGTCTGGCCGTCACCCGGTCGTCGAGGTCGAACCGCGCTGTCGGCCGTCGGCTTCTCGATCGGACCAGACGCGGGGCTCGCGGTCGTCGACGCTGCTCGTGGCGTCGGGGCAGTCTTGCGCACTACCCGCACCTGCACAGCCGTGCGCGGCGACCTGCTCGACCGCGCCGGACGGGCGTACGGAAGCCGCCGACGCGCTTCGAGCGCGCGGCCGAGCTTCACCCCGCAACGAGAGCGGCAGTCCTCGTCTTCACGGCGCGGGCGGCTCTGCCCGCCGCGCTGCCTGACGGGCACCCCCAAGGGTCAGGCGCCGGCGAGGTTGGGGTCGCGCCAGCGGCGCTCGAAGGGCAGGCGCCACGTGAAGGGGCGACGAGCTGGTGGATCTGGTTGGGACCCCACGTGCCGGGGTCGTAGGGCCGCACGATCGGGCGGGTTGTCGAGGAGCGGCTGGCGAGATCTCCCAGAGGCGCTCGATGCCCTCGGCCGAGGTGAAGAGCGTGCGGTCGCCGCGGGCGGCGTCGTAGATGAGCCGCTCGTAGGCCTCGAGCACCGCTCCGGCCCAGTCGGTCTCGCCCATGGAGAACTGCATCGACAGCTTGTCGAGCTTCATCCCCGGGCCGGGGCGCTTGCCGTAGAACGACAGCGACATCCGCGACCGGTCGGCCAGGTCGAAGGTGAGGTGGTCGGGGCCGTTGTCGCCGACGCCCGAGCCCGGCGGGAACATCGAGCGCGGCGGCTCCTTGAACGCGATGGAGATGATGCGCGCGCCCTCGGCCAGTCGCTTGCCGGTGCGCAGGTAGAACGGCACGCCGGCCCAGCGCCAGTTGTCGACGAAGCACTTGAGCGCGACGAACGTCTCGGTCTGGCTGTCGTGCTTGACGCCCGGCACGTCGCGGTAGCCGACGTACTGCCCGCGCACGACGTCGTGCGGCTCGATCGGCGACATCGAGCGGAAGACCTTGTTCTTCTCCTCGCTGATGGCGTGCCGGCTCGAGCGCGGTCGGCGGCTCCATCGCCGTGAAGGCGAGGACCTGGAAGAGGTGGGTGACGACCATGTCGCGGTAGGCGCCGGTGCTCTCGTAGAAGTCGGCCCGCTGCGCGAGGCCGAGCGTCTCGGGCACGTCGATCTGGATGTGGTCGATGTGGTTGCGGTGCCAGATCGGCTCGAAGAGGCCGTTGGCGAAGCGGAAGGCGAGGATGTTCTGCGCCGCCTCCTTGCCGAGGAAGTGGTCGATGCGGAAGATCTGCTCCTCGTCGAAGACCTCGTGCAGCTCGGCGTTGAGCGCGCGGGCGCTCGCGAGGTCGGTGCCGAAGGGCTTCTCCATGATGATCCGGCTGCGCTCGACGAGCCCGGCCTCGGCGAGCTGGTGCACGACCGCGAGCGCGGCCTTGGGCGGCACCGAGAGGTAGTGCAGCCGTCGCGCGCCCTCGCCGAGGATGGCCTCGGACTCGTCGACGGCGGCCCGAATCCCTTGCGGCCCAGCGCTGCCCGGCACCCAGTGGATGCGGTCGGCGAACTCGCGCAGGTCGTCGTCGGTGACGTTGTGGCTCGAGTGCTCGCGGATCGAGGCGAAGACGAGATCGAGGAACTCGTCACGGCTCAGCTCGTCGAGCGACGTCGCGACGACCCGCAGACCCTCGAGCAGCTGCGACTCGTGCAGGTGCAGCATGCCCGGGAGCAGCTTGCGCTTGGCGAGGTCTCCGGTGGCGCCGAAGAGGACGACCGTGGTGGCTGGCATGGGTCCAGAGTGGCGCAGATCGGGCTCCGGCGGGAGGTACGTTATCGCCGAACTCCTGTGCTGGGCGTGGATGCGGTCCTAGGCTCGGTGCATGCTCATTCTCGGCATGATCCTCTTCGGCATGCTCGTCGGCGCCGCGGCCCAGCTCATCCTGGGCCGGGAGGGCAAGAGCATCGACTGGACGATGGCGATCGTCGCGGGCCTCGTCGGCTCGTTCGTCGGTGGCCTGCTCGCGAGCCTCATCGCGGGTGACGGCATCCAGCTGCGACCCAGCGGCATCATCGGCTCGATCGTCGGCGCCGTTGATCGTCACGGGCGCGTGGCGCTGGAGCCGCACCCGCAGCGTCACCCGCTGACCGGGCACCTCGAGCCGGTCGGGCACCCGGCCGGCGTCAGAGGGTCTCGACGCCGACGCGGCCGCCCTCCACGACCCACCGGTGGGTCAGGCGTATGCCGTCCAGCAGGCTCTCGTCGTGGCTGACGACGAGCACCGTCCCCCCGAAGGCCGCCACGGCGGCCTCGAGCTGCTCGATGGCATCGACGTCGAGGTGGTTCGTCGGCTCGTCGAGCACGAGGACGTTGACCTCGCGGCCCTGGAAGAGCGCCATGAGAGCGCGGGTGCGCTCGCCCATCGACAGGCTCCTCGCGGGACGAGCCACGTGGTCCGAGCCGAGCCCGAACTTCGCGAGCAGCGTGCGCACGTCGGCGACCGGCCACTCCCTGGAGGTCTTGGGGTGAGGACCCAGCTCGCGCCGCACGACCTCGAGGACCGTCGCGTCGTCGTCGAGCAGCGATCGGCGCTGGTCGATGATGCCGACCGCGACGCGGGTGCCGAGGGCCTGACGCCCCGAGGCGAGCGGCAGGTCACCGAGCAGCGCACCGAGCAGGGTCGTCTTGCCCGAGCCGTTGTCGCCGACGACGGCGATGCGGTCGCCTCGTCCGACGACGAGGCTGACCGGGCCGAGCCGGAAGCCGTGCCGCTCGACGACCGCGTCCGACAGGGTCGCCACGACGTCGGCGGACGGGCGGCCCTCGGTGATGGCGTAGCGCAGCTGCCACTCCTTGCGCGGCTGCTCCACGGCGTCGAGTCGGTCGGCGGCCCGCTCGAGGCGGCCGCCCTTCGCGGCCTGGCGGTCCGCCCGGGCCTTGTGCTTCTCGCGGATGTGCTTGTCGGGCTCCTTGCCGAGGGCGACGTTGCGCCGGCCCCTGTCGGCCCAGTCGTGGCGCTGCCGGGACTGCGCGAGCAGCGAGTCGCGCTCGGCGGCATACCCCTCGTAGGCCTCCCACGCGTGCGCGCGGGCGAGCTGGCGTTGCTCGACGAACGCGCTCCAGCCGCCGGTGTAGTGGCCGATGCGCTGCTGCTTGGCGTCGAGCTCGACGACGCTCGTCGTCACCGCGTCGAGGAAGGTGCGGTCGTGGCTCGCGATGAGGATCGGCCCCTCGTGGGCCCGGACGAAGTCGGCCATCAGGGTGAGGCCGCGCGCGTCGAGGTCGTTGGTCGGCTCGTCGAGCAGGAGCACGTCGTACTGGCTGAGCAGCACGGCGACGAGGCAGGCCCGAGCGGCCTGCCCGCCGGAGAGTGTCCCGAGCGGACGGTCCGCGGCGACGTGGAGCCCGACTCGGGCGGCCGCCTCGGGCAGCCGTTCGTCGAGGTCGGCGGCGCCGAGGGCGAGCCAGCGCTCGAGCGCCGTGGCGTAGCGGTCCTCGCTGCCCTCGTCACCGGCCGCGATGGCAGCGGAGGCAGACTCGAGCTCGACGTCGGCTGCGGTGACGCCGGTGCGCCGACGGGCATACGTCAGCAGCGTCTCCGACGGGTCGGGCACGACCTGCGGGAGCCAGCCGATCGTCGCGTCGCGCGGGGCGAGACGGATCGAGCCGGCCTCGACGGGCAGCTCGCCGACGATGGTGCGCATGAGGGTCGACTTGCCCGACCCGTTGGGGCCGACGACGGCCGTCACGTCGCCGTCGGCGAGCGTCAGGTCGAGACCGGAGAAGAGGGTGCGTGCGCCGAAGGCGACGTCGAGGCCGGAGAGGGTGAGGGTGCAAGACATGAGGGGTCCTTGATGGTCGGCAGGGCCCCGCGGGTGACGTCGGACGGTGGTCGACAGGTCAGCGGCGGGCGGGCTCGAGGCATCAGGAGATCCACACGGGGGAGACCGTAAGGGCCCGCGGCGACCCGCGTCCACCTCTTTTTGCCGCCACACGACAGAAACCCCGCCCGGGCGGACTTGTTGCGGTCGGAGGGGCTGTTCGGGCGCGGTTGGTCCGCCCGGGCGGAGTTGTTGTGGTCGGCGGGGGTGGTTCGGGCGCGGTTGGTCCGCCCGGGCGGAGTTGTTGCGGTCGGCGGGGGTGGTTCGGGCGCGGTTGGTCCGCCCCGGCGGAGTTGTTGCGGTAGGTAGGAGGGGCTTGTCGAGGACGCGGCGGGACGGCATACGACCAAGGTCTGCTTTCCCACCCACGGGGGCACCGACCCTGAGCACGGACCCTGAATCGGGTCAGGGTTGCTGCGCCCGGTTTGGGGGTCGGAATCAGGCGGGTGACGGATGTGCGGCACCCGAGCGCTCCGACACGGTGGAGCCCATGATCACAGTGGAGCGACTCACCAAGCGCTACGGCCCGTTCACGGCCGTCGACGACGTCTCGTTCGAGGTCAAGCCGGGACTCGTCACCGGCTTCCTCGGACCCAACGGTGCCGGCAAGACGACCGCGATGCGCGTCATGGCCGGCCTCACCCCCGCGACCTCGGGCCGGGCGACCGTGCTCGGCAAGCCGTATGCCGCCCTGCCGAACCCGGGCCGCCACGTCGGCCTCCTGCTCGACGCCTCGGCCCAGCACGCCGGCCGCACCGGCCGCGAGGTGCTGACCCTCGGCGCGATCCTGATGGGCGTCGGCAAGCACCGCGTCGACGAGATGGTCGAGCTCGTCGGCCTCACGGAGAAGGAGGCGAACCGGCGGGTCCGCAACTACTCGCTCGGCATGCGCCAGCGCCTCGGCATCGCGCACGCACTGCTCGGTGACCCTGAGGTCCTCATCCTCGACGAGCCGGCCAACGGCCTCGACCCGGCGGGCATCCGCTGGATGCGTGACCTGCTGCGCGGCTACGCCAACGAGGGCGGCACGGTGCTGCTGAGCTCGCACCTGCTCAACGAGATCGAGCGCGTCGCCGACGAGATCATCGTCATCGGCCATGGCGCGATCGTCGCCCAGGGCACCAAGGACGAGCTGCTCGCCGGCGCCGGCACGTTCACGCGCTCCACCGACGACGAGGCTCTCCTGGCGGCGCTCGCGGCGCAGTCGATCGTCGCGCAGCGCACGCCCGACCGGCGGCCTGCAGGTCGAGGCGGAGCCCATCGCCGTCGGCCGCGTGGCCGTCGCCCACCAGATCGTCCTGACCGAGCTGCGCGGCGCCGACAGCCGGGGTCTCGAGGAGATGTTCCTCGACCTCACGGCCGACGCCGCCCGAGAGGAGGTGGCGGCATGACCGCGACCACGAGCACCACCACGACCGCCGCCCCCGCCGGCGCGCAGGTCTCCAAGAACGCCGAGTCGGCGCTGCCGACGCCACGCCACGTGCCGAGCCGCATCGACGGCCCGCGCCCCACGACCGGCGTGCCCTTCGGCCGCCTCGTCCACGTCGAGCTGCGCAAGATGCTCGACACCCGCGCCGGCCGCTGGCTCATGATCGGCATCGGCGCGATCATCGCGATCGCCCTGACGATCATGTTCTTCAACCAGGGCGGCCAGCACGCCTTCGGTGAGTACCTCCAGGCCACGACGATGCCGATGGCGCTCATCCTCCCGGTCGTCGGCATCCTCGCCGTGACGTCCGAGTGGAGCCAGCGCACCGGGCCTCGTCACCTTCGGCCTCGAGCCGCGCCGCATGCGCATCGCCTGGGCCAAGCTGCTGTCGGCGCTCCTCGTCGGCGTCTGCGCCTTCGCGCTCTGCGCTCGTCCTCGCGGCCCTCGCGCACCAGGCCGCGATCACCTTCCGCGGCATCGACCGGCGACTGGTCGATCGGCGCGCTCGTGCTCCTCGGCGCCGGCGGCTACGTGCTGCTCGGCATCGCCCAGGGCGTCGGTTTCGGCATGCTCTTCAAGAACACGCCGGCCGCCGTCGTCGTCTTCTTCGTCCTGCCGACCGCGTGGTCGATCCTCGGCTCGATGGTCTCGTGGCTGGGCGATGCCGCCGTCGTGGCTCGACATGAACCAGACGATGCAGCCGCTCTTCGAGGGATCGCTGACGGGCGCCCAGTGGGCCCACCTCGGCACCTCGGTCGCCGTCTGGGTCGTCGCGCCGCTCGCCGTCGGCATCTGGCGCCTCACCCGCGCCGAGGTGAAGTAGCACCTCACCACGAACAAGAGGTATGCCGTGTGCCTGACGGGGGCACACGGCATACCTCTGCTTGTCGCTGAAGCGAAAAGCCTTGTCAGTGGGCGGCGTTCGTGTCCGTCTCGACGATCGGGTCCGTGACCACCTTGGCGTCGTCGGCGTCGCCGCCCGGGTTGGCGCCGCCGAGGCCGGCGCGGACGAGCTCCTCGATCTGCTTGCCGGTCTCGGCGTCGACCTGCTTCCAGTAGTCGAAGGCGCGCTCGAGCACCGGCGACTTCACGCCGCCGAGCAGGTGGCCGGCGACCGTCTCGGTGAACGCCTCGCGCTGCGCGTCGTCCCACACCTCGCGGACGAGCGCGCCCGCCTGGCCGAAGTCGTCGTCGTCCTCGCGCAGCGTGTAGGCCTGGCGCACCATGGCGCCGTCGGTCTCCCAGCCCTCCTCGACCTCGCCGACGTGGTCGGCGTAGCCGCGGCCCTCGCTGTTGGGCGCGTAGACCGGGGCGTCGCCGCGGTGGTCGTAGGCCATCGGCCCGTCCTGCGTGTAGGTGTTGACGTCCTCGACGCGGGGACGGTTGACCGGCAGCTGCAGGTAGTTCGGGCCGATGCGGTAGCGGTGCGTGTCGCTGTAGGCGAAGACGCGGCCGAGCAGCATCTTGTCGGGGGAGAAGCCGATGCCCGGGACGACCGCGGACGGCTCGAAGGCCGCCTGCTCGATCTGGGCGAAGAAGTTGTCGGGGTTGCGGTTGAGGGTCATCGTGCCGACCTTGATGAGCGGGTAGTCGCTGTGCGGCCACACCTTCGTCAGGTCGAACGGGTTGAGGTGGTAGGTCTTCGCGTCCTCGTAGGGCATGGCCTGGATCGACAGCGTCCAGCTCGGGAAGTCGCCCGCCTCGATGGCCTCGTAGAGGTCGCGTCGGTGGTGGTCGGCGTCCTGGCCGGCGATCCGGGTCGGCCTCCTCGCCGGTCAGGCCCTCGACGCCCTGGTTGCTGTGGAAGTGGTACTTGACCCAGTCTTCTCGCCGGCCTCGTTGATCCAGAGGAAGGTGTGGGTGCCGTAGCCGTTCATGTGGCGGAACGTCTTCGGGATGCCGCGGTCGCCCATGAGGTAGGTGACCTGGTGCGCCGACTCGGGGTTGAGGCTCCAGAAGTCCCACTGCATGTGGTTGTCGCGCAGGCCCGAGCCGCCGCGGCGCTTCTGGCTGCGGATGAAGTGCGGGAACTTCATCGTGTCGCGGATGAAGAAGACGGGCGTGTTGTTGCCGACGAGGTCGTAGTTGCCCTCGGTCGTGTAGAACTTCAGCGCGAAGCCGCGCGGGTCGCGCCACGTGTCGGGGCTGCCCTGCTCGCCGGCGACGGTCGAGAAGCGCGCGAGCATCTCCGTCGTGACGCCCGGCTGGAAGAGCGCCGCCTTGGTGTATGCCGTCACGTCCTCGGTCGTCTCGAACGTGCCGAAGGCGCCCGAGCCCTTCGCGTGCACGTTGCGCTCGGGGATGCGCTCGCGGTTGAAGTGCGCCATCTGGTTGAGGAAGTGGTGGTCGTGCAGCAGGATCGGGCCGTCCGGGCCGACGGTGAGCGAGTTGCGGTCGCTCGGCGCCGGCGCGCCCGTCTCGGTGTGCGATCCCAGTCGGCCTCCTTGCTCGGTGCCGTCTCGATGGACTCGCGTGACTTCGTGCTCTCGCTCATGTCTGCTCCTTCGACGTCTGTCCACGGGCCATACCCACTTGAGCGGCGGTCCTAGAGTCGGGGCATGAGGCAGCGCCGCGGAGTCGGGCGGTGGCGCCTCGCGGCGAGCTGCCTCGGCGTGGGCCGCTGCCGCCCTCCGTCGCCGGGTGCACGAGCAGCGGCCCGGCCGTGGCGCGCGGCGACGGGCGGTGTCTCGCCGGGGCCCGCCGCGACCCCCGAGGTCTCGCTCACGCCCATCGACCCCGGGCCGCCGCCCGTCGTGACGGTGCCGCCGCCGTCGCGGGGGAGGTGGCGCGGGTCGTCGTGACCAGGCAGGGCTCCGGCAAGGCGTTCCGCAACGTGCCCGGCGAGCCGGTGCCGAGGGCCGCACCTACACCGTCGAGGTGGCCTGCGCGGCCGGCCGCCCGTCGACGGGCACGAGCTATGCCGTCTACGACGCGGCGCCCGGCACGTGGGGCCACGGCGAGCCGCTCTACTCCCGGCCCTTCCCGTGCGACGGCGCGGTCCAGCGGACCGTGCACCTCGGCCTGCCCGCCGGGGGTCCAGATCGACGTCCGCGGCCTCCCCGGACGCCGTGACGGCATACGCCCTCATCCGGCCCGAGTGAGCGGCGGCCGTCGGGCGCGGCGGGATCTCGGTCGTGGGGCGCGGCGGCGCGCCGATAGGCTGACCCGCGTGATCGACATCAAGCTCGTGCGCGACGAACCCGACCGGGTCCGCGCCTCGCAACAGGCCCGTGGAGAGGACCCGGGGATCGTGGACGCGATCCTCGCTGCCGACGAGCGCCGTCGATCGTCCCTCGGCGACTTCGAGAAGCTGCGCGCCGAGCAGAAGACCGTCAGCAAGTCGGTCGGCGCCGCGATGGGCGCCTTCCAGAAGGCGAAGAAGGCCGGAGCGCCGCGACGCCGACCACCTCGAGAAGGTGGCGCACGAGGCGCGTACGCACGCGGGCGACGCTGAGCGAGCAGGTCAAGTCGCTCGAGAGCGACGCCGACGAGGCCGGGGCCGAGCTCGAGCGCCTGCTGCGCCAGGTCGGCAACGTCATCATCGACGGCGTGCCCGTCGGCGGCGAGGACGACTACGTCGTGCTCGAGACCGTCGGCACGCCAAGGGATTTCGCGGCCGAGGGCTTCGAGCCGCTCGACCACCTCGCGCTCGGCGAGAAGCTCGGCGCCATCGACATGGAGCGCGGCGCCAAGGTCGGCGGGGCGCGCTTCTACTACCTCACCGGTGTCGGCGCGCTGCTCGAGCTGGCGCTGCTCAACA
The DNA here is from genome assembly GCA_963849965.1 of uncultured Actinomycetota bacterium. Lineage (GTDB taxonomy): Bacteria > Actinomycetota > Actinomycetes > Actinomycetales > Dermatophilaceae > Terrabacter. Next base: position 40,225 of record CAWKJV010000030.1, on the reverse strand, counting down.
TGGCGATGGCCCAGGCCACCGCGGCCGGCTTCACGCCGATGATCACCCCGACGCTCGCGCGCCCCGAGATCATGATCGGCGCCGGCTTCATGGACGCGCACGCCGAGGAGGTCTACCACCTCGAGGCCGACGACCTCTACCTCACCGGCACCTCGGAGGTCGCCCTCGCCGGCTACCACTCCGACGAGATCATCGACCTGTCGGCCGGCCCGAAGAGGTATGCCGGGTGGTCGGCCTGCTACCGCCGCGAGGCCGGGTCGCACGGCAAGGACACCCGCGGCATCATCCGCGTGCACCAGTTCCACAAGGTCGAGATGTTCAGCTACTGCCGGCCCGAGGACGCCGAGGCCGAGCACCAGCGCCTGCTCGCGTGGGAGCGCGAGATGCTCGCCAAGATCGAGGTGCCCTACCGCATCATCGACACCGCGGCCGGCGACCTCGGTGGCCCCGCGGCGCGCAAGTTCGACTGCGAGGCCTGGGTGCCGACGCAGGGCAAGTACCGCGAGCTGACGCTCGACCTCGAACTGCACGACGTTCCAGGCGCGCCGGCTCAACACGCGCGAGCGCGACCCGAACGGCTCGGGCACCCGCGCCGTCGCGACGCTCAACGGCACGCTCGGCACGACGCGCTGGCTCGTCGCGATCCTCGAGAACCACCAGCAGGCCGACGGCTCGGTGCGCGTGCCCGAGGCGCTGCGCCCCTTCCTCGGTCTCGACGTCCTCAAGCCCCTCGCCTGAAGGTCGAGTGCCCACTTCCCGACGCTCACCCCACCCCTCGTGGAGCCCGCGATCGAGGGCTCGTTCAGGGGGTGGGGGCGTAGGTGATGCCGAGCTGCCTCGTCACCTCGTCGAGCGCGCTCATGTTGGCCTGGACCGAGGCCGCGTCGTGCAGGGGAGACTCGAGCAGGCCCTCGCCGATGCAGCGGGCGGCCTCGAGCGCCGAGTGGTAGAGGGCGCCGTGGCCGATCGGCTCGGGGTCGGTCCACGTGACCGAGCGTGACCCGTCGGCCGAGGTGACGACGACGTCGCCGGGCATGAAGAACGGCCCGGGCAGGGTGAGCGTCGCCGCCGTCCCGGCGATCGTCGCCGACGTGGGCGTGCGCGTGAGCAGCGTCGAGTGCAGCACGCTCGTCGCGTCGCCGGCGTGGGTCAGCACCATCGCGGCCTGGCCGTTGACGCCCGTCGGCCGTCATCGAGCCGGCCGCCTGCACGCGGGAGGCCGGTCCGAGCGCCCACGTCGCGAGCGTCGTCACGTAGGTGCCGAGGTCGAGGAGCGACCCGCCCGCCATGGCGGGGTCGAGGATGCGGTGCGGCGGGTCGAAGTGCTCGCCGTGGTCGGCGAGGACGGTGCGCACGTCACCGAGCAGGCCGGCGTCGAGCACCTGCCGCACGACGTCGAAGCGCGGCAGGAAGAGCGTCCACATCGCCTCCATGCAGAAGACGCCGGCTGCCGCGGCAGCAGCCGAGATCTCCTGTGCCTCAGCGGCATTGAGGCCGATGGGCTTCTCGACGAGCACGTGCTTGCCGGCCTCGACCGCGGCAGCGCGCCCTGACCGGTGCAGGTGGTGCGGCGTCGCGACGTAGACGACGTCGACGTCCGGGTCGGCCGAGCAGCGCGTCGACCGGACTGAATGCTCTTTCGATCGAGAAGGTGGCGGCGAACGCGTCGGCCGAGGCCTGGGTCCGCGACCCGACGGCCACGACCCGCTGAGTCGTCGAGGCCTGCAGCGACGCGACGAAGCGCGAGGCGATCCACCCGGTCCCGAGCACGCCCCAGCGCAGGCTCGGCACGGACGAGGGTGACGGACGGCGCGGCGCCGGGAGGGCGTCGGGCAGCGCAGGGGACGACACGGCATACCTCTCGGGCGGTGTGGGGAAGTGGGCACTCGACGGGGAGGGGCGGCGCGGTCAGCGCTCGTCGAGCATGACCTCGATGGAGTAGTCCTGGGCGCGGTAGCAGTGGTCGCCGTACTCGACCGGGCCGCCGACGGCGTCGAACGCGGTGCGCGACATGGTCAGGACCGGCTGGGACGGCGTGAGATCGAGGTGCTTGCGCTCGGCGGCCGACGGCTGGCGGGCGCCGATGCGCTGGTGCGCGACGACCGGCTTGCCGCCGCGGGCGCGGAGCAGGGCGTAGAGGCCGTTGCGCTCGAGGTCCTCGCGGCTGATGTCGGAGTAGGCGGGCGGCAGCCAGTTCCGCAGGATCGCGAGTGGGCGGTCGCCGTCGCAGCCGCAGCCGGACGAGCTTGAGCAGCGGGGTGTCGACCGGCAGGCCCAGCGCCGTCGCGGCGACCTCGTCGGTCGTCACCTCGTGCGTCAGCACCTGCGTGCGAGGGTCCCCCGACCCCTCGCGCCGCAGGTCGTCGTAGAGGCTCGTCAGCTCGGCCCGCCGGTGGATCTGCCGACCCGCGACCGTCGTGCCGAGGCCGCGGCGCCGGAGCAGCAGGCCCTGGCCGACGAGCTCCTGGATCGCCCGGCGCACCGTCGGTCGCGAGAGCCCGAGCCGGTCGGCCATGGCGACCTCGTTCTCGAAGGCGTCGCCCGGCTGGAGCTGCCCGCTCGCGATCGCCGCACTCAGCTGCTCGGCCAGCTGGTGGTAGAGCGGGACCGGCGTCTCGCGGTCGATGCGGACGTCAACGGGCTTGGGCATGGCCGCAGACTAGCGAGCGTCCGCAAACGTGCACGGATGTGTTCATGTCAGCACACCCTCGTGTCATCACCTCGGGCTCTTGACGACGAGCACCGGCACGTCGGCGTCGAGGATGAGGTTCTGCGCCACGCTGCCGAGGAACGCCTTGCCCATGGGGGAGCGGCGCCGGGCCCCGATGACGAGCAGGTCCGGTCCGATCTCCGCGATCTTGCCGAGGATGGCGGACGCGACGTCGTTCACCCCCGGTCTGCTCGCGACGAGGTGCAGATCCCACTTCACGTCCTTGAGCGAGTTGTCATCGGCGAGGGCCTTCTCGATGGCATCGGAGATGCCGGCCCGGTTGGCCTCGGCGATGTCCTTGTCCAGCGAGTCGACGACGTGGATGACGTCCAGCCGGACCCCGCGGAAGGCGGCCTCGCGGGCCCCCTCCCACAGGGCCCGCGCGGCGGAGCTGCCGGCACCTGATGTGCGACAGCGACGCTCATGACCGCTTCCTCCCGCTCAGGACTTCTGCAGCTCGTGCGACAGCTCGGCGAGCTCGTCGCCGCCGGCCATCTGCCGGGTGAGCTCGTCGAGGCTCACGTCGCCGCGCTTCTTGTCGAGCACTGCCTCGCCGAGCTTGAGGATGACGAAGTGGTTGCCGACGAGGTAGGCGTGGTGCGGGTTGTGCGTGATGAAGACGACGCCGAGGCCGGCGTCCCGGGCCGCCGCCGTGTACTTCAGCACCACCCCGGACTGCTTGACGCCGAGGGCTGCAGTCGGCTCGTCGAGGATGAGCACGCGGGCGCCGAAGTAGACGGCGCGGGCGATCGCGACGCACTGGCGCTGGCCGCCGGAGAGCGTGCCGATGGGCTGGTTGATGTCCTTGACGACGATGCCCATCTTGCGCAGCTCCTCGTCGGCGATGCGCCTCATCTCGTTGATCTTCATCGGTGCCAGTGGGGCGCTGCCGCTGACCATCTCGGATCCGAGGAAGAAGTTGCGCCACACCTCCATGAGAGAGACGACGGCGAGGTCCTGGTAGACCGTCGCGATGCCGTGTGCGAGAGACTCGCGCGGTGAGGAGAAGGAGACCTCCTTGCCGTCGACCTTCATGGTGCCCTCGTTGTGCGGGTGCAGGCCGGCGATGATCTTGATCAGGGTCGACTTGCCGGCGCCGTTGTCGCCGAGGACGCAGGTGACCTCGCCGGCGTTGACGGTCAGGTTGATGCCCTTGAGGGCGCGGATCGCGCCGTAGGTCTTGCCGATGTTGATCATCTCGACGAGCGGCTCGCCCTTGTGCAGTTCGGGGTCGGCGTGGTCGTGCAGGGTGTCGGTCATGTCAGCCCACCTTCCGGGCGGTCGAGAGTCGCTTGACGTAGAGGTTGACCATCACGGCGAGCAGGAGCATGACGCCGAGGAAGGCGCGGAACCAGTTGGGGTCCCAGCCGGCGTAGACGATGCAGAGGCTCGTCATGCCGAAGATGAAGGCGCCGAGGGCCACGCCGATGGCGTTGCCGTAGCCGCCGGTGAGCATGCGTGCCGCCGACGACCGCCGCGATGATGTAGAGGAACTCGTTGCCCGACGCCGTTGCCGGCCTGCAGGACGTTGAAGTTGTACAGGTAGTGCATACCGGTGAACCAGCCGAGGAACGCCACGGTCATGAACAGGCCCACCTTGACCGCGGTGACGGGGACACCGACCGCCCGCGCGGAGTCGGCGTTGCCCCCGACGGCATAGATCCAGTTGCCGATCCTCGTGCGCTGCAGGATGTAGGCGGCGAGCCCGGTGAAGAGGAACCACCAGATCACCGTGATGGACAGGGTCACGGATCCGATCTGCCACTCGTGGGCGAAGATCCAGTTGAGGGAGTCGTAGCCGGCCATCTGGTCGATGTTGGGACTCGACACCGATCCGGTGACGAGCTTGGTCACGCCGAGGTTGGCGCCCTTGCAGGATGAAGAACGTGCCCAGGGTGATCAGGAAGCTCGGGATCCCGGTCCTCATGACCAGGTAGCCGTTGAGGAACCCGATCGACAGGCAGAGCACCAGCGACAGGATGGCGCCGACCCACAGGTTGATCCCGAGCTGGTAGCAGAACATCGCGTTGAAGAGGCCGGCGGTGGTGACGAGCACGCCGGCGGAGAGGTCGAACTCGCCGCCGATCATCAGCATGCCGACCCCGACGGCGACGATGCCGATGGTCGAGGACTGGTAGAGCACCGTGAAGAAGGCGCGGCGCGCTCCGGAAGGCCGGCGCGACGATGAGGAAGAAGATGAAGATGACGATCGCCGCGACGAGGGCGCCGATCTCGGGCCGTGCCAGCAGTCGGTTCGACCAGCCCAGGGTGACCCGGTTGGACGCCTCGGCAGGGGCGGAGGGTGAGGGGTCGGTCTTGACGGGGGTGCTACTCATGACAGCTCCAGTGCTGTTCGGCGGGGGCCGGGCTGCCCAGACAGGCTGCCCAGGCAGACCTGGACGGACCCGGCCCCCTGGAGGCGGTTAGCGAGTGTTCTGCTTGATGAACGGGAGGACCTGGGCGATGTTCGTCTTGTCGACGAAGGAGGGTCCGGTCAGCACGGCCTGGCCGCCACCGAGGACGTTGCCGTTCTTCTTGAAGAGGTAGAGCTGGGTGATGGCCATGTAGCCCTGCAGGTAGGGCTGCTGGTCGATGAACCACTGGATCTTGCCGTCGCTGACCGCCTGGGCCGCGTCCGGGTTGGTGTCGAACGTCCCGACCTTGACGTTCACCCCGGCGGTCTGGGCTGCCTTGACCGTGTCGAGGGCCTGCGGGGCGCCGAGGGTGACGACCCAGTTGATCGACTTGTCCTGGGTGAGCTTGGCCTGGATCGCGCTCGTGACGGCAGCGTCGTCGGCGCCGTTGACCTGCAGGTTCTCGGTGTTCGGGAAGGCGTCCTTGACGCCGGCGCAGCGGTCCTCGAGGGCGACGGACCCGGTCTGCTGGATGGTGCAGAGGATCTTGGTGGCGCCGTCGGCGGCGGCTCGCTTGCCCGCCTGCTGACCGGCCAGCTTCTCGTTGGAGGCGAAGTGCGTGAGGGCACCGGCCTTCTGGAAGAAGTCGATGCCCGAGTTGAAGGTGTCGACCGGGATGCCGGCCTCCTCGGCCTTCTTGATCGAGGGGATGAGGGCGTCCGGGGTGACCAGGGTCGTCGCGATGCCGTCGACCTTGGAGTCGATGGCGTTCTGGATCAGCACCGCCTGCTTGCTGGCGTCCGGGTCCGAGGAGTACTTCAAGGTGGAGCCGGTGTCCTTGGAGGCCTGCTGGGCGCCCGCCTTGATGCGGTCCCAGAAGGTGTCACCCGGCGTCTCGTGGGTGATCATGGCGAAGGTGTAGCCGCTGTTGCCGCCGCCACCCCCACCCCCGCCCGTCGATGTGGTGCTGGGCGCCCCGCCGCTGCTGCAGGCCCCGAGGGCGAGTGCGGCGGCCGTGGCCATCCCGGCTGCGACGGCCACGCTCTTGCGAGTCCGAGTCGGAGTCATCGTTGAATCCTTTCGTTGCGTCGCGGGTCCCGGTCGCCGGAGTACGCGACGTGCTGTGACGGCAGATCCCGCCGATCAAGGGGTGCGGGCTCCGGGCCCGGGGCGCCGGTGGCGCGGTGGGCTGAGAGCCGTGGAGCGTCGGTCTGACTCCTGCGTCGCGGCAGACATCGCGGTGGAGGTCTGCTGGTCCCGGCGTCGATGCCAGCGATTTGAGGATCCCCCGGACTTCTGCGTCCTGTCAAGAGATTGATCAAACATCAGAATGTCCTAACATTTGCTTGACACGACGAGGCTCGTGGCACGACGATCGTCTCGGAAGGACGACGGCGCCCCGGCGCTCGTCGAACGGACCCCGCGACGACCACCCCACCGGATCGCCGCCCACCGCGATCACCAAGGGAGAGTGCACATGCGCATCGGACTGGCCGGAGTCGGCCGCATCGGGGCATTCCACGCCGAAACCCTCCGCGACCTATCCGACGTCGACGAGGTCGTCGTGGCCGACCTGGACGCCGACGCCGCTCGGACCGTCGCCGAAAAGCTCGAGGTCGGGTATGCCGCGTCGCCGGCCGAGCTGCTCGCCTCGGGCGTCGACGGCTTCGTCATCGCGACAGCGACGCCGGGTCACGCGCCCCTGATCCGCCTCGGCCTCGAGGCCGGCGTGCCGACCTTCTGCGAGAAGCCGGTCGCCGCGACGCTCGAGGAGACGCTCGACCTGGCAGAGCTCGTGTCGCGGACCGCCACGCCCGTCCACGTCGGCTTCCAGCGCCGCTTCGACCGCGGCTACCAGCGCGCCCAGCAGGCCGTCGCCGCAGGGGAGCTCGGCTTCCTGCACAGCATCCGGGCCCAGACGCACGACCAGGCGCCGCCCCACGCCGCCTACATCCCGACGAGCGGCGGGCTCTTCCGCGACTGCTCGATCCACGACTTCGACATCATCCGTTTCGTCACGGGACGCGAGGTCGCCTCCGTCTACGCCACCGGCGCCAACAAGGGCGCGGCGTTCTTCGCCGAGGCCGGCGACGTCGACACCGCCGCGGCCGTCCTGACGCTCGACGACGGCACGCTCGTGTCGCTGTCGGCCACCCGCTACAACGGCGCCGGCCACGACGTGCGCATGGAGGTCCTCGGCAGCGAGGGCACGATCGGCGTCGGCTACGACGACTCACTCGCCGTCACCTCGGCCGAGCCGGGAGCGACCTACCCGTCGGGCCCGCGACACTGGTCGTTCATGGAGCGCTTCCTGCCGGCCTACCGCGCCGAGCTGACGGCCTTCGCCGCCGTGGCCCGCGGCGCGCTCGCCTCACCGTGCACGGTCCACGACGCCCTCCAGGCGTTCCGCGTGGCCGAGGCCTGCGAGCTGTCGCGCCGCGAGAACCGCCCGGTCGCCCTGACGGAGATCCCCGGCCTGTGAAGGACGTGACCACGATGAGCACCCCGTCCACGACACCCGGCGACACGGCATACGACACGTACGACGTCGTCGCGATCGGACGCACCGGCGTCGACATCTACCCGCTCCAGCACGGCGTCGGGCTCGAGAAGGTGCGCACCTTCGAGAAGTTCCTCGGCGGCAGCGCGACCAACGTCAGCGTCGCCGCGGCCCGCCACGGGCACCGGGCCGCCCTCATCACCCGTACGGGGCAGGACGCCTTCGGCCGCTACATCCACGAGGCCCTCCAGGGCTTCGGGGTCGACGACGCCTTCGTCTCGGCCGTCGCGGGCCCGCCGACGCCCGTCACCTTCTGCGAGGTCTTCCCGCCGGACGACTTCCCGCTCTACTTCTATCGCTACCCGATCGCGCCCGACCTCATGATCGAGGCCGACGAGCTGCCGCTCGACGCGATCCGCGAGGCGGGCGTCTACTGGTCCACCGTCACCGGGCTCTCGCAGGAGCCGAGCCGGAGCGCGCACTTCCGCGCCTGGGAGGCCCGGGCCCGGCGCACCCACACGGTGCTCGACCTCGACTACCGCCCGATGTTCTGGACCGACCCGGCCGAGGCGAGCGAGCAGGCCGGCCGCGCGCTGGGGCACGTCACCGTGGCCGTCGGCAACCGTGAGGAGTGCGAGGTGGCCGTCGGTGAGAGCGACCCCCAGCGGGCGGCCGACGCGCTGCTCGAGCGCGGCGTCGAGCTCGCCGTCGTCAAGCAGGGCCCCAAGGGGGTGCTCGCCGCGACCCGCGACGAGCGCGTCGAGGTGCCGCCCTTCCCTGTCGACGTCGTCAACGGCCTCGGCGCCGGCGACGCGTTCGGTGGCGCGCTGTGCCACGGCCTGCTCGCGGGCTGGGACCTCCGGCGCGTCCTCGAGTTCGCCAACGTCGCAGGTGCGATCGTCGCCAGCAAGCTCGAGTGCTCCACCGCGATGCCGACCTCCGCCGAGGTCGAGGAGCGCCTGGCCATCCTTGACCGGCCCGCTGCCCCGCTCGCCCCCGTCGCCGAGGAGGCACGATGACCACCACGCCCGTCAACCCGACCGTCAGCGCGACCGTCCGCCTGAAGGTTGCGGTCGCCGACCTGACCGAGATCCGCGTCCGCGAGCCCGGCCGCATCGCGGCGGCGTGGGCGGCCCGGCGGCGCCGGCCGCTCGTCCGCGAGGACGGCCGGATGCTCCTCGTGGCCGCCGACCACCCGGCTCGCGGGGCCCTCGGGGTCCGCGGCGCCGGTGCGGCGATGGCGAGCCGGAGTGACCTGCTCGCCCGGCTCGTCACGGCGCTCGAGCGTCCCGGGGTCGACGGCGTGCTCGGCACGCCCGACATCCTCGACGACCTGCTCCTGCTGGGTGCCCTCGACGACAAGGTGGCGATCGGCTCGATGAACCGCGGCGGCCTGCAGGGCGCCAGCTTCGAGCTCGACGACCGCTTCACCGCCTACACCGCGGCCGAGATCGCGGCGCGCGGCATCGACGGGGGCAAGATGCTGACGCGCATCTGCCTCGACGACCCCGGCACCGTGGCGACGCTCGAGGCGAGCGCCCGGGCCGTCACCGAGCTCGCGGAGCACCAGGTCATGGCGATGGTCGAGCCGTTCCTCTCGTCGCGCGAGGGTGGCCGGGTCGTCAACCAGCTCGACCCCGACGGGGTGATCAAGTCGATCCACATCGCAGCCGGGCTCGGCGTCTCGAGCGCCTACACGTGGCTGAAGCTCCCCGTCGTCGACGAGCTCGACCGGGTCATGGACGCGACGACGCTGCCGACGCTGCTCCTCGGCGGTGATCCCCAGGGCGACCCGCAGGACACGTATGCGTCGTGGGGTCATGCGCTCGACCTGCCCGCCGTGCGTGGTCTCGTCGTCGGTCGCGCTCTTCTCTTCCCGCCCGACGGCGACGTCGCCGCGGCCGTCGACATCGCCGCGGGCCTCGTGCACCGGTCCGTCCACGGGAGCGGGGTGGGCGCGTGAGCGACAACGAACGCTGGGTGCGCCCGCTCGGGACCGCCGGCACGGACGAGTGGTCCGTCGCGATCGACGACGCCCTCGACGGGCTGGTCGCACACGCGGTTGTATGCCGTGGACCTCGCTCCCGGCCAGAGCCGCACCGTCGCCGCGGGCGAGTGGGAGCACGTCGTCGTGCCGCTCTCCGGATCGGTGACCGTCACGGCGGTCGACGCTGATGGCGAGAAGCACGAGGCACGCTTGACCGGGCGCGAGTCCGTCTTCGCCGGCCCCACCGACGTCGCCTACGTGTCGCGGGACGCCGAGCTCACGGTGACCGCCGAGGGCGGCCCGGCCCGGGTCGCGGTGTGCGGCGCCCGCGCGGCGGAACGGCACACGCCGCCCTTCCGCCACGTGGACGTCGCGGACGTGCCCGTCGAGCTGCGTGGCGCCGGGGTCGCGTCGCGGGAGGTCCGCAACTTCGGCATCCCCGGCGTGCTCGACGCCGACTCGATCATCGCCTGCGAGGTGATCACGCCGGGCGGGAACTGGAGCTCCTACCCGCCGCACAAGCACGACGAGGAGCGCCCGGGCGTCGAGACCGAGCTCGAGGAGATCTACTACTTTCGAGGTGGCTCCATCGGCCGGGGCGCCGGAGGCCGCGGACGCGAGTCCCGTCGGCTACCAGCGTGTCTACGGCACCGACGAGCGCCCGATCGACGTGCTCGCCGAGGTGCGGTCGGGCGACGTCGTCCTCGTGCCGCACGGCTGGCACGGGCCCGCGATGGCCGCCCCCGGCTACGACCTCTACTACCTCAACGTCATGGCCGGCCCCGGAGCGGAGCGGGCCTGGCTCATCTGCGACGACCCCGCCCACGGCTGGGTCCGCGACACCTGGTCCGGCCAGCCGGTCGACCCCCGACTTCCCCTTGGAGGTGCTCGATGACGAGCGACACCCAGCACGGCCGCCACGGTGCGCCTGACCGTGGCCCAGGCCGTGGTCCGGTTCCTCGCCAACCAGTGGAGCGAGCGCGACGGCGAGCGGCAGAAGCTCTTCGCCGGCTGCTTCGGGATCTTCGGCCACGGCAACGTCGCCGGTATCGGCCAGGCGCTGCTGCAGAACGAGCTGGCCGACGGGGAGCAGCACCTGCCCTACGTCCTGGCCCGCAACGAGCAGGCGATGGTCCACACGTCCGTCGCCTACGCCCGTCAGAAGGACCGCCTCCAGACGTGGGCGTGCACCGCCTCCGTCGGACCCGGCTCGACGAACATGCTGACCGGCGCCGCTCTCGCGACGATCAACCGGATCCCGGTGCTGCTGCTGCCGTCCGGCACCTTCGCGACCCGCGTCAGCGCCCCGGTGCTCCAGGAGCTCGAGCTGCCGTATGCCGCCGACGTGACGGTCAACGACGCCTTCCGCCCGCTGTCGAGGTTCTTCGACCGGGTCAGCCGTCCCGAGCAGCTGCCGTCGGCGCTGCTCGGGGCGATGCGGGTGCTCACCGACCCCGTCGAGACCGGCGCCGTGACGATCGCGCTGCCGCAGGACGTGCAGGCCGAGGCGCACGACTGGCCGGTCGAGCTCTTCGCGCCGCGCACGTGGCGGGTGGCCCGTCCGCTGCCCGAGGCCGTCGACATCGCCGACGCCGCGGCCGTCATCCGGTCGGCGAAGCGGCCGCTCGTCGTCGCCGGCGGCGGCGTGCACTACTCCGGCGCCGAGGAGGCGCTGCGCGCGCTCTGCGAGCAGACCGGCATCCCCGTCGGGGAGTCGCCAGGCCGGCAAGGGCTCGCTGCCGCACGGCCACCCGCAGGAGATGGGCGCCGTCGGCTCGACCGGGACGACCGCCGCCAACGCGCTCGCCGCCGAGGCCGACGTCGTCATCGGCATCGGCACGCGCTGGAGCGACTTCACCACGGCGTCGCGAACCGCCTTCCAGGACAGCGGGGTCCGCTTCGTCAACGTCAACGTCGCCCGCTTCGACGCGGGCAAGCACGCCGGGCTGTCGGTCGTCGCCGACGCCCGCGAGGCGCTGACCGCGCTGCCGCCGCCCTCGAGGGGTATGCCGTCGACGACGCCTACCGCGTCGCGCCAGGCCGCGCTGTGGTCCGAGTGGGACGCCTCGGTCGAGGCCGCCTACCACCCGGCCGCCGAGGTCACCGACCGGCTCGCCGACGGGCCTGCTCACCCAGGGCCAGGTGCTCGGCGCCGTCAACGAGCTCACCGACCCGCGCGACGTCGTGCTCTGCGCGGCGGGCTCGATGCCCGGCGACCTCCACAAGCTGTGGCGGGTGCGCGACCGCAAGGCCTACCACGTCGAGTACGGCTACTCCTGCATGGGCTACGAGGTGCCGGCCTCGATCGGCATCCGGCTGGCCGACGAGTCGCGCGACGTCTTCGCGATGGTCGGCGACGGCGGCTACCTCATGATGCCGACGGAGCTCGTCACCGCCGTGCAGGAGCGGATCAAGGTCATCGTCGTGCTCGTGCAGAACCACGGCTTCCACTCGATCGGGTCGCTGTCGGAGTCGCTCGGCTCGCAGCGCTTCGGCACGAGCTACCGCTTCCGCGGCGAGTCGTCGGGGCGGCTCGACGGCGACGTGCTGCCGGTCGACCTCGCCGCCAACGCCCGGTCGCTCGGCGCGCACGTCATCGAGGTGCACTCGCTCGACGAGCTGCACCAGGCGATCAAGGAGGCCAAGGCCTGCGCCGGCCGACGGCGGACCCGTCGTCATCCACGTCGAGACCGACCCGCTCGTCCACGCGCCCGACAGCGCGTCGTGGTGGGACGTGCCGGTCTGCGCGGTCAGCGACCTCGACTCGACCCAGACGGCATACGCCGAGTACGTCGACCACAAGGCCACCCAGCGTCCGTTCGTCGCCCCCGCCCGCATCGCCGACCGACCCCGGAGTCCGCGTCATGAAGCTCGCCCTCGACCCCTACATGTTCCGCGAGACGCCGCTGCTCGAGCTGCCCTCTCTCGTCGCCGAGCTCGGCTACGAGTGGATCGAGCTCTCGCCGCGCGACGACTTCATCCCGTTCTTCAACCACCCGCGCGTCGACGACGCCGGGGTCGCCGCCTTCCGCAAGGCGCTCGCCGCGGCCGGGGTCGGGGTCTCGTCGGTGCTGCCGCTCTTCACGTGGTCCGGCCCCGACGAGGAGGACCGGCAGGCGGCGGTGCGCTACTGGAAGCGCGCCATCCAGATCGCCAGCGACCTCGGCGTCGACACGATGAACTCCGAGTTCAACGGCAACCCGCGCGAGGCGGCGGTCTGCGAGCGGATGTTCTGGCGGTCGATGGAGGAGCTGCTGCCCGTCTTCGAGCAGGAGGGCATCCGCCTCGTGCTCGAGCCGCACCCCGACGACTGGGAGGAGGACGGCAAGCGCGCCGTCGACCTCATCCAGGGGCATCAACAGCCCGAACGTGTCGCTTCCTCTACTGCGCGCCGCACACCTTCCACCAGGGCAACGACTGCGACGGGATCATGGACAAGGCCGGCGACCTGCTGACGATGGTCCACGTCGCCGACGCCTACGACCACACCGCGTCGTCGGGGCTGCGCTACATCGTCAACCCGCCCGGCTCGCAGGTCACGGTGCACCAGCACCTCGACATCGGCCAGGGCGAGGTCGACTTCGACCAGTTCTTCGCCGGCCTCGAGCGCATCGGCTTCGACGGCATCGTCACCTCGTGCGTCTTCGCGTGGGAGGACCGCGCCCGCGAGTCGAGCACCTACATGCGCGACACGATCCGCTCCTACCTCGACAAGTGGGCCACCCCGCCCACGCTCGTCTCACCCTGAAGCCGGCCACCCGGCATACCCCTGAACCAGCTTGCAAGAGAAGGAAACCCCCATGAGCACGCCCACCCGCATCACCCACCTCATCGGCGGCCAGTCGTGGACCGGCACCGCCGAGCGCACGTCGCCCGTCTTCAACCCCGCGACGGGCGAGCAGACCGGCGTGCTCGACCTCGCCTCGGCGTCGCTCGTCGACGAGGTCGTCAAGGGCGCGGCCGGCGCCTGGGAGGACTGGGCCGACGCCTCGCTCGCCAAGCGGACGGCCGTGCTCTTCGCCTTCCGCGAGCTGCTCAACGAGCGCAAGGAGGACATCGCCGCGCTCATCACGGCCGAGCACGGCAAGGTGCTCTCCGACGCGCTCGGTGAGGTGACCCGCGGCCTCGAGGTCGCCGAGTTCGCCTGCGGCATCCCGACGCTCATGCGCGGCGGCTTCTCCGAGAACGCCTCGACCAACGTCGACGTCTACTCGATCCGCCAGCCGCTCGGGGTCGTCGCCGTCATCTCGCCGTTCAACTTCCCGGCCATGGTGCCGATGTGGTTCATCCCCGTCGCCATCGCGTGCGGCAACGCCGTCGTGCTCAAGCCGTCGGAGAAGGACCCGTCGGCGGCGCTCGCCATCGCGGCGCTGTGGAAGGAGGCCGGGCTGCCCGACGGCGTCATGCAGGTCGTCAACGGCGACAAGGAGGCGGTCGACGCGCTGCTCACCCACCCCGACGTCAAGTCGGTGTCGTTCGTCGGCTCGACCCCGATCGCGAAGTACGTCTACGAGACGGGCACGGCGCACGGCAAGCGCGTCCAGGCCCTCGGCGGCGCGAAGAACCACATGCTCGTGCTGCCCGACGCCGACCTCGACCTCGCCGCGGACGCCGCCGTCAACGCCGGCTTCGGCTCGGCGGGGGAGCGGTGCATGGCGATCTCGGCCCTCGTCGCGGTCGAGCCGATCGCCGACGAGCTGATCTCGAAGATCAAGGACCGGATGGGCAAGCTCGTCACCGGTGACGGCACCCGCGGCTGCGACATGGGCCCGCTCGTCACGTCGCAGCACCGCGACAAGGTGACGTCCTACCTCGACGCCGGGGTGTCCGAGGGCGCGACGCTCGTCGTCGACGGGCGCCAGGACGACTACGACGTCGGACGGCGAGGGCTACTTCCTCGCGCCGACGCTCTTCGACAACGTCAAGCCGGGCATGTCGCTCTACGACGACGAGATCTTCGGGCCGGTGCTGTCGGTCGTGCGCGTGCACTCCTACGACGAGGGGCTGAAGCTCATCAACAGCAACCCCTACGGCAACGGCACGGCGATCTTCACCAACGACGGTGGGGCGGCCCGCAAGTTCCAGCGCAACGTCGAGGTCGGCATGGTCGGCGTCAACGTGCCGATCCCGGTGCCGGTGTCGTACTACTCCTTCGGCGGGTGGAAGAACTCGCTCTTCGGCGACACCCACGCCCACGGCATGGAGGGCGTCCACTTCTTCACCCGCGGCAAGGTCGTCACGTCGCGCTGGCTCGACCCGAGCCACGGCGGCCTCAACCTCGGCTTCCCCCAGAACGACTGACTCCCAACACCTTTCGAGAGGAACGACCAACGATGGCCGAGTCCAAGGCCCGCAACACCGACGAGCGCTACAGCAAGCTGACGATCGGCGTCTGTCCCGACCAGTGGGGCGTCTGGTTCCCCGAGGACGACAAGCAGATCCACTGGGAGACCGCGCTCGACGAGATGGCCGAGGCCGGCTTCTCGGTGATGGAGACGGGCCCCTTCGGCTACTTCCCCAAGGACCCGAAGCGGCTCCAGGAGGAGATGGACAAGCGCGGCTTCCGGGTCGTCGCCGGCACCGGGTGGGGCATCCTGCACAAGCCGGAGGCCTGGGCCGACACGGAGAAGACCTTCCGCGAGATCGCCGAGACGCACGCGGCCGTCGGGGCGGAGTACATCGTGCACCTGCCGCCGCTCTTCCGCGACGACAAGACGTGGGAGTACACCGACGACCGCGTGCTGTCGACGGAGGCGTGGAACGCCTACATCGCGAACGCCGACAGGCTCGGTCGCATCATGAAGGAGGACTACGGCCTCCAGATGGTGCTGCACCCGCACGGTGACAGCCACATCGAGACGCCGGACGACATCGACCGCGTCTTCCAGGCGACCGACCCCGACTACGTCGGCTTCTGCCTCGACACCGGCCACATCGTCTACGGCGGCGGCGACCCGATGGAGCTGTGCCGCAAGTACCCCGAGCGCATCTCCTACGTCCACATCAAGGCGATGGACGAGGGCCTCGTCAAGCAGGCCCACGACGAGGACTGGCCCTTCGGTCTCGCCGTCGCCAAGGGCTGCTCGGTCGCGCCGCCGGCCGGTGCGCCCGACATGCCGGCCTTCGTCGAGGCCCTCGCCGACCTCGACAAGGAGCTCTACGTCGTGTGCGAGCAGGACATGTACCCGTGCGACCCGTCCTACCCGCTGCCCAACGCCATCCAGACCCGCGAGTACCTCGCGTCCATCGGCCTCGGCCTCCGCTGAGCCCCGAGTGACGAAGGAGTCACACCAATGACCGTTCGCATCGGCATGATCGGCCCCGGCGGCATGGGGCAGGCCCACATCGACCGCATCCACACCGTCATCGCGGGAGGCCGCGTCGTCGCGGTGTGCGACGTCGACGAGGTGCGCGCGAAGGAGGTGGCCGCCCGGATCGGGGCGACGGCATACCCCGACTCGGCGAGCCTCATCGGTGCCGACGAGGTCGACGCCGTCATGATCTGCAGCTACGGCCCGGCCCACGAGGTCGACGTCCTCGCCTGCATCGCGGCCGGCAAGCCGGTCTTCTGCGAGAAGCCGCTGACGCCGACGGCCGAAGCCGCACTGCGGATCATGGAGGCCGAGCAGGCCGGCAGGCAGCGTCTCGTGACGGTCGGGTTCATGCGGCGCTTCGACCGCAGCTACCGGAGATGAAGGCGCTGCTCGACTCGGGCGAGCTCGGCGAGACGCTCATGGTGCACTGCGCGCACCGCAACCCGACGGTGCCCGAGAACTACACGTGGGACATGGCGATCAACGACACCGCGATCCACGAGATCGACACGATGCGGTGGCTGCTGGGCGAGGAGTTCGTCTCGGCGCGCGTCGACAAGCCGAAGAAGACGTCGCTGCGCTTCGAGCACCTCCAGGACCCGCTCGTGCTCATCCTCGAGACCGAGTCGGGCGTGCGGGTCGACGACGAGATCTTCGTCAACTGCCAGTTCGGCTACGACATCCGCTGCGAGGCCGTCGCCGAGAAGGGCACGGTGTCGCTGGCCGACCAGAACGCCATCGAGGTGCGCGACGGCTCGGGCCACCGCAACTCGATCGCCCGCGACCACAACGACCGCTTCTGGGGGGCGTTCGTCACCGAGGTGCAGGAGTGGATCAGCGCCGTGGCGCGCGGGCGAGCACACCGGCTCGACGTCGTGGGACGGGTATGCCGCCGCGTGCGTCTGTGACGCCGGTGTCAGGCGCTCACCGACGACGGCGTCGTCAAGGTCGAGATGATCGCCAAGCCCGCCTTCTACGCCTGACAGCGCCGCTCCGGTCAGGGGATGGCGATGCGGGCACGCGAACACCCCTCCCAGGCTGACGCCTCGGAGGGGTGTGGACCCTCGGTCTACCGACCGGTGTGGCCGATCGCGTGTCGGTCAGTCAGCGATCTGGAGGGCCTTGACCTCGTCGCGGGCGGCCACGATGGCGGCGTGCTGGCGGGCCACGACCTCACGGAAGCCTGCGCTCAGGTCGGCCTGCTCGGCCTTCTCGTACTCCGAGACCGCGTGGTCCTCGCCCGTGACCGCGGCACCGAGGACGCTGCCCGCGTCGTCACCGGTCAGGGCGTCCTTGAGCGAGATCCATCCGCGGTGCAGGGCCGCAGCGGCGGAGCCGCTCTCGTCCACGTCATCGCCGTACTCGTGGCCCATGGCGACGATCTCGCTCCGGAAGCCGGCGCGCTGCTCGGCGAGACGCTGCAGGGTGGTGGCCCACTCGGCGCGGTCGCTGTCCCGCAGCTTCTCGGCAGCGGAGGCGAAGCCTCGCTCGCCGTCCTTCAGGGTCTCCACGAGTTCCTTGGCGACCTTTGCGTCGTCCGACATGTGCGCTCCTTCGATCGGTGTGCTGGACTCCCGGGTCCTACCCGCCGGAGCGGCCGCGCAACCGTCACCGCCGCCGTCGCTGCAGGCCCATCTGCACGCTCGATCGCGTGGCCGATCGGTCGGCGCTAGGAGAAGAAGCCGGCCACCGCCGGCGATGGCGGACCAGCCGCCGAGCACGCCTGCGACGGCAAGGGCGATGGTGCCCAGGGTCGAAGGATCCGTGCGGCGGGACCGGAAGCCCACGATGACCGCGGGGATCGCGACGGCGAGGACGGCCACGGGAACGAGCACGTGCAGCCACAGGGGCGCCGACTCCGACCCCCCGTTCGTGACCGCGTCGGACACGTAGTAGAGCAGGAGGCTGGCGACAGCGACCCCGAACCCGAGGCGTGACAGCGATCCAGCCGATCGCGGAGTGCGGTGCGAACGCCTTGACCGCATTTCTCATGGGGGCGCCCCTTTCGATGGCCCGCGCGTGCTCCCCTCTGACATCGTCGCGGATGAGGCGCGCCCAGGGACACGAATGAACCGGTCAAGCGCGACATCCGGCAAGCGACCCGGGTGACGCCGGGGACGGCGATAAACGCCTGACGCAGTCCACGAGCCGTCTCGTCAGCTGGTCGCCCAGGTCGGTGGTCTCGGCGCTGCCGCCTAGCCTTGGAGGATGGATCTCGGCCTGGACTTCGGCACCACGCACACCGTCGTGGCCCACGGCGACCGCGGCAACTACCCGGTGGTGTCCTTCCTCGACGAGGACGCCGATGCCCGTGACCACTTCCCCTCCGTCGTCGCCGACGACGCCGGCACCCTGGTCTACGGCTTCGCGGCGCTGGAGGCTGCCCGACGCGGTATGCCGTGTGCCCGCTCGTTCAAGCGCCTCCTCGCCGAGCCCCGGGTCACTCCAGAGACGCTGATGCGTCTCGGTGACCGGGAGGTGCCGCTCTTCGACGTGCTGACCGGCCACTTCTCCGCTGTGCTGGACGCGCTGCATACCGCGTCCAGCATCGAGGGCCGGCTCGACCGGACGACCCCGCCCCGCGCCATGCTGGGGGTGCCGGCCCAGGCCAACAGCGCCCAGCGCTTCCTGACCCTCGAGGCGTGCCGACGTGCTGGCTTCGACGTGGCGGGGCTGGTCAACGAGCCGTCGGCCGCCAGCTTCGAGTTCGCGCACCGGCAGGCCCGCTCGATCACCTCCCGGCGCGACCTTGTCGTCGTCTACGACCTCGGGGGCGGCACCTTCGACGCGTCGCTGCTGCGACTGTCGGGCACCCACCACGAGGTGCTCGACTCCTTCGGCGTCAACCGGCTCGGCGGCGACGACTTCGACCACGCCCTCGCAGAGGCCGCCCTGCAGGTTGCCGGCCGTTCGGGGACCGAGCTGTCCGAAGCGTCGTGGGCGAGCCTGCTCGAGGAGTGCCGCGAGGCCAAGGAGCGCATCGGTCCGCAGTCACGCCGGGTCGCGGTCGAGGTGCCTGCTGCCGACGGCGGGGCCGGCACCGCGGTGACCGTCCCCGTCGACGACTTCTACGCCGCCGTGACGCCGCTGGTCACGGCGACGACCGAGGCGATGGAGCCGCTGGTGCAGTCCCTGAGCTCGCCCGACGGGGACGGTGACGAGCTCCAGGGAGTGGCCGGCATCTACATCGTCGGCGGCGCGAGCGGACTGCCGCTGGTGCCCCGGTCGCTACGGTCACGGTTCGGCCGCCGTGTGCACCGCTCACCGATGCCGGGCGCCTCCACGGCGATTGGCCTGGCCATCGCAGCCGACCCCGACGCGGGATTCTCGCTGCGCGATCGGCTCTCGCGCGGCTTCGGCGTCTTCCGTGAGCGCGAGGGCGGCGCCGCGGTGTCCTTCGACCCGGTGCTGGACCGGTCGCTCGGGACCACCGATGCGCTCGGTGACCCGGCCTCCGCCGAGCCGGTCGTCGTGACGCGCCGCTACCAGGCCGCCCACAACATCGGCTGGTTCCGGTTCGTGGAGTACTCCTCCGTCGACGACCAGGGCGAGCCCCGCGGGGACCTCGCGCCGGTGGCCCAGATCGTCTTCCCGTTCGACCCGGAGCTGCAGCGGACGGTGAGCGGGAGCGGAGGCGGCACGCCCGACGAGTCGTCGCCCTTGCGCGAGATGCCCATCGTGCGCCTCGAGGCCGGCCCGTTGCTCGAGGAGCGCTACACCGTCGACCCGGCCGGCATCATCGAGCTGTCCCTCACCGATCTCACGACCGGCTACCGCCAGGAGCACGTGCTCCACGTCTGACCCGTCTCCACCCGCGAGCTGAAGGGTGGCAGTGCGCCTCGGCAGACGGAGCAGGTCCGAGTAGGTCCGAGTAGGTCCTCAACGAGGGGGCAGTGGCGTAGCGTCCGAGGATGCGTAGCTTCCCGGTAACGGACGTCATTCGCTCCTACGCCGTCGCTCACGGAACCTGGCGTCCCGACCCTGTGGTGCGTGGGCTTCAGGCAGAGACTGCCAGGCTCGGAGACGCGGCGGGCATGCAGATCGGCGACGACCAAGGCCAGCTGCTCACCATGCTCACCCGGCTGGTCGGAGCGCGTCGGGCGGTCGAGGTGGGGACGTTCACCGGCTACTCGAGCATGTGCATCGCTCGTGGCCTGGCCGAGGGAGGTTCGCTGCTGTGTTGCGACGTCAGCGCAGAGTGGACCGAGATCGGTCGACGTGCCTGGGTCTCGGCCGGCCTCGCCGACCGGATCGAGCTGCGTATCGCGCCTGCACTCGACACCTTGCGGGCCCTGCCCGCGTCCGCCGACATCGATCTGGTCTTCATCGACGCGGACAAGCCCGGGTATGCCGCCTACTGGGAGGAGCTGGTGCCGCGGGTTCGCCCCGGCGGGCTGTTGCTGGCCGACAACGTCCTGTGGAGCGGTCGGATCACCGATCCCGACGTCACCGACACGGACACCACTGCGTTGCGCGCCTTCAACGACCTTGTCGTCACTGACGATCGGGTCGAGACCGTGGTCCTGACCGCCTTCGACGGACTGACCATCGCCCGCCGGCGGTGACGCGGGACCGCGGCGAGGGTGACCCGACGTGATGGCGCCAGACAGGACGTGCGGCGGCCTTGTCAGACACGTTCGATGTGGATGTCGAAGACCGTGCCGGCGGTTCGACGTACGAGTGCAAGTGACACCCCGACAACCATCTAGGAGTGACTGTCATGCCGCGTTTCATGGGATTTGTGAGGATGGAAGAGGGCATCGGCACACCGCCACAGGCACTCTTCGATGCGATGGACGCGCACATCGGCGAACGGGCCGCTGCCGGCGTGTTCCTCGACGGCGGTGGTCTGTACGGCACGGAGGACGCCGTGAACTTCGTGGTCCGCCAGGGCGAGATCAGCCAGCACGACGGACCGTACGCCGAGGCGAAAGAGGTCATCGGAGGCTGGTCGATCCTGCAGTACGACACCCTCGAAGAAGCCGTCGCCGACCAGCGGAAGTTCGCGGAGCTGCACGCCAGGTACTGGCCTGAGGTCACGGTGATCTCGACCCTGCGCCAGATCTCCACGGGCCCGGAGGCGCCTGGCGACTGAAGGTGAGGCACGACGCTGGGCGCCGTGACATCAGTCGGCCCCCCTCCCAAGGCTCTCCTCGCTCGGAAGGGCCCGATGGCTTCAGCGCAGGTTGTAGAACTCGCGGTGGACGTTGGCCGACTTGACGCCCGCTCGTACGAGCTCTCGTTGGAGCGTGCTCACCATCTGCTCGGGTCCGCAGAGGAAGGCCGACAGCTGGCGAGACTCCGTGTCCGCGGTCTCGAGGATGTGCGCGGCAGTCAGTCGTGGCGAGGCCGTGGTGTCGACGAGGTGCAGGTGGAGCTCGTCGTGGTGGTCCGCGAGGTGGGCGACCTCGTCGGCGAGGGGAGCGGGTCCGCGGGCCGTGTAGAAGAAGTCGACCCGGTGCGGCAGCCCGCCGGGCTCCGCGGAGCGGAGCCAGCTGAGCATGGGGGAGACGCCGATGCCCCCGGCGACCCACACCTGGTGCTCCGTGCCGCGGGTGTAGTCGAAGTGCCCCTGCGGGCTGCTGATGACGGCCGGCATACCGGGCTCGACGAGCTCGCCGATGCTCGAGGTGAAGTCGCCGAGCGCGCGCACGGTGATGCGGACCTGCTGCTCCTGGGGGCCGCTGGCGATGGTGAAGGGGTGGCGGTGCCAGCCGTCCCGGGCCTCGAGGTTGACCAGGGCGAACTGTCCCGGGCGGAAGGCGAAGCGATCCCCGAGCGGTCGCAGCCAGATCTCGTAGGAGGCATCGTCGATGGGCTCGACCGATGACACCTCGTAGTCGTGGGTGTGGGCGATGTGCCGTGCCAGCAGCTCGCGATACAGGTAGAAGGCGAGCCCGACGCCCCCGACGACGAGATAGGAACAGCGCAACAGCTGCGAGCCGAAGACGGTCGAGTCCATGACACCGTGCACGAAGCCGAAGGCGAGGAAGGCGCCGGTGAGCCGGTGAAACCCCCGCCACAGCCCGTAGCCGCCGACCCGCCGCCCGACGAGCTGGACCACGGATGTCTCCATGAGGCGCTCCACCGGATGGCGCAGGCGGCGAGGGGTGAGAGAGCGCCAGCGTGGAGCGATGGCCCAGACGGTCAGCGTGGCGAGGCCCACGATGCCGATCGTGCCGAGCGTCGGGCCGAGGTGGGTGGGGTGGCGGTTGCCTGTCGTGGCGATGTGGACGCCGACGAGGATCGTGCCGGCGATGGCGACGCGGCGGTGCCACATGGCGGCCTTGTCGACCCCGTCGAAGAACTGCTCCACCCAGCGCAGGGTGCTGATGAGGACGAGGCCGACCGACATGAGCAGGACGCCCTCGGCCCCGACCAGCTGGCCGACGAACGGCCCCACCTCCCCACGTGGCCGAGCGAGCAACCAGAGCACCGCGAAACCGATGACGAGTGTGGCGATCGAGGCGGAACCGACCACGCGTGTCACGGTGTGCGATCCGCGGTAGGGCCGCCGGTGTCGCACCGAGGTCTGGACGGCCATGCTCCCCCCTTCCGCTCCGAGGCGCGCGGCATCGCGCACGAGCACCACTGACGTACCCGCCCGGCCCCGGCGGTGAGCGGCAAAGCGATGCAGCCTCCGGGGCGCCCGGTGCGCCTGATGCAGGGCCCGCCCCGGCGACTTCACCGAGATGTCCCGGAGAGCTCTTCGGCAGTTCACCGGATTCGCAGGGCGCTCGCGGAAAGGTCTGAGGCGTCTGACAACTCACCTTCGGACACCTGAGTCCCCATGCACGAGAGGCTTCTCCGTGAACACTCCCTCCCTCATCAAGGCCGGGCTCGTCGGCACGCTCGCCGCGGCCGCCGCCCTCGCCCTCGGCGGCTCCTCTGCCGATGCGCACGGCGGCCTGCCGGTCGTCGACGTCCCACACGCCAACCCGAAGTTCGGCGTCCAGAACAACGTCCTGACGCCGTCGGCCACCCAGACGTCGGTCGCCTGGGGCAACCTGCCCCTGACGAACCCCGACACCGCCAACGGGGTCACGCACTACGGCTACAACACGCTCGACGGTGCGCCGCTCACCCAGACGACGAACGAGGCCCACAAGACGGAGCCCGACAAGAACGTCTACCTCGTCCTCGGCGGCAAGCACTACCTCTACCAGGGCCACGAGATCGGTCCGCGCGGCTACGTCACGCGCATCAACCTCGACGAGACGGACCCGCACAAGCGGGTCACGCTCATCTCCGACACCGACTCGGCCGGCAACGCCTACCCGACGATCGACGGCATCACGTGGGACCCGTTCAGCCAGCAGCTGCTCCTCACGGCGGAGTCGAGCTCACCCAGGGGCGGCGTCTTCGGCGTCGGTCTCGACGCCAAGGGCGACCCGGTCGACGGCGGCAGGGCGACGCGCCTGGGCGCCCTCGGCTCGGGTGGCTACGAGGGCATCCAGAACGACGCCGACGGCAACGTCTGGATGGTCGAGGACATCGGCGGGGCGGCTGCGGGTGGCGGCAAGGTCCCCAACAGCTTCGTCTACCGCTTCGTCCCGACCGACAAGACCGACCTCACCAAGGGCGGCAAGCTCCAGGCCCTGCAGATCCAGCGCCGCGACGGGTCCCCGGCCACGACGTCGCAGCTCCAGTCCAACCCGTCGGACCCCTTCATCGGCGAGCTTCACACGTACGGCTCGTCCTTCACCACGAGGTGGGTCACCATCCACACGGGCACGACGGAGGCCTTCGACGCCACAGCCGCCGCGAAGGCCGCCGACGCCACGCCGCTCAAGCGCCCCGAGAACGGCGTCTTCCGTCCCGGCACCGGCTTCAAGGAGTTCTACTTCACCGAGACCGGCGACACGAGCACCTCGAGCACCCTCCCTGGCGCGTACGGCGGCGTCTTCCGCATCTCGCAGCAGAGCGCCGGCGCCGACACCGGTCACATCTCGATCGCCGCGGTCGGCGACAAGGAGCACACCGGCTTCGACAACATCGCCTTCGCGACGGCCGACGACCTGCTCGTCGTCGAGGACGCCGGCGACAGCCTCCACACCCAGCGCAACGCGCTCGACTCCGGTTACGTCTTCCACCTCGGCCGACCGTCGCGAGGACGAGGGGTCGTATGCCGCGGCCCGCGGTCGCGCTCCACGGCCCGTTCGCTTCCTCGCCGAGGGCCGCGACGCGTCGGCGACGTTCGACGCGATGGGCGGCCCGGCCTACAACGACGGCGACAACGAGATCACCGGCATCCACGTGTCCGACGGCGACCCGACGGTGGCCGGGCTCCTCGGCGCCAAGCTGCCGCAGCCCCACGACGTCGCCGGCGTGGCGCACCTTCTGGACCCAGCAGCACGGCGACAACACGACGTGGGAGATCAGCTGGAACGGCAGCTGACGACCGGTTCGAGGCGGCCGGCCCGCGGAGTTCGCGGGTCGGCGACCTCGACCTCGAGCAGGCGCTGGCGGATCGGGCCCGGCATGTCGGCGTCGAGGGCTACGGTCGGCGCATGGCCGACAAGCTCACGCGTCGGGCGGCGTCCGACGCACTGCCCACCTGGCGGTTCCTGCTCCAGCGGATGCACCTCACGGTGCGCGCTGCCGATGCGGCGGCCGCCTTCGCCTTCGTCGCGCGTGTCGCCGAGGCGACGGCGAGCCTCGGTCGCTCGCCCGACCTCGACGTGCGGGGCGACGTCGTCCATCTGGTCGTGTCGACCGAGGAGGCCGGTGGGGTGACGGCCCACGACATCGCCGTCGGGCGGGCCGTCGACGCGGTCGTCGCCGAGATGGGTCTGCAGTCCGAGCCCGGCACGTTGACCGTGGTCGAGATCGCCATCGACGCCATGGACATCGACGCCGTCCGGCCCTTCTGGGACGCCGTCCTCGGCTGGGACGTCATCGCCCGCAACGACGTGCAGGACCCGCTCCGGTTGGGCCCGGCGGTCTGGTTCCAGCAGATGGACGAGCCCCGGCCACAGCGCAACCGGATCCACCTCGACGTCACCGTCGCGCACGACGAGGCCGCCGGGCGCATCGAGCGAGCTCTCGCGGCGGGCGGGCACCTCGTCTCCGACGCGAGGGCGCCGGCCTTCTGGATCCTCGCCGACCCCGAGGGCAACGAGGCGTGTGTGTGCACGTGGCAGGGCCGCGACCCCGTTCCCGGCGACTGAGGCGTCGTTGGGCCGTGCAGGAAGGGCGACATCGCCTGCCGTGTCGCCGGGCTGCCGTCGTCGGCCTCGAAGGCCGCCTTCGCGTCCGTGAATACGGCTCCGCATTGCGGAGGGCCGCCCGTGCGTCCCACTCGTCGTCGGTCACGTCGAGCCCCACGGCCGCGGTGCCCGCGGTGACGAGCACCGGCGACGGACCCGCGAAGGATGCCGGGCGGCATACACGAGGGTGACCGAGCCGCCGACCGAATGGCTGAGGAGCTCCCCGGATCCGTCGACGCGATAGGTGAGCTCGCTCCCGTCGTCGACGTGTAGGTCGGCATGGGCCCCAACGTGCCAGAGGCGTGCCCCTCGGCGCGCCCGGGTCTCGGTCTTTCAGCCCGCTCGAGTGGCATCCTCGGCGGCGAGGACGACGAGATCGGCGACCTCGTCGGGGTGGGTGAAGAGGTTGTTGTGCGATCCGCCGAGCCGGGACGTCCGCACGGTCGGCGCCGCGCGGGCCGAGAGGGCCAGCTGGTCGAGCCAGTGGCCCGGGACGAAGGCGTCGTGCACACCGGCGGTCACCGTCACGGGCACCGGGAGGCGTGCGATGCGCTGGTCGGGCGCGTCGCGCAGGCCCGAGCGCAGGATCGCGACGATGGCAGCGCGGCCGCGGTAGAGCTCGGCCGGGTCGAACTCGTCCGGACGGTCGTCGCGATACGCGAACGGAGTGGCCGCTGCGAGCGTCGGCAGGCGCCGCTGCTCCGGTGCGAAAGTCGGGCCGGCCAGGACGACGGAGAAGTCTCGCCGGCGGGCGCTCAGCGCGAGAGCGGCGGTCAGGGCCGCCTGCCCACCCGTCGAGTGACCCGAGCACGACGACCGGGCGCCCGGCCGCTGGGCCTCGACCCAGCGGGCGGCGGTCATTCCCGCGGCGTGGATCCCCGGGCGTGTCGGCCACGTGGCGGCTCGAGCCGAAACCGGGCAGGTCGAGCACGGTGGCGTCCAGTCCGCGCGCGACGAGCGCCCGCGCCGTCGGCACCGTGTAGAAGGGCAGTCCCAGACCGGGCACGACGACGACGAGCGGCTTCGCGCGAGCCGGCTGTTCACCCACCGAGGGCCAGCGACCGCACGACCCGGCCCTGCACGCTCGTGAACTGCAGGCGCACGTCCGGTCCGACGTCGCGCCCCGTCATGCGGGTGCGCGTCCGCGACGGCGGTGGTGCCGTGCTGGCACGCACGACGAGCTCGGGCTCGATGACGGTGCGCCCGGGGGCCGGGGTGGTCGCGGCTCGCCGTCGAGGCGGTCCGCGAGGGAGCGCACCGCCTCCGCCCCGAGCCGGTCTGCATCCTGGCGCACCGTCGTCAGCGCCACGTGTGGATAGCCGGCCTCGGTGATGTCGTCGAACCCGACGACCGACACGTCCTCGGGCACGCGCACCCCCGCCTGCCGGACGACGTCGATGAACCCGATGGCGCACCGGTCGTTGAAGGCGGCGACGGCGGTGGGCCGCTCGTCGTGCGCCGAGGGCGAGGAACGCCCGCGCGGCCTCGGCCCCTTCGAGCTCGGTGAGGCCCGCGGGCAGGGCGATCTCAGGCCAGCCCCGGCGAGCGGCGCATCGCCGTGCGGTAGCCGCGCCGCCGCTCGGCCGCGCCTGCCGTGCGACCGCCGTCGAGCAGGGCGATGCGGGTGTGGCCCAGACCCCGCAGGTGCTCGACGGCGAGACGCAGGCCGGCGGCGTCGTCGGTGCGCACGACGCCGACCTCTTCGCCGGAGACCGGGCGCAGGACACTGACGACCGGCACCCGCGTCGCGAGGCGGCCGAGCTGCGTGGCGGACTGGGTGCTGCCGAGCAGGACGATGCCCTCGCACCGCTCGGCGAGCAGCGTCTCGACGGCGGCTCCCTCCGACCGTGAGGGCGTGACGCCGCTCAGGACGAGCTCGTAGGCCGCCGCATCCGCGTGGACGTAGAGGCTCTCCAGCAGGTCGCCGTGGAAGGCGTGCCCGACGCGGAAGGTGACCCCGAGCGTCCGGGTCCGGCTGCTGCCGAGTCGACTGGCGCGGGTGTCGGGGCGGTAGTCGAGCTCGCGCGCCGCCGCGAGCACGCGCTCCCGTGTGGCGTCCGAGGCGCCCTGGACGCCGCGGAAGACGATCGACACGAGGGCGCGGGAGACGCCGGCCCGCGCGGCGACGTGCTCCATCGTGACCTTCGCTGATCCCACGCTGGCGACTCTAGAGCGCTCCACAACAATCGACCAAGCCCTTGACGGGCATGGCGGGGAGCGGCTTCACTGGATAGGTCACTAGAGCGCTCTAGTGCCCACCTGCGAAGGAGCAGTCATGACGCGCATCGCCCCTGTCCGGTTCGGGCTCATCGGAGCCGGCCGCATCGGGACCCACCACGCCACCACCTTGGCGCGCCGCCTCGGCGAGGCCGAGCTGGTCGCCGTCGCCGACGTCCAGGCCCCCGCCGCCGAGCGCCTCGGCGAGTCGCTCGGCGTCGACTGGCTGACCGACCCGCAGGCGCTCATCGACGACCCGCGGGTCGAGGCGGTCGCCATCACGTGTGCGAGCACCGCCCACGCCGACCTCGTCGTCGCGGCGGCCGAGGCCGGCAAGGCC
Source organism: uncultured Actinomycetota bacterium (assembly GCA_963849965.1). Taxonomy (GTDB): domain Bacteria; phylum Actinomycetota; class Actinomycetes; order Actinomycetales; family Dermatophilaceae; genus Terrabacter. The sequence goes on along the minus strand of CAWKJV010000030.1, from coordinate 12,594 downwards.
GCCTTCGTCGAGAAGCCGATGGCGATGACCCTCGCCGACGCGGACCGGGCCATCGCCGCGAGCCGGGCTGCCGGCATACCCCTGCAGGTGGGCTTCAACCGGCGCTTCGCGCGCGACTTCGCCACGGCCCACGAGACGGTGGCTGCCGGTGGCATCGGCACGCCCCAGCTGCTGCGCTCGCTGACCCGCGACCCGGGGCTCGCCAACCCGGCCGGCGTGCCGCCGTGGACGATCTTCACGCAGACGCTCATCCACGACTTCGACACGCTCAACTGGTTCAACGCCGGCGCGACGGCCGTCGAGGTCTCCGTCATGGCCGACGCGCTCGTCGCTCCCGACTTCAAGGACGCCGGCCTGCTCGACACCGCCGTCGTCACGATCCGCTACGACAACGGCGCCATTGCCGTCGCCGAGGCGAGCTTCTCCGCGGCCTACGGCTACGACGTGCGCGGCGAGGTCTTCGGCTCGGCCGGCATGGTCACGGCGGGCAGCGCCGCCCACCTCAGCACCGCGCACTGGAACGCCGCCGGCGTCTCCAGCCCGACGGCCCGCGCCGACACCGACCTCTTCACCGACGCGTATGCCGGCGAGCTCGCGGCCTTCTGCGCCGCCGTCCGTGCCGGCACCCCGACGCAGGTGGGCGGCGAGGACGCGCGTGCCGCGCTCCGGATCGCGCTCGCCTGCATCGAAGCCGTCGAGACCCGCAGCACCGTGGCCGTGCGCGACACCGACCGGGCGGGCGTCTGATGGCGTCAGCGGGCGCGAGCCCTTTCACGCTCGCCGTCAGTGCCGAGATGGTCTTCGTCGACCTGCCCTTCGCGGAACGCGTGCGCCGCATCCACGAGCTCGGTTTCCAGGTCGAGATCTGGGACTGGACGCGCCACGACATCGACGAGCTCGAGGCCCTGCGCGAGGAGGGCGTCGTCTACTCCTCGATGACCGGCTACGTGCGCGGGCGCCTCTCCGATGCCGAGGGCGCCGACGAGCTGCTCACGACGGCGGCCGAGTCGGTGCCCGTGGCCGAGCGGCTCGGCATCCCTCGGCTCAACCTGCACGGAACGGGCCTCGACGACCGAGGTCTGCCCGTCCGACCCGAGCCGGTCGCCACCGGTCCGATGTGGCTGACCGCGCAGCGCACGCTCGGCCGCATCGCCGCGCTGGGGCAGCGCGTGGGAGTCATGTTCGTCCTCGAGAACCTCAACACGGCCGTCGACCACCCCGGCGTGCCCTTCGCGACCGCCGCCGACTGCCTGGCCCTCGTCGAGGCCGTCGACAGCCCGCACCTGAAGCTGATGCTCGACCTCTACCACGCGCAGATCGGCGAGGGGAACCTCATCGAGCTGTGCCGACGGGCCCTCCCGCACATCGGGGAGATCCAGGTCGCCGACGTGCCGGGGCGCCGCGAACCGGGCACCGGCGAGATCGCCTACCCCGCGATCGCTCGGGCGCTCGTGGACATGGGGTATGCCGGTCCGGTCGGCCTCGAGGGCTGGGCGTCGGGCGACGACGAGCTCGCCCTCAAGCGGTTCCGCGACGCCTTCAGTGGGTGAGTCGGGCCTCGCCGTGCGCGGCGAGCCGGCCGTGCAGCTCGTCCGCGCCGATGCCGTCGGCGAGGGCCGCCAGCACGACGTCGGCCTGGCTCGGCGGGGCGAGCCCGTCGAGCGGTTGGTCCCGGTCGAGGTTCGTCGGGAAGGCGTAGCCCTCGGCGCTCGCCGCGACGGCGTTTGCGACCTCCCGCTCGGGCCGCCCCCCTGCACGGGCTGCGACGAGCGCCGGATAGACCGACTCCACCACGCGCTGCCGGTCGACCGTCTCCATGGCCCGCCCGAAGGCGGACGAGATCTGGAGCAGGTTGGCCATGCGTCGGATGTCGGGCGACTGGTTCGAGCCGGCCGCGTGGAACAGGGCCGGGTTGAAGAAGACGGCGTCGCCCTTGCCGAGGGGCAGCTGCACGTGGTGGTCGGCGAAGTAGGCCTGGAACTCGGGCCGCTGGTAGGCGACGTAGCCGTGGGCGTACTTCTGGCTGTGCGGGAGGTAGAGCGTGGGCCCGGACTCGACCGGCATGTCGCAGTGCGCCACCGCACCCTGGAGCGTCAGCACCTGCGAGAGCGCGTGCACGTGCGAGGGGTAGCGCGCGCAGACCTCGCCGCTCTGGAAGCCGAGGTGGTAGTCGCGGTGCACGGTCTGGCCGGCGCCGCCGGGGTTGACGACGTTGACCTGGGAGGTGATTTGGTAGCCGGGCCCGAGCCACGCGGTCGCGGCGAGGGCGACGACGTCGTTGGAGTAGTAGTCGACGAAGGCCTCGGGGTCCGCGACCGCGAGCTTTTCGAGGGCGTTCCAGACGCGGTCGTTCGCGCCGGGCTTGCCGAAGTGGTCACCGGACCGCGTTCCTGCCGAACGATGCTCGGCGATCATGGCGTCGAAGGCGGCAGTCACGCGGTCGATTGTGTCGGCGGCGAAGGCCTGCTCGAACACGACGATGCCCGGCCCGTCGGAGAGCGCTCTGGCCAGCTCCGCGAGCAGCTCGCGGCGCGTGGACGAGTCATGGAGCATGCCGTCCAGCCGGCTCGCGTCGTAGACGACGACGTCGCGCTCCAACCGCGCCGCGTGCGGATAGTCGGCTCGGCGGGTGCGGTCGGCGAGGACCTCGATGAGGTCCTCGAGGCGGCAGTCCTCGGGGAGCAGCCAGTGGGGGCTGCGGTCGGTGGTGACGGTCACGATGTCCTCCTCGGTGGGCATGGTCTGGGGCCTTGTTCCCAGCATGCGGCGCCGGGCCCGTCGCCGACGGCCGGAAACCCAACAGAAAGCCCTCAGCCCCGCCGCCGTGGGCGGCGTGGCCCGGCAGCAGCCCCGGACGCACCGTGTGCGCGACATCGGGCCCGCCTGCTGCCGGTCTGAGGGTCGCCCCCTGGCGTCAGCGGACGACGAGTGCGAGCGCCGAGACGACGGTCGCAGCGAGCACGGCCTGGTCGAAGCGGGTCTGGCTGAGCCGGCGCGCCGTGTGCAGCCCGACCCAGGTCCCGACAAGCACGAGCGGAGCGAGCAGTGCCGTGCGCCACAACGTCTCGACGCTGAAGAGACCAAGCCCGACGCTGAACGGCACCTTGCACAGGTTGACACCGAAGAAGAAGATCGCACTCGTGCCGAGGTACCGGCGCTTCTCGACGCCCTGCGCGACGAGGTAGAGCGTCATGACGGGCCCGGCGGCGTTCGCCGTCATCGTCGCGAAGCCGGCGGCCGCACCCGTGCCGATTGCGGCAGCCCTCGAGGCGCCCACACGAGCCGTGTCGGGTGAGCGCCAGGTCAGGACGAGCTGCAGGGCTGCGAGGACGAGCAGCAGTCCGCCGATGGCTCGGCGCAGCGTCGTGTCGTCGACCCGGGCCAGGAAGAGGGCTCCGAGTGCGAGGCCCGGCAGCACGGCGGGGATGAGGCGCTTGAGCAGTCCGAGGTCGGCGTCGCGGCGGTAGTGCCACACCGCCACGACGTCACCGACGAGGAGCAGCAGCAGGATGGCCGCCGTCGACTCCTTGGTCGGCAGGACGAGCGCGAAGATCGCGACGGCGATGCTCCCGACGCCCCCGATGGCGGTCTTGGCGAAGCCGACGAGCAGGGCGGCGACGCCGAGCAGCACCAGCGTCGTGACGGTCATGGGAGCGCAGCGTAGGCCGATGTGGCTGCGAGCGTCCGGCTGTCCAGGGCGACAGCCGCTGCCTCAGACCCCCAGGGACGCCCGAGCTTGCCGAGCGGGCGGGCGAGCGTCGCGCGCTCGCCGGAGTTGAGTGGCTCGAGCAGCCGCGCCTCGTTGGCGAAGTGCTCGGGAGCCGCCCGGCGAGCCGGGCGAACGTCGCACTGACGGCGCTCCCCGCCGCCATCTGGGGATCGACGTATGCCGTGACGCAGCAGTGGCGCTCCCTCGTCCTCGGGTCGCTCAACATCGGCGTCTTCTACGCGCTGCTCTTCCTCGCGGCCGGCTTCCCCGCCGTCGTGCTCTCGTCGGTCGGCGCCCTCGTCATCGGCAGCGTCCTCGCCTCGCAGGGCCCTGCTCTTCCCAGCGCGGCCAGGACGGGTAAGGCTGTGGCATGGCCACCGACAGCGACCACACCTTCGACGTCATCGTCATCGGCCTCGGTCCGGGCGGTGAGCACGTCGCCGGCAGCCTCGCCGAGCGGGGCCTGCGCGTCCTCGGCGTCGACCGCAGGCTCGTCGGCGGCGAGTGCCCGTACTGGGGCTGCATCCCGTCGAAGATGATGATCCGCGCGGCTGACGCCCTCGCCGAGGCGCGTCGCGTCGACGGCCTCGCCGGCTCGGTCGGTCAGGTCACACCCGACTGGTCGGTCGTCGCCAAGCGCATCCGCGAGGAGGCCACCGACAGCTGGGACGACCGGGTCGCCGTCGACCGGCTCACCGGCAAGGGCGCGACGTTCGTGCGCGGCACCGGGCGCATCGCCGGCCCCGGCCGGGTCGACGTCGACGGCACCGCCTACGCCGCGACGACGGGCATCGTCGTCAACACCGGCACGACCGCTGCCGTGCCGCCGATCGAGGGCCTGCGCGACACGCCCTACTGGACCAACCACGAGGTCATCGAGGCCACGGAGCTGCCCGCCTCGATGGTCGTGCTCGGCGGCGGCGCGATCGGCTGCGAGCTGAGCCAGGTGATGGCCCGCTTCGGCGTCGACGTGACGATCGTCGAGGCCGCCGACCGCATCCTCGCGCTCGAGGAACCGGAGGCGTCTGCCGCACTGCAGCAGGCTCTCGAGGCCGACGGCATCACGGTGCGGCGGGGCGTCGGCGCCGACAAGGTCACCCACGACGGGTCCGGCTTCCACGGTCACGCTCGCCGACGGATCGACCCTGACGGCCGAGAAGCTCCTCGTCGCCACCGGACGCCGCGCCGACCCCGCCGCCGTCGGCCTCGACACGGTCGGCGTCGCGAAGGACTCGCGCACAGCCCCCGTCGACGACCGCTGCAAGGTCACCGACGGGGTGTGGGCGGTCGGCGACATCACCGGCAAGGGTGCCTTCACGCACGTCTCGATGTACCAGGCCGGCGTCGTCATCCGCGACGTCCTCGGCGACGACGGCTCACCGGCGGAGTATGCCGCCCTCCCGCGCGTCACCTTCACCGATCCCGAGGTCGGCGCCACCGGGATGACGGAGCAGCAGGCCCGAGACGCGCTGGACAACGTGCAGGTGGGCCTGACGCCCCTCGGCGAGACGACCCGCGGCTGGATCGCGAAGGCCGACGGCCTCATCAAGGTCGTCGCCGACGCCGACCGCGGCGTCCTCGTCGGGGCCACGACGATGGGACCGGCCGGGGGAGAGGTGCTCGGTGCGCTCGCCGTCGCGGTGCACGGCGCGGTCCCGATCGAGCGGCTGCGCTCGATGATCTACGCCTACCCGACCCTGCACCGCGGCATCGAGGACGCCCTCGGCCGCCTCGCTTGAGGACGCCCGGCCTCCTGGGGACTGCGTCACTGCTGCACCGGGCGCAGCACTGACGCAGTGGCCGCCGGGTGGCGGGCGGAGGACGATCCGGCAGCGTCCGGGCGACGGGCGTCCGGGGCTGCGTGGCCGTCCGGCGCCGGGCGATACGGTGAGCGCATGGCACAGCGACTGCTCGCCCTCGACCTCGACGGCACGACCCTCAACCACATGGGCGAGCTCTCCGACCGCGTCCGCGACGCCGTCCGTGCCCTTCCGGACGACGTCGCCGTCGTCATCGCCACGGGCCGCTCGATCATCGCAACGATGCCGATCCTCGCGGCCCTCGGCCTGCGCGAGGGATACGCCATCTGCTCCAACGGCGCCCTGACCCTCCAGCTCGATCGGCATGCGGCAGAGGGTTACTCGATCATCGACATGGTCACCTTCGACCCACGGGCCGTGCTCGAGAAGATGCGGGTCGCGCTTCCCGACGCGCTCATCGCCGTCGAGGAGCCCGGTGTGGGCTTCAAGGTGAGCAAGCACTTCCCCGACGGCGAGCTGATGGGTCACTCGCGCGAGGTCCCGTGGGAGGAGCTCATCGCCCACCCCGTCACCCGCGTCACCCTCCGCCAGCCCGAGGCGACGGCGGAGGAGTTCATGGAGCTCGTCGAGCGTGCCGGTCTGCACGGGGTGTCGTATGCCGTCGGCTGGTCGGCGTGGCTCGACATCAACCCCGAGGGCGTGTCCAAGGCGAGCGCCCTCGAGCTGGTCCGGCGTCAGCTGCGCGTCGAGCCGATCCACACCGTCGCCTGTGGCGACCAGCGCAACGACCTCGAGATGCTGCACTGGGCCGCGTGGGGCGTGGCCATGGGCAACGCTCCCGACCAGGTCAAGGCCGTCGCCGACGAGGTCGCCGGTCACGTCGACGACGACGGGCTCGCGCCCATCCTCGAGGCCGTGGCCCGGGCCGCGCGGGACGGCGTCCCCTTCCGCGACGGGGTCGAGTCGGCCGCGACGGTCCGCCTCGAGCTCTAGGGTTCGTCGACAAGGCGGTTGGGCGTGTCGAGAACCGGCCGTCCCGCTCGACGTGGGGGTGAGGCGGGGCTCATCGACCCCGCACGGACGCCCAGCGAACCACCGAGGAGACCACCATGCGTTTCATGATCATCGTCCCGGCCGGCCCCGAGACCGAGCAGGGCCAGACCGGCACCCAGCAGCAGTTCGCCGACATGCAGGCCTACAACGAGCAGATGCTCAAGGCCGGCGTCTTCGTCGACGGGCAGGGGCTGCACCCGAGCGCCAAGGGCGCGCGCGTCACGTGGGAGCGACGGCGACTGGGTCGTCACCGACGGGCCCTTCGCCGAGGCCAAGGAGCTCATCGCCGGCTTCACGATCATCGACGTCAGCTCCCGCGAGGAGGCCATCGAGTGGCTCAGGAGGTGGCCGGCCTCGTGCGCGCCCGAGCCCGGCCTCGCCCTCGAGCTGCGCCAGGTCCTCGCGCCCGAGGACTTCGGCGACGAGTTCACCCCCGAGCTGCGCGAGCGCGAGGAGCAGATGCGAGCCGAGGCCGCCCGCAACGCGGCCCGCGCCTGACCGATCCGCACATCCGCCCGACCCCGCCCACGTGCGTGCGAGAGTGGCGGGGTGTCACCGACCACCGGCCCGCGCACCGACGACGTCGCACGCACGCTCGAGGCGGTCTGGCGCATGGAGGCCGCCAAGGTGACGGCCGTCGTCGCCCGCCTCGTCGGCGACGTCGGCCTCGCCGAGGACCTCGCGCAGGACGCGTTCGTGCAGGCCCTCGAGCAGTGGCCCCGCGACGGCATACCCAACAAGCCGGGCGCGTGGCTCACGTCCACGGCGCGACGGCGGGCCATCGACCGCATCCGTCGCGACGTCAACCTCGCGAGCAAGCTGCAGCAGGTCGGACATCTGGAGGAGCTGAGGGTGGCCGAGCTGGCCGAGGGCGACTTCGACGCGGCCCTCGAGGACATCGACGACGACGTCCTCGGCCTGATCTTCGCCGCGTGCCATCCGGCTCTCACCGCCCAGGCGCGGATCTCCTTGACCCTGAGGATGATCGGCGGTCTGACGACCCGCGAGATCGCCCGCGCGTTCCTCACCACCGAGTCGACCGTGGCGCAGCGGATCTCGCGGGCGAAGCGGACCCTGAGCCAGGACGGCATCACCGTCGAGATCCCATCCGGCGCCGAGCTGCCCCCGCGGCTCGCCTCGGTGCTCGAGGTCGTCTACCTCATCTTCAACGAGGGGTATGCCGCCACGTCGGGTCGCGACTGGGTGCGCGGTGACCTCATGGAGGAGGCCATCCGGCTCGGCCGCGTCCTGTCGGCGCTCGCGCCCGGCGAGCCCGAGGTGCACGGGCTGCTGGCCCTCATGGAGATCCAGGCGTCGCGCACCCGTGCCCGCATCGGCCGCGACGGCGAGCCGGTCCTGCTCCTCGACCAGGACCGGACGCAGTGGGACTGGGCCCTGCATCCGGCACGCGCTCGCCGCGCTCGACCGCGCCCTGTCACTCCTCGACCCGGCGCAGGACGTGACCGGGCCGTACGTCCTGCAGGCAGCCATCGCGGCCTGCCACGCGCGCGCCCGCACCGCCGAGGGGACCGACTGGGCGCGCATCGTCGCGCTCTACGGCCAGCTCGGCGCGATCCGCCCGTCGCCGGTCATCGACCTCAACCGGGCCGTCGCGCTGTCCTACGCCGAGGGCCCGGGCGCGGCGCTCGAGGTCGTCGACGGGCTCGTCGCCACCGGCGCCCTCGCCGACTACCACCTGCTCCCGAGCGTCCGCGGGGACCTGCTGGCGCGCCTCGGGCGCGACGACGAGGCCCGCGCGGAGTTCGCCCGGGCCGCCGAGATGACCCAGAACGACGCCGAGAAGGCGCTGCTCCTGCGACGGCGCCGCGGGCTCGGCCGGCCCTGACCGTGCTGAGCGATCACCCGGGACGACGCCGGATGTATCACGGCTACCGTCGAACCACCCTGCACTGACAACGGCTGTCGATCGGGTGGAGGTCTGCCATGGCCGAGGTGCACCAGAGCTGCGTCGGCTACGGCGCCGAGCCCTTCGCGTCCCTCGTCGCCGACTATCCCGGCGAGGACGTCTATCCCGCAGGCGGACTTCCGCACCGAGTGGGGCCCGGTCTTCCACCGCGGCCGTCTGGAGGGCAGCGCCCGCGTGCTCGTCCTCGGGCAGGATCCCGCGACGCACGAGGCGATCTCGCGCCGAATCCTCGTCGGTGAAGCCGGCCAGCGCGTCCAGGGGCTGCTCGCCAAGGTCGGCGTCCACACGGCATACGTCATGGTCAACGTCTACCTCTACAGCGTCTTCGGGCAGGCCGCGGGGAGTCGGCACGCCAAGGACGAGCACATCGCCGCCCATCGGCATCGCTGGCTCGACGCGCTCCTCGTCGGCACCGACGTCACCGCGGTGGTGGCGCTCGGCGACCTCGCGGCCACGGCCTACGCGACTGTGGTCGGCGACGCAACCTGACACCGCGGCCTCGCTGCACCTCTCCGCGATCCGGCACCCCACGTACGCAGAGGGATTCGCGCGCGCGTCGGGCCAGCCGCTCGCCGAGACGACCGCCGCGCAGCTCGCCAACTGGAACGAGCACCTCGCCGGTCTCGCCGCGCACGTGACGCCCGACGGACCCACCGACCTGACGCCGTATGCCGCGACGTGGGGTCCCACGGACCTCGCACCGATCCCCGAGGTCGACCTCCCACCCGGCGCCCCGGCGTGGTGGCGCGACGTCGACGCGTGGGCGTCCCGCACCGGCACCGACCAGCAGGCGAAGCGCGCGACGATCAGCGTCGTCGTCCCGAAGGGAGCCCGGACATGGCCGGCACTGTGAACGCGGCACCGCCGCGGGACGCCGTTCGACGCAAGGCGTACTCCCGCGGCATCACCGAGGAGCTGCCCGAACCGACGCGTCGCACCCGGGCGCTCCCGCCGGCGCCCTTCGCGCTGCACGGCGCCGTCATCACGCCCGACGGGGCGTGGTCGAGCGGCTACGTCACCGTCGCGAACGGCCTCATCGACCGCGTCTCGACGCACCAGCCGACCGACGTCGCCGTGCTCGAGACCGACGGCGTCATCCTGCCGGGCCTGCTCGACCTGCACGGGCACCCGGAGTTCAACGTCTTCGCGGCCTGGGAGCCGCCCAAGCTCTACGACAACCGCTACGCGTGGCGCCGGTCCAAGCCCTACCAGGCGCTCGTCCGCGACCCGCAGAACATCCTGCTGACGCAGGTCCCGCCGAAGACGCAGACCCGCTACGCCGAGGTGCGCGCCCTCGTCGGCGGCGTCACCGGCATCCAGGGCGCGTCCGGGTGCGAGCAGCGCCTCGTCCGAGCCGCTCGTGCGCAACCTCGACCAGTGGGCCTTCGGGGCGCACCGCGCGCGATCGATGGTCGACCTGCCCTCGGGCTCGTTCGGGCTGCCGAGCTTCGAGGCCGTCATGAAGCGGATCGCTGCCGGCGACGTCAACGCCTTCTACCTCCACCTGTCCGAGGGTCGGCGCGGAGATGCTCTGAGCGCCAAGGAGTTCCAGCACTTCCTCGATCTCGGCGGCGCGACGCCGGCGACGAACATCATCCACGGGAGCCTCCCTCACCGCCGACGACCTGCACACGGTCGCCGGGCTCGGGTGCCGCCTCGTCTGGTCGCCGCAGTCGAACCTCCGTCTCTACGGCGAGACGACGCTGGCCGGCGAGGCGATCGCGGCCGGGATGCCCGTCGCGCTCGGCGCCGACTGGCTGCCGTCCGGCTCGACGAGCCTGCTCGCCGAGATGAAGGTCGCCCGCCGCGAGCTCGCTCGACAGGGCCACCCCATCGCGGCCGCCGACCTCGTCGCCATGGTGACGTCGGTCGCCGCGCGGCTCGCCGGTCTCGACGAGCACCTCGGCTCCGTCGCCGTGGGGCGGCCGGCCGACCTCGTCGTCCTCGAGCGGCACCACCCGGACCCCTACGAGAACGTGTGCCTCGCCGACCCCTCGTGGGTCGATCTCGTCTGCATCGGCGGGGACGTCACCTACGCCCGGGCCGACTGGTTCGGGCAGCTCTCGGGGCCGCGACCGGCGACGACGATCGAGGACCTCACCGCGTGGGGCAAGCCGATGCGGCTCGACACCGGCTTCCAGGGCGGCAGCGACGTGCCCTTCGCTCACGGCGGTGCGCACGGCTCTCACGGCCGCCTACCCCGCCGTGGGCCCGATCTTCGCCTGACGGCATACGCCCTCGACCGCCCACGTCGAGTGCCACGGGACCGCCCGAACACGATCCGAACACGACCCGGACCGATGCTTCACCTGCGTGGGGGAATGTAGGTCTCATGAACACCGACACGCGCCGGACGACCGGCCTGCTGCGCTCCTCCACCGCCCTCGGGGCTGCCGTCCTCGTCCTCGGCAGCCTCACCCTCGGCGCCTGCTCGAAGACCGATGCGAACGGCACCGCCACCAGCGCGGTCGGCGCCGGCCAGGTGCAGCACGACGCGACGAATGCCGTCTCCGATGCCGACACCGTCGACCTCGTCGACGCGGCCCTCGAGACACCGGCCGTCGACAGCGCGACGCCGGGCGCCGACGCCCGTCAGGGCGACCGCAAGGCGCTGCGTACGCGGCTGCTGCGGGGCCTGCACGGCGTGTGGGTCACGAAGAGCAAGAGCGGCTTCGTCACCCACCAGGCGATCCGCGGCGACGTCACCGCGGTCTCGGCCGGCTCGATCACCGTGAAAGCCAAGGACGGCTTCTCGCTGACCTTCGCGGTCGCTGCCGACACCAAGGTCCGCGCCCGCACGAACGGCAAGGGCGCGGACTCGACGATCGGCGCCGTCAAGGTCGGTTCCAAGGCGCTCGTGACCGGTCTCGGCGCGACGAACCCGAAGGCGCGCGTCGTCATCTTCGCGGCCACGACGTCCCAGCCCGGCAGCGCACCCTCCCCGAGCGCGACGAGCTGAGGCGCGGCGCCCCGCCGCAGACGGTTCCCCTCCGTCGAGTGCCCACTTTCCGACGTCGGGAAGTGGGCACTCGACGGGGCGGACGACGCGGTCAGGCCCGCGGCACGGACGACGGCTCGTCCTCGGGCTCGCTGCGGCACTCGGGCTCGACTCGGGCTCGCGCTCGGACTCGGGCTCGGGCTCGTCTGCCGGGGCGGACGCGTCCGACTCGAGCCTCCGGTTGGCGAGCAGGCTCGTCGCGGTGACGACGGCGAGGATGCCGAGGATGACGCCCAGCGAGAGCAGCGTCGGGATCTCGGGGACGCCCGGCCACACACCGTGCGCCCAGTGCAGGACGAGCTTGACGCCGATGAAGGCGAGGATGAGCGACAGCCCGTGCCCGAGGTGCACGAGCTTGGCCAGGGCGCCCTCGAGGACGAAGTAGAGCGCGCGCAGGCCGAGCAGGGCGAAGGCGTTCGTGGCGAAGACGAGGTAGGGGTCACCGGTGATCCCGTAGACGGCCGGCACCGAGTCGATGGCGAAGACGATGTCGGTGCCGAGGATGGCGATGGCGACGAGGGCGAGCGGCGTCAGGGCCGCGCCGACCGTCACGTCGGACGGTCAGGTTCGTGCCGGCATACGCGTCGGTGACGGGGTGGAAGCGGCGGATCAGCCGCACGCTGCGGAGCTCGTCGACGTCGATGGCTGTGGTCGGTGTGCGACAGGGCGTCGCGACCGACCTTGACCGCGGTCGCGAGCAGGATCGCGCCGAAGAGCAGGAAGGTCCACGCGAAGCTCGCGATCATCTGCGCGCCGAGGGCGATGAAGATGCCGCGGAGCACGAGCGCGCCGCCGACGCCGATGAGCAGCACCCGCTGGCGCAGCTCACGCGGGCACGGCGAAGGCCGAGAGCAGGATGATGAAGACGAAGAGGTTGTCGACCGAGAGCGACTTCTCGACGAGGTAGCCGGTGTAGTACTCGACGCCCTGCTGGGAGCCGTACTGCCACCAGAGCCAGCCACCGAAGGCGACGGGGATCGCGATGTAGACGGCCGACCAGCCGATCGCCTCGCGCATGCTCGGGTCGTGCGGGCGGCGGGTGATGAGGAAGTCGATGACGAAGAGCGCGGCGATGCCGGCGAGGGTCGCGATCCACAGCGTCGGCGAGCCGATCGACTCCGTGGCCGTCGCGGCCGGCGCCGGGGTG
>CAWKJV010000029.1:0-11547 GCA_963849965.1 uncultured Actinomycetota bacterium | reverse complement strand
AGGTCGGCATATGTCGCGAAACGCTCGGCACGCCTGGGCTGCAAGGTCGCCGTAGGGCATCGGGTGGCGGACGGCGACGACGCGCAGGCCGAGGTCGGTGAGCATCCGGGCGAGGTAGCGGGTGGTCTGGCTCTTGCCGACACCGGTGCGCACGGCGGTCACGGCGATCACGGGCGGGTGCTGCGCAGCATCGTCGTCGCGCGCTGTGGAGCCGGAAGTCGGCCCCGCGCGATGCAGCGCGAGGCGACGTGCATGACCTGTTCGTGGCGCACGTCCGAGTAGGCGAAGACGACGACCTCGATGTGTTCCCGCTCGAGCAGGTCGTCGAGCTCTGTCTCCGCAAGGATCGGAATTCCTTGCGGATACAGCGATCCCGCGAGCTCGGGCGGATACCGTCGACCCTCGATGTCCGGGATCTGCGTCGCGGTGAAGGCGACGACCTCGTGGTCCGGGTCGTCACGGAAGACGACGTTGAAGTCGTGGAAGTCGCGTCCTGCCGCACCGAGGATGACGACGCGGGTGCGATGGACGGTGGGCGGTGTTGGTGCTGCTCATGGCCATCTCCGCGGCTGGGCCACCGACTGTGACCGACACACCCCACCGCGAGTAGTCCTGGCTGCGGGACCCGCCTCTTCGAGTCTCCCACCGGGGTCGTCGTCCGCGGTGAACCGAGAGCGGGATCACCTCGCATCCCGGTGCTCGTGGCGCGCCGCAGCGCCACGATCGAGGGGTGAGCGACACGGCCGCACGACCCGGGGCCCGTGAGCGGACCGGCCCGGCCCGGCACCCCGACGCACGAACACGTCTCCCTCGCCGAGGAGTGGGTGGCGAGCAACTACCACCCCCTGCCGGTGGTGCTCTCACACGCCGAGGGGGCCTGGGTCACGGACGTCGAGGGGCGCCGCTACCTCGACATGCTGGCCGGCTACTCCGCCCTCAACTTCGGCCACCTGCACCCGGCGCTCGTCGGGGCGGCAAGGGCGCAGCTCGAGCGGCTGACCCTGACGAGCCGCGCCTTCCACAGCGACCGGCTCGGCCCCTTTTGCCGCGACCTCGCGAGGCTCGCGGACAAGGACCTCGTGCTACCGATGAACACCGGCGCCGAGGCGGTCGAGACGGCGATCAAGACGGTCCGGCGCTGGGGCTACGAGGTCAAGGGCGTCCCGGACGAACGGGCCCGGATCGTCGTCATGGACGGCAACTTCCACGGCCGGACGACGACGATCATCAGCTTCTCGGACGATCCGGTCGCGCACGACCACTACGGCCCCTACACGCCGGGCTTCGACACGGTGCCGTTCGGCGACATCGAGGCGCTGGAGGCGGCCATCACCGACGACACCGTCGCCGTGCTGCTCGAGCCGATCCAGGGCGAGGGCGGGGTCATCCTCCCGCCCGACGGCTGGCTGCGCGACGTGCGTGAGGTGACCCGGCGCCGCAACGTGCTCATGGTCGCCGACGAGATCCAGTCCGGTCTGGGGCGCACCGGCACGACCTTCGCGTGCGACGTGGAGGGGGTCGTGCCCGACGTCTACGTGCTCGGCAAGGCGCTCGGCGGCGGCATCGTCCCGGTCTCGGCCGTCGTCGCGGACCGTGACGTGCTCGGCGTCTTCACGCCCGGCAGCCACGGTTCGACGTTCGGGGGCAGCCCGCTCGCCGCCGCAGTCGGCCAGGCGGTGGTCGGCCTGCTGTCAACGGGTGAGTTCCAGGCACGCGCGCGGCGACTCGGGGCCCTGCTCGAGAGCGGGCTGCGCGAGCTGCTCGGTCACGGCGTCGTGGCCGTGCGCTGCCGTGGCCTCTGGGCGGGCGTCGACTTCGACCCCCGGCTGCTGACCGGACGGGAGGCCTCGCACCGCCTGCTCGAGCGGGGGGTCCTCGTCAAGGACACGCACGGCTCGACGGTGCGCATCGCTCCCCCGCTCGTCATCAGCGAGATGGAGATCCAGGTCTTCCTCGATGCCTTCGCGGCGATCCTGCACTGAGCGGCGATCCTGCGACAGCCCCGCCACGCTCGGCGCGGTCCCGGATGCCCCGCAGCATCTTCTGGCTCATGAGCGAGCTCGCGACCGCGATGGGCTCGACGAGCAGCGGCGACCACCGGTGGCTGTAGGCGAAGCGCTCGCGGGTGATGAGCCGGGTCGCGCGGTGCGGGTGGCGGCGCAGGACGAAGGACCACGTGAAGTCGTAGGGAGCCGCGGCCGGGTCGCCCGGCATGGCGGGTGCGGCGTGCAGGACGAAGGACCGTCCCGGCTCGACTGCGGTCACCGCGAGGGCCACCTTCGGATGGAGGCGCACGAGGTCACCGGGCGCGAGGTGCTGCCAGTCGTCGACAACGGTGTCGGCACTGTGCAACCGGCAACCGGCGAGGTTCTCGAGCCGGTCGTAGCTGTAGAAGCCGCCACGGTCGGCGCCCATCTGCACGACCCAGCGCCAGACCTCCTCGGGCGGGGCCTCGATGGTGATGGCGCGGGTCGCGACGAGGCCGGGGTCGCGCAGGATCTCGTCACCGGGCAGGCGCTCGCGGGTCTCCTCGGTGGTGGCGCCCCAGTGCAGTGCGGACCAACGCAGCGTGACCACGGCCAGGGCCGCGGCACCGGCGACGACCGGCGCGATGACCGGTGCGAGGAGTCGCCTCATGCTCACCACGGTAGTCCGGGCAGCCTTGGCGGGTGGAGCGGTTCGCCCCGGAAAGGATGGAGCCCGGCTCGCGCTTGCGAGTCCGGGCCACCAGTGACGGTTCACGTACCACAACGGGCCAACCGTCGAAGTCCTGTCCTGGTAACGACTGTCCTCGGGTCCGGGGCCTCGATGGGGGACGACACGCCGACGTGGCCCTGATCGCTGGGACGGCCGAGCCGGCGCGCGCCGGCGCGCGCCGTCAGGGCACGCCGGACAGCTTCCACATGGTTCCGTCGGTCGTGTCGATGAGCGCTGCGCGGTCGCACCGCAGCGTGAACGGCAGCCGGTCCGAGACGGCCTCGACGACGGACGGCAGCCGCGCGCCGGCCACCCCGGTCGTCGCTGACACGTGCGGCATCCAGTGGCCGGGCTCGTAGTGCCGGTGGATCGTGGCACCCGTCCCCCGCAGCGCCTCGACCGCGCGCGCCTGACGGCTGGCCAGGGCGGCCGTGGTCGAGCCGGCGAGCGCCGCCCGCCCGCGCGGGAAGACGACCGTGCCTTGCACGGCCACCTCGACCGGGCCGGCGTCGCAGGGTGCATCGACCAGCCCGTCGACCAGCTCGTCGACCGCGGAACGCACCGCTTCCTGCTCCCAGGCCAGCAGGACGGCATACGACAGGTGGGGCACGTGCTGGCCGTGGGTGTGCGTGAGCAGCGTCGGGATCCCCTTCGCCTCGAGCCGCTGCCAGAGGTTGCGGACGAGGCGGTCGGACGCGGGGTCGAGCAGCAGACAGAGCGCGAGCGCCATGGCTCATTGTGGACGCCGAGGCGCCGCCTACGCTGGGCCGGTGAGTTCCGTGCCGAGCGACCTCGACGTCGTCAACGCCCACCGCTACGTGTCGCTGACGACGTTCCGCCGCAACGGGGCACCCGTGTCGACGCCGGTGTGGATCGCCCGTGACGGCGGCGAGCTCGTCGTCGTCACCGTCGACCCGAGCGGCAAGCTCAAGCGCCTCGCGCACACCTCCCGCGTCGAGCTGAGGCCGTGCGACATCCGCGGCCGGGTGCCCGGGGGGACGACGACGTATGCCGGCACGGCCGTCGTCGACCGCACCCCCGAGGGCGTGGCCGCGGTCAAACGCGCCATCGGGCGCAAGTACGTCATGGCACGCCTCGGCGACGCGGTCGCCGCGGTCACGGACCGGGTGCGGCCGCGGACCCCACGAGCCGGCATACGCATCACGCTGGACTGAGCTCCGAGGCAGACCGTCGCAACGTTGGACAAGAGCGTTTCGTCGCGGCGCTGACCTGCGGTTATGTTGGCGAGCATGAGCCCCACCGCAGGCGCCCGGCTGGTCCAGCGCCAGCTCGGCCTGATGCTGCGCAGCAAGGTCGCCGGCGACGACGCCCCGGCCCGCGCGCAGCGCATCTGGGGCGCCGAGGGCGAGCGGTGGTTCACGCCGGAGGACCCGGTGTGGCGCGTCCACGCCGACGCCTCGATGTTCCCCGCGGGCATCACGTCGTTGCTGCTGCAGATGCTGCACCCGATGGCGATGGCCGGGGTCGCCGGCCACAGCGGCTACAAGAGCGACCCGTGGGGCCGGCTGCAGCGCACGAGCCACTACCTCGCGACGACGACCTTCGGCACGATCGAGCACGCCGAGGAGGCCATCGCGATGGTCCGCTCGATCCACGAGCGGGTGCGCGGCAAGGACCACCTCGGCCGGCCCTACCGCGCCAGCGACCCGCACCTGCTCCGGTGGGTGCACGTCGCGGAGATCGACTCGTTCCTGCGCGGCTACCAGACCTTCGGCGACGATCCGCTGACGGAGACGGAGGCCGATGTCTACGTCGCCCAGGCCGGGATCCCCGCCGCGCGACTCGGCGTCATCGACCCCCCCACCTCGGTCGCCGAGCTGCGCGCGGTCCTCGACGCCTACCGCCCCGAGCTCGAGGCGACGTCGGCCGCCCGTGAAGCGGCACGGTTCCTCCTGCTCGACCCGCCCCTGCCTCTCTTCGCCCGGCCCGGCTACGGCACCCTCGCCTCCGGCGGCGTGTCCCTGCTGCCCGGATGGGCGCGCGAGATGCTCGGCATCCCGCTGCCCGGTGTCGTCTCGACCCTCGTGGCCCGCCCGCTCGGGCACCTCGGGACGGCGGCGGTGCGGTGGGGCATGGCCGGGCTGGCCAGCTGAGCGACCACCTCTGACGAGGCCGTGCCCGACGGGCTCGCGGGGGCGTCGCGCCTGAAAGCCGGATGCCAAAGGCATGTGAATCTTCTGAGCGTCGTGCGTGCGTGCGCAGACCTCGCAAACTGCCGTCCGCGGATCATCCCTCCGATGAGGCTCGCAGGTCTACATTCCGGCCATCGGGGGCCAGATCCACAACCCATGGACGGAGCCAAGAACACATGACGATCCGCACCGTGACGACGGCGGCCCTTGCCGCCGGCGCCTTGGTCCTGGCGGCGGGCACTGCCGCCACCGCCAGCACGCACAGCACCACTTCCACCGGCTCGACCGCCACCACGGCGACCGAGCCACAGCTCATCGACGACGCCGACCTCAAGGCCACGACGGTCACCATGGGCGGGGCGTCGGTCCTGCCCACGACGCGGACGATCCCGCACTGGTTCGGCCAGACGACCGACCCGTCGAACGGCGTCACCTACGGCTACAACATGGTCGGCGCCAACCCGCACTCGTGCTCCGGCACAGCGTGCGACGTGACGGTCCAGGTCGACATCACGCCGATCAAGGTGGTCATCGGGGGCGAGACCTTCGACGGCAACGACGTCCTGCCGGCCACCCTCGCGTCGCCGCAGTTCGCGAACAACGACTACGGGAGCACCCCGGCCGCCACGGCTGCCGGCGCGTTCCCCAACGCACCTGCGTTCGTCCGCGGTCCGGGGGGCGCCCTGTCACAGCTCGACGCCGGCGTGCCTCTGCAGCTGCAGGACGCGACCATGCGCGCCCAGTTCGCCAAGACGGGCGCCAGCAACTACCACCTGCGCCTGCACGCCAACGTGCTCGCGCCGGTGACCATCACGGTCCCGAGCAACCAGGGCCTCCTGATCCAGAGCGGCCGCGGCGTGCTCGGTGGCAACGTGGACGTGGGCTGGTGGTCCTCGAAGATCAACAACCTCGAGCAGAGCGCCGACCCGACCCACCTGCCGCTCTACCTGACGGACAACATCTTCCTGCACAGCGCGAACGACCCCGCCCAGTGCTGCATCATCGGCTACCACGGCACCAGGGCGGCCGGCAACGGCGGCGGCAGCAGCAACGGCCAGGGCAACGCGACAGGTGCAGACCTTCGCCTGGGCGTCCTACGTGCGGCCCGGCTTCTACTCACGGCCGAACGGTGGCACCGACTGGGCGCTGCAGGACATCCACGCGATCAGCCACGAGATCGCCGAGTGGGCGGACGACCCGTTCGTCAACAACGGTGTGAACCCGTGGCTCACGCCGACGGCTCCGCAGTACGGCTGCACGAGCGTCCTCGAGACCGGTGACCCCGTCGTCGGGATCGGCTTCGCGAAGGGCACCAACACCTACCTGCAGGGCCCGAACCCCAACGGCACGCAGAGCGCCGACGGCTTCTACCACCCGGAGGACGAGGCGCTGCTGCCGTGGTTCCTGCGGCTGCCGTCGAACGCGACCGGCTCCGAGGCTGAACCAGTCGGGCCACGGTGGGCGCTACACCTTCATGGGCGACCTCAACCCGTTCCCCGGCTTCCGCCAGCCGGCCACGGGCTGCTGACGACCTGACACACTCCGCTCGGCGGCATACGGACTCTTCCGTATGCCGCCGAGTGCCGTTCCGGGGTCAGTAGGCTGCGAGCGTGCCCAGACTCGTGCTCACCGTCATCGGCGACGACCGCGCCGGCCTCGTCAGTGCTCTCGCGGACGTCGTCACCGCGCACGACGGCAACTGGGAGGACAGCCAACTGGCCGAGCTGGCCGGCAAGTTCGCCGGCATCGTCGTCGTCGGCGTCCCTGCAGAGCGTGTCGAGGAGCTGACGGCAGCGCTGCACGAGCTCGAGGGACTGCTCGAGGTGACGTCGCACCCGGGCGCCGAGTCGGCTGCTGACGCGACCGTCGTGGCCGACGACGCTTCGGCCCAGCGCCTGACGGTGGACCTGCTCGGCAACGACAGCCCCGGCATCGTGCGCGAGGTGTCGTCGGTGCTGAGCCGGCACGAGCTGTCGATCGAGACGATGACGACGGGGACGCGCGAGGCCCCGATGGCCGGGGGCCTGCTCTTCGAGGCCCACGTCGTCGTCCGCGTGCCCGGCGGGTCGGACACGGCGGAGCTGCGCGCCGACCTGGAGCGGCTGGCCACCGAGCTGCTCGTCGACATCGCCGTCGCCTGACGGCTCCTGTGCGCTGGGTCGCCAGGTGACTCCGCCGGCCGACCTGTCTCAGGACATGACGAAGGGGCCCGCCTCGCGATGCGAGCTCGGGCCCCAGGACGGTTCACGTACCGCAACGGGCCAACCGCCAAGTCTTCGTCGCCCGTGGACGACTCCGTCCAGTGAAGACCACGCCGCATGGCGAAATGTCGGGATTCGAAATACCTTGCGCAAACCTTGCGGCAATCTTGCGAAAGGCCGCGTGCTCGGGTCGGCACCCCTTCCCCTTGCGCGTCCCCGGGGCCTCGCGCACCCTGAGGTCATGGACGGATCCGTCGAGTCCCCGCAGCAGACCCCGCGCATCCCCCCCGCGGCGGCCGTGCCGATCGCGGACTACGGCTTCCTCTCCGACGGCGAGGTGACCGCGCTCGTCGCCCCCGGCGGTGACATCGACTGGATGTGCTTGCCGCGCATCGACTCCCCGAGCATCTTCGGAGCGTTGCTCGGGCGGCACTCCGGGCGTTTCCGGCTCGGGCCGTCCGACGTCAACGTCCCGACCGCGCGGCGCTACCTGCCGGGCACGATGGTGCTCGAGACGAGCTGGGCGACGCCGACGGGCTGGATCATCGTGCGCGACGTGCTGCTCATCGGGCCGTGGCACCACGACGACGCCGTGTCGGTGAAGCACCACCGCACGCCGATGGACTACGACGCCGAGCACACGCTGCTGCGCACGATCCGCTGCGTGTCCGGCGAGGTGCAGACGGTCATGGAGTGCGAGCCGGTCCTGGACTACGGGCGCACGCCGGCGACGTGGGACTACACCGACCGCGGCTACCACCAGGCCCGCGCGTAGGCGGAGGGCTCCGACGTGTCACTCACGCTCACCACCGACCTGCGCCTCGGCTTCGAGGGCGGGCAGGCGACGCGCGAACGCTGCTCAGGGAAGGGGACGAGCGCTTCGTCGCCCTGTCGTGGGGCGCGGTGCCGCCGCCCACGACGAGGGAGGAGGCGCACGACCGGCTCGAGTGGACGGCGCACCACTGGCAGCACTGGCTCGCCCGCGGCCGCTTCCCCGACCACCCGTGGCGCAGCTACCTGCAGCGAAGCGCCTTGACCCTCAAGGGTCTGACGTATGCGCCGACCGGGGCGATCGCGGCCGCCGCCACGACCTCGCTGCCGGAAACCATTGGTGGAGCACGGAACTACGACTACCGCTACACGTGGATCCGCGACGCGACGTTCGCGCTGTGGGGGATGTACTCGCTCGGGTTCGACTGGGAGGCCGTCGACTTCTTCTCGTTCATCGCCGACGTCGCGGAGCGCGACGACGACCTGCAGATCATGTACGGCATCGGCGGCGAGCGTGACCTCCCCGAGTCCACGCTCGACCACCTGCCGGGGTATGCCGGGTCGCGCCCCGTGCGCGTCGGCAACGCCGCGCACTCGCAGGTGCAGCACGACGTCTGGGGCGCGCTGCTCGACTCGGTCTACCTGCACTCCAAGGTCGCCGACCACCTCGACGGTCGGATCTGGCCGATCCTCGGCAAGCAGGTCGAGGCGGCCCTCAAGCACTGGCGGGAGCCGGACGCCGGCATCTGGGAGGTGCGCGGCGAGCTGCAGCACTTCACGTCCTCGAAGATCATGTGCTGGGTCGCGGTCGACCGCGGCGCCCGGCTGGCATCGATGATCGGGCAGGACTCGCAGGCCGCCGAGTGGCAGATGGCCGCCGACGAGATCAAGGCCGACATCCTCGAGCACGGCGTCGACGAGCGCGGGGTGCTGACGCAGTACTACGGGAGCTCGGCCCTCGACGCGTCGTTGCTGCTGGCGCCGCTCGTGCGGTTCCTGCCGCCGGACCACCCGGTGATCCGGGCGACGGTGCTGGCCATCGCGGACGAGCTGACCGTCGACGGGCTGGTGCTCCGCTACCGCGTCGACGAGACCGACGACGGCTTCTCCGGCGAGGAGGGCACCTTCACGATCTGCTCGTTCTGGCTCGTGTCGGCGCTGTCGGAGATCGGCGAGACGAAGCGGGCGCACGAGCTGTGCGCGAAGCTGCTGTCGTTCGCCGGGCCGCTCGAGCTGTACGCCGAGGAGATCGACCACCACACCGGCCGGCACCTCGGCAACTTCCCGCAGGCCTTCACCCACCTGGCCCTCATCAACGCCGTCATGCACGTCATCGCTGCGGAGCCTACGCCAGACCAGGACATGTGAAAGGACAGTGACGACCCGGTCGACGTGCTTCCCTCGCAGCGGACGGCATACGCCCTCGACGCCGCGTCACGTGGAGAACAGGGGAACCGTTGGGGCGCGGCAGGTCGACAGTAGAGGTATGGCAGCAGGCGTCGTCCCTGACGACCAGGCCCTCCTCGAGGCACTGGCCGACGGTGACCTCGGCGCCCTGAGCCAGCTCTACGACCGGCACGCGCCGTGGCTGTCGGTGCGGCTGACGCGGCGGTGCAACGACCGGGAGGTCGTGGCCGACGTGCTGCAGGACACCTTCGTCGCCGTGTGGCAGGGGGCCGGTCGCTACCAGGGCAGGGGCGAGGTCGGCGCCTGGATGTGGGGCATCGCGATCCGGCGGCTCGTCAGCCGCCTCCGCACGCGCAGGGACGTCGTGCTGATGGGCAGCTCTGTGCTGACAGGGAACTCGGCCGGGCCGGGCGCCGCCTCACTCGTCGTCGAGGACGAGCTGCTCCAAGGGGTGGAGTACGGCGACCTCGGCCAGGCCATGGCGTCCCTCTCACCCGAGATGCGGGCCGTCATCCAGGCCACCGTGCTCGATGGCCTCACCACCAGAGAAGCCGCACGCCTGCTCGGAATCCCCCAGGGCACGGTCAAGACGCGGGCCCACCGCGCCAAGGCGCACCTACGCGCCAGCCTCATGGAAGGACGCCGATCATGAGCACGCACCACGTGTTGCCCGAGGACCTCCGGGCCTGGGTGGGCGGGACGGCCGACGGTCTCGTGTCGGCCTCGGTCGAGCAGCACGTCGTCCACTGCGCTGCATGCCAGGCCGCGGTCGCCACGAGCTGGGGGAGCCGCCGACGGACCGCCCCTCGACCTCGATCGCGTCTGGACAGCCGTCCGCGACGAGATCGAGCTGCCACGGCCGTCGGCCCTCGAGCGGATCCTCGTCCGCCTCGGCCTGCCTCCCGGGGACGCGATGCTCGTCGCCTCAGCCCCCGCCCTGCGCGGCTCGTGGATCTGCGCCGTGGCGCTCGCCGTCGCCTTCGCCGTGGGCGGTGGGCTGGCGGCTCACACGGGAAACGTCACCCTGTTCCTCACCGTCGCCCCGATCGTCCCGGTGCTCGCCGTCGCGACGGCCTTCGGTCCCGAGGGCGGTCCCGCGCTCGAGCAGGAGAGCGCGGCCCCCTACCCCCTCGTGCGGCTCGTGCTCCTTCGGACCGGTGCGGTGCTCCTTGCTGCGCTGCCCGTCGTGCTCGTCGGACAGCTCGTCTTCCCCGAGCTGGCGGCGTGGGTGTGGCTCCTGCCCGCGCTGGGTTTCACCGCGGCGGTGCTGGGGCTGTCGACGTGGTTCGGCCCGTGGCGGCCGGCCACCGCGATCACCTCGTGCTGGGTCGTCGGCACCGCTGCCGCCAACCGGCTCGACACCGTCTGGGCGGTCTTCGCCCCCCGCTACGTCGTCCTCTACCTCCTCATGCTCCTCCTCGGGCCGCTCGTTCTCGTGCTGCGAGCCCGGCGTCTCGGCACCATCGGAAGGATCTCGCCATGACTTCGACCACGGTCTCGCTCCGCGGCGTCACCAAGCGCTACCGCTCCCTCGCCGCCCTCGACGCCGTCGACCTCGACCTCGGCTCGGGCATCACCGGCCTGCTCGGTCCCAACGGCGCCGGCAAGACGACGATGCTGCGCGTCATGGCCACGGTGCTGGCACCGGACGACGGTCGGGTTCGCCTGCTCGGACGCGACCCCGGTGACCCGCAGGCCCGCACCGAGGTGCGCCGACGGCTCGGCTACCAGCCCCAGGAGCTCGGCTTCCCGCGCGGCTTCTCGACGATGGCCTTCGTCAACTACATGGCCGTCCTCAAGGAGTGGGCCGACCGTGACCTGCGCACGACGGAGGTGCGGCGCGTGCTCGACCTCGTCGGTCTCGGCGACGTCGCGACGAAGCGGATCAGCCGCCTCTCCGGCGGCCAGCGCCGACGGGTCGCGCTCGCCCAGGCCCTGCTCGGCACGCCCGAGCTGCTCGTGCTCGACGAGCCGACGACCGGGCTCGACCCGGAGCAGCGGGCCTCGCTGCGAGGCGTGCTCGCCGACATCGCCGCAACGTCGACCATGGTGATCTCGACACACCAGACGGAGGACGTCGCCGCGCTGTGCAGCCGGGTCGTCGTGCTCGACGCGGGACGCGTCCACTTCGACGGGACGGTGCCCGAGCTCGTCTCGCTCGCGACCGGCAAGGTCTGGATGGCCGCCGAGCCGGACGCCGCGGCCCACGCCTCGTGGCGCACGGCATCCGGTCGCTACCGCAACGTCGGCGAGCACGTGCCGTCGGGCGCCGAGCTCGTCGAGCCCAGCCTCGAGGACGCCTACCTGCTGCTCCGGGG
>CAWKJV010000028.1:0-121943 GCA_963849965.1 uncultured Actinomycetota bacterium | reverse complement strand
CGCGTCCCGGTCCGGCGATCCACCGTCTACTTGGCCGTCCACGTCAACGGCCGTGAGGGCAGCTCGTGTCGCGCCCCCAACCCACAACCTAGGGAGTGTCGTGCGACCGTGCCTCTTTTTTCGAGGTCGGGGACCGATCTTCGATCGTCCTCGTGCTCCAGCGGCTTTTGCTCCCTACACTTCTCATGTAACACACGGCCCCCGGTGACAACCCCTGCGTTTGGGATGCGCTAGCCACCCCGCGCCCTTGTTCGCCCACCCGAGCACGAGGGTCGCCCACCCTTAGGCTGCCGATTGTCACATCACTCTCTGATGCCCGCCGTCGCCTGCTCAGGCGGAGGCTGTGCACACCTCCCGCCCACCTATGAGCCAAGGGGAAGCTTGCACAGGCCACGCTCCCATCCCACAACTGAGGCGCGACCCCTGTAAACGTGGTGTCCGCCCGGCGGGAGCTCACCGATCCCATTCGCGGCGACAACTCTCGTCTGGAGCCGCCCGCGGAAGCTCTGGAACCTGCAAAGATGAGTCATGAACAGATCGCGCCGTAGCCCTCCCCCCCCGGAGACTGTCGTCAGGCCGGGTAGTGATTTGCCTCGGCCTTCGACGAGCAGGCATTGGTGTCGGGTGGCGGCTCTTCGGCCCATGTAAGACGACGACTCCCGCGGGACGCAGTTCGGCGCGGGCGTGGGCGCCGCTGGGCTCATTATTGTTCTTCGAAGGACTCCTCCCTGAAGAGAGGACCGCGCGCGCGGCGGAGTCCCGGGCCGCCGCTGAACCAAGAGCGGACCGCACTCAGGTCGTGAAAGGTTCCACGATTCAGGGATCAGTCCGACCAGAGCGCACCTCACCAGAAAAGCAACAATACTTGGCAAGGGGTTGAAGACACAGGGATAGGCGGCGACCTGCACCAGGAACTTAACTGGCCGACAAGCGAAGGACTCACCCAACACGGCTCCGGACGCCGATAGCGCACCCTACGGAGGACTGAGCATCGCTCATCAGGAAATCCTAGATTCAACAATCTTCGGCGATGTCTATCAAGTAGTGGCGGAACATGTCGAGCTACACGCCGACAGCAAAACAAGGGCCAGCCGATCGGTCCAATGCCACCGTTCCCGCGGTCCATGTCGGGGCGTTTGGAGAGTCGACTGCCTGCCTGCTAAGCCTGTTGGACCCGGAGTATGCAATTGTTCCATTTTGGAACAGCGAGGCATCCCGAGCCAGTATGACTGCATTTCTTGCCAGCATTACACCTATCGCCACAATGCTGATTCATGGTTCAGCTGGGGTTGGTAAGAGTCGATTGGGCTTTGAAGTTGCAGAGACCGCGAGACGGGCTGGCTGGACAACTTGGTGCCCCGCGCCAAGCCATCCTGTTTCGGGTGATGGAGATTTCTCCTCTGGCTCGCGACATCTCCTTGTAATTGATGACGCTGACGGCTACTCGGGGCAGTGGATCGATCGCAGCGTCCAAGCCACCACGACCCCCGCATGTTCTAGCGATGAGGATAACCCTAAACCCTTGACATTCTGCGCCATCATGGCTTGGACGCTGCGATCGATCCACTGCCCCAAGTAGCCGTCAGCGTCATCAATTACAAGGAGATGTCGCGAGCCAGAGGAGAAATCTCCATCACCCGAAACAGGATGGCTTGGCGCGGGGCACCAAGTTGTCCAGCCAGCCCGTCTCGCGGTCTCTGCAACTTCAAAGCCCAATCGACTCTTACCAACCCCAGCTGAACCATGAATCAGCATTGTGGCGATAGGTGTAATGCTGGCAAGAAATGCAGTCATACTGGCTCGGGATGCCTAGCTGTTCCAAAATGGAACAATTGCATACTCCGGGTCCAACAGGCTCCGGCAGGCAGTCGACTCTCCAAACGCCCCGACATGGACCGCGGGAACGGTGGCATTGGACCGATGGCTGGCCCTTGTTTTGCTGTCGGCGTGTAGCTCGACATGTTCCGCCACTACTTGATAGACATCGCCGAAGATTGTTGAATCTAGGATTTCCTGATGAGCGATGCTCAGTCCTCCGTGGTTGCACTTTCGGCGTCCGGAGCCGGTTAGGTGAGTCCTTCGCTTGTCGGCCAGTTAAGTCCTGGTGCAGGTCGCCGCCTATCCCTGTGTCTTCAACCCCTTGCCAAGTATTGTTGCTTTTCTGGTGAGGTGCGCTCTGGTCCAGACCGATCCCTGAATCGTGGAACCTTTCACGACCTGAGTGCGGTCCGCTCTTGGTTGAGCGGCGGCCCGGGACTCCGCCGCGCGCGCGGTCCTCTCTTCAGGGAGGAGTCCTAAGAAGAACAATAATGAGCCCAGCGGCGCCCACGCCCGCGCCGAACTGCGTCCCGCGGTAGTCGTCGTCTCTCCCTGCGCTGAAGAGCCACCACCCGACACCAATGCCTGCTAGTAGAAGGCCGAGGCAAATCACTACACATGACGCTGACGACAGCTTCCTCGGGCGGAGAACGTTTCCCCGCGATCCTGTTCATGACTCATCTTTGCAGGTTCCAAAGCTGGGGCTGGCTCGAACTGAGAGTTGTCGCCGCGAATCGGATCGGTGAACTGCCGCCGGGCGGACACCACGTTTACAGGGGTCACGCCTCAGTCGTGGGATGGGAGCGTGGCCTGTCGAGCTTCCCCTTGGCTCATAGGTGGGCGGGAGGTGCCGCCAGCCTCACCTGAGCAGGCGACGGCGGGCATGAGAGAGTGATGTGACAATCGGCAGCTCTAAGGGTGGGCGACCCTCGTGCTCGGGTGGGCGAACAAGGGCGCGCGGGTGGCTAGCGCATCCCAAACGCAGGGGTTGTCACCGGGGGCCGTGTGTTACATGAGAAGTGTAGGGAGCAAAAGCCGCGAGGAGCCGAGGACGATCGAAGATCGGTCCCCGACCTCGTGGCCAAGAGGCACGGTCGCACGACACTCCCTAGGTTGTGGGTTGGGGGCGCGACGCCACGAATCACACCAGTGGCCAAGTAGACGGTGGATAGCCGGACCGGGACGCGCCCTATCTGGGCGGGATGGGTCGCCCTTCGTGGGTCGGAGTGGGCGTGGCCCGACACGGCAACGCGGCCGGGAGCAACTACGGCCCAGATGGTGTCAAGGGGCAACCGATCGGGCGGTGAAATCACAGTTCCGAGATGCGAGCGGTCCTTGGAGCGCGCGGCAGTCGAACAGCGCCGTCGGCAATCTTCGCGAGATCTTGCCCTTCAGGACCTCCGCGCTCGGGACCTGAGCGCGCACCTCCTGCCGCGCTGCTCGGGCCCAGTGATGGATCGAGCTCGACAGGCGCGCCGCGGCTGATGCCGCGATCGGCATTCTGCATGGCTGCCTCAGAACCGGCGCGCTGTACGAGGAAGACACCGCCTGGGCGCACATCTTCCACCGTGCCCCTTCACAGCTACAGAACCTGGGATGTCTGCCGCTGTGCGGTCGCTTTACGAAACTCAATGACTCGGTGGCCGTCCGGCGCCGATGTGACAGGTCCGCAGAGCGGGCGACCAGTCAGCGGAGAGCCGGACGTGCGGAGTGCATCGAACTGCCTCGACTAGACGCGATGACGTGACTGCCCGCCCGCGCGGACGTGCTGCTTGACTCTCTTGCCTTCTGCATGGCGCCGGACGGGATCTACCCCGATTGGGTGAGCCCAGACGGCAGCTCGCGGCATAATGTGGAGCACTGACGTGTGAGGAGTCCGTCATGGCACGAGATCGAGCGCACGAGGCGATCATCGCCAACGTGGACCTCTTCCAGGACCTGTCCAAGGCGCAGCTGAAGAGGTTGGCCAGCGCGTCGACCGAGGTCTCGCACCCGCCGGGGAAGGCAGTGGCGACGGAGGGCCGCAGTGGGTTGGCCTTCCACCTCATCATCGAGGGGTCAGCAACCGTGAGCAAAGACGGTCGTGAACTGCGCACCCTCGGCCCGGGTGACTACTTCGGCGAGATCAGCATGATCGACGGTCGACCGCGATCCGCGACCGTCACTGCGCAAGAGCCCCTGAAGGCGATGGCGATTCCCCACCAGGACTTCGAGGCGGTGATCGACGAGGATCCCGAGTTCGCCCGGCGCCTTCTCAAAACTCTTTGCGCGCGTCTGCGCGAGGCTGAGGCGAGAGCCTCCGGCTGATCTTCAGCTACGAGACCCATGCCGCTGATCGAGGAGGCGACTTGACCTCAGCGGTACTTGGCGACTAACTCGATGGTGCCCACGATGTGTCGGTTGAACTCGTCAAGGTCCTCGGCCGGGATCCAGTACCGGTTCACGGCATGTAGAGCAGGGCAGGCCGCCTGCGTCACCCACTGGCCGAGCACGACCTGGGAGCAGCGGCCAACGCCATCAACGCCGTTCGCGCGGCCGAGTCCGAAGCGTCCCCGGCCACAACAGCGTCAGCCGATCGCGACGGGTGGCCGAGCTCGCCCGGCGACCACGTGACCCGATGACAGACGCTTCAGCAGTTGTAAAGGATGCCTTCTGCTGCCGCGATCGTTGCGCCGTCTCCGGGCTGACCGTCGGACGGAACGACAGGTACACGTGTGCCGGGCAGTGATCCGTGCACCGGGCGCGAAGAGGGCGGTGTCGCGCGTACGTGACCGACCGGGCGGTAGCGCAAAGCCTGCACCGTGCCGAGCGGGGAGAGGACCGAAGGTGGACGAGTAGACGGCGGCGGCTTCAGCGGTGATTTCAGCGGTGGCCGCCAGCTGGCGGTGACGGGCAGTGATGCGTGGTCGCGAGAAACTCAGACGGCTCAGGCATGTCGCGGCAGATTGGAGCAGCCCGAAGCGGCGGTTGCTCTCTGCTCCCGTGCTGGTCTCGCTCGGCGCGGATGCCTGCACGCCCCTTCGAGGGTCAACCCTGGAAGCGAGCGATGCGCGGCGCCGACTTGCCATTGACCGTGGTGAACACGCCCAAGGCGTAGAGGTTGGTCCCGGCTGTCGTGAGGTCCCACACTCCGAGCGCCGAGTTGAACTGCGCCCAGGCTCGGGCGTTGGGCGTGGTTCCGCTGGCGTCGGCGACGAAGGCCTTCTTCGCCGACGTGGTGTTCCCACATCCTGACGTCGTGGACCCGCAGAGGAACCCGAAGTGCCCTCCTGCGTAAACCGTGCCGCCCACGACCTCGACAGCCTGCACGTCGCCGTCCGTGAGGACCTGCCAGACCTTCACGCCGGCTGAGGTCGTCTTGTACAGGGAGTTCCCCGTCGACACCCCGCCGCCCACGGCCAGGAACACCCCCGCGCTGTCCACCTCCAGGTCGTCGACCGGGCCGCCCACACTGGTGTTGTAGCTCAGGACGCTTCCGGAGGCCGTGACCGCGGCTACTCTGCTGCGGGTTGCCGTGCCGATGTGGGCGAAGTCCCCGCCGATCCAGACGTTTCCTCCGACGGCCTTGACGACGTTGACAGCGGCGTCGGCCCCGGGAAACGCGCGATCCACCGCACCGGTGGCGGCGTCGGCAGCGGCCAGGTAGTTCACGGCCGTGCCGCCGACCTTGGTGAAGCCGCCTCCGAAGAACACCTTGCCGCCGGAGTAGGCGAGGCCACGCACCATCGCCGAGGGGGCAGGGTTGAAGCTCCCGACAGCGCCCGAGGAGGCGTTGACCGCGGCGAGGTTCTTGCGCGCGACACCGTTGACCTGGGTGAACTTGCCGCCGATGAACAAGGTGCGGCCATCACTGGCCAACGAGCGCACGTCGCCGTCCACGTCCGCACGGAAGGACGTGTCGAGCCGGCCCGTCGCGGCATCCAGGGCTGCCAGGCGCCCTCGACGAGTCCCGTCGACGCTGGTGAAGCTGCCCCCCACGAACAGCCGGCTGCCGACCTGGACGGAGGTGTACACCGTGCCGTCGTCTGCGTGCGAAGAGGACCGCGGCGTCGGACTGAGCACCGCGGCGTCTCCGACGGTAGCCGACCCGACGACGAGCGCGGCAGTGGCGGTCGCTGTCAGAACAGAGCGAAAGTACATGGTGCGTCCCCCTACTTGTGCGGCGAATCGTTCGACTGGAACGGATGCGCTACGCCGCCGGCGTAGGGTGGCACGACCGTCGAGTCCTCCGCTCGTCGGTGCCCATGATCAAGTCCTGTGGTTGCCGCCGGCGATGCAGCAATCTTCACGAACCGTTGGCCCAACGATGACACAAGGGATGCCGCCCTGTCCGCGTAAAACGGAGGGAACCGCTGCTTCAGGGCTGAAGGGTCAGGGCTGCCCGTGACAGAACATACCGGGCTGCCAACTTGCTTCCGCCGCTGGACCGACCCCTCGTGCCGCTCGTCTGACGACGTCGGAACATGCCCCGATCAGCGCGGATCTGTCGAGGCCCGCTTGGCACAACACCGAAGGCCCGGCGCCCCCCAGGAGTCCTTTGCTTGGTCCGCGGTCTGCCGTAGGTGACAGGCTGCTCGGCCACGAGGGAGGGTCCGTGGGCTTCACCAAGGGGACAGGGGCGCGCTGCCGCGGGCGAGCGTCCGCCCGGACGCGCGGATGTTGCCGTGGGGCGCGGCGCCTGACCCGCTGACGCCAGGAACGCGGCGCCCTTCACGGTCGGCGTGAGGTGGAGCTCCTCCGGGGTCCCGACCTTCGATTGAGGTCGCCAGCTCACGGTCGATCCAGCGCCCGATCACCTCGACCACGTAGGCCCGTTCGCCGCGGTCGAGCGGATGCCCCTTCGCGATGCCGTGCCACGTCTCCAGGCAGCTGCGGCAGCAGGTCGCGGTGGCGTGCTGGGCCACGAAGACCGGGTGGTTGCGGTACGGGGTCTGCCGGCCGTCGTTGCGCGGCTCGGCCGGCGCCAGTCGCTCCGCGATGATCTCCGCGGCGTGAGCCCGCATCGTCTGCGGACCGTGCAGCTCAGCCGTGGCCCGCTCGCGCCCGCGCAGGCGGAACCGTCGCCCGAACGGTCGCGCGCTCGCGCGGTCGATCCGGTCATCGATCTCGGTGGGGTCGGGCACGTCCCCAGACTAGGCACGGCAGGGTGGCTGACGTACGAGACCAGGCGCCCGTACGAGGCTTTCAGGGGGCGAACGGTCGGGTGAGTCGCGCGGTCGCGCTATCGCTGACGACACGCGGACGCCAGGTGCTCCCGCATGGTCCGCGCGCAACCGTCTCGACGTCGAGGCGTCGTGCGATATCTCGTGCGATAGCCCGCGGGGATCCTCGGCGTGTCGCGGTCAATGACGGGCGCTCGACTGAGGCGCTGAGCGACGTGCGCAAAGACCCGAGGAACGACGAAACCGCAGGTCAGAGGGTTCTGACCTACGGTTTCGGGTGGTGGCCAGGGGCGGGGTCGAACCGCCGACCTTCCGATTTTCAGTCGGACGCTCGTACCAACTGAGCTACCTGGCCGGGACAACGAGTGGAACTATAGCCGACCCGTTGCCCCTTCCCGCAAACCGTCCGGCGTCACGCGGACGGTCCCTTGGTGCGCACGTCCGCGACGCGTGACATGGCCTCCTGCAGCTCCCCGAGCCAGTCGCTCTCGTGCTGGCCGACGAGCTTGACGCACCAGGCGAGCGCCTCGGCGCGGGACCGGGCCACGCCGGCGTCGACGAGGGTGTCGAGGACGCGTCGTTCCGGCTGGCGCAGCCGGGTCATCGCCGGGGCCGCGACGTGGGTGAACAGCTCGGTGCGATCGCCGACGCGCACGGCCCAGGACACCTTGCGCTCGAAACGGTGCTCGGCCTCGCGGGCGATCTCGATGCGGCGGCCGCGGGTGTCCTCGCGGAAGGCCTTGGTGCGGCCCGCGCGCGCCTCGTCGCGCTCGGCGGCGCTCGACCCGTCGGGCAGGTCGACGTCGGTGACGGTGAGGACGACGGTGATCTCCTCGCGGTCGACGGTGATCTCGGGTGGCGTGCTGCGCCACTCCTCCGGGAGGCGGCCGACGAACCAGCCACGCACCCGCTCCAGTGCTTCGTTCGTAATCATGTAATCAGCATTACTCGATTACAGACCCGGGTCAACGCCTTACGCCGGAGGCGAAGCGCGAGGGCGCAGGCCGCCCGATGGCGGGCGGACGGCGGGCGGACGGCGGCCGGACGGCATACGCCCTCGGTGGAGGGTCGCGGTCCTCAGCGGCGGCGGACGCTGATCGAGTAGGCGCCGGTGCCGCTCGACGCGTGGTGGCGCACCTGGGCGACGTAGCGTCCCGGCGTCAGGCCGGCCCGCACGCGCGCGTTGACGCCGTAGCCGCCGTCGTCGTCCTCGCCGACGAGGTGCGTGGCGCTGTCGGGCCCGAAGAGCGTGAGGTAGACGTCGGTGGAGCCGCGCGTCGTCACCTCGTAGAGCCCGTCGCTAGCGACGTCGAAGGCGTAGAGGTCCTCCTCGCCGGCCGCCCCGATCGAGGCGTCGACCTTCGGTCCGTCGACGGTGAGCGTCACGGCGTCGCCGACGACCGGCGCCGACCGCGGATACATCGCGGTCCCGGAGACGAACGCCTTGTCGAGCGACGACAGGACGTCGTTGGCATGCGTCGCGACGCCGTTGAGCGTCCACGTCGCGGGGAACGCGTAGAGCATGATCGAGTCGGGGTCGAACTGCGTCCCCTTGATCTGGTCGACCGAGTACTTCATGAAGACGTTGTGGCGCACCTTCGCCTCGTCCCAGCGGTTCGGCGGTCCGGCGAGCGCGGCGATGACCACGGGCTCGTTCCACTGGATCCCGCCCTCGGGTTCGAGTGCTCGTGCGCCAGCCCGATGGCGTGGCCGAACTCGTGCCCGGCCGTGCCGCCGTCGAGGAAGCCGAGGTTCATCGTCGCCTCGTTGCTCGGGATGCCCTTGTTGTCGGTGCCGACGTAGGACCACGCGCCGTCGTTGGGGTCGAAGGAGATCCGGATGTCGGCGTCCGGGTGGTCGCCGAAGTCGAAGGCGATGTTGCACGCGGCCTGCCACCAGGCAGCCTGCTCGCGGGCCTTCGCCTGCTGCGCGGGCGTGCCCTCGAGGAAGCGGACCTTGAGGGTCGTGCCGTTCATCCACGCCTTGCCGATGGGCGAGATCGCGCGATCCGCGCCGTCCGGGCCCCGCACGCGCCGGTGAGGGCGCATCAGGTCCTTGGGAAGGATCCGGTCGAAGCACACGTGCGGCGCATCCGTCATGGCGTTCCCCAATCGATCCGGGGCGCAAGCGCGCCCACCGTCCATCGTCCTCCCGCGGTTCGTCCGCCACAGGAGAAACGGGCGTATGCCGTCGCCGCGGGCGTATGCCGGCCCGCGCCCTCGGTCGTGACACCGTCGCGTGCCGTTCGGCCGCCTCGGGCGCCTAGAGTTGGTGACCGTGCAGTTCCTCAACGGTCTCCAGCCCCAGCTCGACCTCACCTACGACGACGTCTTCATGGTGCCGAGCCGCTCGTCCGTGACGAGCCGTCTCGACGTCGACCTCTCGACGGTCGACGGGTCCGGCACCACGATCCCGCTCGTCGTGGCCAACATGACCGCCATCGCCGGGCGCCGCATGGCCGAGACGGTCGCGCGCCGGGGCGGCATCGCCGTCATCCCCCAGGACATCCCCGTCGAGGTGGTCCGCGACGTCGTCGGCTGGGTCAAGTCAGCGCCACCTCGTCCACGACACGGCGATCACGCTCGAGCGGCACATGACGGCCGGCGAGGCGCTCGTGCTCATCGGCAAGCGTGCCCACGGCGCCGCGGTCGTCGTCGACGGCCCGAAGCCCGTCGGCATCGTCAGCGAGAAGGACCTGACCGGCGTCGACCGCTACACGCAGGTGCACGACGTCATGCACGAGGACATGGTCGTGCTGCCCGACACCCTCGACCCGCAGGAGGCCTTCGAGCGGCTCTCCGCGGCGCGCCGCAAGGTCGCTCCCGTCGTCTCCGAGCACGGCGAGCTCGTCGGCATCCTGACCCGGGGCGGCGCGATCCGCGCGGGCCTCTACCGACCTGCCGTCGACGACGACCGGCGCCTGCGCGTGGCTGCCGCGGTCGGCATCAACGGCGACGTCGCGGCCAAGGCCGCCGAGGTGCTCGGCACCGGCGCCGACGTCCTCGTCATCGACACCGCCCACGGCCACCAGGACAAGATGATCGAGGCGCTGCGGGCCGTGCGGGCCCTCGACCCGCGCGTCCCCGTCGTCGCCGGCAACGTCGTGTCGGCCGCCGGCACCCGTGAGCTCATCGAGGCCGGGGCCGACATCGTCAAGGTCGGCGTCGGCCCCGGCGCGATGTGCACGACGCGGATGATGACCGCCGTCGGTCGCCCGCAGTTCTCGGCGGTGCTCGAATGTGCCGCGGCCGCAAGGGAGCTCGGCAAGCACGTCTGGGCTGACGGTGGAGTCCGTCACCCGCGCGACGTCGCCCTCGCGCTCGCCGCCGGTGCGTCCAACGTCATGATCGGCTCGTGGTTCGCCGGCACGCTCGAGTCGCCGGGAGACCTCTACACCGACAACGACGGCCGCCAGTACAAGGAGTCGTTCGGCATGGCGAGCAGCCGGGCGGTGCGCAACCGCACCGCGACCGACACCGACTACGACCGCGCCCGCAAGTCCCTCTTCGAGGAGGGCATCAGCACGGCGCGGATGTACGTCGACCCGTCGCGCCCCTCCGTCGAGGACGTCATCGACGAGATCGTCGCCGGGCTGCGCAGCAGCTGCACGTATGCCGGTGCGCGCACGCTGGAGGAGTTCCACGAGCGGGCGGTCGTCGGGCTCCAGAGCACGGCCGGTTTCGCCGAGGGGCGGCCGCTCCACACCTCCTGGTGACCCCCGCACCCGCCACGGCGACGGCATACGGCTCAGTGGCGCTTGCGGCCGACCTCGACGATGCGCCAGCCGCGCTCGCGGGCGAGCTCGCGCAGCTCGCCGTCGGGGTTGACCGCCACGGCCGCGCCGACGCGCTCCATCATCGGCAGGTCGCTGATGGAGTCGCTGTAGGCGGCGCACCGTGAGAGGTCGTAGCCGCGCTCGGCCGCGAGCTTCTCGATCTCGATGACCTTGCCTGCGCCGTAACAGAACTCGCCGGTGAGGTGCCCGGTGTAGCGGCCCTCCTCGTCGAGCTCGCTGCGCGTGGCGACGGCCCCCTCGAGCCCGAGCGCCGTCGCGATGCGGCTCACGAGCTCGATGGGGGAGGCCGACACGACGATCCGGTCGTGCCCGACGCGCGGGCCTCCGCCAGCAGCCTCATCGAGGCCGGGATCGCCTTGCGGACGATGCCCGGCACGATCGCGTCGGTCAGGTGGATGATGTCGGACTGCGGGATGCCCGCGACGGCCCGGAGGATGCGCTCGCGCAGAGCCTCCGAGCCCTCGTCGGTGGATCCCTTGCGGTGGAAGGAGATCGCGTTGACGGTGTCCTTGACGAGGTCCTTCCACGGCACGTGACCGCCGCGGAAGGCGGCGATCGCGAGCGGGTAGTTGGCGGACCCCCGGATCAGGGTGCGGTCGAGGTCGAAGAAGGCAGCCGTCGGCACGCCCGCGGCCTCGAGGTCACCCGACACGGGGCTCACCCCACACTGGCCGCGAGCGGCAGCGCGACGCGCCGCGGCGGGACCGGCGCGTTGACGGCGCCCTTGGGCAGCGGCTTCGCGCGGTTCGGCAGTGCCAGGCGGAAGACCTTGGCCCACGCCTGGTAGACCTGCTTCGGCAGCGGGCCGGTCGTGTAGGGCAGGCCGTAGCGCTGGCAGATCTCGCGCACCTCGACCGCGACCTCGTGGTAGCGGTTGCTCGGCAGGTCGGGGAAGCAGTGGTGCTCGATCTGGTGGCTGAGGTTGCCGGTCATGAGGTGCATGAGCTTGCTGCCCGAGATGTTGGCCGAGCCGAGCATCTGGCGGATGTACCAGTCGCCGCGGGTCTCGCCCTCGATCTCCTCCTCGGTGAAGGCGTCGACGCCGTCGGGGAAGTGGCCGCAGAAGATGACCGAGTGCGCCCAGACGTTGCGGATCGCGTTGGCCGTGAAGGTGCCGAGGAGGGCCTGCTTGCCGGAGCCGAACGGCACGGCGGCGAGCGGCGTCGCGGCGTAGTCCTTGGTGAACTGGCGCACCACCTTGCGGCCCACGGCCTTGAGGTCCTTCTTGAGGTCCTCCTTGGACTTCTCGCCGTCCTTGACCGCCTCGAGCTCGAGGTCGTAGATCGCGATGCCCCACTCGAAGAAGGGCGCCAGGATGCCGTTGATGACCGGGTTGAGGAGGTTGTGCGGACGCCACGGCTGGTCCTCGGCCATGCGGAGCGTGGAGTAGCCCACGTCCTTGTCCTTGCCCAGCACGTTGGTCCACGTGTGGTGCAGGTCGTTGTGGGTGTGCTTCCACGCGGCGGCGGGCGTGACGAAGTCCCACTCCCACGTCGTGGAGTGGATGTCGGGGTCGCGCATCCAGTCCCACTGGCCGTGCAGGACGTTGTGGCCGATCTCCATGTTCTCGAGGATCTTCGCGACGGAGAGCATCGCGGTGCCGGCGACGAACGCCGTCTTCTTCCTCGACAGCAGCAGCGTGGCGCGGCCGGCGACCTCGAGCGTGCGCTGGACGCGGATGACGCGGCGGATGTAGGCCGCGTCCTTGGCGCCGCGCGTCGCGATGATGCGGTCGCGCAGGGCGTCGAGCTCCTGGCCGAGGCGCTCGACGTCGGCGTCGGACAGGTGCGCGGCGGCGCTCGGGCGCTTGGCGGGTCCGCCGGACGCTGCGAGGACCGGCTTCTTGGGCCGGGTCGTCGTGGCGGTGCCTGCGACGGCACCGACGCGTCGGCGACGCCGGTGGGCGTCGTCGTCGGTCGGTTCGTGGTGGCGGTCATGGGGTGTTTCCCTTCCTAGATGTCCAGGTGGACGGGTCCGGCGGCCGCGTTGACGCAGGTCTGGATCAGCTCGCCCTCGTCGCCGTGCACCTCACCGGTGCGCAGGTCGCGGACCTTGCCGGCGACGAGCGGGACGAGGCAGCTGCGGCAGATGCCCATGCGGCACCCGCTCGGCATCACCACGCCGCACTCCTCGCCGGCCTCGAGGAGGGGGACGTCGCCGCCCGCCTCCATCTCCTTGTCCGACTTCTCGAACGTCAGCAGGCCGCCCTCGCCGCCGGATCCCTCCAGCAGGACGGGCGCGAAACGCTCGATGGTCAGGTTGGTGTGGGTGTCGTCGTCGCCGTCGCGCAGCCACAGCTCGGTGGCCGCGTCGAGGAACTCCGTGGGCCCGCAGGCGTATGCCGCCCGCTCGCGCCAGTCGGGACAGAGCGTCTCGAGGTCGGTGACGTCCGAGAGGTCGAGGCGGCGGCCGCCCTCCTCGCGGGTGAACCAGTGCCTGACCGTGAGGCCGGGGAACTGGTCGGCGAGCTCGAGCAGCTCGTCGTGGAAGAGGGCCTCGTCGCGGGTGCGCGCCGAGTGGATGAGCACGACGTCGGCGTCGGGGCGGCGCGGGACGAGGGTGCGGATCATCGACATGACCGGCGTCAGGCCGCTGCCGGCCGTCAGCATCAGGAGCGGCCGCGGGTGCTCGGGGAGCACGAAGTCGCCCTGGGGGGTGTCGAGGAAGAGGATGTCGCCGACCTTGGTGTCGCGCGCGAGGGCGGTCGAGACGAAGCCGATGGCGGTCACCGTGATCGCGGGGTCGTGGCCGACGGCGGCCGACAGCGAGTAGCTGCGCCACTGGCGCACCCCGTCGATCTCGACGCCGATGCGGGCCCACTGGCCGGCGGCGTGGGGGTTCCAGCCGCGACCCGGGCGGAAGTGGATCGTCGTCGAGTCAGGGGTCTCACGGACCACTCTGGTGACGACGCCGCGCAGCTGGCGCGCCGAGGACAGCGGGTTCACCAGATTGAGGATGTCCTCGGGCGCGAGCGGGGTCGTCAGGAGCGACGCCACACGCCGGAGAGCTCTGATCTGGGTCATGGTTCCATCTTCGAGGCCGAAGCCCCTCCGCATCTTGGGGTGAGGCGTACTCTTTGACCGGAGAAACTGTTGCGTCACGACAATTTGCCGGAGGACGACGTGGCACAGGACACATCTGACCCACCGTGGTTGTCTCTCCCCGCCGAAGTGTCCACAGTGCTGCGGCCCGTCGTCAAGGACATCGTCGAGGCGATCATCGATGGCATACCCCGTGACGTCCCCGTCTATGCGATGCCCATGGAGGGACGGTTCGGGCAGGGGGTGCGCCAGGGCGTCACGATCGCGCTCAACCGCTTCCTCGACCTGCCGGGCACGCGCCTCCCCGCCCTGTCCGAGGACGGCAAGTGGGTCTATGAGAGCCTCGGTCGCGGCGAGGTGCGCTCGGGCCGAAGCCTCGAGTCGCTGCTCGCCGCCTACCGTTACGGGGCGCGCGTCACCTTCCGGGCCATCTCACGCACGGTGGACGTGTCGCAGATGCCGCCCGACGCGCTGCTCGCGCTCGGGGAGTCGCTCTTCGCCTACATCGACGAGCTGTCGGCGGCGAGCGCGCAGGGCTATGCGCAGGAGCAGTCCGAGCGAGCCGGCGAGCAGGTGCGGCTGAGGGCGGAGCTGCTCGAGATGATCCTGCGCGGCGACTCGAGCGAGGGTGGGGTGCCACGCCTCGCCGCGGCCGTCGGGTGGACCCTGCCGGAGGTCGTCGGGGTCGCGCTCGTGCCGTTCCCGCACGTCGACGGGCTGCGCGCAGCCCTGGGGCCGGACGCTCTCGTCGCCGAGCGGGGCACCGATGTGGTCATCGTCTTCCCGTTCGCCAGCCGCTCGGGCCGCCGGCGCGAGCTGGAGCGCGCCCTGCGCGGGCGCCGTGCGATCGTGGGCCCACCCCGACCGTGGCAGCAGGCCGGGGAGTCCCTGCACCTCGCGACGTCTGCGGGCGCGCACGGGATCGGGCCGGGGCCGGACCAGTCCGACCGCGACACGCCCCCGGTCTGGGTCGAGGACCACCTCGCCGAGCTCGTCGTGCACGCCGAGCCGCTCGCGACCGACGACCTCGCCCGCACGCGCCTCGCGCCTCTCGACGGGCTGCGGCCCGCCGTCCGTGAACGCCTCACCGAGACGCTGCTGTCGTGGTTGCGCCACCAGGGGCAGCGGGCGCCGATCGCGGAGGAGCTGTTCGTGCACCAGCAGACCGTCGGCTACCGGGTCGCGCAGCTCAAGGAGCTCTTCGGCGACGCGCTCGATGACCCCGAGGTGCGCTTCGAGCTGGAGCTCGTCCTGCGCGCCGGCCACCGCTGAGCGTGACCCGGCCACCCGGCATACGCCGTCGGGACGGGTGAGGTCGGGCGCGAGATCGCGCACCTGGCGTCGTCAGGGCGCACCGGGTGTCCGATCTCGCGCCCGATCTCGTCTTATAGCAGGCGGATCGGGGAGCCGTCGAGGTATGCCGTGACGTCCTCGACGACGCCGCCGAAGAAGGCGTCCGGCTCGCTCACGTGGTCGCGGAAGACCTCGACGGTGCACGGCGTGCGGGGTGGTCGGTGACGGTGACCAGTCGGCACTGGTCAGGGCCACGCCCTGGTAGTCGTCGAGCACCGCGATCTGCACGCGCCCACCCTAGGAGACGCGCCGGTCCCCGAAACGACGGAAGCGCCGCTCTCTGCTGAGAGCGGCGCCTCTGACGTGAAGCGACCCCGACCGGGCTCGAACCGGCGACCTCCGCCGTGACAGGGCGGCGCGCTAACCAACTGCGCTACGGGGCCTTACTGGGTGGTGCGTGTCGAACTGTACTGCGTATCCCCAACGGGATTCGAACCCGTGCTGCCGCCGTGAAAGGGCGGAGTCCTAGGCCGCTAGACGATGGGGACCTGCCCGACCTATCCGTTGGGACGTCGAAACTATATGGGAGTTTCTGGCACCGTCCAAATCGGCCTCCGACGCCCGCGGCGGGTCGTCAGGTCAGCCCTTGGCCCACGCCCGGACCTCGTCGACCGGCCACGTCGTGACGATGCGCTCGGCCGGGATGCCGAGGCGCTCGGCGCGCTCGCAGCCCAACGACTTCATGTCGAGCTGGCCGGGCGCGTGCGCGTCCGAGTCGATGGTGAAGAGGCAGCCGAGGTCGCGCGCCAGCTCGATGAGCTCGTCGGGCGGGTCGCAGCGCTCAGGTCGTGAGTTGATCTCGACCGCCACGTCGTGGTCCAGACAGGCCCGGAAGACCTTCTCCGCATCGAACTGCGACGGCGGCCGTTTGCCGCGCCCGCCGGTGACGAGCTGGCCCGTGCAGTGCGCGAGGACGTTGGTGTGCGGGTTGCGCACGGCCGCGACCATCCGTGGCGTCATCTCGAACGAGGGCTGACGCAGCTTCGAGTGGATCGAGGCGGTGACGACGTCGAGCTGGTCGAGCATGTCGTCGTCCTGGTCGAGCGTGCCGTCGAGGTGGATGTCGACCTCGATGCCCTTGAGCAGCGTGAACGCGTCGCCGAGGCTCGCGTTGATGGCCTCGACGCGCTTCAGCTGGTCGGTGAGGCGCTCGCGGGACAGCCCGTTGGCGATGGTGAGGCGCGGGGAGTGGTCCGTCAGCGCCATCCACTCCTGACCGAGCTCGACGGCCGCGAGGACCATCTCCTCGATGGGGCTGCCACCGTCGCTCCAGTTGGAGTGCGCGTGCAGGTCACCGCGGAGGGCGGCATACAGCTCGGCGCCGCCTCGGGTCAGCGGCTCGCCGTGCTTCTCCTCCGCCGAGACGAGGTATGCCGGCAGGACCCCTCGCACGGCCTGGCCGATGATCGCTGCGCTCGAGTCACCGATTCCCTTGATCTGCTTGAGGGTTCCAGCCTCGACGCGTTCGCGCAGCTCGTCGTCGGAGATCAGGGTGATGGCCTCGATGGTCTTGCGGAAGGCGTCGACGCGGTAGCTGCTCTCGCGGCCGCGCTCGAGGAGGAAGCAGATCCGGCGCAGCGCGTCGAGAGGACTGATCGGTGCCTGCGGAGGGGTCGGCTGCTCCATGTCGAGCAGCCTAACCGCGCCGGCCGACGCGAGGTCGGCTCGGCCCCCTCACGCGCCGCAAGGCGGCAGCGTGCTCCCGTCGGGCAGCTTGCCCGGCGCCGCCGGCGTGGACGGCACGACGCGGACGATGTCGCCGTACTGCTGCGCGATGAGACCGGGCGAGGAGCCCTCGTCGGCCATCACGACGACCCGGTCGCTGCGGGCGTCCTGCGTCACGGCGATGATCTCGATCCCCTTGGAGCGCCACAGCATTCGCTGGTCGACGATCTCCTTGGCGACCTTCTGCTTCTCCGCCAGCGAATGCCTCATGACGACGAACTCCACGTCCGTCGGGGATGGCATCGCGCTCGCCACGAAGGCCTCGAGGGCGGGGTCGTGGCGGGTGACCACGACGGCCACGCGAGCACCCGCGGCGTCGACGGCATACGCCCCCGAGAAGACGTCGGGCCAGCGCGAGGCCACGGTGGGCTCGATGGCGTCGAAGGCGTTGGTCTGTCGCGTCGAGAGGGTGCCGAACCACTGGTTCGTGTCGCGGGCCGACGGCACGGACGGGGCCACGCCGGGCCCGCCGGGGGTCGCGGTGCCCGAGAGCGACTGCGGGCTGCGGGCCCCGCTGTCCGTGCCGGTGGCCGACGAGTCCTTCTGGACCTCGGGCGCCGCGCCGCGCTGGCGGCGCTCGTCGAGGAGCCGTGGTTGGTGGCCACCCAGGTGCCGCCGACGGCCCCCGCGACGACGACCGCGGCTGCGGCGCCGAGCAGGGTGGAGCGACGACGGGAGGTGCGCGCGCGGCCGCGCATGAGGGCCCGCTGGGCGAAGAGGTCGTCGCGAGGTGGTTCGAGGTCGTTCATGGTGGACAGCGCCTTTCGCAGCTGCAGCTCGCCCTCCTCCGGAGCCGCGCCCCGAGCCCGCGTCGTGTCGTCGCTCATGGAAAAGCTCCTGCCCCGGTCAGTGGTGGTTCGGCCAGACGGTCCCGCAGGGCGGCGAGCCCGCGGGAGATCTGGCTCTTGATCGTTCCCTCGGCGACGCCCGTGCACTCGGCGATCTGGGGCACCGTGAGGTCCTCCCAGAAGCGGAGGACGAGGACCGCGCGCTGCTTCTCGGGCAGGTCGCGCAGCAGGTCGGTGAGGGTCATCGCGAGCTCGCGGTCGTGGTCGGTCGTCGGCGGCTCGGGGGTCTCGTCGGTGAGGACCTCGCGGCGCCGTTTGCGCTGGTCGTTGAGGTAGAGGTTCATCATGGTGCGTCTCGTGTAGGCGGTCTCGGCGCCGGTGGCGATGCGCGGCCACGCGACGTAGACCCGCGCCAGGGCCTCCTGGACGAGCTCGTCGCCGTCGGCCCAGCTGCCGCAGAGCAGGTAGGCGCGTCGGCGCAGCATCGTCTGCCGCTCCTGCACGAACGTGCGGAACGCGGCCTCGTCCCTCCGTCTCATGGGCTCCCGCCGGTCTGTGTCGTCAGGGTCCGAGTGTCCCTCGTACACCCCCAAGACACCGGTGCACCCCGAACCGTTCCACGGGGCACCCGATCCGCCCGATGGCGTATGCCGTGTGGCCGCCGAGACGGCCGCGCTCAGGTGACGCGGCCCAGCGCCACGAGCGCGAACATGAGCGCGGCGATCGTCTCACCGTCGGTGATGGTGCCGTCGGCGACGAGCGTGAGCACGTCGGCGACCGGCACGAGACGGACGTCTCGGATGCCCTCCTCGTGGCGGGCGGCCACGTCGTCGGCGGCGCCGGGAGCCGGTTCGAGCCGCGTCGCGAGGAACACCACCTCGGGCGCACGGCAGACCCCGTTGAGGGCGTTCATGGCCCCGACCTGCCGCCACTCGCCCGCGACGAGCCCGGTCTCCTCGGCGAGCTCGCGCCGCGCAGCGACGAGCGGATCCTCGCCGTCGGTGCCACCCGCGGGGACCTCGACCGAGGGGCCGACGGTGTGCCGGTCGACGGTGATGAGGACGATCTCGTCCTCGTCCGTCACCGCCACGACGAAGACCGCCGGCCGCTGCACCTCGACGACACCGAAGATGCCGTCGCTCCCGTCGGGTCGGGTCACGGCGTCCTCGCGGACCCGGATCCACGGGTTCTCGTAGACGACCCGGGTCGCACGCACGGGCCAGGTCACGAGCGGTCTCCTGGGCGCATGCCCCCGATCGTGCCACCCGATCACCGTCAGGCAGCGGTTCGTTCGAGGGCGAGCAGGCGCTCCTTGGTGGGCAGACCGCCGAGGTAGCCGCCGAGGGAGCCGTCCGAGCGGACGACGCGGTGGCACGGGACGACGATCGGCAGCGGGTTCGTCGCGCAGGCCGAGCCGACCGCGCGGACCGCCCTCGGGCTGCCGGATGCGACGGCGACCTCGGCGTAGCTCTCGGTCGAGCCGTAGGGGATCGAGCTGAGGTGGCGCAGCACGGCGAGCCGGAAGCCCCGCGCGAGCCGCAGGTCGAGCTGGACGTCGAAGCCGTGCCGGCGACCGGCGAAGTAGTCGTCGAGCTCGCGGGCGAGCGGGTCGAGCCGGTGACCGCCGCGGAGGATCCGCGATCCGACGGACGCGGCGAGCGACTCGAGGACGCGGTCGTGGTCCTCGATCTCGAAGGCGACGCGGAGGACTCCGTTCTCGGTTGCCGCGAGCAGGAGCGAGCCGACGGGGGAGTCGACGACGCGGTAGGT
This sequence comes from uncultured Actinomycetota bacterium, assembly GCA_963849965.1. Taxonomy (GTDB): domain Bacteria; phylum Actinomycetota; class Actinomycetes; order Actinomycetales; family Dermatophilaceae; genus Terrabacter. The sequence continues at coordinate 102,490 of CAWKJV010000028.1, read as the reverse complement.
CGCGTCGACGGCGGACTCCGTCGAGGCGCGCTCGACCAGTGCTGCGTGGAGGGCCGCGAGGCGTTCGTCGTCCCCGGCGGCCGGGTCGCTGAGGAGCTGGATCGGGTTGTCAGACATGGGTGCTCACCCTTCCGTGGGGTGCGTAGGTGGACCGGAGGCGCGCGATGCCGTCGGCGGCCGCACGGCGTGCTGCCGCGGGCGTTCCGCCGACGATGCGGGCGACCTCGGGGTGGGGCAGGCCGGCGACGTGGTGGTAGGCCACGCAGAGGCGCTGCTTCTCGGGGAGTGCCGCCAGAGCCGTCCAGAGGTCACCGTCGGGCAGGGCCTCCTCGGGCTGGTCGGCGCGTGGGGCGATGGCGTCGGGCACCTCGGCGACCGGGACCGCGTGACGGGCGCCGGCTCGGGCGACGTCGACGGCCTTGCGGTGCGCGATGGTGACGAGCCAGGCCCGGACGTTCGCGTCGTCGGGCAGGTCGGGCCAGGCGCGCAGGGCCGAGAGGAAGGTCTCGGACCACGCGTCGTCGGCCTCGATCGGGCCGAGCACGGCGCGGCAGACGCGGAGCACCACGGCCCCGTGCTCGGTGACGGCCTGCTCGAACGGTCGCTTCATGTCCTGTAGACGCTCCGGCCCGCGGAAGTGTGAGGTCACCCAGTGTGGCGGATCGGACGTCGCGGCCCCTCGACGTGGGGTCTTCGGGTCGCCGGTTCAGAAGAGGCGGCCGGACCGGTCGGCGGGAGGCTCCTCGAGCGCGAGGAGGTAGCGCTTGCGCGCGAGCCCTCCGGCATACCCGACGAGGGAGCCGTCGGCGCCGATGACCCGGTGGCACGGGACGACGACGGCGATCGGGTTGCGGCCGTTGGCGGTGCCCACGGCCTGGGCGAGGTTGCGGTCCCCGAGCGCGCGGGCCAGCTGCCCGTAGCTGCGGGTCTCGCCGTACGGGATCTCGCGCAGCAGCGCCCACACCCGCTGGTGGAAGTCGTCGCCGCGCGGGGCGAGCGGCAGGTCGAACGCGGTCAGGGCGCCGGCGAAGTACGCGGCGAGCTGCACCGAGGCCGCCGCGAACGGCTCGTCGGCCGGGTCGCCGACCTCGCCGAGGACCTCGGGGTCGTCGGGACGGTACTTCGCGGCGTCCATGAGCAGGTGCGTGACGGCGCCGTCCTCGGCGACGACGGTCAGGTCGCCGATCGGCGAGGGCACGACGACGTGCGCGCGGCTCATGCCTCGTCGTCGCCCCGTCCCGGTTGCGCCGTCGGGGCCGCCCCGTGCGCAGCGACGATGTCGTCGTGCGTCGGGATGGGGAACTCGGCGGCGTAGTCGCCGTAGGCGCGGGGGTCCTCGGAGGGCTCGAGGTGGCAGGTGAGGGCGATCTCGCCGAACTCCCGGTGCACGGTGTCCTCGACCTCCTCCATGAGGTCGTGGCCCTGCTGGACGGTCCACGCGCCGGGCACGAGCACGTGGACCTCGGCGAACCGGTGGTGGCCCGAGACGCGCGTGCGCAGCGCGTGGAAGTGGACCTCCCGCGTGACGAAGCGCGACAGGATCTCGGCGATCGCGCTGTTGTCCTCCTTGGGCATGGAGATGTCCATGAGCCCCTCGGTGGACTCGCGGATGAGCTTCCACCCGGTCCAGACGATGTTGACGCCGACGAGGAAGGCGATGACGGGGTCGAGCCGCTCGACGTGCGTGAGACCGACGAGCAGCACGCCGACGACGACGCCCGCGGAGGTCCACACGTCGGTCATCAGGTGCTTGCCGTCGGCGGTGAGCGTCAGCGAGCGGTAGCGGCGGCCGGCCCGCAGCAGCACGACGGCGACGGCGCCGTTGACGGCCGAGGCGACGACCGAGATGGCGAGTCCGAGCCCGACGTTCTCGATGGGCTGCGGGTTGAGGAAGCGCTCGACCGCGGTGTACATGATCACGAGGGCGGCGACGAAGATCATCATCCCCTCGATGGCCGCCGAGAAGTACTCCGCCTTGGTGTGGCCGAAGTGGTGGTTCTTGTCGGCGGGCATGGCCGCCACCTTGAGCGCGATGAGCACGGCGATCGCGGCGACGAGGTTGACGACCGACTCGGCCGCGTCGGAGAGCAGGCCGACGGAGCCGGTGATGCGCCACGCGATGACCTTGAGCGTGATCGTGACGACCGCGGCCGCGATGGAGAGGTAGGCGAACCGGCTGAGGTCTCGCGTCTGCGGCGCCCGTCCGGACGACGGGGACACCTCGGAGGCGGGGTTCGGGGATCGTGGTCACCCCTCCAGTGTCGCAAAGGCCACCGACGCCGTGCGCACACGACCCCCTCCTGGACGGACTCGCCCGATGTGGTGGCGAACCACCGGCGACCGGGTAGGGGAGAAGCATCCGATCGAAGGCGAAAGGGGCCCCGACATGGGTATCGAAGACAAGGCCAGCAACATGGGTGAAGACCTGAAGGGCAAGGCCAAGGAAGCCGCCGGAAAGGTCACCGACAACGAGCGACTCGAGGCCGAGGGCAAGCAGGACCAGGCCTCGGCTGACCTCAAGCAGCGGGGCGAGCAGCTCAAGGATGCGGGCAAGGACGTCAAGGACGCCTTCGACCGCTGACGTTTCCGGAGTGGGGTGGGCCGGTCCCGGAAGGGGCCGGCCCACTGCTCTGTCCCGGCCCTTGCCAGCCCGGCTGCGGTCCGTGAGGCTCGACGGGACGGACGACTCCCCACGAGAGGCCCTGCTGTGACGACGACGAGCACGACGACCGCGACCTCCGTGCCGGCCCCCACCGCAGACGAGATCGCCGCGATGGACGCGTGGTGGCGGGCCAGCAACTACCTGACGATCGGGCAGATCTACCTGCAGGACAACGCGCTCCTGCAGCGTCCGCTCGTGCCGGACGACATCAAGCCGCGCCTGCTGGGCCACTGGGGCACGAGTCCCGGCCTGTCCTTCGTCTACACCCACATGTCCCGGGTCATCCGGCACACCGGCCAGGAGACGATCTACCTCACCGGCCCGGGGCACGGCGGTCCCGCGCTCGTCGCGGCCGGCTATCTCGAGGGCACCTACTCCGAGGTCTACCCCAGGGTGACGTGTGACGCCGACGGCGTGCGGCGCCTCTTCCGGCAGTTCTCCGCGCCGGGCGGCATCCCGAGCCACGTGTCGGTGACGACCCCCGGCTCGATCCACGAGGGCGGCGAGCTCGGCTACGTCCTCGTCCACGCGTTCGGGGCGGTCATGGACAACCCCGACCTCCTCGCGCTCGCCGTCGTCGGGGACGGGGAGGCCGAGACCGGCCCGCTCGAGGGCTCGTGGAAGGGGATCTCCTTCCTCAACCCGCGCCGCGACGGCGCCGTGCTGCCGGTCCTGCACCTCAACGGCGCGAAGATCGCCGGCCCGACGGTGCTCGGCCGCAAGGACCCGGCGGAGGTGCGCAGCCTGCTCGAGGGCCACGGCTACGACGTCCTGGAGGTCGAGGGTGATGACGTGCCGGGCATGCACGAGCGCTTCGCGCAGACGCTCGGAGTCGCCTACGACCGGATCCGCGGCATCCAGCGGGAGGCGCGCGCAGACGGCTGGACCATGGGGGAGCGCCCGCGGTGGCCGCTCATCGTGCTGCGCACGCCGAAGGGGTGGACGGGCCCCGCGGAGGTCGACGGAGTCAAGGTCACCGGCACGTGGCGCTCGCACCAGGTGCCGCTCTCGGGGGTCAAGGACAACCCCGACCACCTCGCGCTCCTCGAGACGTGGATGCGGTCCTATCGACCCGAGGAGCTCTTCGACGAGTCCGGCAAGCCCAGCGCCGTTGTCCTGCAGGCGAACCCGGAGGGCGACCTTCGCATGAGCGCGTCACCGCACGCCAACGGCGGCGTCCTCACGACCGAGCTCGACATCCCGGACTTCCGTGGCTACGCCCGGGACGTGCCGTCGCCGGCGAGCACTCGTGAGGAGTCGACGCGCGCGATCGGCGAGCTGATGCGAGACCTCTACGTGCGCAACCCGACGACGTTCCGCCTCTTCAGCCCCGACGAGACGAACAGCAACCGGGTGGGCGCCGTCTTCGACGTCTCCGACCGGATGACGGCCGAGCGGGTCACCGACGAGGACGTCAAGCTCTCGCACGACGGCCGGGTGATGGAGGTGCTGTCCGAGCACTCGTGCCACGGCTGGCTCGAGGGCTACACCCTCACCGGGCGCCACGGGCTCTTCGCGACGTACGAGGCGTTCGCCATGGTGAGCGCGTCGATGACGGTGCAGCACAGCAAGTGGCTGCAGGAGGCCAACAAGCTCGACTGGCGCGCGAAGGTGCCGAGCCTCAACATCCTGCTGACCTCCACGGCGTGGCGCAACGACCACAACGGCTTCTCGCACCAGGGGCCGGGGCTCATCCAGACCGTCCTCAACGCGCGCGGCGAGGTGTCGCGCGTCTACCTGCCCCCGGACGCGAACTGCCTTCTCTCCGTTGCCGATCACTGCTTCCGGTCGAAGAACTACGTCAACCTGATCGTCATCGACAAGCAGCCGCAGCCGCAGTGGCTGAGCATGGACGACGCCATCGCGCACTGCGCGGCCGGGGCCGGCATCTGGGACTGGGCCGGCACCGACGACGGTGACCGTGACCCCGACGTCGTGCTCGCCTGCGCCGGTGACGTCGTGACGATGGAGGTCGTGGCCGCGGCCCAGATCCTCAAGGAGAAGCTGCCGCAGCTGCGGGTCCGCGTCGTCAACGTCGTCGACCTCATGACGCTGCCCCGGGCGCGAAGCCACCCGCACGGCATGGACGACGTTCGCTTCGGCGAGCTGTTCACCGACCACGTCGACGTCGTCTTCGCCTTCCACGGCTACCACGGCGCGATCCACCAGCTCGTCCACGGGCGTCCGGAGGCCGACCGCTTCCACGTGCGCGGCTTCAGCGAGGAGGGCACGACGACGACGCCCTTCGACATGGTGGTGCGCAACGGGGTCGACCGTTACCACCTCGTCATGGACGCCATCAACAACGCCGGCCGGCAGGTCCGCGGGTCCAGCGACGTCAAGAGGTGGTGCGAGGCGCAGCTGGCCGAGCACGAGGACTACATCGTCGAGCACCTCGAGGACATGCCGCAGGTGCGCGACTGGGTCATGACGACGGTCGTCGAGGACTGAGCCACGGGAGAAGCGGGCGTATGCCGTCCGGCGCCTGAGTCGGTCGACACACCATCGAGCCAGCCGCACCTCGTGTTCAGTGTGCGGCTGTGCCTGAGGCGTGCGTATGCCGGGTGGTGCGCCCGTGCGGGCGTGACCCGGGTCGTAGCGGACGGCATACGACGCGCGTTCGTCGAGACAACCGTGTGGTGGGCCCCGTCGGGCTCGAACCGACGACCGGCGGATTAAAAGTCCGATGCTCTACCGACTGAGCTAGAGGCCCGGGGCGGGAGGTCAGGTCGGAACGACGGACGTGTGGTTCCGGCGAGACGCCACCCGCGCCCAGTATGCCGCAGGCGGGCTACTCGTCCCGCATCGACGTTCGGTCGTTCGGCGGGGCAGCTCCGGGACCGCGTAGCCAACAGGCCGTACGTGCCGGGAGAGGCGGCGTCCGGGCCGGGGCCCGGACGCCGCCATCGTCACCGGGTGCTCAGCGCGGCCCCCAGCAAGGCGTGGCTGGACCCTGAGGCGGATGCCCCCGAGGCAGCTGCCGACGGGTCGGGCTGGGGCACCGGGTCACACTGCACGTCGGAGCGACGACCGGGTCGGCGGTCGGGCAGCGCGCCCGTGGCGAGGTAGGCCGCGATCTTGTTGTCCGTGCAGGCCACGCCCGAGAGCGAGCCGGCGTGCGTCGTCCCGCCGACGCCCTCGATGAGGACCGACTTCGGGAAGAGGGACCGCACCTCGAGGCTGCCCTCGAAGGGGGTGGCTGCGTCGTGCGTCTCGTCGATGAGCAGGATCGGCGGCGCGTGCCGCCCGGACACCTTCACCGGCTCGGCCGACTTGCCCGACCAGGTGCGGCACGGCGCGTTGAACCACGCGTTGGCCCACGTCACGAACGGCGCCTTGGCGTACACCCGCCAGTTGTCCCGCTGCCAGACCGACCAGCTCTTCGGCCACGGCGCGTCGGTGCACGACGTCGCGAGGTAGATCGCGTAGCCGTTGTCGGCGCCCGGTCCCTGCGGGTTGGCGCTGTCCCAGAGCGTCTTGATCTTGCTGTAGTCGCCGTGGTTCACCGCTGCCGAGAAGGCGTCGGCGATGTCGGTCCAGCCGTAGACGTAGTAGCCGGCGGAGAGGAACACGTCGGTCCACTCGTCCGGCCCGATCGTCCCGCCGGCCTGCGGGTGCCCTCGGAGCTGGTTCAGGATCCGGTAGTAGGTGCGCTCGACGGCGTGGCCGTCGTTGCCCAGACCGTAGACGTCGTCGTGCTTGGCGACCCAGTCGAAGTAGATGCCCATGTTCGTGTCGAAGGCGTAGTCCTGGTCGAGGTTGGCCTGGTACCAGACCCGCCGCGGGTCGACGTTGCTGTCGAGGACGAAGCGGCGCACCCGGTCGGGGTGCAGGGTCGCGTAGACCTGGCCGAGGTAGGTGCCGTAGGAGAAGCCGTAGAAGTTGATCTGCTTCTGCCCCAGCGCGATCCGGATGCTCTCCATGTCGGCGACGTTGTCCGTGGTCTTCAGGTGGTCGAGCAGCCGACCGCCGGCGGCCGTGCAGGCCTTGGCGTAGTTCTTCGTCCTGGTCAGCCACGCGTTCTCGAGCCGGGAGTTCACGGGCACGTAGTACGGCCGGTCATAGCCCGTGTAGTTGCCGTTGCACGACAGCGCCGGGACGCTGGACCCGACCCCACGCGGGTCGAAGCCGATCCAGTCGTAGGACTTGCCCGCGTTGTTCGGGATGAACCCTTGGAGGATGGAGTACACGAGGCCCGATCCACCGGGGCCGCCGGGGTTGACGAGCATGACGCCCTGGTATGCCGACTGCGGGGTCGTGTGCGTCACCCGGGAGACGGCCAGCTGGATGAGGGTGCCGTGGGGGTGCGCGTAGTCCAGCGGCACCGTGACCATGCCGCACTGGGCGCCATAGCGGACGAGCGTCGGGTTCGTACAGGATCCCCAGCTGATCGGCGGCGGGACATACGGCGTCGACGCACTGTCGGCGGCTGTCGCGACGCCGCCCGAGGCGGCCTGCGCCGGGGCGGAGACGACGGCGGCGCTGACGGTCAGCGCTGCGGCCGCGACGACGGTGATGAGTCGTTTCATGATGGTTCCCCTATGAGCGACCTGTGGCGGCGGACGTCGCCACCCACCAATGTCGCACCGTCGGGAGCGGGGTGGACGGGGTTCGCGCATCTGTTTCGGGCCGTCTCGCGGCGGAAGCCCGGCATGTCATGACAAAGGCCGTCACCCATCGACGGTGCGTGCCCATCGACCGGGGATACCAGCGGCAGCAACGGCTCAGGTGCGACGCCCGACGACCCAGTCCTCGAGCGTCCCGTCGACGCGGTCCCGCATCACCAGGGCCCAGACGAGGACCGAGGCGGCGAACTCGCCCATCGGCGCCACCGCGGCCACGCCGTCACGCACCGCGGCGAAGCTCGGACCGTCGGTGGGTCGGCGGAAGCGTAGCCGCGGGGAGTCGAGCACTGCCGCGCGCGCGGCCTGAGGGAGGTTCTCGACGGTCGCCGGTCGTGTTGCGGCGACTGCCTGTCGCCGACGGGTGGCGCGCAGTCGGAGCAGGCCGCCGACGGTCACGCCGACGGCCGAAGCCGCCAGAACGACGGCAGCCCCTCGAACGATCTCGGACCCGGAGGCCGGCGCGAGCCTCGTGACCGCAGCCGCACCGGCGGCGAGAGCGAGGGCCGCGGCGAACGGCCACGCGAGTCGCCACCGCGCCGCGTCACGCTTCAGCCGTTCCTGCTCGTAGAGGCGGGCGGCCCACTCCCGGACGGCGAAGACCGGGAAGTCGGAGTCGACCTGCGCCCAGCGGCTGGTGGCCGGAAGCACCGGCTGGGTGCGGCGCGCCTGGCGTTCCTCGCGCATCGAGAGGCCCCTGTCTGGTTTGTCACGTTTTGCGGCTCCAGACTAGCGACGTTCCCCGGGTTCGGAGGGGTCGGAGCCGCTGGCCGCCCCCAGCGTGGTGCGCAGCCGACCGCGAGCGGAGTCGACCACGGCCCGCCGTGCCCTGAACTGGTCGGGTCCGCCGTCGGCGGGCGCCGCGAGGTCGACTCCCACCGCCTCGACCAGAGTGCGCAGGAGCTCGCGGACATCCGTGGCGTGCCCGGCGCGAGCGGCATCCGGTGCGCTCGTCGTCAGGGTGTGGAAGGTCGCGTCGGTCTCGAGCAGTCGGGGTTGCGCGGCCGTCCAGATCGACTGGGCCTCAGCGGTGCTCGTCCGGGACAGGACCTGTGGGGTGAGTGAGTCCTCGACCCACGACGCCTCCTGCTCCGCAGCGGCGAGTCGCTCGTCCCAGGCGCGGACCTGGACCTGCGCACGGCGACGTTGGAGCAGGAACCAGGCCACGGCGCCGAGCACGACGAGCGCGAGCAGCAACCACGGCCACCAGGTGGTGCCGCCGGTGGGCGCCGCCGTCGGCACGGCCTCGGGCGTCGGCGTCGCGGTCTCACTCGGGGACGGGGTGGCGGTGGCGGTTGCCGTCTGTGTCACGGTCGCCGTCCGGGTCTCCGTCGCCGTCCGGGTCTCCGTCTGGACCGCCGTCTGGGTCGCAGTCTGGGTAGCCGTCCGAGTCTCCGTCCGGGTCTCCGTCTTCGTCACCGTCTCCACAGGCGTCGTGGGAACGGTGGCCGTCGGGAGCGTGAGCGTCGGCGCGGTCCGCGACGGGCCCGTCAGCGACGGCAGGGCCACGGCCGGCACACTGACGCTGGGTTGCGACGTCGGCAACGAGACGGACCCGTTTCCGGAGCACGCCGCCAGCAGGGCGAGAAGGAGGAGGGTGGTGACCGGCGTGCCCGCGCGTCTCATGCACGATTGTGCGTGCAGGACACCCTGCAGCGGCGTCACCCGCCAAGGATGATGTGGGGGTGGGGGAGGCGGCCCCGACGACACGCAACGGGGGTCGGCAGGGCCGGAACGGCACACTCGCGCGATGGGTATGGTGCAAGCACCAACGGCTTCGCAGGAGGACAGCATGAGCCTCGACCGACCGGTCGCCCCCAACCCCTACGACCTTCTGCCGCAGGTGGCGTCGTTTCGCGTGACCAGCGCCGACGTCACCGACGGGGCGCCGCTCAAGGACGACCAGGTGGCCGACGGGGGCAACACCTCCCCGCAGCTGTCGTGGAGCGGCGCCCCCGAGGGCACGCAGAGCTACGTCGTCACCTGCTTCGATCCCGACGCGCCGACACCGTCGGGCTTCTGGCACTGGGTGCTCGTCGACCTGCCCGCCGATGTCACCTCACTCGACACTGGTGCCGCCGCAGCAGCCTTGCCCGGCAAGGCTTTCCACGTGCGCAACGACGGAGGCCAGCAGGGCTTCATGGGGGCTGCGCCGCCGAAGGGCGACATGGCTCATCGCTACTTCTACGTCGTCCACGCCGTGTCCGAGCCGAGCCTGGGCGTCGACGACTCCGCGTCGCCTGCCGTGGTGTCCTTCAACCTCGCGTTCAAGACGCTGGCTCGCGCCGTCATCCACGGCACCTACCAGCACTGAGGCATTCGCAGCAGGACGTATGCCGGGTCAACCGCGGGGCGGCCCGGCTGCGGTCACGCGAAGCTGAAGTGGCCTGAGGTCGGGGCCCATCCGTCGGGCGGGTCCTCGCCGACGCGACCGTCGACTGCCTCACGCAGCAGGTCGGCGTGTCCGGCGTGACGGGCGTACTCCTCGACGAAGTCGGAGACGAGGCGCCGCAGGTTCGCGTGCCGACCGTCGGGCATCGAGGCGTGGACGAGCTGGTCGAGACCCTGGTCTGCGAGAGCCGCCGTCAGCCGCTCGCGGGATCGCTGGACGGCGCTGTCGTAGAGGTCGTACAGCTCTTCGGGTGAGTCGTCGGCGGCCGATCCGAACTCCCAGTCGTTGCTGCCGTCCCAGCCCGTCGCGTCCCAGGGAGGTCCGATGGGTTCGCCGCGCATCTCGTGCGTGAACGTGTAGTCCTCGCAGGACGCGAGGTGCTTGAGGAGGCCTCCGAGCGTCAGGTTGGAGGCGCCGACGCGGGCCCGCAGGCCGTCCGCGTCCAGGCCGTCGGTCTTCCAACGGAAGGTGGCCCGCATCCGTTCGAGGGAGCCGACGAGCTGGTCGACGTCGTTGCCGGCGATCGGCGGCTCCCACGGGGTGGGGTTCGTCGTCTGCGATGTGCTCATGGGGGCCACGCTAGGGGCGGTTGCGGACGTTCCGCGTCCGGTTCGTCAGGCGCTCAGGAGCTCCGTGGACTCGAGGTGTCCACGCAGCTCCGCGAGGACGCGTCGCAGCAGCCGGCTGACCTGCATGGCGCTCAGGCCCATGGCCTGTGCGATCTCCGCCTGGGTCATGTCATGCGTGAACCGCAGCTCGAGAATGTGCTGGTCGCGTGCAGGGAGTCGCTTGAGGGCCGTCCGCACGAGGATGCCGTCGTCGAGCCCCGGGTCCGTCTGGTGCTCGGCACGCGCGTCGACGAGGTCGAGCACCGGTCGGCCCCCCTCCGTCGTCACCGCGTCGAGCGATGCCGGGCGAAGGTTGGTCGAGGCCACTTGCGCCTCCCTGACCTGCTCCAGCGTCAGGTCGAGCGCTGCGGCGAGGTCGGCCTGGGTGGGCTCGTGGCCGAGTGTCTGCTCGAGCTCCGTGCGGGCGCCCGTGACCAGCTGGCGACGCTCCTGCAAGCCGCGCGGGGGCCGCACGAGCCAGCCGTGGTCGCGGAAGTGACGGCGGAGCTCGCCGGTGATGGTGGGTGTGGCGTACGCACCGAACTCCGTCGGCTGCTCGAGGTCGAAGCGGCCGATCGCCTTGAGCAGGGCGAGGAAGGCGACCTGCTCGAGGTCGTCCCGGTCGAGCCCCTTGCCGGCATACCGGTGGGCGAGGGATCGGGCCAGCGGCATGTGCAGCCGGGTCACCGTCTCCAGGGCTGCGGACCGCTCGGTCTCGGAGGCCGAGGTGCGGTGCGTGGTGATGAGCTCGCGGGTCAGAGCGTCCTTGCGGGGTCCGCGGAAGGGGTCGGTCATGGCGTCTCCATCAGAGTGGTGGCGGCGCTTGCTTGACCGACGTCCTGACCCTAGACAAAGTCTCAACATTGCACAAGCCCTCGACATTTTTCGCGTCCTCGACCTGATCGATGAGGCGGTGTCGACACGCCTGCGCCGTCGGCGTCGGGGCTAGCCTGCTGGGATGAGCGAGAGCGACCATCGCGCCCCGAGGCGGCCTGCCTTCTTCAGCGAGGCGGCCCTCGAGGCGCACGGTCCCGCCTACGACCCGACCGAGCAGATCCACGTCGCCCACGAGACCGCGCTCGCGCTCGTCCACGCCGGACGGGCGGCGTCGGACCCGGCGGTGACGCAGAAGCTCGTGGCGCTCGTCGACGACATCGGGCTGTCGACGCTCGCCGAGCTGTGGTCGCAGCGCCCGGCCCGGTCGCTCCCTGGCGCGCTGTGGCGCCTCTACGTGCTGCGTGAATGGGTCAAGCGTGCCCCCGACGAGGCGAGTCGGGAGTATGCCGCCGGCATCCGTTTCACCGGTCCCAACCACGTCGTGGCCGGCGCTGCCGAGCCTCCGGGGCCGCAGGAGATGGGGCGGGTCATCGACGAGGTGCTGCGCGGTGTCTTCGAGGGTGACCTGGCCGTGGCCCTCGAGCGCGCGTCGGCCTTCTGCCGCGTCGTCTCGGCCGGGCGCGCCGACGTCTCGTCCGGTGACGAGGCTGCCGAGCGGGCCGCCAGCGTCCTCGTGATGGCTGAGGACCTCACCGTGTGCGCGCGGCTGTGGCGTGCTGACGCGCTCGAGTGAGCACCACGCCGGGGCCGGGCTGACGGCGAGTGCCAGAACCGGTGTCGTGGGATCTTTGGTGATCCGTTCGGACGCCTCTATCCTTGAACGCGCGTCGGGTCGCGGTAGCCCCGGGTCCCAAATCAAGCCGCTACGAGCGGCCCTGTGCCGAGAGGCGCTCCCGGCCCGACGCGACCTCGGCCCCACGGCATACGACACATGGAGCGCGCCCACCTCGGCCGGGGCTTCGCTGCACGGATGACCAGCTGGACGCCTAGATTGGACCCATGATGCCCGACGATGAGCGGTCAGGTGACCTGCTCGATGTCGCACTCGCCGACGAGATCGAGCTCGTGAGCGACCTCGTCGTGGCCGCCTCGTCGAGCCCCCGTCATTTCACGCCCGAAGAGGTGGACGCGTTGCTCGGCATCTCGGGTGAGAAGATCTCCACAGCCCGTCCCTGCCACGGCCCCGGCCCGGTCAGCGCCGGCTCGGGGCAGTAGCAGCGGGCGAGCTCTCTCGTCGTCGCGTGTGGGGTGAACGCCGGATTGATGCTCGGTTGCGTGGGAGTGACCGAGACGCCGTAGCATCGTCCCGGACCAGCCCTCGATCGACCGGAGCAGCCCCGTGGGTTTTCGCCTCACACCCCAGGACACCAGCTTTTTCACCCTCTTCACCTCCTCAGCCCAACTCCTCGTCGAGGCGACCCGCGAGCTGACCCGGTTCCTGGAGGTCGAGCCGTCGAAGCGGCAGGCCGTTGCCGACCGGCTCAAGGACCTCGAGCACGCCGCTGACGACGCGACGCACGAGCTCCTCAACAAGGTCAACAGCTCGTTCATCACCCCGTTCGACCGCGAGGACATCCACCACCTCGCTGCGTCCCTCGACGACTGCATGGACTACATCGAGGAGACCGCCGACCTCATCGTGCTCTACCGCATGGGTGAGATCCCCGACGGCCTCGCCGAGCAGTTCGAGATCCTCGCCCGGATGGCCGAGGTGACCGCCGAGGCCATGCCGCGGCTGCGGGCGATGAAGGACCTCAAGAGCTACTGGATCGAGATCAACCGTCTCGAGAACCAGGCCGACACTCTCCACCGCAAGATGGTCGCCGCCCTCTTCAACAACTCGCCGGACCCGGTCAACGTGATCAAGGTCAAGGCCATCGTCGACGGATTCGAGAACGCCGCCGACGCGTTCGAGAAGGTGGCCCACGTCGTCGAGGGCATTGCGGTCAAGGAGTCCTGACCCGCTGATGGACACGACCATCCCCCTCCTCGGGGTCGGTGCGGTCATCGCACTGGCCATGGGCTTCAACTACACCAACGGCTTCCACGACGCGGCCAACGCGATCGCGACCTCGGTCTCGACCCGGGCCCTGACACCCCGCGTGGCGCTCGCCATGGCGGCCGTCGCCAACCTCTTCGGGGCCTTCTTCGGCACCAAGGTGGCCCAGACCATCGGCTCCGGCATCATCGAGCAGCCGCAGGGCGTCAACGGTCTCTGGCTCGTCGCCGCAGCCCTGGTCGGCGCCATCGGCTGGAACCTGCTCACCTGGTGGCTCGGCCTCCCGTCGTCCTCCTCCCACGCCCTCATCGGTGGCCTCGCGGGCGCTGCCCTGGTCGCCGGTGTGACCGTGCAGTGGGGCGTCATCTGGGACAAGGTGGTCATCCCGATGATCATCTCGCCGGTCGTCGGGCTCGTGGTCGGCTACCTCGTGATGACCGCGATCTTCTGGGCCTTCCGCCGCGCCAACCCGAGTCGCGTGACGCGGGGCTTCCGTCTGGCCCAGACGGCATCGGCTGCCGCAATGGCCTTCGGCCACGGCCTGCAGGATGCCGGAAAGACGGCAGGCGTCGTCCTGCTCGCCCTCAACATCTCGGGCCTCCACAACAGCAACACCGTCCCGATCTGGGTTCTGCTGCTCTCGGCGGTCGTCATCTCCGCAGGTACGTATGCCGGTGGGTGGCGCATCATGCGCACGCTGGGTCGCCGGATCATCCACCTCACGCCCCCGCAGGGCTTCGCTGCCGAGACCACTGCTGCGTCGATCCTCTACGTGGCCGGCCTGGCGTTCGGTGCACCGATCTCGACGACGCACACCATCACGGCGTCCATCATGGGTGTCGGCGCGACGAAGCGTCTCTCGGCGGTCCGCTGGGGTGTCGCCAGCAACATCGTCGGCGCGTGGATCCTCACCTTCCCCGGCGCGGGCCTCGTCGCCATCGTCGCGTGGTACGCCACGTCGATCTTCCGCTGACCCCAGTCGGGTCAGCCGAAGCGGCCGGAGATGTAGTCCTCGGTGGCCCGCTCGGCGGGGTTGTTGAAGATGCGTGTCGTGTCGCCGATCTCGACGAGGCGTCCCGGCTCGCCGGTCGCCTTGAGGTTGAAGAAGGCCGTGCGGTCCGAGACCCGCGCTGCCTGCTGCATGTTGTGCGTGACGATGACGATCGTGAACTCGCTCTTGAGCTCGTTGATGAGGTCCTCGATCGCCAGCGTCGAGATCGGGTCGAGCGCCGAGCACGGCTCGTCCATGAGGAGCACCTGGGGCTGCACGGCGATGGCGCGCGCGATGCACAGACGCTGCTGCTGACCACCGGAGAGGCCCGCGCCGGGCTTGCCGAGGCGGTCCTTGACCTCGGTCCACAGGTTCGCGCCGTGCAGTGACTGCTCGACGATGCCGTCGAGCGTCTTCTTGTTCTTCACGCCGTTGAGGCGCAGGCCTGCCGCGACGTTGTCGTAGATCGACATGGTCGGGAAGGGGTTGGGCCGCTGGAACACCATGCCGACCGTGCGGCGCACGGTCACGGGGTCCATCGAGCTGGCGTAGAGGTCCTGGTCGTCGAGCATCACCTTGCCCTCGACGCGGCCACCGGGGATCACCTCGTGCATCCGGTTCAGGGTGCGCAGGAAGGTCGACTTGCCGCAGCCGGACGGGCCGATGAAGGCCGTCACGGAGCGGGGCTCGACCGTCATCGAGACGCCCTCGACGGCCTTGAAGGAGCCGTAGTAGACGTTGAGGTCAGAGACGTCGATTCGCTTTGCCATCGTGAAGATTCGCTTTCTCTTACTTCTTGACCGAGCCGAAGTGCGCGATGACCCGGCCGATGAGGTTGAGCAGCAGGACGAGGATGATCAGGGTCAGGGCGGCGCCCCACATGCGCTCGGCTGCGGTCGCCAGGGCGAAGTCGCCACGGTCCTGGTTGATCATCATGGGAAGTGTCGGGAAGTTGCCGTGGAACAGGTCGCGCTGGAAGTTCTTCGTGTACGGCGCGAGGATCAGCAGCGGCGCCGTCTCACCCATGACCCGGGCGATGCCGAGCAGCACCCCGGTCACGATGCCGGAGAACGCGGTGCGCAGCACGATCTTGACGACGGTGACCCACTTCGGCACGCCGAGTGCGTAGGCCGCCTCCCGCAGCTCGTTGGGCACGAGCTTGAGCATCTCCTCGGTGGACCGCACGATGACGGGAATCATCAGCAGCACGAGCGCGAGCGCAGCGGCGAAGCCGGAGCGCTCGAAGCCGAAGGTCGTCACCCACACGGCGTAGATGAACAGGGCCGCGACGATAGAAGGCACACCGGAGAGGATGTCGACGGTGAAGCTGATCGTCCGGGCGAGCCGACCACGGCCGTACTCGACGAGGTAGACGGCGGTGAGGACGCCGATCGGCACCGCGATGAGCGCGGTGAAACCAACCATCTGGAGGGTGCCCTCGATGGCGTGGCGCGCGCCGCCGCCGACGTCGTCGGAGTTGATGTTGCGCTGGTTGCCCGTCCACCACGTCGACGTCGTGAGCAGGTGGGCACCCTTGGCGATGACGGTGCCGAGGATCCACACGAGTGGGACCATCGCGAGCGCGAAGGCGGCCCACATGACGATCCTGGCCACCACGTCCTTGACGGCCCGGGCACGGTGGGGGTGGTTCATCTCGGACAGCACGTCGCCGCTCGAGCGCCCGCCCGGAGGCGTGGAGGGGCCTCCGGGCAGGACGCGGTCGTCGGGGAGGCGGCGGTCGGTAGCGGCGGTCATTCGGTGAAGGCCTTCCTGCGCTCGATGACGACGCGGGCGATGCTGTTGACGACGAAGGTCAGCACGAAGAGGACGAGGCCGGCCGCGATGTAGGCGCCGGTCTTGGTCGGGTTGCTGAACTCGGCAGCGTTGTTGGCGATCTTCGACGCGAAGGTCTCGCCGCCGTTGAAGAGCGACCACGTCCACGGGCTGCCGTCGGAGAGTGCTGACACGAGGAAGGTGACGGCGATCGTCTCGCCGAGCGCGCGACCGAGGGCGAGCATCGAGGCAGAGATGACGCCGGGGCGACCGAAGGGCAGCACCGCCGTGCGGATCATCTCCCACTGGGTGGCCCCGAGCGCGAGCGCGCCCTCCTTGTGGGCCGTCGGCGTCTGGTCGAAGACCTCGCGTGAGAGAGCGGTGACGATGGGAAGCACCATGATCGCGAGCACGATGCCGATGAAGCAGATCGTGCCGCCGCTGATGCCGGTGGGCGCAAAGAGCGGGAACCAGCCGAACGCGGTCTCGATCCAGCCCTGCACGGGCTTGAAGACCGGCGCGAAGGCGATGAGGCCCCAGAGCCCGTAGACGATCGAGGGCACCGCGGCGAGGAGGTCGACGAGGCCAGCGGCCGGGCGGCGCATCCAGGTCGGCGCGTACTGGGTGATGAAGAGCGCGACGGCTACGCCGACCGGGACAGCGAGCAGCATCGCGATGGTCGAAGCGGTCACCGTGGTCCACAGGAACTCGAGGATGCCGAAGGCCGGGTGGTCGCCACCGGGCGCCCAGACCCGGCTGGTGAAGAAGTTCGCCGAGTTGTCCATCAGGGCCGGCACGGCCTGCACGATGAGAAAGACCGCGATGAGGGTCACGAGGACGATGACGAAAACGCCGGACACCGTTGCCGCGCCGCCGAAGAGCCGGTCGCCGAGGCGACCCGTGGACGCCCGGTCGCCCTGCAGGGGCCTTTGGCCGTCCGGCCCGGGAGTCTGGTCCGCGGCGGACACGCCCGTCACTGTGGACACGTGGAGGCCCCTTCCTTCGATTGCGTGGTACTGGCGCAGGGGCGGCCGCCGAATGTGGCGCCCGCCCCTGCGTTGTCGACCCGGTCCGATCGCTCCGACCCGGTCATGGGGAGCTTCAGGAGATCGCGTCGACCGCGGCCTGGACCTTGGTCGCGACCTCGGTCGGCAGCGGGGCGTACCCCTTGGACTCGAGGCCCTTCTGGACCTCGTCCGAGGCGAAGGTCTTGAGGAAGCTCTTGACCTTCTTGCCCGTCGCGGCGTCGGCGTACTTCGAGCACACGACCTCGTACGTCACGAGGACGATCGGGTAGGCCCCGGCCTCCTTGGTGGCGTAGTCGATCTTGAGCGCGAGATCGTTGCCCGTGCCGGTCTGCTCGGCCTTTGCGATCGTCTTGCCCGCCGAGGCGGCGGTCAGCTCGACCGGGCCGGAGCCGGTGTCGATCTGGGCCATCGGGAGCTGGTTCTGCTGGGCGTAGGAGAGCTCGACGTACGTGATGCCACCGTCCTGACCCTTCGTCGCGGTGGCGACACCGGCCGACTTCTCCTTGCCCTCGCCCTTGCCGGTCCACTTCTTGCCGGTCTCGTAGGACCAGGCGTCGGGGGCGGCGGCCTTGAGGTACTTCGTGAAGTTCTCGGTCGTGCCCGACTCGTCGGAGCGGAAGAAGACCTTGATCGGCGTGGCAGGAAGCGTGACGCCCTTGTTGAGCGCGGCGATGGCAGGGTCGTTCCAGGTGGTGATCTTGCCGTCGAAGATCTTCGCCGCGACCTCGGCGTTGAGCACGAGCTTGTCGACGCCCTTGACGTTGTAGGCGATCGCGATGGGACCCGTGACCATGGGCAGGTTCCAGGCGTCGGAGCCACAGGCGGCCTTGGCGTCCTGGGCCTCGACCTTGCCGTCCTTGGGCGTGGTCTTGAGCGACGAGTCCGAGCCGGCGAAGTCGACCTGCTTGGCGATGAACTGCTTGATGCCGGCGCCGGAGCCCGTGGGCTGGTAGTCGATGTTGGCGTCGGCGCACTTCGACTGGTAGGCCTTGATGGCCTCGTCGATGGCGTTCTTCTGGGCCGAGGAGCCCTCGGCCTTGAGGTCTCCGGTGAAGCAGTCGCCGGCGGCCGTCGAGCCCGCTCCGGTGGAGCCCGCGCCGGGCGCGGCGCCGTTGTTCTCGGACGCGCAGGCCGAGAGCGCGAGAGCGCCGGACAGGGCGATGGCGCCGAGAGCGCTGAAACGCGAAACAGACACGAGTGTGATCCCTCTCGATGGGGTGTTCAGGTGGTCGTTCGGTCAGGTCCGAGCGACGGTGCTGGATGGTGATCCACGGCGAACATAAGTGCGCCGGGTGACCAGCTGGTCCACGTGCGGTTAACGCAGGGTGAACGAGGGGCGACGTCTTGGGGTGCAGGGCCATCTGGGGGTGCGTCAGAGACCGGGACCGGCCCACCATGAAGGGTTCGGACGGGACTGGGACGGGACTGGGACGGGACGGAGCGTGCCGAGGACCGTCCGGACGTCAGGTGTCGATGCGCTCGACGTCGACGACGCGCGCGTCCTCGCCCCGCCCCACGAGGTGGCAGACGAGCACCTCGCCCTTGCGCATCGACTCGTCCGCGGCAGCGCGCAGGTGCTCGGCCACGATCCCGCCGCGCTCGGGGGACTGCGCGACGCGGGTGTGCAGGATCCCGAGGAGGGTCGGGAGCACCGGACCGTGGCTGCACACGGCGGCGGGGTCGCCGCGCTCGAGCAGGCGCCGCACCTGGGCGACGGCCCCCTCCTCACTCTTGGCGAAGCCCTCCTCCGACAGCGCGTCGCGGGTGCGCAGCCGCAGTCCGCGCGCGGCGGCATACTGCTCGACGGTGGCGACGCAGCGGGTCGAGGACGAGGAGACGACACGCTTCACGCCGTAGGCGCCGAGCACCCCCGTGACCGTGGTCGCCTGGGCGCGGCCGACGGCATCCAGCGGTCGCCGCCGGTCGTCGCTGCTCCACTTGCCGCGCGGGACCGCCTTGGCGTGGCGGACGAACGCGATGGGCCACGTGCGCAGCTCGTCCCCCGGTCGGCCCGGACGAGCGCGAGCAGCTGCTCCCGGTCCCGGGCATAGTCGAGACGGTCGTGTGCCGTGCGGACGTCGACCCAGGCGACCTCGTCGATCTCGTGCTCGAGCGTGCCGGTGCCGCCGGTCACGCGGGCAGACCAGTAGTGCACCTGCTTGGTGGCCGGACCTCCGGTCGCGTCGAGCACGGGATACTCCGCCGACGGAAGTGGCACCCCGAGGCGCACGACGAGCCCGGTCTCCTCGAGGGTCTCGCGGGTCGCGGCCACGCACGCGTGCTCGCCGGGGTCGAGCTTGCCCTTGGCCCAGGACCAGTCGTCGTACTTCGGCCGGTGCACGAGGGCGACCTCCAGGCGTCCGTCGCGACGCCGCCAGGGCAGCGTGCCGGCGGCGGGGATCACTGAGGCCACGCGCGCCAGTCTGCCCGATGCCGGCCTCGTCAGCCCAGCGACGGTCGCAACCTGGACGTGTGCCGACCTGCGGTCAGCGGCGTCGCGCCTTGCGGCGCCGTCTGTCGTGGCGCTCGATGAGCTTCTCCTGCAGGTCGTCGAGCGGTTCGCCGGAGTCGGACAGGTGGTGGCGCACCCAGCGGCCGTCCGAGCCGAGGTCCCAGCGCGACGTCGTCTCCGCGAAGGCGAGGTCGATGAGGTCCGCGAGCTCGACGAGGTGGCTGGGCTCGGCGATCCGCACGAGCGCCTCGACCCGGCGGTCGAGGTTGCGGTGCATCATGTCGGCGCTGCCGATGTAGACCTGCGGTTCGCCGCCGTGGTCGAACCAGAACACCCGGGAGTGCTCGAGGAAACGTCCGAGGATGGAGCGGACCCGGATGTTCTCGGAGAGGCCCTCGACGCCGGGCCGGAGCGCGCAGATGCCGCGCACCCAGATGTCGACACGGACGCCGGCGATGCTGGCCCGGTAGAGCGCGTCGATGAGGGCCTCGTCGACGATCGAGTTGGCCTTGATGACGATGCGTCCGGACGGCGCGCCCTCGCGGCGCGAGGCGTGGAGGTCGATCTCCTCGTCGACGAGGTCGATCAGGCCCGATCGCACGGACCGTGGCGCGACGAGGAGCCGCTTGAACTTGCTGCGCGGTGCGAAGCCCGAGAGGAGGTTGAAGAGCCGCGACAGGTCCTCGCCGACCTGCGGGTCGGTCGTGAACAGGCCGAAGTCCTCGTAGACGCGGGCCGTCTTGGGGTTGTAGTTGCCGGTGCCGATGTGGCAGTAGCGCACGAGGCCCTCGGACTCCTGGCGCACGACGAGGCACAGCTTGGCGTGGGTCTTGAGGCCGACGACGCCGTAGACGACGTGGACGCCCGCCTCCTCGAGCTGGCGGGCCCACGAGATGTTGTTGACCTCGTCGAAGCGCGCCTTGATCTCGACGACGGCGAGCACCTGCTTGCCTGCCTCGGCGGCGTCGATGAGGGCGTCGATGATCGGCGAGTCGCCCGACGTGCGGTAGAGCGTCTGCTTGATCGCGAGCACCTTCGGGTCGCCTGCCGCCTGCTCGATGAAGGCCTGCACCGAGGTCGAGAACGAGTTGTACGGGTGCTGGACGAGGACGTCCTTCTGACGCACCGCCGTGAGCAGGTCGATGGCCTTGGAGCTCTCGGTCGGGGCGAAGTCCGGGTGGGTGCGCGGGAAGAACTTCGGGAACTCGAGGTCGCTGCGGTCGACGTCGGCGATGGTGAACAGGCCGCGCAGGTCGAGCGGGGTGGGCAGGCGGTAGATCTCGCGGTCGCTGATCTGCAGCTCGCGGGCCAGCATGTCGAGCACCTTGGGATCGATGTCCTCCTCGACCTCGAGCCGGATCGGCGGGCCGAAACGGCGTCGGGTCAGCTCCTTCTCCAGGGCGGTGAGGAGGTTCTCGGCGTCGTCCTCCTCGACCTCGAGGTCCTCGTTGCGCGTGACGCGGAAGGAGAAGTGCTCCTGCACGAGCATCCCGGGGAAGAGCTGGTCGAGGTGGCTCGCGATGACGTCCTCGAGCGGGACGAAGCGCTTGCGCTCGACCTCGGCGTCGACGTCCTCCTCGACGAGGATGAAGCGGGGGAGGCTCGGCGGCACCTTGACCCGGGCGAAGTGCTCGGTGCCCGTCTTCGGGTTCTGCAGCAGCACGGCGAGGTTGAGCGACAGGCCGGAGATGTAGGGGAAGGGGTGGGCGGGGTCGACCGCGAGGGGGGTGAGCACCGGGAAGACGCGGTCGGCGAAGAAGAAGTGGAGCGGTTCGCGGTCGTCCTCGTCGAGGTCGTCCCAGCGCACGACGCTGATGCCCTCGTCCTCGAGCGACGGGCGCACGTCGTGCTGGAAGACGCTGGCGTGCTGCTGCATCAGCTCGTGCGCGAGGCGGGCGATGCGCTCGATCAGCTCGCGGGGCTCCAGTCCGGCCGCGGTGCGGACCGCCAGGCCGGTCGCGATGCGCCGCTTGAGCCCGGCGACCCGGACCATGAAGTACTCGTCGAGGTTGTTGGCGAAGATGGCGAGGAAGCGGGTGCGCTCGAGGAGCGGCACGGCCGGGTCCATCGCGAGCTGCAGCACCCGCTCGTTGAACTGCAGCCACGACAGCTCGCGCTCGAGGTAGCGGTCGGCGGGCAGCTCGTCCTCGTCGCCCTGCCCACCGGCACCGACGAAGCGCCCGTTGGGTGCCCGTGCGGGGTGTGCGCCGGGTCGGGACGGTGCTGGTGAACGAGCTGACCTCTGCCGCCTCGCTCGTCGGCTCCTCGGCTGCGGCGTCACGGGCCCCCGCCGCCTGGGTGTCCTGCTGGTCGAGGTCGGGGGTGGTGAGGCTGCCGGTGCTCATGCGTCCATCGTGGCACCGAACGGTGATCCGAGGGTCAACTCGTCTCAGCCGGGGGCGGCGGAGACGAGCGGTCACCCGCTTCCGCCCGGGCGAACTGCCGGTGCACCTCGACGTCGACGAACCCCAGGGCGGCGTAGGTGCGCACGGCGGCGACGTTGTCCTCGTCGACGTAGAGCACGACCCTGTCGAGGCCGAGGGAGCGCAGGTGGTCCAGGCCCAGCACGGTGACCGCGCGGCCGAGTCCCTGACCCTGCCGGTCCGGCGAGACCGCCACGACGTACACCTCGCCGACGTCCCCGCCCGGTGGGTCGACCTTCGTCCAGTGCGAGGCCGCGAGGACGTCCGGGTCCTGCGCCTCGACGACGAGGATCAGACCCGCCGGGTCCCACCAGGGCTCGGCCATCCGCTGGTCGAGGTCGGTCCGGCGCAGCGACCCCTGCTCCGGGTGGTGCGCGAACGCCGCGGCGTTGAGGGCCAGCCACGCGTCCTCGTCTCGTCCGGGCTCGAAGGAGCGGACGGCATACCTCGGGTCGAGCGAGGCCGACGGCCACGCGGGTCCGTCGCGGAGGGAGCGACCCATGACGTGGAGCGAGCGCACGGCCACGAGGCCGTTGGCGCGGGCGAAGGCGGCGGCCGCGTCGGCTGCCCGACCCGTCGCGTGGCTCCAGACGCGTATGCCGTCGGGCAGGCTCGCGAGCAGCGCGGTGCCCACGCCTGACCGCCGGGCCACGGGCGCCACGACGAGCTCCCCCGAGGGCGGGCCCTCGCCCGTGCGCGACTGCGCGTAGCCGACCAGCAGTCCCTCGGCGTCCGTCGCGAGCAGGTGGTCCACCCCGTCGTGCTCGCGGGCACGCACGGACAGGCGGAACTGCTCCGACAGCGGCTCCGACCCGTCGGCGGCCGCGGCATCCGCAGCGAGCGCGAGGACGCCTGCCGACTCGTCGGGAGTGAGGGGGTGCGTGGCGTCGCGCAGGGCGACGGTCGGGCGCGGCATACCGCGATTCCACCACAGGGACGCGCGGGGTCTCTCGCCTGTCGCCGGTCCCGGCTAGGGTCCGGTCAGGGCTCGGGGCCCTGCACTGCAGCTCACAAACATTGTTCAATCGGCAAGCCCCTCCGGCGACCCTCCGGGCACTAGCCTCCGTGGGTGCCGATGGGCACGCGACTCACACCGCTGATCAAGGGGAGACACATGTCCCGTACCACCCGCCGCATCACGGGCGTCGCCGTCGCAGGAATCTGCGCCGCGGCCCTCGCGGCACCGGCCCTCGCGGCACCCACCGCGGGGCCCGACACCAGCAAGGCGCCCGGCAAGACGCAGTTCCCGATCCAGATCCTGTCGTTCAACGACTTCCACGGGAACCTCGAGCCGCCGCAGGGCTCGAGCGGCAAGATCCAGACCGGACCCAAGAGCACCGACACGACCGTCGTCGGCGGCGTCGAGTACCTCGCGACGCACCTCAAGGAGGCGCGCGTCGGCCACCCCGACACGGTCACCGTCGCCGCCGGCGACATGGTCGGCGCCTCCCCGCTGCTGTCAGCCGCCTTCCACGACGAGCCGACCGTCGAGGCGCTCAACACGCTCGGCCTCGACATCACGGCCGTGGGCAACCACGAGTTCGACGAGGGCTACAAGGAGCTCCAGCGGCTCCAGCACGGTGGCTGCATCGACGACGGCCCCGACGGCCTCAACAACCAGAACTCCTGCGCGGCCGGCACCTTCACCGGCGCGAAGTTCCAGTACCTCGCCGCCAACGTCGTCGAGAAGGCCTCCGGCAAGACGATCCTGCCGCCCTACGCCGTCAAGACGTTCAACGGTGCCAAGGTCGGCTTCATCGGCATGACCCTCAAGGACACGCCGTCCATCGTCACGGCGTCCGGGGTCGCCGGCCTCGAGTTCACCGACGAGGTCAAGACCGCCAACGCTCTCGTGCCCGTGCTCAAGGCGCAGGGCGTCAACGCCATCGTCGTGCTCATCCACCAGGGCGGCAACGTTCCGGCGTCCACGCCGTACGACTACACCTGCCAGGGCGGCGGGACCCTCTCGGCCGACTCGCCGATCATCCCGGTCGCCAAGGGTCTCGACCCGGCCATCGACATGATCATCTCGGGCCACACTCACCAGCCGTACGTCTGCAACCTGCCCGACCCCAACGGTCAGCCGCGGCTCATCACCTCGGCCTCCTCGTTCGGTCGTCTGTTCAACGAGACGGACGTGACCTACGACCGTCGCACGAGCGACATCGTGCGTCCGACGACCGCGGACTCGCGCAACCTGCTCGTGACCCAGACCGTGGCCAAGGACCCTGCCGAGACGGCGCTCATCGCGACGTACTCCAAGCTCGTCAAGGCCATCGCCGACAAGGTGCTCGGGCAAATCGTCGGGGCCTCGGTCAGCAAGGCCCAGAACGCCGCGGGCGAGTCGCCGCTCGGTGATCTCATCGCCGACGCTCAGCTGGCCGACCCGTCCGTCGTGACCGGGGGCAAGACGCCCGTCGTCGCCTTCATGAACCCGGGCGGCATCCGTTCCGACCTGGTGGCCGACGCGAACGGCAACGTCACGTACCAGTCGGCCTTCACGGTGCAGCCGTTCAACAACTACCTCGTGTCGATGGACATCACGGGGCAGGGCATCTACGACCTGCTCAATCAGCAGTTCAGTGGTGCCAACAGCGCGAGCAGCCCGAAGGTGCTCCAGGTCAGCGCCGGCTTCACCTACAGCTACACCCAGCTCGGCAAGGGCACGCCGAACGTGCCCACCGACGACACGGCGACCGTCGACGACGGCTCGGTCAAGATCAACGGCGTGCCGGTCGACAAGGCCGCCACCTACCGGATCGTCACCAACAACTTCCTCTCCGATGGTGGCGACGGCTTCCCGGCCTTCAAGGCGGGCACCGCGAAGTACTTCGGCGGCCTCGACATCGACGGCTTCGCGGCCTACCTCACGGCTCACTCGCCGTACACGCCGCTGGTCCCGAGCCGCATCACGAAGGTCCTGGTGCCGTAGTCCCAGCACCAACCCAGCTGCCCGTATGCCGTCGAGCCCGCTCGACGGCATACGGGCATCGCTGCGTCCGGGCGTCCGGGCGTCCGGGCGGGTCAGGGCGCGTCGGCGGTCTCGGGAGCCCGGGTCTCGGCGCGGTCGGGCACGAGGCGGTAGCCGACGTTGCGGACCGTGCCGATGAGCGTCTCGTGGTCGGGGCCGAGCTTGGCCCGCAGTCGACGCACGTGGACGTCGACGGTGCGCGTGCCGCCGTAGTAGTCGTAGCCCCACACCTCCTGGAGCAGCTGGGCGCGGGTGAAGACCCGGCCCGGGTGCTGCGCGAGGTACTTGATGAGCTCGAACTCCTTGTAGGTCAGGTCGAGCGGGTGGCCCCGGAACTTCGCGGAGTAGGACGCCTCGTCGATGACGAGCTCGCCCGAGGTGATCGGCAGGTCGAGGCCGGCGTCGTCGTCCTGTCCCCGGGTCATGGCCAGACGCAGCCGTGCGTCGACCTCGGCGGGCCCGGCGGTGTCGAGAAGGACGTCGTCCAGCCCCCACTCGGACGTGAGGCCAGCGAGGCCGCCCTCGGTGAGGACGGCCAGCAGGGGAGTGCCGATCCCGGTCGTGCGCAGCACCCGGCACAGGGAGCGGGCACTCGCCAGCTCCCGTCGCGCATCGACGACGACGACGTCGCAGTCGGGCGAGTCGACGAGGGCCGTTGCCTCGGCCGGCAGGACACGCACCGTGTGGCTCAGCAGCCCGAGGGCAGGCAGCACCTCGGCGCTCGGGGCGAGCGCGTTGGTGAGCAGCAGCAGGCGGGCCATCTCATGCAGGATAGGCGAGACTGGTCAGGTGCGAACCAGACCGCATCAACGATGAGACGGAGTGAGATGGCCCCGAGTGCACCCGAGTCGCGTACGGCCTCACCGGCCGCACCGACGGCCGCCGCAGCCCCGGACACCGCCGCTCCAGCCGCTCCTGCCCCGACCGTCACAGTGCGCTACTGGGCGGCAGCCCGGGCCGCGGCGGGTACCGACATGGAGACGCGGAAGGGAGCCAGCGTGGGCGAGGTCGTCGACGCGGCGGTCGCCGCGCACCCGGAGCTCGCGCGCGTCGCGGCGGTGGCGAGCTTCCTGCTCGACGGGCGCGCCGTGCGACGCGAGGAGCCGGTGCCCGACGGTGGCACGGTCGAGGTGCTGCCGCCCTTCGCCGGGGGGTGATGCACAATGGCCCCCGTGCCTGAGGACAACGCGGCCCTGCGCGAGCCCGGCCCCGAGCGCTCCGACGCCTCGGGTGCGCCGGGGACGCCGGGGACGCCGGGGGCCGCCAGGCCGCACCAGGAACCGCTCTCGCCCGTGGGCGCCGCCCGCATCCGCTGGGGCAGCATCGTCTCGGCTCTCGTGGCTGCGGTGGTCCTGCTCGTCGCCCAGGACTCCGGGTATGCCGCCACGCTGGGTGTGACGCTCGTGCTCGCCCTCGCGCTCGTCTGGGGGTGGCCGCGGATCACCGGCTCGTGGACGCCGGCGGCGACGACCGTCGTGCTCGGCGTCGCCTCCGTGGCCATCGTGCTGAGCGCCTTGCGCGAGGACCTCCTGTGGATGCCTGCCGCCGTGGCGTTCGGCATCGTCCTCGCGTTCGTCGGGCAGCTCGTCCGACGGACGGGCCGCGAGGGCCTCGTCCTCACGCTGCTCTCGTCGTTCGGCGGGCTGGCCGTCATCGCATCGGGTACGACGGCGGTCGTCGCCGCCGACACCGACCGTGGTCAGGCCCTCGCCGTGGTGGCCATGGCCGCGGTCGCAGCTGCCGTCGTCGCAGACCTGCTCTCGGGAGTTCGGGTCGCGGCGCCCCTGCTCGGCTTCGTCGCGCTCGCGGCCGGGATGCTCGCCGCGGTCGTCGCCGCGTCACGCTTCGCCGACGTGGGCACGCTCGAGGCGCTCGGCATCGGTGCCGTGGTCGGCACGGCGTCGTGGTCCTTCCGGCGGGTCCTCGCGCTGGAGCCGGCCGTGCCGACCGTCCGCGGACAGGTCAGCGCCGGCGTCGGCTCGGTGCTCGTGGTCGGCGCCGTCGTGCACCTCTTCTCCGTCCTCACCTGACCCCGTCGCCCCCTGCACCACTGCCCCCCCGCCCCCTCGCCTCAACCGTCGAGAGGCCACGTCTTGCCGCCTCCCGCAGGTCGAGAGGCCACGCTTCGCGGGGATGCTCAGTAGACGAGGGCCTGCGCGCCCTCGGCCATGACCTCCTCGACGAAGACCGCGGCTCCCTTGATGACCGCACCGTCGACGAGCTGGTCCTCGGTCAGGTCCCGCCGCGCCGCGCACTGCGTGCACACGGTGAGCCGGCCACCCGCGAGCACCGCGTCGCGCAGCTCGACGAGCGGGGCGGCATACGGCAGCTCGAACCCCTCGGCCCGGCCCGGGACTGCCATCCACGTCGACTCCCCGGTCAGCCAGAGCGAGACGCCGACGCCGCTGGCGACGGCCGTCGCGGCGACCGTGAAGGCCTGCGAGAGGCGCTCCGGGGCTTCGATGCCGGCGGTGACCTTGATGACGAGCGAGCGTGCGGGGGTGTCCATGGCCTCAGGCTACGATCGGGCGCATGTTCAACCTCGACCAGGACATCCCCGAGCCGCTGCGACCCCTCGCGTGGCTCATCGGACGCTGGGAGGGCGCCGGGGTCGTGGGCTATCCCACGATCGAGTCCGCGCACTTCGGCCAGGAGGTCGAGGTCACGCACGACGGACGCGGCTTCCTCAAGTGGGAGAGCCGAGCCTGGATCCTCGACTCCGAGAACGGGGCCAAGGTGCGTCCGGCCGCGGTCGAGTCGGGGTTCTGGCGCCCGCTGGAGAACGGTGAGGTCGAGCTGCTGCTCGCGCACCCGACCGGCATTCTCGAGCTCTACTACGGCAAGATCGAGCCGGCCAAGATCCAGCTCAAGACCGACGGCGTCCTGCGGGCACCGGGGGCGAAGGAGTACAACGCCGCGACCCGCATGTACGGTCTCGTCGAGTCCCAGCTGATGTGGGTCATGGACATGGCCGCGGTCGGCCAGGAGCTCCAGAGCCACGTGTCCGCCACGCTCAAGCGCGTGGAATGAGGCGTA
Source organism: uncultured Actinomycetota bacterium (assembly GCA_963849965.1). Taxonomy (GTDB): domain Bacteria; phylum Actinomycetota; class Actinomycetes; order Actinomycetales; family Dermatophilaceae; genus Terrabacter. The sequence goes on along the minus strand of CAWKJV010000028.1, from coordinate 74,696 downwards.
TGCCGTGAGCGTTCCACCGGACATGAGCGACGTGGAGCTGCCGACCCGATCGACGAGGAGCCCCCTGCTGTCCCGGCCGGGCGCCGTGGCGGGCGAAGGCCTTGAAGCCGCCGTCGCGCTGCACTACGGCGACCCGATGCGCGAGCAGCGCCTCCTCGAGGAGGGCCTTGCGGTCGTCGACCTCTCGCACCGCGACGTCGTGACTGTCACCGGACCCGACCGGCTCAGTTGGCTCCACTCGCTGACGACCCAGCACCTCCTCGGCCTCGAGCCGCGACAGTCCCGAGAGGCCCTGGTCCTGACTCCCAAGGGCCATGTCGAGCACTCGCTGCACCTCGTCGACGACGGCGAGACCACGTGGATCACCACCGAGCCGGGTGCCGGGCAGGCGCTCGCCGGCTGGCTCGACAAGATGCGCTTCATGCTGCGGGTCGAGGTCGCTCTCGTCACCGACGACTGGGCGGTTCTCGGCGAGCCGCACGCCAGCGAGTCCGTCGAGGGTGAGCCCCTGGCCTGGCGCGACCCCTGGCCCGACCTCGTCGGCGACACCGCGGCATACGGCCCGGTCGACGAGCACCCCGGCACCGAGCGAGCTTGGCGCGAGGTGATCGTGCCACGCGCCGATCTCGTTGCGGCAGTGGGCGATCGGCCGCTCGCCGGACTCTGGGCAGCCGAGGCGCTGCGCATCGCCGCGTGGCGTCCACGCCTGGGGCTCGAGACCGACCACCGCACGATCGTCCAGGAGGTCGACTGGCTGCGCACGGCCGTGCACCTGCACAAGGGCTGCTACCGCGGGCAGGAGACGGTCGCGCGCGTCCACAACCTCGGCAGGCCGCCGCGGCGTCTCGTCTTCCTCCACCTCGACGGGTCGGGCCACGTCCTGCCGGCGCAGGGGAGCGAGGTCCGGGCCGGTGACCGCGTCGTCGGGCACGTGACGTCGGTCGCGCGGCACCACGTCGACGGCCCCATCGCCCTCGCGGTCATCAAGCGCAACACCGACCCGACCCTCGAGCTGCTCGTCGACGACCTCTCGGCCGCTCAGACGACGATCGTCGCTCCCTGACCTGAGACGGCGCCGGCGCTGGCAGGATGAGCGCCATGAGCGCCTTGAGCACTGCACGCAGCGTCGCGAGCACCCTGATCACCGTCGCGCCGACCGGCGCCGAGACCGCCAAGTCGGACGTCCCGGCGCTGCCGACGACGCCTGAGGAGCTCGTCGAGACCGCCGTCGCGTGCGAGCGGGCGGGTGCCGCCCTCATCCACATCCACGTGCGCGACCGCGAGCACCAGCCGACGCTGGACCCGACCCTGCTCAAGGAGGCCGTCGACGGGGTGCGCGAGGCCACCGACCTCGTCGTCCAGCTCTCGACCGGCGGGGCCGTCACCGACCCGCTCGACAAGCGCCTCACCGTCCTCGACGCCGACCCCGACTCGTGCTCCCTCACGTGCGGGACGACGAACTTCGGCGACGGCGTCTTCCTCAACCCGTGGGGCTTCATGGTCGATCTCTACCGCCAGGCGCAGGAGCGCGAGGTCGTGCCGGAGTTCGAGCTGTTCGAGCTCGGTCACGTGCACGCCCTGCGCCGGCTCATCGACGAGTGCGGCCTGCCCTACGGCGGCAAGGTCCACGTCGACTTCGTCACCGGGGTGCCGGGCGCCATGCCGGGCACGCCGCAGGCCCTCCTCGCCGGCGTCGCGATGTTGCCGCCCGAGGTGACGAGCTGGTCGGCCACCGGCATCGGCCGCGCGCACCTGCCGATCGTCGCTGCGGCTCTCTCGGCCGGCGGTCACCTGCGCGTCGGCATGGAGGACAACCTGATGTATGCCAGGGGCCGGCCGGTCGAGCACAACAGCGAGCTCGTGGCCCGCGCAGCCGACCTCGCGACGGTGATGCAGCGCCCGCCGATGTCGACGACCGAGGCGCGCGAGGCGCTCGCGATCAAGGACCGCCGCACCCGCTGACCCGCTCGAGCGACGCGCGTTGGGAAGTGAGCACTCGACAGGACCCGCCCGGTCGAGTGCTCACTTTCGTATGCGCATCACCCCCGGTCGAGTGCTCACTTTCCTGCGCCCTGGAGGCGGTGTGGGACGTCTCACGCTGCCCGGAGTTTGCATTTTGCTTGCTGCAGTTAGCACAATGGAGGCATGAGCAAGCTTCCGCTTCCCGACCTCGGGGCCTACTTGCGCGAACAGCGCGAGAGCGCCCAGCTGTCGCTGCGCCAGCTCGCTGAGATGGCCGGAGTCTCCAACCCCTACCTGTCGCAGATCGAACGTGGGCTCAAGCGGCCCAGCGCCGAGATCCTGCAGCAGATCGCCAAGGGCTTGCAGGTGTCGGCCGAGTCGCTCTACGTCCAGGCCGGCATCCTCGACGAGCGGGTCACCGACAGTGACCCTGCTGCCGCCCCGGACGTCCTCTCCGCCATCGCCGCCGACCCGGTCCTCAGTGACCGTCAGCGCGCGGTGCTCGTCGACATCTACCTGTCGTTCGTCGGCACCGACGAGCCGGCAGCCGCTACGACACCGCGCACTCCACGCGCCCGGCGCAGCACGCACCCGCCGGCTGGTGCATCCGCGCCGGCGCCCGTCGCGCAGCACGACTGCTGCCGCGGCCCCCGAGCTCAACGAGAAGGAGAACTGAGATGGCACTCACCAAGAAGATCACCCAGGCCGTCAAGGACGCCCAGAAGCAGGCCGAGGCCGCCGTCGCCGACGTGCGCGGCCAGCTCGTCCAGGTCGAGGGCCGCATGCCCGACGTCCAGGTCGACCCGACGCCGTTCTACGCCGTCGTCGGCGCCGCGAACATCGCGATCGACACGGTCCGCACCGCCGGCGAGCAGCTCGAGGTCGCCCGTCGACAGGCCAAGGGCGCCGACCTGCGCAAGGGTGCCAAGAAGGAGGCGAACCAGCTGCAGAAGGACCTCCAGAAGCGCATCGCCGACCTCCAGAACCGCACCACCGAGCTCCAGAAGCTCGCGACGACGTATGCCGAGCGCTTCGTCACGCAGGCCCAGGACCTCCCGGCCCGCGTCCTCAACGAGGGCCTCGTCATCGCGAGCAACGCCAAGGACCAGTACGACGCCGCCGCGGCCCGCGGCGAGAAGGTCGTCACCGACCTGCGCGCCCAGGGCGAGCGCACCGCGTTCGACCTCAGCGAGCGCGGCACCGCCACGGTGACCCGTGGTCGTCGCGTCGCCGGGACCGCCGTGACCGAGGGCGAGAAGGTCGCCAAGAGCCTCATGGACGTCGTCGCCAAGGACGCCTCGAAGATCGGCTCGCAGGTGGGGGCCTCGGTCGACGCCGTCGAGTCCGCAGCCGCCCCGGTGCCCGCCCAGCGCACCGCCGCCCACCAGCAGGCGATCCGCAGGTCGGCGGCGCAGAAGGCCGCCGCCACGCGCAAGGACAACGAGGTCGAGGCCAGGACGACCCGCAAGGTCGCCGCCCGCAGCTCGGCCACGACCGACGACCCCAACGCCACGGTCGCCCGCAAGGCCGCCCCGGCCAAGAGGGCCGTGAGGAAGACGGCCTCGAAGACGGCCGCCAAGACGACGGACCAAGAGCGCCGCCAAGACGGCCGCCGACCGACGAAGAGCGCCGCCGAAGACCGCCGACCAAGAAGTCCGACACCGGCCAAGACAGGCCGCCGAGAGACGTCAGCACGGCGGCACGCAGCACCCGCGACCAGCACGACCGGCACGACGAGCTGCACCCGGGCCGCGCCGACGGTGCCGGCTGACCGCGCAACACGGGCCGTCACACCGCACCGCCGCGTGGGAGCGCGGCCGGCCGGCTGGCTTGCACCGTCGGTGGCCGGCGGCCCTGGCGGGCCGCTCCGGCATACTGCGGGCCGTGTCCGATCACCGTGCCCCGTCGCCCGTCACCGCGTCCACATCAGTCAGCGCGGCGCTCGCCGCCGCCCCGATCGTCGCGCACGTCGTGCGCGCCGGTTTCGTCGAGTCGGTCCACCACGGCACCGCCGTCGTCACGGCGCCCGACGGCTCGGTCGAGCTCGAGATCGGCGACTCGAGCGGACCCGTCTTCCCCCGCAGCTCGAGCAAGCCGCTGCAGGCGCTCGCGATGGTGCGCAGCGGCCTCGCGACCGACGGACGTCTCCTGTCGCTCGCGTGCGCGAGCCACTCCGGTGAGGACTTCCACGTCGAGGCGGCCCGCGAGATCCTCGCCGGCGCGGGCCTGACCGAGACCGACCTGCAGAACACCCCCGACTACCCCTACGACGACGCGGCGCGGATCGGGTGGATCGCGAGCGGTCGGCCCAAGCAGTCCATCGTGCAGAACTGCTCCGGCAAGCACGCCTCGATGCTCGCGACGTGCGTCGTCAACGGGTGGGACCTCGCGACCTACCGCGACCCGGCCCACCCGCTCCAGGTGGCCATCGCCGACACCGTGCGTGAGCTCACCGGCGCCGAGCCGAGCGCTGTCGCCGTCGACGGCTGCGGCGCCCCGATCCACGCCGTGCCGCTGCGCGCGCTGGCCCTCTCCTTCGGCCGGCTCGCCGCTGCCGCGGACGGGCCGGAGGCCAAGATCGCGACGGCCATCCGCGCCTTCCCGGAGTATCTCGGCGGCACGCACCGCGACGTCACCGCGCTGATCCGGGGCGTCGACGGCCTCGTCGCCAAGGACGGCGCCGAGGCGGTCTACGCCGTGGGCCTGCCCGACGGTCGCGGCGTCGCGGTCAAGGTCGCCGACGGCACCTCGCGTGCCCGCAGCGTCCTGCTCGCCGCCGTGCTGCGCCGCATCGGCGTGGGCAGCGACGACGTCCTCGACGTCCTCGAGCACCAGCCGGTGCTCGGTCACGGACAGCCCGTCGGCTCCGTCGTCGCCGTCGGCGTCTGAGCCGTCGAGGTCGGTGACGTCGGTGACGTCGGTGAGCGCGTCGTGAGGGCGGTGCTGCAGCGCGTCACGAGCGCCCGGGTCGAGGTCGAGGGCGAGGTCGTCGGTGCCATCGACCGGCCCGGCCTGCTCGCGCTCGTGGGGGTCACGCACGACGACGGACCGGACCAGGTGGAGCGGATGGCGCGCAAGATCGCCGAGCTGCGGATCCTGCGTGACGAGCAGAGCCTGACCGACGCCGGCGCGCCCGTCCTCGTCGTCAGCCAGTTCACGCTCTACGCCGACACCCGCAAGGGGCGTCGACCGTCGTGGAGCGCGGCCGCCCCGGGCCCGGTGGCCGAGCCGCTCGTCGACGGACCTCGTGGCCGCGCTCCGGGCGCGGGGCATCGAGGTCGAGCAGGGCCGGTTCGGCGCGATGATGCAGGTCTCGCTCGTCAACGACGGCCCCGTCACGCTCGTCGTCGACGCCTGAACCCATCGGCGGCCGGTCGCCGGCTGGGAGCGGTTCCGACCGCAAGCGCGGGTTACGCTTCTCGCATGCAGCTGTACGCCGGCTACCAGAGCGTCGTCACCCTCGTCATCGGAGTGGTGGCCCTCGGCTGCGAGATCTTCGCCTTCGTCGACGCCCTGCGCCACCCGGAGAACGCCTACGTGGCCGCCAGCAAGCGCACCAAGCGGTTCTGGCTCCTGATCACCGGGGTGGCGCTCGTCCTCGGTTCGATCTCGGTCTTCAACCCGATCGGGCTGCTCGGCCTGGCCGCCTTCATGGGTGCCGCCGTCTACCTCGCCGACGTCCGCCCCGCGCTGCGCCAGGTACGAGGTCTCGGGGCGGCCGCTCGAACAGCGGCTGGTAGGACCCACCGGACACCGCCTGGCGCACCATCGTGGCCGTATGCGGCACACTGGGCTCTCACCGACGATGGGGGACCCCATGACCGACCAGCACCGCGCTGGTGCCACCGTTTCGGCCGTGGCGCCGGGCCAGGGGCCTGCGCACTCGCCCGATGACTACGAGGTCAGCGACCGGAACCCTGCGCAGGACATCTTCGTGGCGGAGCGCCCCTGGGGGCAGTTCCAGCAGTTCGTCTCCAACGAGCAGGTCACCGTCAAGATCATCACCGTGCAGCCCGGCCACCGGCTCTCGCTCCAGCGTCACGACCACCGCGGCGAGATGTGGCAGGTCCTCGACGTGCCGATCGACGTCACGGTGGGCGACCGCACGTGGAGCGCCGAGCCCGGCGAGACGGTCTGGGTGCCGCGCAACTCGATCCACCGCATGGGCAACTCCGGGAGCCGCCCGGGGCGCCTGCTCGAGGTCGGCTTCGGCCACTTCGACGAGGCCGACATCGAGCGCCTCGAGGACGACTACACCCGCTGACGGCGGGAACCGCACCCTCTCCGCACCACGCACGAACGCAGGTATGCCGCCCGGCGCGCGCCGGGCGGCATACCTGCGTTCAACGCTCGAGGGGTGCCACGGCCGACCAGTCGACGGTGAGCTCGCCCAGTCGCCACCGGGACGGTCCGTCGAGCAGCGGCCAGCGCTCCCGGACCTCGGCGACGGCGGCCAGGAAGCGCTGGCGAGCACCCCAGGACGACTGCGGTGCGTGTCGGGCCCACGCCCGGTCGAGGTCGGTGAGGAAGGCGTGGATCGGCTCGCCCGGGACGTTGCGGTGGATGAGCGCCTTCGGGAGCCGCTCCGCCACGTCGGAGGGCCGCTCGAGGCCGCCCATCCGCAGCGAGATCGTCAGGCTGACCGGTCCGCGGGCGTCGACGGCGACCCACGCCGCGCGGCGACCGATCTCGTCGCAGGTCCCGTCGACGAGCAGGCCGTCGGGGGCCAGTCGCTCCTGCACCAGGGCCCAGGCAGCCGGCACCTCGTCCTCGGCGTACTGGCGCAGCACGTTGAACGCGCGCACGACCGTGGGCCGGGCGCCGGCCTCCAGCGGGATCTCGAAGCCGCCGAGCCGGAAGCTGAGGCCGTCGCGCTCCAGCGGCTTGCCGGCGGCGACCCGCGCCGGGTCGATCTCGATGCCGACGACCTGGACGTCGGGCCGCACCCGCCGCAGCCGGTCGTGCAGCTCGACCGCGGTGGTGGGCGACGCGCCGTAGCCGAGGTCGACGACGACGGGCGGCGCGGGGCTGCGCCGCAACCGCCACGCGTGCGGGCCCGCGATCCACCGGTCGCACCGGCGCAGCCGGTTCGGGTTCGTCGTCCCACGCGTCACCGTGCCGACGGGTCGCTGGTGGGGAGGCACGTCCGCAGGCTACGCGTGGCGCCCCGTTCGAGGTATTCCACGGTCATCGGCGACGGCGGAATACCTCGAACGGGGGGTGTGGTTGAGTCAAGGAACGAGCAGGCCGAGCAGGTCTTGCAGGGACGAAGGGATGCCGATGGCGGTCGAGCCGCGACGAGTCGCGATGATCAGCGTCCACACCTCGCCCCTGGAGCAGCCGGGCACCGGTGACGCCGGCGGCCTCAACGTCTACGTCGCCGAGACGGCGAAGGAGCTCGCCTCGCGCGGCGTCGAGGTCGACATCTTCACCCGGCGCACGACGGGCGAGACGCCGGTCGAGGCGGACCTCGTCCCCGGCGTCCGGGTGCGGCACGTGACCGCCGGCCCGTACGAGGGGTTGGCCAAGGAGGACCTCCCGGGCCAGCTCTGCGCCTTCTCCGCCGGCATCATGCAGGCCGGGCTCTCGGTCCCCGAGGACCACTACGACCTGGTCCACTCGCACTACTGGCTCTCAGGGCAGGTCGGCTGGCTCGCCGCCGACCGGTGGCGCGTCGCGCTCGTGCACACGATGCACACCATGGCCCGCGTCAAGAACCTCCACCTCGCCGAGGGCGACCCGCCCGAGCCGCGGGGCCGCGAGATCGGTGAGGTCCAGGTCGTCGAGGCCGCCGACCGGCTCATCGCCAACACCGACGACGAGGCCCGCGAGCTCATCGAGCTGTATGCCGCCCCGCCGGCCAAGGTGTCCGTCGTCCCTCCCGGGGTCGACCTGTCGACCTTCACGCCCGGTGACCGGTCCGAGGCGCGTCGGTCTCTCGGCCTGCCCGTCGAGGGCGAGCTGCTCCTCTTCGTCGGTCGCATCCAGCCGCTCAAGGCCCCCGACGTGCTGCTCCGGGTCGCGGGTGAGCTGCTGCAGCCGCGACCCGGCGACGACGCCGTCGCCTCACGGTCGCCGTCCTCGGCGGTCCGAGCGGCAGCGGCCTCACCCGGCCGCACGAGCTCGAGGAGCTCGCGCGCTTCCTCGGCATCGACGACGTCGTGCGCTTCGTGCCGCCGGTCGACCGTCCGGTCCTCGCGCAGTGGTACCGCGCCGCCGACCTCGTCGCTCGTGCCCGAGCCACTCGGAGTCCTTCGGCCTCGTCGCCATCGAGGCCCAGGCATGCGGCACCCCCGTCGTGGCCGCCCGACGTCGGGGGCCTGCCCACCGCGGTCGGTGACGCAGGCGTCCTCGTCGACGGCCACGCGACCCCCGACTGGACCGACGCCGTCGAGTCGCTGCTGCGAGACGAGCCCGCGTCGCCTGGCGCTGGGGTCCGGCGGCCGTCGCGCACGCCGCGCAGTTCGGCTGGGGCGCGACCACCGACCGGCTCCTCGAGGTCTACCGTCAGGCGATCCGAGAGCGCGCCGACGGCACCAACGAGTCGCCGATCGACGAGGGCCAGAGCCTCGTCGGCGTCCCGACGGCGGTGATCCCGTGACCGCCGAGCTCCAGGACACCACGCCGGCCGACGACTCCCCGCGCGCGCAGCGCGGAGGCCCGCCTCACGGCATACCTCGGCTCGGTCGGTCTCGACTGGGAGCTCGGCGGACGCGTGGGGGAGTACGTCGTGACCCTGCCCGGGGAGAAGAAGCTCAAGACCGTCGTGTCGGTGCTCGTGCGCGACCGGACGACGAGCCTCAGCGCCTTCGTCATCCGCAACCCGGACGAGAACCACGAGGCGTTCTACCGCACGCTGCTGCGCAAGAACCTGCGGCTGCAGGGGGTCGCCTACGCCATCGACACCGACGGCGACGTCTACCTGCGCGGGCGAGGTGCCGACCGTCGCGGTCGAGGCCGACCACCTCGACCAGCTCTTCGGCATCGTGCTGTCGGCGAGCGACGACGTCTTCAACGAGCTGCTCGCGCTCGGCTTCCTCGGCTCGATGAGGAAGGAGTGGGCCTGGCGGGTCTCGCGGGGCGAGTCCACGCGCAACCTCGACGCCTTCCGACACCTGCTGGACGACGGGTCGGACGCCTGATCGGCCGTCGCTAGGCTGGCGCCATGACCTACACGCTCGTCCTCGTCCGTCACGGCGAAAGCGACTGGAACGCCAAGAACCTCTTCACCGGCTGGGTCGACGTCGACCTCACCGACAAGGGCCGCGCCGAGGGCGTGAGCGCCGGCGAGCAGCTCAAGGAGGCCGGCATCCTGCCCGACATCGTGCACACGTCGCTGCTGCGCCGGGCCATCACGACCGCGAACCTCTCGCTCGACGCGGCCGACCGGCACTGGATCCCGGTCAAGCGCGACTGGCGCCTCAACGAGCGCCACTACGGCGCGCTGCAGGGCAAGAACAAGAAGCAGACCCTCGAGGAGTTCGGCGAGGAGCAGTTCATGCTGTGGCGCCGCTCCTACGACGTGCCGCCGCCGCCCATCGACGAGGACGACGAGTTCTCGCAGCACGGCGACCCCCGCTACGCCGGGCTCGGCGCCGCGATGCCGGCCACCGAGTGCCTCAAGGACGTCGTGACGCGGCTGATGCCCTACTGGGAGAACGAGATCCAGACCGACCTCGCCGACGGCCTGACCGTCATGGTCGCCGCCCACGGCAACTCGCTGCGTGCCCTCGTCAAGACGCTCGACGGCATCTCCGACGACGACATCGCCGGGCTCAACATCCCGACCGGCATGCCGCTCGTCTACGAGCTCGACGACGTCGTTCCGTCCGGTGACCCCGCGGTGGGCGCTACCTCGACCCCGAGGCCGCCCGCGCCGCCGCCGAGGCCGTCGCGAACCAGGGCCGCTGACCTCCACCCCCTGAACCGTCGAAAGGCCACGTATGGCCGCCTGACCGCAGTCGAAAGGCCACTCCTCACGGCGAGGAGTGGCCTTTCGACTGTCACGAGGCGGCCATACGTGGCCTTTCGACGGCTGCGAGGCGGCCATACGTGGCCTCTCGACGGTTGGGGGTCAGGCGGGGGTGGTGCCGCGCTCGATCTCGGCGATGACGTCGGCGTCCTCGTCGTCCTCGTGGTCGAAGCTGACCTCGGAGTCGTACTCCCCGGTGACGAGGTAGACGACGCGGCGGGCCACGGAGACGGCGTGGTCGGCGAAGCGCTCGTAGTAGCGGCCGACGAGGGTCAGGTCGAGGATCGAGCTGCGCGACCACGACGTGTTCTCGTCGAGGAGTGCTGCGAAGAGCTCGCGGTGGAGGTCGTCCATCGCGTCGTCGTCCTTCTCGAGCGCGATGGCGGCGGCGACGTCCTTGCTCGCGATGATCGACCCGCACTTGGCGACGATCGCCTCGGCGACCTGGCCCATCTGCAGGATGTGGGAGCGCAGCTCCGGCGGCACCGCGGACTCGGGCGTGCGCAGCCGGGCGACCTTGGCGACGTGCCGGGCGAGGTCGCCCATCCGCTCGAGGTCGGAGCTCATGTGCATCGCCGTGACGACGATGCGCAGGTCGGTCGCGACGGGCTGCTGGCGCGCGAGCAGGTCGATCGACAGCTCGTCGAGCTCGATGCGGATGTCGTCGAGCTTGCGGTCGGCCTCGATGACCGACTCGGCGAGGTGGACGTCGGCGTCGAGCAGGGCGGTCGTGGCGCGGGAGATGGCCGACCCTGCGAGCCGGGTCAGCTCGACGAGCTGGTCCGAGATCGTGTCGAGGTCCTCGTGGAACTGGTCGCGCATGGTCTTCCTGTCAGTTGCCGGTCGTGCGTCGTCGTACGTGCTCGTGCCGCCGCGTCGTGCAGCCTCGCCGCGTGCCGTCCGCGTCGCGGGCCGGTGGCACGAGGGCCAGCCTGCCACTCCGCGACGCGCGCGGAACGGCATACGAGCGGGGTGTCACGTCCCCGCTGATGCTGAGGCTCGCAGGGCTTCGTGAATGCGTGGGTACGCCGAGGTGAACAGTGGGTTCGCGCTCCGCAGGAGCGGAGCGCACCTGGTCAGGGCTGCGCGGCCGGATGCGTACGCTGAGTGTCGTGGACCCGACAACCGCGGCAACGCTCGGTGGCATCGCCGGCCTCGCCCTCGGCGGCCTGGCGATGGTGGCCGTACGCCTGTCGGACCGCTCGACGGCGGCGGAGCAGGCCGTCGCCAGCGATCCGCCGCTGCCCCCCGGCGTCGGCGAGGTCATCGCGGTCCTGCGCTCGAGCGGCATCCTCGTCGACTCCTCGGACCGGGTCGTCAACAACTCGCCCGCCGCCGTGGCGCAGGGGCTCGTGCGGGGCCAGGAGCTCGTGCACCCGGAGCTGCTCCACCTGGCCCGCGCCGTGCGTCGCGACGGCATCATCCGCGAGGCCGAGCTGACCCTGCAGAAGGGCCTCGGGGACGGGCGCCTCGTCGTCGCCGCCCGCGTCGCCCCGCTCGGCGCCGACCACGTGCTCCTCCTCGTCGAGGACCGGTCCAAGGCGGCGCGCGTCGAGGAGATCCGGCGGGACTTCCTCGCCAACGTCAGCCACGAGCTCAAGACCCCGGTCGGCGGCATCTCGCTGCTCGCCGAGGCCGTGCTGCACGCGCACGACGACCCCGAGGCGGTCGTCCGCTTCGCCAGGCGGATCGGTGTCGAGTCCGACCGCCTGACCCGGCTCGTCAAGGAGATCGTCGAGCTCTCGCGCCTCCAGGGGGCCGACGTCATCAAGGACCCCACCCTCATCGACGTCGGGGCGTGCGCCCGTGACGCGGCCGACCGCAGCCGGCTGATCGCCGACGAGCACCGCATCGAGCTCGTCACGGCCATCGACGAGGACTGCGAGGTGTGGGGCGACGCGGAGCTCGTGACCACCGCGATCAGCAACCTCGTCGGCAACGCGATCGCCTACTCCGACAGCGGCACCCGCGTCGGCCTCATGGTGCGGCGCGGCCGCGCCGGCGTCATCGACGTCTCGGTCACCGACCAGGGGCTCGGCATCGCGCCCGACGAGCAGCAGCGGATCTTCGAGCGCTTCTACCGCGTCGACACGGCGCGCTCGCGGGCGACCGGCGGCACCGGGACTCGGGCTCGCGATCGTCAAGCACGTGGCCGACAACCACGGTGGCAACGTGTCGGTCTGGTCAGAGCCCGGACGCGGGTCGACCTTCACCATCGAGCTGCCGGCGGCCCACGCCTCGGGCGCCATCGAGCCCGCCGAGCCCGCCGAGCCCGCCGAGCCCGCCGAGCCGCCAGCGCGCCGCCGCTGACCCTGCCGAACCGACCACGTATGCCGCCCTGCCGCACGACACCGGCGCGGCCCCGTCCGTGAGCGCCTGAGCCCGCCTGACCCCGCCTGAGCAACCCGCCAGCCCACGCTGGCCGACCCCGAGAGGCCCGTCTTGAGTCGCATTCTCATCGTCGAGGACGAGGTGTCGTTCTCCGACCCCCTGTCCTACCTGCTGAAGAAGGAGGGCTACGACGTCGCCGTGGCCGAGACCGGGCCGGACGGCCTGGCCGAGTTCGACAAGAACGGCGCCGACCTCGTCCTGCTCGACCTCATGCTGCCGGGTCTGTCCGGCATCGACGTGTGCCGGGCCCTGCGTCAGCGCTCCTCGGTGCCGGTCATCATGCTGACCGCCAAGGACAGCGAGATCGACAAGGTCGTCGGCCTCGAGATCGGCGCCGACGACTACGTCACCAAGCCCTACTCGAGCCGCGAGCTGCTCGCTCGCGTCAAGGCCGTGCTGCGCCGTCTCGCCGAGCCGGAGGACCTGCTCCCCTCGACGCTCGAGGCGGGACCGGTGCGGATGGACGTCGAGCGCCACACCGTCAGCGTCCAGGGCCGGTCGGCGTCCCTGCCGCTCAAGGAGTTCGAGCTGCTCGAGATGCTGCTCCGCAACTCGGGTCGCGTCCTGACCCGCATGCAGCTGATCGACCGCGTCTGGGGCAGCGACTACGTGGGCGACACGAAGACGCTCGACGTCCACGTCAAGCGCCTCCGTGCCAAGATCGAACCCGACCCGGCGAACCCGGTGCACATCGTCACCGTGCGCGGGCTCGGCTACAAGTTCGAGGCCGGCTGAGCCGACGACCTGACGCACGCTGGCACGACGTGGGGCCCGCCCACGCGACATACGCCTCACCGTCGGCGTCGACCGGGGGTCAGCTGCCGGTGGGCGCCGGGGTGACCGTGGAGTAGTAGTCCTGCGGGGTCAGCACCGGAGCCTTGACGACGGCGGTGCCGCCGGTGCTCGAGGTGACGACCAGCGGCTGGAGGCCGCCGGGCTTGGTCGTGACGGCGCTCAGCTGCAGGCCCTTCGTGGCGAGGTTGACCTGCTCGTGCGGACGCAGCTGGACCTCGGAACCGGAGGGCGGGGTCGTCGCGTTGGGGTCGGGCTGCGCGGCGATCTGGACCGTCATGTCCTGCTCGCCGAGGTTGGTCGCCGAGCCGGAGACGACGACGGTGCCGGTGCCGTCGCCGACGAGCACGAGGTCACGCACCGCGAGGTGGCCCACGTCGGCCTGCACGCCGTCGGCAGGGAGGTAGGGGACGTTCGTCTGGATCGGGATTGTTGACCGAGCACCCGGTCGTCGCGAGCGCGAGGGCCATGCCCGCGAGAACCGTCGCCGCTCTGCGGGTGGACGGGCGACGCGCGGGGGCCGGGGCGGGGATTCGACGGTTCACGGGCGACAGCCTACCGGCGGGCGCACCGAGGGGCCCGGGTACCCGCCGCGGCGGCGTGGACGGGTGTGTGACGCGCCCGCAGCAGGCCCGAACCAGGCCCTGACCAGGCCCTGGCAGGCCCTGTCGGCGCAGCTCCTGATGCATGCGAATGCGGGTTCTGTCAAGACGTCAACTGTCTGCTTGTGCTCCCCGACTATGGCTCTGACCTGCGATGATGCAGGTTCCTGAGATCGCGATGTGCCTTGTTTCGTGATAATCTTGAGGTCGCGAAAGGGGAAAACAGCAGATGGTTTTCAAGGTCGGCGAGACGGTCGTGTACCCCCACCACGGGGCTGCACTGATCGAAGAGATCAACACACGAACGATCAAGGGAGAGGACAAGCTCTACCTGAAGCTCAAGGTCGCCCAGGGTGACCTGACGATCGAGGTCCCCGCCGAGAACTGCGACCTCGTGGGTGTCCGCGACGTCGTGGGCCAGGAGGGTCTGGACCGGGTGTTCGAGGTCCTGCGCACCCCGCACACCGAGGAGCCGACCAACTGGTCGCGCCGCTACAAGGCGAACCTCGAGAAGCTCGCGTCGGGTGACGTCATCAAGGTCGCCGAGGTCGTTCGTGACCTGTGGCGTCGTGACCAGGACCGTGGTCTGTCGGCCGGCGAGAAGCGCATGCTCGCCAAGGCCCGCCAGATCCTCGTCTCCGAGCTCGCGCTCGCGGAGAAGACCAACGAGGAGAAGGCCGAGACCATCCTCGACGAGGTCCTTGCTTCCTGATTCGAGCGAGATCCTGAACAACGAGACCGGAGCCGGTCGCGTCGGCGTCATCGTCGTCGCGGCCGGCTCCGGTTCGCGTCTGGGGGCCGGTGTCCCCAAGGCGTTCGTGCCCCTCGCTGGGGTGCCCCTGCTGGGGCACGCCCTGCGGGGGGTTCTCTCGTGCGCCGCGGTGTCCGAGGTCGTCGTCGTGGCCCCCGCCGCCCACCGGGGTGACGCCGAGGTCGTGGCCGATGGCGTATGCCGTGAGCTCGGGTCCACCTCGCCCGTGACCGTCGTCGTGGGCGGGGCCGAGCGGGGCGACTCCGTCGCGGCCGGGCTTGCGGTGCTCGGCGACGACGTCGACATCGTCCTCGTCCACGACGCCGCCCGGTGCCTGACGCCGGTCGCCGTCTTCGACCGGGTCGTGGCCGCAGTTGCCGCCGGCGCCGTCGCGGTCGTGCCCGGCACCGCGGTCGTCGACACGGTGAAGCAGGTCGACGAGGGCGGCTTCGTGGTGAGCACGCCCGAGCGTGCGGCCCTGCGCGCGGTGCAGACGCCCCAGGGCTTCCGGCGCGACGTGCTGGAGCGGGCGCACGCCGTCTCGAGCGAGGCGACCGACGACGCCGGTCTCGTCGAGCGTCTCGGCGAGCGGGTCCTCGTCGTCGCGGGTGACCCGCGGGCCCTCAAGGTGACCACGCCCGCCGACCTCGAAGCCGCCGCCCGCCTCCTCGGCTCCCGCTGACCGGGTGGATGTATTCGCGCGGGCTCCGGACCGCGCGAATACATCGAACCGGCAGCGCCTATTGTCGGCAGCGTGACCGACGCGACGCCCCCCGCCCAGTCCCGACCCCTCGCCCTCGTCACCGGAGGCGGTACCGGCATCGGTTCAGCCATCGCGAGGCGCCTGTCGCGTGACGGCTTCGACGTCGTCGTCGCCGGACGCCGCCGGGAGAAGCTCGACGAGGTCGTCGCCGACATCGAGAGGTGCGGCGGTTCGGCCCGCGCGCTCGTCATGGACGTCACCGACCCCGAGTCCGTGACGACCGGCGTCGGCTCGCTCGCGCGGTGCGACGTCGTCGTCAACAACGCCGGCGGCGCGCTCGGCGTGACGCGCGTCGAGGACGGGGACCCAGAGGAGTGGGAGCGGATGTACGCGACGAACGTCGTCGGCACGCTGCGGGTCACCCAGGCCGTGCTGCCGCTGCTGCGCGAGTCGGCGCGGGCGACCATCGTCGACATCAGCTCCATCGCCGGCGAGCGCGTCTACGAGGGCGGCGGTGGCTACGTCGCGGCCAAGCACGGCACGTCCGTCGTCTCCGAGACCCTCCGGCTCGAGCTCAACGGCGAGAACATCCGGGTCGTCGACATCCGGCCCGGCATGGTGCGCACCGAGGAGTTCTCCCTGACCCGCCTGCACGGCGACCAGGCGGCGGCCGACAAGGTCTACGACGACGTCGACCGGCCCCTCGTGGCCGACGACGTCGCGGAGTGCGTGGGCTTCGTCGTCGGGCTGCCGCAGCACGTCAACATCGACACCATGGTCATCAAGCCCGTGGCTCAGGCGGCCCCGCACAAGCTCCACCGCGGCCCGATCGAGTGGAAGGACGGCCGGTGACGCAGCTCCCGCGCGTCGGAGTCGGGGTGGACGTCCACGCATACGCCCCCGAGGGGTCCGAGCGCGAGCTCTGGGTCGGCGGGCTGCGGTGGCCCGGGGAGCGCGGCCTCGATGGTCACTCCGACGCGGACGTAGCCGCCCATGCGGCCTGCGACGCGATCTTCTCGGCGGCGGGGATCGGTGACCTCGGCGCGCATTTCGGCACCGCTCGGCCCGAGCTCGCCGGCGCGTCGGGCGTCACGCTGCTCGCGGAGGCGGCACGCCTCGTGCGCGAGGCGGGCTACGAGCTCGGCAACATCGCCGTTCAAGTCATAGGCAACCGGCCCAAGGTCGGCACCCGCCGCGCCGAGGCCGAGGCGGCTCTCTCCGCGGCTGCCGGTGCGCCGGTCTCGGTCAGCGGCACGACGACCGACGGGCTCGGTCTCACCGGCCGAGGCGAGGGTGTCGCGGCCGTCGCCACCGCACTGGTGCTCGGCCCTCCGTCCCGCTGACCGGCGAGCACCACCTGCTTGCTCCGGCGTCCGGGCGGGTACGCCGACAGTGGAGCGGCGACATGCCGCCCGTCGGCATGACCAGGAGGACGGCATGACTACCAGCACCATCATCTGGATCATCGTGGCCGTGATCGTCGTGATCGCCATCATCGCCTTGGTGATGTCCCGCAGCCGGGGGCGGCGCGTTGAGGCCAAGCGCGACACGGCGGCAGAGATCCGCCAGGAGGCAGCGAAGCACGACCAGGAGCTGCGGGAGCGCGAGGTGAGCGCGACCGAGGCCAAGGCCCGCTCCGAGCTGGCCCGCGCCGAGGCCGAGAAGCGGCGGCTCGAGGCCGAGCGTCTCGAGGCCGAGGCCCGCGAGCACTCCGGTGACGCCGAGGCGGTCCGTCGCGAGCGCGACGAGCGGATGCGCCAGGCCGACCTGCACGACCCCGACGTGCGCACCGACAAGGAGGGCTACCGGGTCGACGAGCACGGCAACCGTCTCGCCGAGGCGCGCGAGGGCGAGGGCTTCGGCGGTGGGCACGGCCTGACCGGGGGTGTCGACGAGGCCAGGGCGCACGACGAGACCGGCGACACCACCCGCGAGCGCTGACGCCGTCCCGGGCGGCCCGCGACACGGCATACGTGCCCACTCGGCTCCTCGGGAGTCGAGTGGGCACCTTGCTACCAGTGGACGGGACCGTCAGGACGTTTGAAAGGATCGGACCGACCGAACCGACGAGGCCGAAGGAGCCGTCATGCCGCAGACCGTCAAGGGTGTCATCAGCCGCAGCAAGGGAGCCGACGTCGAGGTCGTCGACATCGTCGTGCCCGACCCGGGCCCCGGCGAGGCCGTCGTCAAGATCGAGACGTGCGGGGTCTGCCACACCGACCTGCACTACCGCGAGGGCGGCATCAACGACGACTACCCGTTCCTGCTCGGGCACGAGGCGGCCGGCTACGTCGAGGCCGTCGGCGAGGGCGTCACCGACGTGGCTCCCGGCGACTTCGTCATCCTCAACTGGCGCGCCGTGTGCGGCCAGTGCCGGGCCTGCGCCAAGGGCAAGCCGTGGTACTGCTTCAACACCCACAACGCGACGCAGAAGATGACCCTGACCGACGGCACCGAGCTGACGCCCGCGCTCGGCATCGGCGCCTTCATCGAGAAGACGCTCGTCGCCGCCGGCCAGTGCACCAAGGTGCCCGAGGCCGATGCGGCAGCCGTCGGTCTGCTCGGCTGCGGCGTCATGGCCGGCTTCGGCGCGGCGGTCAACACCGGTGGCGTGGGCCGCGGCGACTCGATCGCCGTCATCGGCTGCGGCGGCGTCGGCAATGCCGCGATCGCCGGCGCCAAGGTGGCCGGCGCGACGACGATCATCGCCGTCGACGTCAGCGACGCCAAGCTCGAGCAGGCGAAGCACTTCGGCGCGACGCACACCGTCAACAGCACGAACACCGACGCGGTCGAGGCGATCCGCAGCCTGACCGGCGGCAACGGCGCCGACGTCGTCGTCGAGGCCGTGGGTCGGCCGGAGACGTACGAGCAGGCGTTCTACGCCCGCGACCTCGCCGGGCACCGTCGTCCTCGTCGGCGTCCCCACGCCCGACCAGCAGGTGACGCTGCCGATGATCGACATCTTCGGCCGCGGCGGCGCGCTGAAGTCGAGCTGGTACGGCGACTGCCTCCCGAGCCGCGACTTCCCGATGCTCGTCGAGCTCTACAAGCAGGGCCGCTTCGACCTCGACGCCTTCGTCAGCGAGCGCATCGGCCTCGGCGACATCGAGGCGGCGTTCGAGAAGATGCACGCCGGCGAGGTGCTGCGCTCGGTGGTCGAGCTGTGAGCGCCGCCGAGGCCGGCCGACCAGGTCACGCCGCGTCCCCGGGCGGCGTCCGCGTCGACCACACGACGACCGAGGGCACCTTCAGCCTCGACGGCGGCACGTGGGAGGTCGAGAACAACGTCTGGGTCGTCGGCGACGACACCGAGTGCGTCGTCATCGACGCCCCGCACGACGCGGCCCCGATCCTCGAGCTCGTCGGTGACCGGCGCCTGACCCACGTCCTGCTGACGCACGCGCACGACGACCACGTCACCGTCGTGCCCGAGCTGCTCGCCGCCCACCCCGGAGGCGAAGGTCGCGCTGCACCCCGACGACCGGGTGCTGTGGGACCAGAGCACCCCGACCTCGCACCGACGCAGGACCTCGCCGACGGTGACGTCGTGCAGGTCGGCGACGTCGAGCTCTTCGTGCTGCACACGCCGGGCCACGCGCCCGGGTGCCTGCTGCTTCCACGCCGCGCGACCTCGGCGTCGTCTTCACCGGCGACACGCTCTTCCAGGGCGGCCCGGGCGCGACGGGTCGGTCGTACTCCGACTTCCCGACCATCGTGGAGTCGATCCGGGAGCAGCTGCTGTCGCTGCCGCCCGAGACGGTCGTCCTCACCGGCCACGGCGGCTCCACCACGATCGGCGGCGAGAAGCACGACGTGGAGGAGTGGGTCCGCCGCGGCCACTGAGCCCACTGAGCCCACTGAGCCACACGGATACGCCATGCGCAACGTGTACCCCGCGTGGCCCGCGCGTTCGGCGCTGGTCGGGCGCGTGGCGACGCGCCGATAGACTTCGGCGGGTGAGCCTACGACTGTTCGACACCGCAACCCGGGAGCTGCGCGACTTCACGCCGCGCGAGACGGGCAAGGTCGGCATGTACATCTGTGGCCTCACGACGCAGGGCGCGCCGCACATCGGCCACATCCGCTTCGCCGTCGCGTTCGACGTGCTGCGCCGCTGGCTCGAGACCGGCCACGGCTACGACGTCACGCTCGTGCGCAACGTCACCGACATCGACGACAAGGTGCTGCGCAAGGCCGCCGAGGCGGGTGAGCCGTGGTTCGCCCTGACCTACCGCAACGAGCGCCTCACGTCCCAGGCGCTCGACGCGCTCGGGGTCGAGCCGGCGACCTACGAGCCCCGCGCCACCGGGCACGTGCCCGACATGGTGTCGCTCATGGAGACGCTCGTCGAGAAGGGCCACGCGTATGCCGCCCCCGACGGCAGCGGCGACGTGTACTTCGACGTGCGGTCGTGGCCGGAGTACGGCTCGCTGACCGGCCAGTCGCTCGACGACATGGCGAACGCCGACGACGCCGACCCCCGCGGCAAGCGGGACCCCCGTGACTTCGCGCTGTGGAAGGGCCGCAAGGCCGACGAGCCCGAGAGCGCCTCGTGGCCGACGCCGTTCGGCTCCGGTCGCCCGGGCTGGCACCTCGAGTGCTCGGCGATGGCGCGCCGCTGGCTCGGCGACGAGTTCGACATCCACGGCGGCGGCATCGACCTGCGCTTCCCGCACCACGAGAACGAGCAGGCGCAGTCGCGCGCGGCCGGCCTCGGCTTCGCCCGGTACTGGCTCCACAACGCCTGGGTCACGGTCAAGGGCCAGAAGATGGGCAAGTCCCTCGGCAACGCCCTCGAGGTGCGCCACCTCCTCGAGGTGACTCGCCCGATCGTGCTGCGCTACTACCTCACGGCCGCGCACTACCGGTCGACGATCGAGTACCACCCCGGTTCCCTCGACGAGGCCGCCGGTGCGGTCGAGCGCATCGAGGGCTTCCTCGAGCGGGCGGCCCGCCGCGGCGCGATCGAGCCGGTGGCCGCGGCCGACCTGCCGGCCGCGTTCGTCGCGTCGATGGACGACGACCTCGGCGTCAGCGGCGCGCTCGCCGTCGTGCACGACACGGTGCGGGCCGGCAACAGCGCGCTCGACGAGGACGACGACGAGGCGGCCCTCGAGGCCGCCGCGGCCGTCGTCGCCATGACGGACGTGCTCGGCGTCAACCCGCTCGCGACCCACTGGGGCTCGGGCGGCAGTCGTGAGGACGCTGCCGCCGAGCTCGCGCTCGAGGCGCTCGTGCGGGCCCAGCTCGACGCGCGTCAGGTCGCGCGCCAGGAGCGCGACTTCGAGCGAGCCGACCAGATCCGCGACACCCTGACGGCCGTCGGCATCGAGATCACCGACACCCCGTCCGGGGCCCAGTGGTCCCTCGCCCGCCCCGCGCGCGGCGACGCGGGCGCCGCCACCGACACCACCGACCCCACCACCGACGTCACCACCGCGGCCCCCGGGGCCGAGAAGGCACAGGGCTGACATGCCAGGCAACTCCCAGAGGCGCGGCGCCATCCGCAAGAGCAGCAAGGGTGCGACCGTCGGTTCGGGCGGCCAGCGTCGCCGTGGGCTCGAGGGCAAGGGCCCGACGCCCAAGGCCTCCGAACGCGAGTACCACCCAGCGCACAAGCGCGCCAGGGTCGCGGCGAAGCGGTCCGGTTCCGGTGCGCCCGGTCCCGGTGGCCGCGGCCAGGCCCGGTCCAAGAGTCGCAGCAAGGCCTCGAGCGAGATGGTCTACGGCCGCAACTCGGTCGTCGAGGCCCTGCGTGCCGACGTGCCGGTGGCGACGATGTACATCGCCACCCGCATCGACACCGACGACCGCGTGCGCGAGGCGCTCAAGCTCGCCACGGAGCGCGGGCTCGCGATCCTCGAGACGCCACGCGGCGAGCTCGACCGGCTCACCGACGGCGGCGTGCACCAGGGCATGGCGCTGCAGGTGCCGCCCTACGACTACGCCCACCCGAACGACCTCATCGACCCCGAGATGCCCGGCATCCCGCTCGTCGTCGCCCTCGACGGCATCACCGACCCGCGCAACCTCGGCGCCATCGTGCGCTCCGTCGCGGCCTTCGGCGGCCACGGCGTCGTCGTGCCCGAGCGCCGCTCGGTCGGCATGACCGCGTCGGCGTGGAAGACGTCGGCCGGCGCCGCGGCCCGCATCCCGGTGGCCCGCGCGAGCAACCTGACCCGCGCGCTCGAGGAGTTCAAGAAGGCCGGCTTCTTCATCCTCGGCCTCGACATGGACGGCGACGTCGAGCTGCCCGACCTCGCGCTCGCCACGGAGCCGCTCGTCATCGTCACCGGCTCCGAGGGCAAGGGCCTCTCGCGCCTCGTGCGCGAGACGTGCGACCAGATCGTCTCGATCCCGATGAGCTCGGCCGTCGAGTCGCTCAACGCCGGCCTCGCCACGGGCGTCACCCTCTACGAGATCGCCCGCCAGCGCCGCCGCTGACGTATGCCGTCCGGCCGGCACCGGCGGCGTGGCCGCCGTCGCGGGCCGACAGCCGTGGGCTCGGGAACTTCGGATGGACCTCCCACGCTGGTCAGAGTGGCGCTCGATAGAGTGCTGAAGGAACAACTACGCCCTGTAGTAAACACCGGGGCGTCACGCGAGCGCTGCCGACGAGCAGCCGAACCGAAGGACGTATTCGTGGCGAAGAGCACCCGTGCCGAGACGGCCGCCCGAGCGGCGCAGCTGCGCGCCGAGGCCGCCCGCAAGGACCGTCAGCGCACGCAGGTCATCGCCGCGTCGGTGGCGGTCGTCGTCGTCATCATCGCCGTCGTGCTCGGGGTCGTCATCTCCAACCGGCCCAAGGACGCGCCCGCCGCGACCGCGGGCAGCGGGGGAGCGGCGGCGCTCGCCACGCTCGAGAAGCTGCCGGCATCCCTCTTCGACAAGGCGCCGGCGCCCTCGCCCGCGCAGGCGCCGGCCAAGCTCCAGGGCGGCACCCCGCTGACGCAGGACGGCAAGCCCAAGGTGCTCTACGTCGGCGCCGAGTACTGCCCGTTCTGCGCCATGGAGCGCTGGGCGCTCATCGGCGCGCTGTCGCGGTTCGGCACCTTCACCGGTGTCACCGAGACGAGGAGCTCGAGCACCGACGTGCACCCCGACACCCCGACGTTCTCGTTCAAGGACGCGAAGTACACCAGCGACGTCGTGGCCTTCGAGGCCGTCGAGACCCAGGACCGCGACGGCAAGCCGCTGCAGACCCTCGAGGGCGACAACCTCGCGCTCTTCCAGAAGTTCAACCCCGGCGGCGGCATCCCGTGGATCACCTACGGGGGCACCCACGCCACGGACGGTGCGACCGTCGAGGCCAACGCCTTCGAGGGCAAGACCTACGACCAGATCATCGCCGGCATCCAGGACCCGACCTCCGACATCGGCAAGACGGTCACCCCGGCCATCAACATGATCACGGCCCAGATCTGCGACCAGACCAAGGGCAAGCCGGCCAACGTCTGCACGAGCCAGGGCGTCCAGTCCGCCTCCGTGCTGCTCAAGCGGTGACCTCGTGAGCTCGCTGCGCGGCGACGTGGCTCCCGGGTCCACACGGCCGCCGACGTCGGGCGCGCGCGCCCGGTCTGGCTCGCGCCGGTGTCGTCGGTCCTCGCCCTCGCGGGTCTCGCCGTGTCGGCATACCTCACGTTCGAGCACTTCACCGCCAACGCGACGCTCGCGTGCAGCATCAACGGCATCGTCGACTGCGCCAAGGTGACCACGAGCGCCTGGAGCACGTTCATGGGGGTGCCGGTGGCCCTGCTCGGACTCGTCTTCTTCGTCGTCGCGCTGGGCCTCACCCTGCCCCGCGTGTGGCGTCGGCCGGAGCGCTGGCTCGACGCGGTCCGCCTCGGCTGGCTGACGATCGGCATCGGGATGGTGCTCTACCTCGTCTGGGCCGAGCTCTACCGCGTCCACGCGATCTGCCTGTGGTGCACGGCGGTCCACGTCGTGACGTTCCTGCTGTGGATCGTCGTCCTCTTCGGCCAGATCCTCTCGGCACCCGCCGAGGAAGCCCGTCGCGGACTGAGCCGGCTCGGCCTCAGTCGAAGCGGCTGATGACCGGCATCTCCTCGGTGTCGACACCGAGCACCGACTTCTCCTCCGGCTTGGCCGGCAGGACGGTCGCGACGTAGTCGCGCAGCGCGTCCTCGATGGGCGTGTCGTGTCCGGCGCGCTCGCTCATGTACCACCGGTGCTCGAGCACCTCGTGGAAGATCTCGGCGGGCTCGAGTCGGCCGGTGAGCTCACGCGGCACGGCGCGGGTGACCGGCTCGTAGACCTTGGCCAGCCAGTCGTGCGCGACGATCTCCTCGTCGTCGCCCTGACGGTCGGTCGCGGCGGCATACGCGTCGAGGTCGTTGAGCAGGCGGCGGGCCTGGTTCTCGCCGACGTCGAGGCCGGTGAGGCGCAGCAGGCGGCGGGAGTGGTGGCCGGCGTCGACGACCTTGGGGGTGATGACGATCTCGGTGCCGCCGATGTCGGTCGTGATCGAGAGCTCGTCGACGTCGAAGCCGAGCTCGTTGAGCCGGCGGATGCGCTCGTCGACGCGCCAGCGGTCGCCGAGCTCGAACCGCTCCGTGCCGGTGAGGGCGTCCCACAGCGTGTGGTAGCGCTCGATGATCGAGGCGGACACCTCGAACGGGTCGGCGTGCTCCTCGAGGAAGCCGCCGGCCGCGAGGTCCATCAGCTCGCCGGCGATGTTGACCCGGGCGATGTCGAGGTCGTGCTCGCGCTGGCCGTCGGACAGCCTGGTGTGCAGCTCACCGGTCTCGGCGTCGACGAGGTAGGCCGCGAAGGCGCCCGCGTCGCGGCGGAAGAGGGTGTTGGACAGCGACACGTCGCCCCACCAGAAGCCCTCGAGGTGCAGGCGCACGAGGAGCACGGCGAGGGCGTCCATGAGGCGCACGGCGGTGTCGGGCCGGAGGTTCTGGCTGTAGAGCGCGCGGTAGGGCAGCGAGAACTGGAGGTGCCGCGTGATGAGGCAGGCGTCGAGCGGCTCGCCGTCGGCAGCGGTGCGGCCGTGCACGACGCCGAACGGTTCGACGCTGGGCACGTCGAGGCGGCGCAGGCTGCGCAGCATGGCGTACTCGCGGTCGGCGATGTCGTCCTTGATCTCCTTGACGGCGAGCACGCGCGGCCCGAGCTTGACGAAGCGCACGACGTGGCGCGAGATGCCGCGGGGGAGCGCGGCGAGGTGGCTCTCCGGCCACTCCTCGAGCGGTGTCGACCACGGCAGGTCGAGCAGGGCGGACTCGGGCCGGGCGGTGGTGATCTCGAGCGTCACGCGATCATCGTGGCACGCCCGCCGACAACCGTCGATCGACGCCCAGCGCAGGAGCCGCGAGCGGGGCCGTCGCGAGGGGGTCCGGTATGCCGCTGGGCCGGCACCCGGGAAGGGTGCCGGCCCAGCGGCATACGGAAGAGCGTGGCGCGCGAGGCGCTGCCGGTCAGTCGCCGACGCGCAGGCCCGACTCGGAGTTGAAGACGTGCACGTGGCCCGGCTTCGGCTTGAGGTAGATCTTCTCGCCCTTCTCCGGGGGGCGACGGCCGTCGACGCGCGCGATGAACGGCACGGCGCCGGCGTTCTCACCGGTGGCCTCGAGCAGCTTCTGCTCGGTCGAGCCGTAGATGTAGGCGTCGGCGCCGAGCTCCTCGACGACGTCGACCGTGACGGGGATGCCCGAGGCGTCGGACGACAGCTCGAGGTCCTCGGGACGGACACCCAGCGTCACGTCCTTGCCGACGCCGGCGAGGTCCTCGCGCGCGATCGGCACGGTGTGGCCGTGCAGGTCGACGCCGCCGTCGGTGACGGGGACGTTCATGAGGTTCATGGCGGGGGAGCCGATGAAGCCGGCGACGAAGACGTTGGCCGGGTGGTCGTACATCCGGCGCGGGCTGTCGCACTGCTGGAGGATGCCGTCCTTGAGCACCGCGACGCGGTCACCCATCGTCATGGCCTCGACCTGGTCGTGCGTGACGTAGACCGTCGTGACGCCGAGGCGGCGCTGGAGCGAGGCGATCTGCGTGCGGGTCTGGACGCGGAGCTTGGCGTCGAGGTTCGACAGCGGCTCGTCCATGAGGAACACCTGGGGCGAGCGCACGATGGCGCGGCCCATGGCGACGCGCTGGCGCTGGCCACCGGAGAGGGCCTTCGGCTTGCGGTCGAGGTACGGCGTCAGGTCGAGGATCTTGGCGGCCTCCTCGACGCGCTTGCGGATCTCGCCCTTGTCGACGCCGGCGATCTTGAGCGCGAAGCCCATGTTGTCGGCGACCGTCATGTGCGGGTAGAGCGCGTAGTTCTGGAACACCATCGCGACGTCGCGGTCCTTGGGGGACAGGTTCGTCACGTCGCGGTCACCGATGAGGATGCGTCCGCCGTTGACCTCCTCGAGGCCGGCGAGCATGCGCAGGGAGGTGGACTTGCCACATCCGGAGGGACCGACGAGGACGAGGAACTCCCCGTCCGCGATCTCGATGTTGAGCTTGTCGACGGAGGGGACCGGGTTGCCCGGGTACTGCCTCGTCGCGTTGTCGAACGTCACTGTTGCCATGGCTTCATTGCCTTCCTTCACCGGCAGGAACGTGCCGGACGATCCGTTGTAAAGGGTGCCTGCCCGGCTGAGCAGGCATCGTCATCATGTCCCATGCGCAGCGGCTTGACCACCCCTGACCGCCCCTGCGCCCACGCAAGGTGCCTCGCCCGTGACGCCCGGGACCCTCCGGTCGTGTCCAGAACGTTGCAAAAAGTTGCTGCAAGCGAGTCGCCGCTATCTGCAACTTCTTGCTACATTCCGGGTCACCGGTGGCGGCGTGTGCCACCTGGCTTCAAAGGAGAATCCATGCACAAGCGTGCGCTCGGCGCTGCTGCTGTCACGGGTGTTGCCGCCCTGGCCCTCAGCGCCTGCGGTGGGTCCAGCCCCACCACCCCGTCCAACACCGGTGCCGCCGGCACGAGCAAGGCGACGACCTCCGGCACCCCCGAGACGCCGAGCGGCACCGCTGCTCCCGTCCGTGACGCCAACGTCGACCTCGTCATCTGGACCGACGCCGACCGGTCCAAGGCCGTGCAGAAGTACGCCGACCAGTTCGCCGCCGAGAACGGCGTCTCGGTCAAGGTCCAGATCGCCACCGACACCCGCACCCAGTTCAAGGACGCGACCAAGGTCGGCAAGGGCCCGGACGTCATCGTCGGCGCCCACGACTGGCTCGGCGAGCTCGTCCAGAACTCGACGGTCGCCCCGGTCAACCTCAGCTCCGACGTCGGCGGGCAAGTTCCTCCCGACCGCCATCGCGGCCACGAAGTTCAACGGCCAGTCCTACGGCGTGCCCTATGCCGTCGAGAACATCGGCCTCATGTACAACAAGGACCTCGTCCCGAACGCCCCCAAGACCATGGACGAGCTCGTCGCCACCGGCGAGAAGCTCGTCAAGGAGGGCAAGGCCAAGCAGGTCCTGTCGCAGTTCGTCTCCAAGGTCGGCAACGCCTACTTCGCCTACCCGTACCTCTCGGCCTTCCCCGACGGCGGCATCTTCGCCACGAAGCCCAACGGCGACTACGACCCCAACAAGCTGATCGTCAACAGCGCGGGCTCCGTCAAGGGCGGCGACGTCCTCGCCAAGCTCGGCAAGATGAAGGTCCTCTCGACCAACGTCGACGACACGAACCAGGACGCGCTCTTCGACACGAAGGCCGCACCGTTCATGATCTCCGGTCCGTGGAGCGTCGCGAAGGCCAAGGAAGCCGGCATCAACTACGGCATCGCCCCGCTGCCCAGCCTCACCGGTGGCGGCGCCATGCAGCCGTTCCTCGGCGTGCAGATGTTCTACGTCTCCAGCAAGGCCAAGAACGCCGCCCTCGCGCAGGAGTTCGTCACGAACTACATCCCGCGCAAGGACGTCCAGCTGGCGCTCTTCGAGGTCGGCAAGCGTCCGCCGGCCCTCAAGGAGGCCTATGACCAGGTCGCCGCGAGCGACCCCGACGTCAAGGCGTGGTACGAGGCCGGCGTCGACGGCAAGCCGATGCCGAACATCCCCGCGATGAACTCGGTCTGGGGCCCCTTCGGCCAGGCGACCGCGGACATCATCGCCGGCAAGGCGGGTGCCAAGGAGCGTCTCGACGCTGCTGCCAAGGAGATCGCGGCCAACATCGCCAAGGGCTGAGCTCCCTCGGTTGACAGGGGTTTCGGGGTCCGCCGCCGTGGCGGACCCCGGAACCCCGGCAGCGCCGGCCCGGGCACGGGCCACCAGGGAGCTCCTCGGGGGCTCCCCTTCGTGCATCTACGGCAACGGCGCCGGCCCGGCGCAAAAGGACGTGTCACATGACCAAGCCCCTCGCGCTCGCGATCAAGTGGGTTCTCATCGTCGCGACGATGGTCGGCATCCTGTGGATCGCCACCAAGCTCGCCGCAGGCAGGCAACACGATGGCCGTCGTTCTCGCCGGACTCGTGGGGATGGGGATCCTCGCCGTCTACGCGACGCGCCGGTCGGTGCCCCTGAAGTACCTCGTGCCGGGTCTGCTCTTCATGACCCTCTTCCAGCTGTGGCCGGTGCTCTACACCGCGAGCCTGTCGACGACGAACTACGGCGACGGTCACCTCTACAGCAAGGAGGAGTCGGTCACCGACATCATCGCCCAGTCGGTGCGCGAGGTCCCCGACACCCCGCGCTACAAGATGTCGGTCGCGATCGCCGAGGGCGGCGACCCCGCCACCGCGGACCTCGTCCTGCTGCTGACCAAGCCCGACGGCTCGATGTACGTCGGCGACAAGAAGGGCCTGCAGCCGCTGCCCGCGACCGGGGTCGAGAAGACGCCGATCGGCAAGATCATCAAGGCGCCGGGCTACACGATCCTCAACGCCCGACAGGCCAACGCCCGCAGCAAGGACCTCTCGGCCATCGCGGTCCCGACCAGCGACGGCGGTGGCATCAAGCCGGTCGGCCTCTCCGAGGCCTTCGAGGGCAAGCCGACCGTCACCTATGACGCGGCCGCCGACAAGCTCACCGACACGTCCACGACACCACCGACGGTGTACGCGCCGAAGGACGCGCGCTGGGTCAACGTCGGCGACCCGACCCAGTCGTTCCCCCAGGGCTGGAAGGAGAGCGTCGGGCTCGCGAACTACACGCGCATCTTCACCGACCCGACGATCCGCAGCGGCTTCTTCGGCATCTTCGTCTGGAACGTCGTCTTCGCCATCGTCTCGGTGCTCTCGACGTTCCTGCTGGGCATGCTCATCGCGCTGCTCTTCAACGACCCGAGACTGCGCGGCAAGGCGGTCTACCGGTCCCTGCTGATCCTGCCGTACGCGCTGCCCGGCTTCGTGACGGCGCTGGTCTGGAAGGGCATGTTCAACCAGGACTACGGCATCATCAACCAGACGCTGGGCCTGAGCGTCGACTGGCTGGGAACGTCGGCCGGGGCCAAGGCCGCGATCCTCATCACGAACCTGTGGCTCGGCTTCCCCTACATGTTCATCGTCTGCACCGGCGCGCTCCAGTCGATCCCGCAGGACGTGCGTGAGGCGGCGACCATCGACGGTGCCAACGCCTTCCGGACCCTGCGCTCGATCATCATGCCGCTGCTCCTCGTGGCGGTCGGGCCACTGCTGCTCGCGTCGTTCGCCTTCAACTTCAACAACTTCGGGCTCATCTACCTGCTCACCAAGGGTGGCCCGTTCAACGGCGCCGACACGAGCATCGGCTCGAGCGACCTGCTCATCACGTATGCGTTCCGCCTCGCCTTCTCGGGCAGCGCGCCCAACTACGGCTTCGCGGCAGCGGTGTCCGTCATCATCTTCCTGCTCGTGGCGCTGATGAGCATCCCGGGCTTCCGTCGCACCAAGGCCCTCGAGGAGGTCAACTGATGTCGACCCTCAACGCTCCCGTCCCCGCTGACCCGCGGCTGGACACCCGCATCGAGCAGGAGACCGGTGCTCCGACTCCGCCGTCGCCCAAGCGCCGCGGCCCCGGTGGCTCGGTGTGGTGGCGTCACGCCCTGGGCATCCTCGCCCTGATGTGGGCGCTCTTCCCGATCCTCTTCATCTACTCGGCAGCGACGAACCCCAGCGGCACGCTCAACACGGCGAGCCTGTGGCCCTCGGGCTTCTCGACGAAGAACTTCACCGACCTCTTCAACGACAGCTCGCGCCCGTTCTGGACCTGGTACAAGAACTCGATGGTCATCTCGCTCGGCGGGGCGCTGCTGGCGGTCTTCCTCGGTGCGTGTGCGGCGTTCGCCTTCTCGCGCCTGCGGTTCAAGGGCCGCCGGCCCGGCATGATGTTCCTGCTCCTGACGACGTTCTTCCCGGCGCTGCTCGCCATCGTCGCGACGTACATCATCTTCGCCGGCATCGGTGACGTGCTGCCGTCCATCGGCCTCAACACGACCAGCGGCCTCGATCCTCGCCTACCTCGGTGGCGCGCTCGGCGCCAACGTGTGGCTGCTCAAGGGCTACTTCGACACGGTCCCGCAGGGAGCTCGACGAGGCAGCGATCGTCGACGGGGCGAGCCACGCGCGCATCTTCTTCACGATGACGCTGCGTCTCGTCATGCCGATCCTCGTCACGGTCTTCATGCTCGTCTTCGTCGGCCTCTACGGCGAGTTCATGCTGGCGAGCGTCTTCCTCACCGACGTCGACAACCAGACGCTCGGTGTGGGCCTCTACGGCATGACGCTCGGCAACGACGCGAACACCCTCTTCGGGCGGTTCACGGCCGGCGCCCTGCTCGGCTCCATCCCCGTCATGCTGCTCTACCTCGCCTTCCAGAAGCAGCTCGTCGGCGGCCTCACCACGGGATCGGTGAAGTGAGCCCTGCCCCGACCCGCCAGCAGACGTGGCTGAGCCAGCCGCACCACGACGGGTCGGGGCGGTACGTCTCCCACCAGACGCCTCGCCTCGGCGACCGCGTCGACGTGCTCGTCCGGGTGCCGCTCGAGGCCGGGGTCGAGGCCGTCCACGTGCGCACCGCGCCGGACGGCGAGGCGACGTTCACCGTGGCTCGCAAGGTGCGCACGACCGCCGCGGACGCCTGGTGGCGCGCGACCCTGACGTGCCACAACCCCGTCACGAACTACCGCTTCCTGCTGACCGGTGGTCCGACGAAGTACGTGTGGCTCAACGGAACCGGGGTCCACGAGCGGGACGTGCCCGACGCCGGCGACTTCCGGCTCGTGGCGCACGCGAGCCCGCCGCCGGACTGGGCGCTGGGGTCGGTCGTCTACCAGATCTTCCCCGACCGCTTCGCCCGCTCGGCGCAGGCCGACAAGCACGAGACGCCGGACTGGGCGATCCCGGCCGCGTGGTCCGACCCTGTCGACCTCAGTCCCAAGGGGGTGGCGCACCAGCTCTACGGCGGTGACCTCGACGGCATCACCGAGCACCTCGACCACCTCGAGTCGCTCGGCATCGACGTCGTCTACCTGACGCCCTTCTTCCCGGCCCGCTCCAACCACCGCTACGACGCGTCGTCCTTCGAGCAGATCGACCCGCTGCTCGGCGGCGCCCCCGCGCTGCGCCGGCTCACGAAGGCGGCGCACGACCGCGGCATGAAGGTCATGGGCGACTTCACGACGAACCACACGGGCAACGCCCACGAGTGGTTCCTCAAGGCCACCGGTCCGGGCGGGAGGAACACGCCGGAACGGGACTACTACATCTGGGAGGACGGCACCTACGTCGCCTGGCTCGGCGTCCCGTCCCTGCCGAAGCTCAACCATCTCAACGCCGCACTGCGCCATCGCATCTTCGAGGACCCGCAGGGGGTCGTCCGCAAGTGGCTGGGCCGCTCGGGCGGGCTCGACGGGTGGCGCGTCGACGTCGCCAACATGACGGGCCGCTGGCGCGACACCGACGTCAACCACGACGTCGCCCGGCAGATGCGTGACGTCATGGGCAGGGTGGCCCCGGACGCGCTGCTCGTCGGGGAGCACTTCCACGACTACACCCCCGACGTGCCCGGTGACGGCTGGCACGGCGTCATGAACTACGCCGGCTTCTGCAAGCCGGCGTGGACGTGGCTGCGTCAGGAACCCAAGGACCCGCGCTTCCTCGGTGCCCCGGTCCCGCTGCCGCTGCTCGACGCCGGTGCGGTCGTCGACACGATGCGCGACTTCACGTCACGCATCGCCTGGCAGTCGCTCGTCCACTCCTTCAACCTCGTCGGGTCGCACGACGTGCCGCGCATCCGGACGCTGGTCGGACCCGAGTACGTCGAGGCCGCCGCCGGCCTGCTTCTGACGTTCCCGTCGATGCCGATGATGACCTACGGCGACGAGATCGGCATGGAGGGCACGTTCGGCGAGGACGGTCGACGTCCGATGCCTTGGGACGACACCGTCTGGGACGCAAGCACTCTCGCCGTCTACCGCGGCCTCATCAAGGCGCGCCAGCGCTCGGTCGCCCTTCGGCGCGGTGGCCTGCGCTGGGTGCACGCCGAGGGTGACGCCATGGTCTACCTGCGCGAGACCCTCGACGAGGTGGCACTCGTCCACGTCGCGCGGGCCGCGCACGAGCCGGTCGTCCTCGAGCCGCGCCACCTCTCCGGGAATCGAGTCCGGCTCGTCGCTCTACGGACGTGCGCCCAAGATCGGCAAGCGGGCTGTCACACTGAGCGCCTCGGGGCCCGGCGTGACCATCTGGACGTGGCGGCCCACCGACGGCGGTCCACGGCACGTGCGACGAAGGGGGAGGTGACGTGAAGGCACGACTGCGCGACATCGCGGAGCAGGCGAGCGTGTCCGAGGCCACGGTGTCTCGGGTGCTCAACGGCAAGCCGGGCGTCGCCGAGTCGACCCGCCAGGCGGTGCTGACGGCGCTCGACGTCCTCGGCTACGACCGCCCGAGTCGCTTGCGCCGCAAGAGCGCCGGCCTTGTCGGCCTCATCGTGCCGGAGCTGACGAACCCGATCTTCCCTGCGTTCGCGCAGATCATCGAGAACTCGCTGGCGCAGAACGGCTACACGCCGGTGCTGTGCACCCAGGTCGCCGGGGGAGTGCACGAGGACGACTACGTCCAGATGCTGCTCGAGCGGGGTGTGGCGGGCATCATCTTCATCTCCGGGCTGCACGCCGACACGACGACCGCGCCGGACCGCTACATCGCGCTGCGGGACCGCAACCTGCCACTCGTCCTCGTCAACGGCTACATCGAGGGCGTCGACGCGCCCTTCATCAGCAACGACGACGTCGCCTCGATGGGGCTCGCGCTCGAGCACCTCGTGAGCCTGGGCCACCGCGAGATCGGCCTCGCTGTCGGGCCCGACCGCTACGTGCCGGTCATCCGCAAGATCGCCGGCTTCCGTCACTCCATGCAGGAGCTCACCGGCCGGTCCGACGTCGACGACCTCATCGAGCGTTCGCTCTTCTCCGTCGAGGGCGGCGCGACGGCGGCCGGTCGCCTGCTCGACCGCGGGGCGACGGCCGTCGTGTGCGGCTCGGACCTCATGGCCCTGGGCGCGATCCGCGAGGCCCGCAAGCGTGGGCTCAGCGTGCCTCGCGACTTCTCCGTGGTCGGCTATGACGACTCGACCCTCATCGCCTTCACCGACCCGCCGCTGACGACGGTGCGCCAGAGCGTCAACGCCATGAGCGCCGCAACGGTCCGGGCGCTCCTCGACGAGATCGCCGGGCAGCCTTCTCCCCGTGCGGAGTACGTCTTCCGCCCCGAGCTCGTGGTGCGCGGCTCGACAGGCGCCGTCCGGCGCCACTGAGCGGGGACGCGCTCGAGGCGGCGGAACGGCATACGCCCTCGGTGTCCGCGCGGTGTGGGGCGCGCGAACTCCGCCGGGGGGCGTATGCCGGGTGGCGCGGTCGCTCTGGTCAGCGTGCGATGCGGGTGGCGGAGCAGAGCTGCCACAGGCGCTGGAGGAGCGCGGCCGCTGCAGGCTCGTCGTCGACGCGGTAACGGGCTGCTGTCGAGCCGGTGCCGACCTTCACGGTGAGGTCGTCGGGGCGGCGCATCCGCGTGAAGGCGTCCTCGTCGGTGACGTCGTCGCCGAGGTACATGCGCGCGCCGGCGTCGACGTGACGACCCAGGGCGGTGACGGCAGAGCCCTTGTCGGCGTGCGAGACGGAGAGCTCGAGCACCGACTTGCCCTTGAGCACCTTGACCCCCGGATGGTCGAGAGCCACGCGTCGGGCATCGGCGATCGCCGCGTCGCCCGTCTCGCGGGGAAGGCCCCTGACGTGGACGACGACGGCGGCCGACTTGTGCTCGATGCCGGCGTCGGGATGGTGCTCCTTGACGAGGGCCTCGATGTCGGAGCGGCAGCTCGGCCAGGGTCGCCTCGTCGTCGGGCGTCACGGCGGCGGCCTCCATGGCCTCGCGCACAGCGGGGCTCGACGACTCGGCGCCGTGGCTGCCGATGAGGACGATCGGCTCGTCCTCGCCGATCTCGGTGAGGGTGCGCAACGTCGCGAGGTCTCGACCGGACACGACGGCGACGTGGACCCCGGGCAGGCCCGCGAGCGAGCGCAGCGTGTCGATGGCGCCGGGGACCGGCGTCGCCTTCATCGGGTCGGCGTCGAAGGGGGCGAGCACCCCGTCGTAGTCGGTGGCCACGAGCAGGGTGGCAGCCTCGGCGGCGCGCTCGAGCGCCTCGCCGATCGGTGCGACGGCGCTCACGGGCGCGCTCCGCTCGAGGCGGCGCTGCGACTCGTTCGGTGCCGGCATGAGCGGCGCCTCGTCCCTCTCCGAGGAGGGCGCGTTGCGCGGCTCGGCGTGGGGGAGGTCGGGCGCCGCGGCGAGCGCTGCGAGGTAACGCGCCGCCCACCGCTGGACGTCGTGGTCGGACACCCGGCGGCGCAGGGCCTTCATGATGCGCTGCTTGTCCTTGGCCGGTGTGTTGATGGCGCGCAGGATCGTCTGCTTCAGGCCCTCGATGTCGTGCGGGTTGCAGGCGAACGCCTGGTGGAGCTCGTGCCAGGCGCCGGTGAACTCGGAGAGGACGAGCGCGCCGCCGAGGTCGTGGCGGCACGTGACGTACTCCTTGGCCACGAGGTTCATGCCGTCGCGCAGCGGCGTGACGAGCATGACGTCGGCGGCCTGGAAGAGCGCCGCCATCTCCTCGCGGGGGTAGGAGTGGTGGAGGTAGTGCACGGCCGGCGCGCCGATCTTGCCGAGCTCGCCGTTGATGCGACCAACGGTCTGCTCGATCTCGCCGCGCAGGATCCGGTAGGCGTCGACGCGCTCCCGGCTGGGGGTGGCGACCTGCACGAAGGTGACCTCGGGCGGACCGATGCGTCGCTCGGAGAGGAGCTCCTCGTAGGCCTTGAGGCGGTGCCGGATGCCCTTGGTGTAGTCGAGCCGGTCGACGCCGAGCATGAGGACCTCGGGGTCGCCGAGGCTCTGGCGGATCTCGCGGGCGCGCGCCATGACGTCCGGCTGCTTGGCTAGCTCCTCGAGACCGCGGAAGTCCACCGAGATCGGGATGGCGGCAGCGCGGACCTGGCGGTGCGACCCCTCGACGTTGACGCGGTCGCGCCTCGTCTGCGCACCGAGCAGCTGGCGGCAGGCGCGCACGAAGTTGCGGGCGTCGGCCTGGCGCTGGAAGCCGAGGAAGTCGGCGCCGAGCAGGCCGTCGAGCAGCTGGGCGCGCCAGGGCAGCTGGGCGAAGAGCTCGACGGGCGGGAAGGGGATGTGGTTGAACCACCCGATGCGCACGTCGGGCCTCAGCTTGCGCAGCAGCGTCGGCACGAGCTGCAGCTGGTAGTCCTGCACCCAGACGGTGGCACCCTCGGCGGCGACCTCGGCCACCGCCTCGGCGAAGCGCTGGTTGACGGTCTGGTAGCTCGACCACCACTCGCGGTGGAACGTCGCCGGCACGATGACGTCGTGGTAGATCGGCCAGAGCGTGTCGTTCGAGAAGCCCTCGTAGTAGTCGCGGACCTCGGCGGTCGACAGGGGGACCGGGTGCAGGTGGATGCCCTCCTCGTCGAAGGGCTCGGGAGCGTCCCCGGCGTCGCCGGCCCAGCCGACCCAGGCGCCCGGCTGGGCCCGCATGACCGACTCCATGGCCGTGACGAGGCCGCCCGGGCTGCGCCGCCACTCGACCTCGCCGCCGTCGGTGATCACCTTGTCGACGGGCAGCCGGTTCGCGGCGATGACGAGGTCGTAGGTCGGCCGAGGGTTCGGCACGCAATCAACTCCTGCGGCTGGACAACGGGACGGGACTCACTCTAACGAGCGAAGAGTGGCGCCCGGTGCAGTCCCGCTCTAGGGTCGGAGTGAAGGCATCTCTGGTGGCTCGGACGGGCCACCGGCGGGCACCGGGCCGAGGCGAAGGAGTCGTCGTGAAGGTTTCGGACGTGCTGCGCAGCAAGGGCAGCGAGGTCATCACCATCAAGCCCGACGAGACGATCTCCGGACTGCTCGCGCTGCTGGCCGAGCACCGGATCGGTGCGGTCGTCGTGAGCACCGACGGCTCGACCGTCGAGGGCATCGTGAGCGAGCGCGACATCGTGCGTCACCTCCACAGCAGCGGCACGAGCGTGCTCGAGGCGAGGGTGTCGCAGATCATGACGGGCGAGGTCACCACCGGGTCGGCCGACGACAACATCGCCGACCTGGCCGGCACGATGACCGAGCTGCGGGTGCGCCACGTGCCGATCGTCGACCGCGACGGCAAGCTGGCGGCCATCGTCAGCATCGGTGACATCGTCAAGCACCGGCTGTCCGAGCTGCAGTCCGAGCGCGACCAGCTGCGCGACTACATCACCCACTGAACGCACGGCTCAACCGGCCGTGGCAACCGAACCGGTTGAAACGCCTGAACCGGACTGATCGGGACACTCCGCAGCACGCAACGGCAACGTTCCGGCGCTGGCCCGCCCGTCGCATACCGTAGGGGCATGACTGCGTACGACCGGACCGAGCGGGTGCCCACCCCGCGGCCCGGCCCGCGCACCGGTCCCCGCATCGGTGGACCCGCGGGGCCGCGGTCCGGAGGTCCGGGTTTCGAGCAGCGGATCGGCCCCTACCGCCTCATCGAGGAGATCGGCGAGGGCGGCATGGGGGTCGTCCACCTCGCCCTCGACCCGCGGGGGCGCGCCGTCGCGATCAAGGTGCTGCGCGCCCACGTCGCTCACGACGTCGACGCCCGCCAGCGACTCTCGCGCGAGGTCGACACGCTCTCGCGCATCCGCGACGCCCGGGTCGCGAGCGTCATCGACGCCGACGTCATGGCGCCCCGGCCCTACATCGTGACGCGCTACGTCCCCGGCCCGGCGCTCGACGAGGTCGTCGAGGACCGCGGTCCGATGGCTCCGGCCGACCTGCTGCGGCTCGCCCGGGGCATCGCCGAGGCGATCCGCTCCATCCACGCGTGCGGCGTCGTCCACCGCGACATCAAGCCGGGCAACGTCCTCATCGAGGACGGCGACCCCGTGCTCATCGACTTCGGCATCGCCCACCTGCAGGACGACGTGCGCCACACCGTCGGCGGGCTCGTCATGGGCACACCCGGCTACCTCTCACCCGAGCTCGTCGAGGGCGCCGCGATCACCGACGCCACCGACTGGTGGGGCTGGGCTGCCACGATCACGTATGCCGCGTCGGGTCGCCCGCCGTTCGGGCGCGGCCGGATGGACGCCGTCCTCACCCGCGTCCGCGCCGGCGACGTCGACCTCGACGGTGTCGACCCCCGCCTCGTGCCCCTGCTGCGCGCGTCGCTCTCACCGGAGCCGAGGCTGCGCCCGCACGCCGACGAGGTGATCGCTGCCCTCGAGCTCTACGCCGCCGGGCGACCCGCGACGGTCCCGACGCCGAGCGGGGGCGTCTGGGACGACGGCCGGTCGGGCGCGGTGCCGGGCGACACCCAG
Source organism: uncultured Actinomycetota bacterium (assembly GCA_963849965.1). Lineage (GTDB taxonomy): Bacteria > Actinomycetota > Actinomycetes > Actinomycetales > Dermatophilaceae > Terrabacter. Next base: position 37,707 of record CAWKJV010000028.1, on the reverse strand, counting down.
GTCGTCCAGGGCGGCAGCACGGCGGTCATGCCGCCGCTTCCGCCGCCGGTCACGCCGCCCGTCGCACTCCCGACGGCGTACCGCGGGGCCGACCCGGCGGCGCGGTGGGGCCCGCCGCCGACCGGCCCGCGTGCCCCCACCCCCGACTTCACGGCATACGACCGCGAGGACGTCGAGGACGGCCCGGCCGGCGGCTACTGGCCCGAGGAGGAGTGGGACGAGGAGGAGCCCGCCCCGCGAGAGGGCGACCCCCGGATCGGCCTGCCGATGCGCACCGGGCTGCTGGCCGCGGTCAGCGCCGCCTGGATCGGCGCCCTCATGGCGTGGCCGGGCATCGCCGTCGTCGCGCTCGTGGCCCTGTCCGCGCTCGCCCGCGCCACCGACCGCTCCGTCACCGCCCTCGTGCTGCGGCGCTACGACTTCGGGCGCCGGCGCAGTGACGTGCCGTTCGCGGTCGTCTCGAGTCCGTGGCACCTCGTCGTCGGCACCATCGCGACCGTGGTGGGGCTGCTGCTGCCCGTCGCCGTGGCGCTGGCCGGTGTGTTCGCCACCGCCCTGCTCCTCGCCGGCACCCAGGGCACCGAGCTCGGCCCCGGCGCGCCGATCAGCCTCGCCGTCGGCGGCGTCCTCGGCCTGCTCATGCTGTGGTGGGGGCCGGGTGGTGCCTCGCTCCGGCGCGGGTCGCGCTCCATGGTGCGGCGCCTCGTGCCCGTCGGCCTCGCGTCCCAGATCGTGGGCGGCCTCCTGCTCGTCCTGGGCCTCGTCGCTGCCCTGGTGGCGCTGCGACACGGGGCGAGCCTCACGTGGAAACCCTTCTCCGGCAGTCCATTCGGTCGCTGACGACTGGAGTGCCGCGACCTTGCCGCGGTTCGGCGGCGCCTGTGGACCCGGCCAGCGACAGCTGTGTCGCCCCAGTGCGCCCTAGCGCACCGCGTCTGACCAGCGGCTCCGAAAAAAGATCACGGAAGTGTCTCGGCTTGGGTTGTGCGACGTGACAACGTCACGTACCGTCAGTGCTCGGCGGAACCCGGCCTCTGGCCGGAACGGGAACTGCACCACTTGGTTCCCGGCTCGCTTCGTCGCGTCCGGCTCCACACGTACGCTCCCACAACTTCACATGGACACCCATCAATCCGTTCCCTGAGCGCGCCGAGCCTCGCCAGCCAGGGATGTAGCCCACACCCGTGGGCCGGGCGAGGACGGGGGACCCAGTGTGGCCAGTGAGTGCATGTGTGTCGAAGCACGTGTCAATGAGGACGAGACCTGGCCTCGGGGTGAAGTCGCATCTGCGACGGGGCACCTGACGCCCCAACCCGACAGCTAACCCCGCAGGCGCGCGTCAGGAAGGAATCACCACCATGCAGTACCTGTCCAAGCATGCTGCCGCCAAGAAGATCTCGGTCAAGCAGCGCATCGCGGGAGTCGGCATCGCCGGAGCGGCCACCATCATCGGCGGACTGGCCACGGCCGGGTCGGCCAAGGCATCCTCGGTCTGGGACGCCGTCGCTGCGTGTGAGTCCAGCGGCAACTGGGCCATCAACACGGGCAACGGCTTCTACGGAGGCCTGCAGTTCACGCCGAGCACGTGGAGCGGCTTCGGCGGCACGGCCTATGCCCCGCGCGCCGACCTCGCCTCCAAGGCCCAGCAGATCGCGATCGCGCAGCGCGTCCTCGCTGTCCAGGGCCCCGGCGCCTGGCCGGTGTGCTCGGTCCGCGCCGGTCTGACGCGTGCCAACGGCGGCGCGACGTCGAGCCAGATCACGGTCTCGCGTTCCACCTCGCGCGCGCCGCTGACGACGACGAGGAAGGTCACCACCTCGACCTCGACCGTCAAGAAGTCGGTCAGCAAGAAGAAGACGTACGCCGTCGCGCCCGCTGCCAGGAACACGGCCAAGGGCGCCCAGATCACCGTGCACAGCGGTGACACCCTGGGCAAGCTGGCCCAGCGCTACCACGTGGCCGGTGGCTGGAAGGCCCTCTGGAAGGCGAACGGAGCGCGCGTCACCAACCCGAACCTGATCTTCGTGGGTCAGACGCTGCGTCTTCCGTGAGTTTTTGGTACAACTGAGCCGGACGGCCCCGCGCGACCAACCCCTGGGTTGCGCGGGGCCGTTCTCTCGTTCCCGGACGTCGAGCTTGTCGCACTTGTGACGCGTGGCCGGGCCCTCGGTTTGCACGCATGCCGCTCGGCTCGGTTACGCTTTCGCCCGTCCGCGGCGCTCGCGCTCGGGCGTGCTGGCGTGGCGCAATTGGTAGCGCACCTGTCTTGTAAACAGGCGGTTAGGGGTTCGAGTCCCCTCGCCAGCTCTCTGACCAGCACAAACATGCTTGGTGCTCGGCTCCTCACCCGGTCACCCACTTCTTTGCCCACCTTTTTCGCGTGCCGGCAGGATCGTCAGGGGATCGGCTGACTCCAAGGCCGCGAGCACTCGTGGGTCAGCGAGACCGCGACCGAGGTAGACGTCCAGCGACATCGACACCCGCGTGTGCCCGAGCTGGTCGGCGATCATGCGACCGGTTGCGCCCATCTCATCGAGGACGGTGGCGGTGGTCTTGCGCCAGGCGTGCGCGGTGACCCAGTCCAGGCCGACCGCCTCGCGCGCCTCTTTGAGGAAGCGGCTGACGTTGCGGGGGTCCCGGAAGTCACCGTCGATGGTGCCGAAGACGGGTCGTTCGGGGTCGTAGAGCGTCTGAGCGCGTCGCTGGAGCATGGTGACGCACCAGACCGGAAGTCGCAGGCGCCTCTGACCCGCCTCCGATTTCGTCCCCTTGCGGATGAGGCCTCGGCCGGTGACGCGGATGAGGGTCGAGGAGACCGCGATCGTGGCCGTATCGAAGTCCACCTCGGACCAAGTGACCGCCAACGCTTCCCCGATGCGGAGCCCGGTTGCGAGGAGGAACGCGGACAAGTCGAGCAGGTCGCGTTCCATGGCCTTCTGGTTGCCAGCGACGCCGATGAACCACTGTGTGCGCTCCTCGACCGTCAGTGCGCGAGGCTGTCGTTGCGGTCTGACGCGGAGACGTTCGACCTCTCGCGCGCAGCTGCTTGGTGCGTTTGCGCCACTTGGGGACCCCTGTAGTCAGGTCGGCCCGTGTGGTGCAGCCGCTGCGTGTCGCGGAGAGCCAGAACGGGAACGCGGGCGTACCCTGCCCAACTCGGCTCTGGGCCAGATGCCGCGTCCACCGCTCGGTCAAGGCGGTGTCCAACCCGAAGCCGCCGCGACGATCCCGCGCCTGGCGCCATTGCGCCGTTGAAGCGCGTATGCGCCTATCCCACTTGCCGAGGGGCGTCCGGGCCGCCAGGAGGACCTGCGGGGGATCCCTCGTTCTGTCAGACTCGGGTGCATGGGTTGGCTGGAGTCGCTGAGGCCCAGATCCGGTGACGCAGAGCGGCGCACCCCGTCGGCGCTGGAGGCTGCTGGCCGTCAGCATCCCGGTCCGATTGGCCGAGTCGTGCTCGACATCGCGCTCGAGGGTCTCGGACCGATCCGGTCGGCGGTCCGGGTCGCCGAGGCCGCGCTGCGTGATTCCGAAGATTCCGAGGAGGCCATCGAGGCGCTGGTGCGGGCTCACCTCGCTCTCGGCGCTGTGGGTGGTTTCTTCACCGGCGTCGGCGGCTACGTGACGCTGCCCGTCGCGCTGCCGGTGAATCTTGCAGAGTTTTACGTCATCGCCACTCGCATGGTCGGGGGCATCGCCGTTGTCCGCGGCTACGATCTGCGGCAGCCTGAGGTGCGCACCGCGGTGCTGCTGACCCTCGTCGCCTCGCGCTCGGACGAGGTGCTTGCCAAGGAAGGCTTCGGAGCCGGCACGCTGTCGCGGATCGGGCTGCGCCGAATGCCGCCGGGCGCATTGATGCTCGTCAACAAGGCCATCTTCTTCCGCCTGCTGCGGCGCGTGAACAAGCGCCTCTTCTGGAACCTCGGCCGCGGTGCGCCGCTCCTGGGCGGGGGCGCCGGCGCCGCGTTGGACTGCTGGATGATGGCGCGCATCGCCGGACAGGCCCTGGTGGAGTTCCCGCGTCTGGACGCGCATGCTCAGTGAATATGGTGAGCCCGGGCCTCGTGGCTGGAGCTGTGGCGCGTTCGATCTCGCACGCTCGGCCGCATAGATGACGCACTCATCTGACGCTCGTCGCTGGACGTCCCACCATGCCGTGGACAGGTCGACGCCGCCCTGGCCGGACGTTCACGTTGATCGGTGACCCGGTGAGGGTTTTCACGGCAGTCGCGGTGCGTCACGCTGCGAGTGTGCCCTGATGAAACCAAGAAGAGCGGAAGGAAGTCGTGGCATGCGCACACCCCCCCTGAGATCCCGCCTTATCGCCGAGGCACTCGGCACCTTCCTGCTCGTCTTCGGCGGCTGCGGCACCGCCGTCTACGCCGCAGTCTTCCTCCAGCCGAACGCCGGCGGCGGCGCCGGGACCAGCGTTCAGGTCGGCGTCGGTCACGTCGGTGTGGCCCTCGCGTTCGGGCTGACCGTCATGACCATGGCGTATGCCGTGGGCCACGTGTCCGGCGCCCACTTCAACCCCGCCGTCACGATCGGAGCCGCGGTCGCGCAACGCTTCCCGTGGAAGGACGTCCCCGCCTACGTCATCACCCAGGTGGTTGCCGGGCTGCTGGCCGGCCTGGCCCTGTGGGGGATCGCAAGCGGCAAACCCGGCTTCGAGGTGACCGGGAACCTGGCAGCGAACGGTTACGGCGAGCACTCGCCCGCCGGATACAGCCTCATCTCGGTGCTCTGCGCCGAGGCGCTGCTGACCGCGTTCTTCCTTGTCATCATCCTGGGGGCCACCGATGACCGGGCGCCGATCGGGTTCGCGCCGTTGGCAATCGGCCTCGGGCTCACGTTCATCCACCTCGTCTCGATCCCGATCAGCAACACCTCCGTCAACCCTGCCCGCTCCACCGCGGTCGCCTTCTTCAACGGCAACGGTGCACCCGGGCAACTGTGGGCCTTCTGGGTGGCACCCATCGTCGGTGCAGCGATCGCCGGCGCCACGTACCACCTGCTCACAGGCGTCGACCGACGCTCCGAGGAGATCACCGGCATTGTCGACCCCAAAGACCTCACCGGCAGCTAGAACTCAGCGGGTCCGGCGACCTTCCGCCTTCCAGCAGGGCCGCAGTAACACCCCGGCGGCCTCGGCAGTGGATCCTGCTGGCGGCGCGGACAAATCCGACTGACGAACATCCGCTCAAGCCGGCTGCCCGTGCGTGTCGCATCGCGCTTCAGCAACAGCTGCTAGTGGCCATCAAGACAGGACGCAGAGTCAGAGCTCGTGTCCTGTGTCACCTGGTGTGCGGCATCGGTGCGCCACCTGATGCGCGACATGGAACACGGATCTAGAGGAGCGACCTTGAGAGCAGAGCCCGGCAGGACTAGCAGCAGGCGATGGCACTTGGGGCGACGTCAGCGGCGGCTTCGGTGCTGCAGGAGCCGGTGGCGTCGGACGACTCTGGGCCGCTGAACGTGATGCTGTCTGCGAGGACCGTGTAGACCTCCCACCGCTCGCCGTTCGGGGTGCCCTCGACCCAGAACTTGTCCTGCTTGGCGAAGCAGCACGTCGTGCCGCGCTCGTCGATGGTGGCGAGGCCATGCTCGGACAGTCGGGTCTGCTCGGAGTCGACGGTGTCGACGTCGGCGACCTCGACGCCGAGGTGGTTGATGCTGCCGCCTTCTCCGGGGTTCTCGATGAGGACGAGCTTGAGCGGTGGCTGCGCGATGGCGAAGTTGGCGTAGCCAGGCCGTACTTTCGCAGGCTCGGAGCCGAACAGAGCGGAGTAGAAGGTGATCGAGGCCTGCAGGTCCTCGACGTTGAGGGCGAGCTGGATGCGGCTCATGGGGTAACTCCTTCAGAAATCGATGAGCGTCGATGTGTAGATGGGTCGAGGTTGCACCTACTCATAGACATCTGTCAATATCGATGCGTGTCGAACTCTTCGATGTTGACCTTGACGCCCGTCGAGGCCGTGGCGTGCTGCTCACCGCTCAGCCGTGAACCGATGAGCCAGGAGGCTGCCGAGCTGATCGCACCGCTTCTCAAGGCGCTGGCCGACCCGGTACGTCTGCGCCTGCTCTCGCTGGTGGCCTCGCATGAGGGCGGGGAGGCGTGCGTGTGCGACCTCAACGACGCGTTCGAGCTGTCGCAGCCGACGATCAGCCACCACCTCAAGGTGCTCCACGAGGCCGGCTTGCTCGAGCGGGAGAAGCGCGGCGTCTGGGTCTACTACCGCTCCAGCCCGTCCGCACTGTCCTCGCTGGCGACCCTGATCTCCGGCACCGCCTCGTGAGGTTGCGACAGAAGGTCGCGGCCGAGTTCGTCGGCAGCACGTTCCTCGTCGCCGCCGTCATCGGCTCGGGTATCGCCGCCACCCGGTTGTCCCCGCACGACGTCGGCCTGCAGCTGCTGCAGAACTCCGTCGTCACCGGCGCCGTCCTCGTCGCACTGATCCTGGCGCTGCACCCGGTCTCGGCCTCGTTCAACCCGGTCATCACCGTCCTCGAGCGAGTCCTCGGGACGATCCCCTCCCGAGTGGCTGCCGCCCTCATCGGCGCGCAACTGGCCGGGGCCGCGGTCGGCGCGGTGGTCGCGAACCTCATGTTCGACCTGCCCGCGGTCTCGGTGTCCGGTCACGTCCGCTCCGGCACCGGGCTGTGGCTCGGCGAAGTCGTCGCGACGCTCGGCCTGGTCGTCATCGTGTTCGGCACCCTGCGCGGCACCGACCACAGCCGCGTCGCCTACGCCGTGGGCGGCTACATCACCGGCGCGTACTGGTTCACCAGCTCCACGTCGTTCGCCAACCCCGCCGTCACGATCGCGCGCACCCTGTCCGACACCTTCGCCGGCATCGCACCCGCCAGTGTCCCCGCCTTCGTCCTCGCCCAGCTCGTCGGCGGCGCAGCCGGACTCGGCGTCGTCGCCGTCCTGCACCCCCGACGCCGCGGCGCCGCAGCGTCCGCTGCCTGAAAGGCAACCTCTAATGACCGACGCGACCACCACCGACCGACCCACCGTCCTGTTCGTCTGCGTGCACAACGCCGGCCGCTCACAGATGGCCGCCGGCTACCTGCAGCACCTCGCCGGCGACCGCATCCAGGTACTGTCCGCCGGATCCCAGCCGGCCGAACACGTCAACCTCGTCGCCGTACAGGCCATGGCCGAAGAGGGCATCGACATCACCACCGAGAGCCCCAAGGTGCTCACCGACGCCGCCGTCCAGCGGGCCGACGTCGTGGTCACCATGGGCTGCGGCGACGCCTGCCCCTTCTACCCCGGCAAGCGTTACGAGGACTGGGTCCTGGACGACCCTGCAGGCCAGGACCTGGCGCACGTCCGCCCCATCCGCGACGAGATCCGCAACCGCATCCAGACGCTCATCAACCAGCTCACTCCCGATGAGGAGGGGTGATCAGATGACGGCTCGCCGTGAGCTCGTTCAGGCGTTGTGGACGCCGCTGAGTGTGAGCTGGTGGCGGTGGTACTGATAATGCTGGGTGGCGTAGTGCAGGACGTCCTGGATCGTCATGTAGTCCTTGAAGTATGGGTCCCAACCGACGGGGAAGTGCATTCCGCGGGGCTAGCTGCTGCTCACTGGAGCGTTCAAGCGTCCGAATGAGGCTGGCGGTCACGCGGTCCATCACGCCTTCCATCCCTCGCCGCCGCAGCACAGTTGCGCCGCCGAGTGAGCCGACGTAGTTAACGACGTGGAACTGGCGGGTCGCGGCGTTGAGTCCGGCGGCGAACTGACGCGACCACGACGCCGGGAGGCGCGCGAAGACCCCCACCAGCCAGAGCAAGTTCCGCACGAGCAGGTAACCGAACAGCATGTGGAACAGCAGCTGCCCGTTGGTCCATTTGGTACCTTCGCTCGGCTGGCGCAGCTCCCGGCGCGAGGCCGAGTCCAGCAGGGCGTGGAAGTCATCGCGGGCGGCCCCCAGCTCTTGGACTATCGACTCGGGTGTCATGTCTACTCCAACGTCGTGGTCTCTGACGCTAGCCCGCGAAGGCGGCGCGTGGGCCCACGCGGCCGGACTTACTCGTGGCCCCAACCGGTTCTCCGGCGTAATCCACCACTCAGGGCTTCCGACGTCATGTGACGTACCGAGTCGACGAGCGCTCAACGCCGCTGGGCCGTTCGGTGTTTGAAGCCTGTCAAGCATCACCCGAGACAGGACATCGGTGTTTGAAGCCGCGCCGTGAGGATTTTCTGTACTGGCTCAAGCTGCGCCTCCGGCGCAGAAAAGCGGGGACCCGCGTCGGGGACCCCGCGCTGCGGGCGGCGCTGGCGCGCCGTCCTCGCGCACCCCACCGCCCCCACGCTTTCTACAAAGGCATGGCGGCGCCCGGCCGGTCGGCATCGACCTGACGCGCCTTCTGCGCGGCACCTTGGTGACTCGCCAAGTACGCGTCACTGCGCAGACCCGCGTGGCTGGCGCAGCCAATCGCGGCACCCACCTCTTTGCCCACCTCTTTCGAGTCGAAGCGCCCAGCAGACCCGGCAGCCGACAGCAGAGATCGAGCCCCCGAACACGCTCAGCGCCAAGGACTTTCGCCAAGACAACAAGGGCCACCAATAGCCCCGGACACAAACAGGCGGTTAGGGGTTCGAGTCCCCTCGCCAGCTCGGTGCTCGACCCCGTCGATAGGCCCTGACCTGCGGTTTCGCGGGCATGGGGCCAGTTGCGTGGCGAGGACAGGGGTGGACCAGCCAGAAGGGCCGCCGCCCCGCAGGCTCGACGTCGTGTTGACGTCTCGCACTCCCTCCTTGCCTCTTTCCTGTCTGTCCCCTGTCGACTCATCGCTGCCTTGAGCGGCAGGTGCGGCCCTCTAAGGTCTCAGCGCGGTCAGGGCGGCCTCAGCGGCAGACAGCCGTGTCGCGTACGCGGGGTCGTTGGCCCGGTTGGTCAACTCATAAGGGTCGGTGTTCAGGTCGTAGAACTCCTTGAATCCTCGGGCGTACACGATGTACTTCTACTGCTGGCTCTTGACCGCCTGCCAAAAGTTGGTCCGGCGGGGCCCTCCATGAAGACCCACGTCCGGGCAAGGGTGGCCTGCGGGTCGGTGAGGAGGGTCTTCAGGCTGAGGCCGCGGGCGCCCGGCATGGTGGTGCCTCCATCGCGATGGTCGCGGTGCGCACCGAGGGGCTGCGTGAGCTGACTCCTGACGGTGAGCTCGAGGCCCTGCGGATGTTGGCCGACCGCCGCGACGACCTGGCCCAACGTCCGGTGCAAACGGTGAGCCGACTGCAGCGGCTGCTGTCGGAACTCGTTCCAGGACAACGGAAGCGAGACCTGTCTGCGCTGCAGGCCAACGCGATCTCGGCCTCAGTGCGGCCACGGGACGTTGCCGGGAAGACCCGCCGTCGGATGGCCGCCGAGGAGCTGGGCGACCTGGTCGCGGGCGATGCGAAGCTGAAGATGATCAAGGCCGAGCTGCGAGCTGCGGTCCTGGCTCGCGGGTCGAGCCTGATGGACCTCACCGGTGTCGGACCGGCAGGGGTGTGGCGGAGCACACCCCCGGCGGCTGAGGCTTCGGGGTCCACCTCGACCACGAACGGCGCGATCACAGGCACTCGGGTGGTTGGCCTCCGTTCCAGGCGAAGATCCGCTTGAAGGGTCTTGCCAGTGGCTTTGTGTAACGGCGTCAGCGATTGACCGACAGCCTTGGACAGCGAGGTCGTCGACCCAGCGGTGACCCGCTGACCGTCGTCCGGTCGTCGTCGCTGGGGCTGCAGTCCAGCGACAGGGGGGACCCGGTGGTGGGGATGCGGCCTCGCGGACTTCCTCGGATGCCGCTTCTCGGCTGGCTCACCCCGATTTGACAGGTTCGTCCCCTGTCGACATGGTAGTAACACGTAGCGACGCGACTGCCTCTGAGTGCAGTCGCCGGTGAAGCCCGCAATCGGGCGCTTCCCGAGAGTCTAAAGACAGGCCGTCGTCACACCGGGTTCTACGAGCCCGTCGAGACTCCACTTTGAGGACTTCACCTTGTCGACACGCCCAGCACGACGACACCACCACCGAGACGGCCATCAGCCACTCCACCGAGACCCGCCCGGCCCGCAAGACCACCGAGCTGATCGCGTACCTCGCGACCGTGCTCGCCGTCGCCATCACCGCCCTGGTGGTCAGCGACGACGGCAACAACACCGCTGACCCGTTCAGCGCCGAGCAGGCCCTGCGTTACATCACCTTCCTGACCATCGGGTACATGATCGCCCGCGGGCTCGCCAAGTCCGGGACGCGCGGACACGCCCGCGACAACCGCTGAGCTCCGCTCTTGCTACGCCCCACCGCCCGAAAGGGCAGTGGGGCGTAGCGCGTTCCACCCAGCTCCACGCCGTCGGACCTGGCAGGACAAAGTCCAGCGACGACGGGAAAGGCTGCGGCGAACCGACAACTGTGGGTCCCTGTCCCTTGAGGATCGAGCACATCACGGGCTGCGGCCGGCCCCCGCGGCAACGCGCCGCGGCGCTTGGCGCACACTTCGTCAGGTTCTAGGTTCCCCGTCATGCCCCCTCCCGATGACGACGGACGCGGACAACCCTCCACCGCGGACGCCGGTACGACGGCGGACGATGACCGGCTGGCGCTCCAGTTGAGCGACTTCGCGTGGCGAGCGCAGTCCGAGGACGACTCGGGCTTGATGCTGGATGAAATCGTCCGGGCGGCCGTGAAGCTGATCCCGGGCGTCGACGAGGCCTCGATCAGCGTGGTCGTCGGGCGGCGCGACGTGACCTCGCAGCACCGGTCGGGCGACCTGCCGGCGAAGGTTGACGCTGTGCAGAGCGAGACAGGGCAGGGTCATGCCTGGATGCAGCCTACGAGCACGAGACGGTCCGCGTGCCGGACATGGCCGCTGAGGACCGGTGGCCCAAGTTCGCCGCTCGAGCTTGTGGGTGGACAACGACGACCTAGGCGCGCTCAACCTCTACAGCCGCAGCGCCGACAGCTTCACGGACGAGTCGGAGCACGTCGGGCGGCTCTTCGCCAGCCACGCCGCGGTCGCCTTCGCGGGCGCCGACAAGGTCCACCACCTCAACGTCGCCCTCGCCCGGCGGGACCTGATCGGGCAGGCCAAGGGCATCCTGATGGAACGCTTCAAGATCACAGCGGACCAGGCGTTCAGCATCTTGGTGCGGGTCAGCCAGGACAGCAACCGCAAGCTCTTCGACCTCGCCGAGGAGCTGGCCCAGACCGGGCACCTCGCCGAGAGGTGATCCCGCTCCCGGTAGCGGCGGCCACTGGAGGGGTCGCAACTGCCCACCGGCACGCCAACGCCGGCCACCCTGTTGAGCCCAGACCGTGACGCTGCCGCCCATGGACCACCGGCCACGGCGACACCAAGCTACCGCTCAGCGGGTCGGGAACGCCTTACGGGGCGGATCCTGCGCACCGGCGCGCTGCTCCTCTTCGTCATGAGCGGAGGCGGTCGGAGGCGAGAGCCGCCGCGTGTTCAGCTGGTGGCGTCGTGGGACAGCAGGTGCCGCTCGAGCATCGCGGCGCACGTATCCGCGCGATCGGGCAGCATCTTCTTCGCCGCGCTGAGGACCAGCGAGCACAGCTCGAGCGCCTCCCACACCCGCACGCGCCCCTCGGTGACGGGCGCGTGCTCCCGGTAGGCGGCGAGAAAGACCTCGGCGAGGGAGTCGACGCGGAGCGAGCGCGCCTCGAAGGCGGGCGAACCGGGCGCGACCTGGTCGGCCGCCTTGTTGACGGCGGTGTGGCGCACCTTGGCGAAGAACCGCGCGATGTCCATGGCCGGCTCTGCCTGAGCCGCCTTGTCGAAGTCGATGAGGCCGAGACCGCCGTCGTCGAGGAGGAGCACCTGTGCCGGCCGGAAGCTGCCGTGCGCGGGGGCGGCAGGGTCGGGATCGACGTGCCCGCCCGCCTGGCCGATGCGTTTCAAGGCCGTACCGGTGAGCCGGTCCACCCACGGGACGACGGCTGAGAGCCTGGCCTGCTTGGCCTCGACGGCGGCGAGCTCCTCGGCCCAGACCGTCGTCTCCCCGCCGCTGACGCCGCTCGTGTGCAGCGCCGCCAGCCCAGCTGCCGCACCGCGGATGGCGTCGTGGACCTGCGCCGACTCCGTGCGTGCGGCGAACGAGTCGGCGAGGAGCTCCTTGAGGGTGCACCCGTGGTCGAGGTAGGACTGCACCGAGATCCCGAGTTCGTCGACGTAACCGATCGGCTCGGCGATGCGCACTGCGGGACTGGAGCGCAGCGGTGAGGCCCACAGGGCCTCCAGCACGTCGTGGCAGGCCCGACCGTGATCGACCCGATGCACCTTGGCGACGACCGTGCGCGGCCAGTCCGCCGCTGTCTCGGAGGGGGTGATGGTCAGGTCGCAGCAGACGGTGCCGCGCAGGCCGGGCTTGTAGCTCATCACCGCCGACTGGCAGCCGAGGAGCCGCACGTCGTCGCTGGCAGGACGGTAGGCGTGCAGCAGCTGCTCGAGCACGGGTCGCGCCGATGCCTCGTGAGTGATGGCGTCGAGGCCCGGCAGCTGCGCGTCGGCCGACCAGATGTGCAGGTGCAGCCGCAGGTCCGGCAGCCAGCAGGACCAGCCATCGTCGCCGAACCCGGACCCGCCCGCCGTCGTCGGGGGCGCGTCGCCGACCGGGACGAGGGCGCCGTGGGCGGAGATGGTCCGCTGCGCTCCGCCGGGGCCCTCGACCGCCAGCAGATAGGTCGCCGTCCACCGATCCCCGTCGTCTGCCGAACGCAGTCGCGTCACTCGGCAGCCGCTCAGACGCACTGTGCCCGAACGGAACTCAGGGACCTGGTGCCGCAGCGCGCTGGTCACGCTCTCGGGGTGCACGCCGCGCTCGAACCACGTCGGATCCATGCTCACCCCTCTGTCGTCCCCTCAGGGTAGATGCCGGGACCATCCGGCTGGGCCGAGTTAATTCATTCCGGAGACATCGGGAATTCACCGATGTGACACTGAAAACGCCGAACTCACATTCACGGGACCGGGGGGGCGGCGCCGTGAGCCGTAGTGAGCGCGAGTCAGGGGGTCTCGTGAAACTCGTTCTGGTCACCGGTGCAGCAGGTTTCATCGGGAGCCACGTCGTCGAGCTGTTACTGAGCGACGGCTGGCACGTCCGGGGGGTGGACGCCCTCACGGACAGCTACGACCCTGCTGTGAAGCTGCGCAACATCTCGGGCCTGCGCGAGAACGCGTCGTTCACCCTGATTCGAGAGGACCTGACGACGGCCCGGCTGGGGCCGCTGGTCGAAGGCGTGGATGCCATCGTCCACCTCGCGGCCGAGCCGGGCGTCAGCACGTCGTGGGGCGAGTCGTTCTCGACGTACGTCGAGCGCAACGTCCTCGCCACCCAACGCCTGCTCGAGGCGGCCGCGAGCGGCCACGCCCCGCGCGTCGTCTACGCCTCGAGCTCGTCCGTCTACGGGCCGACGCTGGAGGCGATGAACGAGTCGAGCCGACTGGCTCCGCTCAGTCCGTACGGCGTGAGCAAGCTGGCCGGCGAGTGCCTGGTCGGCGCGTACGCCCACGAGCGGGGCGTCCCCACGGTGTCGCTGCGCTTCTTCTCGGTCTACGGGCCGCGCCAGCGCCCTGACATGGCGATCCACCGCTTCACCGAGGCGCTGCTCGACGGGCGTGAGGTACCGGTGTTCGGCGACCAGGTGCAGCTGCGGGACTTCACCTTCGTCGGTGACGTCGCGCGCGCGGTGGTGTCGGCCGTCGCGGCGCCCGTGCCCTCGGGCACGATCCTCAACATCGCCCGGGGCGCCCCGGTTGCCGTCCCGGACGTCCTCCACATGCTCGAGGAGGAGGTACGCGGCGAGGCGGCCGTTGCCCGCATGCCGCACCGTCCCGGAGACACTGCGCAGACCCACGGCGACAGCAGGGCGGCTGCGGCAGCCCTGGGCTGGCGCGCGGCGACGGACCTGCGGCTCGGGCTCAAGCACCAGGTGGCGTGGCACCGCGGGCTGCGCGAGCACCCGCGCGAAGAGGTCGCGCCGCCCGGGACGGCCGAGGGGCCCCCGCCATCGCCCCAGGGCGGGTGGGTGCGATGAGCCGTCACGAGCCGCGGATGCTCATCTACTCCCAGGACGGCTTGGGGTTGGGTCACATGCGCCGCACGTCGTTGCTCGCCGCCGAGTTCCTGCGCCAGATGCCCGGGGCAAGCGCGCTCACCCTCTCGGACTCGCCGCTGGGGCAGTTCTTCGCGACCGCCCCCGGTCATGACTTCCTCAAGCTCCCCAGCATCCGCAAGTCGGGTCCCGGGGAGTGGGAGGCGGTGTCGTTGTCGGCGTCGTTCCGGGACGTCCTCGCGCTGCGTCGACGGCTGATCTCCGGTGCGGTGCGAGAGTTCGACCCGGACATCCTCCTCGTCGACCACATGCCGCACGGGGCCATGGGAGAGCTCGTCCCTGCCCTGCGCAAGCTGCGCGGACACCGGGCCCACGTGGTGCTCGGCCTCCGTGACATCATCGACAACCCCGAGGTGGTGCGGCGGCGATGGACGGCGGAGGGGGCGTACGAGGCGCTCGAGGAGTTCTACGACGAGGTGCTCGTCTACGGCTCCCGTGACGTTCTCGACGTGGCCCGTGAGTACGCCTGGCCGAGAGGTCCGTCGCAGCGCCTGACGTACGCCGGCTACGTGTGCGGCGAGCCGCACCACGAGGCCAGACGGCTTGCGGTCGTCGCCGAACCCGACACCGTCGCCGAGCGGAACGGGATCGCGCATCAGCGGGCCGGTGCACCCCCGACAGTTCTCGTCGTCGGCGGCGGCGGGGCCGACGCGTACCCGATGATGGCCGGGGTGCTGGACGCCGCCGAATGCGTGCATGGCCGGACGGGCGCACGGATCACGCTGGTCACGGGCCCGTTCATGCCCGGGGGAGAGGTAGCGCGGCTGCGGCTTCGCTCCAAGGATCTGCCGATGGCCGAGGTGCGACGCCGGATCCGCGGTCACGGTCGCGTCGCGCGTGCCGACCTCGTGGTCTCGATGGCGGGCTACAACACGACGATCGAGCTGCTCAACGCCGGGACTCCGGCGCTGCTCATCCCGCGCAGCGGACCGAGCGCCGAGCAGCGCATCCGAGCGAGTCTGTTCGCCCAGCGGGACTGGGTGCACTGGCTCGACCCCGACCTGTTGGGGACCCCAGCCGTGGCCGACGCGATCGTGACCGCGCTCTCGGCCCCGCTCTGCCCGACGCAGGCAGTGGACCTCGGTGGACGCAAGACCGCGGTGGCCCGACTGACGAGCCGTCTCGAGAGCTGGCCGAAGCTTCGAGCTCGAGTCGGTCGGCACATGACCGGGCCGCCCGGCGAGGCCGACGACGTGGTGGCTGGTCGCCGCAGTCCCGAGGACGTATGCCGCTTCCTCACCGAGGTCGTGCCCGCGAGCGTCGCCACCGCCCTCGCGCCGCTGCTGCCCGATGGCGCAGGAGCGGTCCGGGCCGTCGTGACGCGCACCCAGCTGAAGCCGGGGCGCAAGCTGACGGTGAGTGTCGACCTGTCCGGCGACGGCATCGACACGCGACCGGCCACCGTGATCTGGGGGGCGGCCCGGGTGCCTGCTGCCATCATCGATGCGCTGGTGTCGCGGGTGCGGCCCGCACTGCGCTCTCCCTTCTCCACGCTCGCCCTGTCACCAGGTCCAGGCGGGATGAGCCTCCTCCTCGCGCCGCTCGACCCCGCGTTTCCGCAGCTCGTCGACGTCTACGACCCGGCTCGGATGGCGGCGCTGGTCACCGACGCCGGGGTGGGAGGGTTCGAGGACGGACTGCGTGTCACTGGCCTTCGCTACCGTCCCGGGCAGCGTCACGTGGTGCTGGTCGAGAGCTCCGACCGGAAGCGCCGGCTGTTTGCCAAGTGCTACCACGACGACTCGGGGCGGCGGGCCGTGGAGGCGAGCCACACTGTGGCACGAGCGCTCTCGAGAGGCTCGGCGGCTGCGTGCACTGCCCGGGCAGCGGGGTACAGCCAGTCGCACCGCTTGGTCCTGTGGGCAGGCCAGGGCGGGGTGCCGCTGTCTCGTGTCGTCTGCGGTGAGGGCCCTTGGGCGCTCGATCGGCTGGCACACGTGCGCCGCGCCGGTGCCGCGCTCCGCGCGGTTCACGAGGGCGCGATGGGCCGGACGGGTGCTGTCCGCGAGGCGCGATCGGACCCGGCGGCCGAGGCAGCCGCCACGCGACGAGCCGTGGAGCACGTGACGACCCTGGCTCCGCGTGCCGGCGCCCGGCTGGACGCACTGCTCGTCGACGCAGTCACCCGACTCGGCGACCTGCCCGACGAGGCGGGTCACCTCGTGCACGGCGACTACAAGGGCGACAACCTCCTCGTCGACGGTGACCGGCTCGTCCTGCTCGACTTCGACCGTGTCTCGGCCGGGGACCCTGCCCTCGACGTCGGGAAGCTGGTCGCCGATCTGCGCTGGTGGGGGCAAACGGCAGGGCACGCCCCGGAGGCTGTCGTGGACGCCCTCCTGGACGGGTACGGGCCGTGCCCGCGCGCGCGGGTCACCAGGGCGCTGCACTACGGCGTGATCTTCCAGCTGCGGGCCGTGGGACGACGGATCCCGCTGCACTCGCCCGGCTGGGCCGAGACGGTCGAGGCCTCCCTCGAGACCGCTCAGGAGACCGCGCGCCTGGCGACCCGGGAGACGGGGAGGGTGCCAGGGGGGAGGGCTCGATGACGACCACGTGGCCGACCGCGCCGACGGGATCGGTCTGGGCCGAGCTGGACCCGCTGATCGGCCTCGTCCAGCGCCTCGTCGAGACCGAGGGCAGGCCTGGGGGTGTGCACCAGATCCGTTGGGAGCCGGAGCAATCCACGAGAGTCGCGTTCGACCACCACCATGGCGACGTCCTCGTGTGCGAGGCGACGCAGGGCGCCGTGCAGCGCAGCGGCCTGCTCCAGGACCCGGCGCTGCGCGGTGCCGCCGCCGTGCTCGACCCGACGCAGGTCGTGCCGCGACTCGAGCACCTCTTGAGAAGGCCGATCCGTGGCTGTGTCGCGACCCCGGTCAGCTACCGGCCCGGATCCCACTGTGTCATCCGATGCGACGTCGCCCTGCCGACCACCCGGCGCACGGTGTACGTCAAGCTTCTCGCCGCCGGCTGCAACGACTACGCGGAGAGCCACCACGTGCTGGCAGCCGGCCGTGGCGCGAAGGATGCTGTCGTCCCGGCACTCGTGGGATGCTGGCCGGACCTCGGAGCCGTCATCACCGCCGGGGCGCGGGGGGCGAGCGCATCGGCGCTCCTGTCTGACGAGTACTCACCCGTTCGTGACCGGCTCCGTCTCGCCGCTGGACTCGGTCGCCTGCTGGCCGACATCCATCGGGCCGTCCCGGGAGCGCACGCCGCGGCGCGGGATCGCGGCGTCGCCGACGCCCTCGGCGAGGTCACGGCATACCTGCGGGCAGCATGGCATGCCGACCCGTCGACGGCGCTCTCGCTGGGTTGGGTGCTGGATCGTCTGGGTGACAGGGCGCCGGGCGAGACCGGGCTCGTGTTCAGCCACGGGTCGTTCCGAGCCGGTCAGGTCGTCGTGGACGACGACCGTCTCGCCGTGCTCGACCTCGACGGCGCCGGCTTGGCCGACCCGGCCCGAGACATCGGCAACGCCATGGCGTACCTCGAGTGGCAGAGAATCCGGGCCGGCAACCCCCGCGCGCCCGACCTGGGGGGCGCGCTGCTCCAGGGGTACGCCGACGCCGGTGGGCGGCCCGACCCCGACTCTGTCGACTGGTGGTGCGCCGCCGCCCTCCTGAAGATCGGAGGGCGCCGCTACCGCAGTCTCGACACGACCCACTGGGACGCCGTGCCATCCCTCGTCGCCACGGCCTCCGGGGTCCTGGATCGCCGCCGCGACCGGCGCAGGGCCCGGTCGCGGGTCAGCCGGGTGCCCCGGCGGTCACTCGACCTGACCGACCCGCGCTCCATGACCGTGCTGCTGCGCGAGCAGCTGAGATCCGGTGAACTGGGCAGCGGACGCATCATCTCGGCGGAGACGCTGCGGCTCGCCCCGGGGAGAAGGGTCGTCGTGCGCTACCGCGTCGCAGGAGGTTCGGACCGGCCGGTCGAGGTCATCGCCAAGGCGTACGCCGAGCCCGCCAGAGCCGTCCTGGCGCACGAGAACCTCGTGCTCTTCGACCGGCTGCGCGACCCCGCGGCCCGGTGCGGGACCCAGGCGCCCATCGGGGTGAACGTGAACCTCGGCATCGTGCTGTGCCGCTCGGCACCGGGGCAGGCCATGGCGCAGGACGGGGGAACACTCGCAGACGCCGACGTCGTGGAGGCGGCCGGGCACCTCGGCCGTTGGCTGCGGACGGTCCACGCGACCGGTACCGGCGCGAGCAGGCACCTGGACGTGAGTCGCGAGGTCGCCAACTGCGCCGTCTGGGCGGAGCGGATCGGCAGGGTCGATGCGAGGCTCCTCGCTCCCGCGCGCGAGCTGGCGGACCTGCTGGGGTCACGCGCAGCGACGCTCCCCGTGGTGGTCGACTCCCTCATCCACAAGGACCTGCACCTGGGCCACGTCATCGTCGGCGACGGCGGCCTTGCCACGGTCATCGACCTCGACGAGGCCCGGATGGGTGACCCCGCGTTGGACGTGGCCCACCTGTGTGCGTACGCCGAAGAGGCCAGGTCCGCGTCGGCCGAGCGGGCCGATCGGGCCGAGCGGGCCTTCCTCGACGCGTACGGCGACGTGCCGGGACCCGAAGCCGGGCGCCGCCTCGCCTTCTTCCGGGCCTACACCCTCCTCAAGATCACCCGGCAGGAGCTGGCCGGGCACGTGAACGACGACGTGGTGCGGGCAGGCCGGCGCCGTCTCGGTGAGGGAGTGGCATGGCTGCGCGTGTGATGTACCTGACGCGAAGCTGGCCACGGCTCTCGCAGACCTTCATCGTCAACGAGGTGCTCGCCCTCGAGCGCCTCGGAGTCGCCCTGGACATCTGGGCGATGGCGCCGTCAGGCGAGCAGGTGCGCCAACCGCAGGTGACGCAGGTGAAGGCGCCGGTGTCCTTCTCCACCTCCGTCGCCCCGCCGGAGGACCACGCCCTCGTCGCCGCTCTCGAGCCACAGCGGTATGCCGGCACGGCCCGGTTCTCACGCGACCACCCAGAGCTGTCGAGCGGCTACACGAACGCCACCGCTGCGCAGTGCTTCGAGGCGGCCGTCCAGCTCGCCGCGCGCAAGGCCCGCCTCGAGTCGGACGGCACACGCGTCGCGCACCTGCACGCCCACTTCGCCCACGACCCTGCGCTCGTCGCCCTGCTCGTCCACCTGCTCACCGGGATCTCCTACAGCGTCACCGCCCACGCCCGTGACCTCTACCAGATCCCGCGGTCCAGTCTCCGGGCCCGCGCCGAGGCGGCGTCCAGCGTGCTCACCTGCTGCCGCGCGAATGTGGAGTTCCTTGCCGCACAGCTCGATCCGGATGCCATGACGAAGGTGCGGGTGATCCACCACGGCATAGATCTTCAGCAGTTCGTGCCCGGCGGCCGGCGCGAGGACGACGGGCTCGTCCGACTCGTCTCGGTGGGGCGACTCGTCGAGAAGAAGGGCTTTCCCGACCTCCTGCAGGCCTGCGCCCGGCTCGCCGGTGTCGGGCCCTTCCACCTCACCGTGTTCGGCGACGGCCCGATGCGCGGCGAGCTCGAGGCCGTACGACGTGCCCTCGGCCTCGACGACGTGGTGACGTTCGCGGGCGAGCGCGACAGCCCGGTCATCGTCGAGGCGATGCGGGGCGCCGACATCTTCGTGATCACCCCGTTCGTCACCGCGGACGGGGACCGCGACGGCGTGCCGAACGTCATCGTCGAGGCGCTCGGGTCGGGGCTCCCGGTCGTCTCCACCGACGTCGGGGGCGTCGCGGAGGCGGTCGCGCACGGCCACAACGGGCTGCTGGCACCGGCCCGTGAGGTCACCGTGGTGGCAGGCCACCTCGAGTGCCTGCTCCGCGACCCGTCCAGGCGGCGGATGATGGGGACGAGAGCACGCGAGACGGCCGAGCGGGCCTTCGACGTCGACCGTGCGGCCGAGCAGCTGATGCACGTCTTCGGTGTCGCGGAGGTGACCTCATGACCGGCGGGACTGCCGTGTGGACCGACCTCCAGCACGCCCTGCACGCCCAGCACGCCGCCGTGCTCGAGGCGGTGGACCCCGCCCGCATGGGCCCCCTGCTGGCGGACGCCCTCGGCGAGGACGCAGGTACGCCCTGCGTCGTCGCCGACGCCAAGTACGAGCCCGGTCGCCCCGCGACGGTGCTGTACCGGTTCGGACCCGGACTCGTGCACGGCACGGTGCCGCCGCCCGGTCAGGTCGCGCCCGGCAGACTCCTGCCCGAACGGCATGGGGATCAGCAGGTTCCCGGTCGACCCGGGCCTGCCCACGCTGCCCGTCGTCCTCGACCCCCGCAGGCTCGGTGTCGCGCTCCGTCGCGAGCTGGACCCGAGCTGGACCGCGAGCTGGACCGCGAGCTGGACCGCGAGCTGGACCGCGAGCTGGACCGCGAGCTGGACCGCGAGCTGCGTCCGAGGTGGGGATCCCCGGCAGCTGGCAGGCCGAGGCCAGACTGGTGCGCTACCGCCCGGGACGCCGCGCCACCTTCCTCGTCGGGGTGCCCGCCGAGAGGTCCCGGACCACGACCCTCGTCGCGAAGGTGTACCACGACAACGACAAGGCGACGGCCGTGGCGGCCGAGGGGCGGGCGCTGCAGGCCCAGCACCTGCCGCCGCCGATCGTCCTGGCCCCCGTCCTGGCGCACCTGCGCGAGCTGGCGATCGTCGTCCAGGGTCACCTACCGGGCCGGGAGCTCGTCGTCGACCTCAGCGACCCCACCGTGGTGTCGAGCCGAGGGCCGGATGTCGCGCGTGCCGCGCAGGCCCTCGCGGCACTGCACGCCGGCACGGTGCCGAACGGCCGGCCTCGGCCGGTTGAGCGGGAGCTGCACCGTTTCACTGCCCGAGCCGCAGCCATCCGAAGCGTCGACCCGGCGAACGGCGAGCCCCTCCAAGCCCTGGCCCATGACCTCCTCGGTTGGCGACCGGCGCCGGGGCCGATCTCCCTCGTGCACGGCGACTGCAAGCCCAGCCAGTTCCTCGTCGACGAGGACCGGGTCGCCGTCCTCGACCTCGACCACTGCGGCATCGCCGAGCCTGCCTCCGACGTGGGCAACTTCGTGTCCTCCCTGCGGCAGGGCGCGATGCGCGCGGCAGAGGTCGGGGGACCCGGGACGAAACCGCAACGCGCGCAGCGGAGGCGCTCGGCGAGTTGTTCGTGACGGCATACCTCGACTGCGCGCGGCCGCCGGCGCCCGAGGATCTCGACGAGAGGATCCGCTTCTACGTCGCCGTCTCGCTCCTGCGCAAGGCCTTGCGCGCCTGGGCGAGGTCGCCGCTGTCATCGCTGCCCGGCCAGTACGTGGCTGAGGCGCGGCGAGCTGCAGCCGACCGGCGGGGAGGTTCCAGTGGTCGCCGTTGACACGAGGGTCCCGACCCGGACGGAGCAGACGCGCCGTCGGCGGCCCCCACCTCGCCACGCGAAGCAGTCCGACACGGCGCGGGCCTTCTCCCTCATCCGGCAGTACCACGGCAGCAACCGGCCCTATGTGGTCGGCCTGCTCCTGCTCGTCTTGGAGGCCGTGACGGCGATCCTCGAGCCGTTCCCGATCGCGTACGCCCTCGACTTCGTGACGGGACGTGTGCCGAGCCTGCGGGAGCGCGGGTTCCCCGCCTTCCTCACGAACGAACGCGTCGAGACCATCGTGCTCCTCGGCCTGGCCATCATTCTCATCGCAGCCGTCAACAAGGGCGCCGACTCGCTGTCCGAGGTCTTCCTGGCGCGCGGCGGTCGAGAGCTCGGCTACAACATCCGCGTCACGATGTACGACCGCCTCCAGAAGCTGTCGATGGCCTTCCACGACAAGCGGCGCACTGGCGACGTGCTGACCCGGGTGACCGGCGACGTGCTCGTCGTCGAGGAGTTCGTCGTCGCCTCGGTCAGCAACTTCGTGGCCAGCGCGCTCCTGCTCATCGGCTCGTTCGTGGCGCTGCTGATGCGCTCGTGGCAGGTGGCTCTCATTGCGGTCGTCGTCGTGCCGGTGCTGGCGCTGGTGGCCAACCACTTCTCGCTGCGCCTCAAGAGATTCTCCAAGGAACAGCGCGCAAAGGAGGGGGATCTCGCCTCGACGGCCCAGGAGATGCTCTCCTCGATCCGCCTCGTGCAGAGCTACGGCCGCGGTCACGTCGACCTGCAGAACTTCTCCCAGCAGAGCGACCAGAGCATGCGCGCCTCACTGAGGATCGCCACGGTGCAGGCCCAGTTCAGCTTCGCCATCGCGGTGTTCGAGGGCGTGACGATCGCCGGCGTCGTGTGGCTCAGCTTCTGGCTGGTCGAGAACCACATGATCACCCCGGGCACCCTCGTGCTGTTCGTGCTCCTCATCCAGAACATGTTCAAGCCGTCCCGCAAGATCGTCAGCGAGTGGTACCAGGTCGGCAAGCTCATCGCCAGCACCGAGCGCATCGCCGAGCTGCTCGAGCGACGCCCCACCGTCGAGGACACTCCCTCGTCGAGGCAGGCGCCGAGACTCGGGGGCCGGCTGAGCTTCACCGACGTGACCTTCAGCTACTGGTCAGAGCACGGGAGCCCCGAGCACCACAGCGGTGACGAGCCGCGCACGGTGCTGCACGACCTCAGCTTCAGCGCCGAGCCGGGTGAGGTCGTCGCCCTCATCGGACCGAGCGGCGCGGGCAAGAGCACGATCGCCCAGCTGGTGCCGCGCCTCTACGACCCCGACTCCGGCGTCGTGGCCATCGACGGGACGGACGTCCGAGAGTTCACCCTGGCCTCCCTGCGCAGCCAGGTCAGCCTCGTGCTGCAGGAGACCTTGCTGCTCACCGGGACGGTCGCCGAGAACATCGCCTACGGGATCGACGAGCCGGACCCCGGACGGATCGAGCGGGCCGCCCGGCTGGCCCAGGCGCACGACTTCATCGAACAGCTGCCCCTCGGCTACCAGACGGTCCTCGGCGAGCGGGCCTCGACGTTGTCAGGCGGTCAGCGTCAGCGGCTCGCGATCGCGCGCGCATTCATCCGGGACGCGCCGGTGCTCGTGCTCGACGAGCCGACCACAGGCCTGGACCCGGAGGCGTCGGCCCAGGTCATCGAGGCCCTCCGCACCCTCATCGAGGGGACGACGACGATCATCATCTCGCACGACGTCGACCTCGTCCGGTGCGCCGACCGCATCCTCGTCCTGGACGCCGGCCGCATCGTGCAGGAAGGCAGCCCGCAGGTGCTGGCGAACAGCCCCGGGACTTTCGCCGACCTCTTCGGCGAGCTGTCGTCGGTCGGCAGACCCGATCACGTCGACGGGCCTTCACGGGCGCCGCGGGACCAGGGCCACACGTGAGGACCGACACGCCCGCCGAGTCCGAGCCCCGAGCGCTGCTGGCCTGGGCGACCGACCCGTCCCTCGGGGAGCGGCTCGCGCATGAGTGGGTCGGTGCGCACCGTCCGGGCCGCCGGGTGGCGCGGACCCGCACCCACTCCACGCTCTACCGGGGACCCGGTGACCTGTCCACGAGGCTCGACATCCGGCTCGATGGAGACGGGCCCGAACCCGAGATCACCCTGCTCGTCCGCGACCGCTCCGGTGAGGTGTCGGCCACGGAGCTCCCCGACGACCCGTTCCTGCCGACTCTCGCGGAGGTGCTCGGCGGTGGGACCGTCGAGCGGCTCCTGCGCGGCACGGGGCTCGAATCCTGTGTCGGGACAGGGGTGCCCAGCGCCCGCGCGGTGGTCGTGCACCACCCACGGGAGGGAGCGTGCGTGCTGCGGCTGCACGCGGGCGAGGCGGAGGCCTATGCGAAGGTCTACCCGCGCGAGGAGGACGCCACCGCCGCGGCCGAGGCGCTGTATGCCGTCGGGACCGGGCAGGTGGGCGTGCGCGGCGACGAGGTGGTGCGGCTTCCCAGGCTGCTCACGGTGAGCGCAGCGCTGAGGACGACCGTCCT
This sequence comes from uncultured Actinomycetota bacterium, assembly GCA_963849965.1. Classification (GTDB taxonomy): domain Bacteria; phylum Actinomycetota; class Actinomycetes; order Actinomycetales; family Dermatophilaceae; genus Terrabacter. Next base: position 13,699 of record CAWKJV010000028.1, on the reverse strand, counting down.
CGAGTCACTCAGGCCGACCGGTTCTCCGGAGGAGGTCGCGCGAGAGCCCCTGGGCTTGGAGGAAACGGCCCGAGCCCTCCGGGCCTTTCACGCGCACGTCCCCACGGGCCGGCTCGCCCGTGTGCCAGCGAGCGAGCACGTCGCCCGGGTCCGCCGCGAGCAGGAGCTGGTCGCGACCGCGTGGCCCGATGTGGCGGAGCGGGTCGACGCGGCCGTCCGCGCCGCAGCCTCCGTGCTCGAGGCCTTCGAGCCTCTTGGTCCCGGGCCGGTCCTGTGCCACGGGGACTTCACGCCGGGCCAGCTCGTCAGGGTGCGCGGGGGCCTCGGCCTCCTGGACCTCGACACCATCGCGATCGGTGACCCGGCTTCCGACCTCGGCCGGTTCCTCGCCTACGAGATGGTGCGCGCCCAGCGCTTCACGCGCCGCCCGGCGCGGGTGGCTGCCGTCCGGGCGGCTTTCCTCACGGCATACGGAGCACCCTCACGTGACGCCGACCCGTCGGGGCTGCCGGCCCGGGTGTGGGCGTACCAGCGGCTCAACCTGGCGCTCATCGCACTCCGGGCCACCCGTCGGCTCAAGGGCGCCCGGTCCGGGCTCGCCCTCACCCTGCTGGACACCAGCGACCCGATCCCAGGGAGCCTCCGATGAGCACCACCACGCGCGACCCGGCCATCGAGGCCCTCGGACCGTTCGCCGAGCTCCCCGACTGGCTCGCGGCGCCCATGCGGCCCGGTCGGCTCGAGACGTCGTTGCGCGAGCACGTGCCCGAGCTGCGCGACGGCCGGCTGACGCTGCTCGAGTGCCGGGCCGACCGCCTGCGCGCCAAGGACGCGCGCTGGCTCGCGCGCTGTCGCGTCACGGTCAGCCCGCCCGCTCGGGCAGGCGGGGCTGAGGCCGAGCCGGTCGAGGTCGTCCTCGTCGGTGAGCTCCACCCGCCGTCGCGTCCCGCCCCGCCCTTGCCGCTGGCGGGGTCCGCGGTCGGGTTCGGCGAGCCGGGGCACGAGGTCTTCCTGCCGGACCTGCGCCTCCACCTGCGCACCGAGGAGAAGGACCCTGGACTGCCCAGCCTCGGCGCCCTCTCCGAGCCGGAGGCATCGGCACGCATCATCGAACGCATGCTCCGGGCAGGTGCGTACCCCGAGGCCACGGTCGCCTCCAGCACCCCGAACGTGGTCCGGTACAAGCCGGGCAGCCGCTGCACCATCGTGTACGACCTCACCTTCGATCCGCCCTCGGATCGACTTCCGATCCGGGTGGTCGCCAAGACGCACCAGGGCGACAAGGGCGCGGTCGCGCACGAGGCCATGACCGCTCTGTGGCACACCGACCTCGCCGGCGGGGAGCACGTGCGCCTCGCCGAGCCCCTCGGCTACCTGCCGGAGGAACGGGTCCTCCTCCAAGGACCGGTGCCCGAGGAACGGACGCTCAAGGAGCTGGCCCGCCAGGCCTTCGAGCAGATGGATCCACCTCTGCTCGAGACCCTCGCAACCGAGCTGCGACGTACCGCCGCGGCGCTCGCCGCGCTCCACCTCAGCGGCGCGCGCTACACCCGCGCGGTCGACTGGACCGACGAGCTCACGGAGACCCGCGAGGTCCTCGACCGCCTGTCGCAGACCGTGCCCGGGCTGCGACAGGCGGGAGAGCCCTTGCTCACCCGGCTCGAGGCGTTCGACAGGGCGACCGGCGCCGACCCGGTCGTCTGTGCCCACCATGACTTCAGGCCCGCCCAGGTCCTCCTCGGCGGCGGTCACCTCGCCTTCATCGACTTCGACGGCGCGGCGATGGCCGAGCCCGGCCTCGACCTGGGCCGGTTCCGCGGCAAGCTGCGCGACATCGGTGTCACGGCACTGGCCGCGTCACCCGACGGCTACCGGGCGGACCTGCTCGCCGAGCGGTTGGGGCTGCTCGACGGGTTCTGCGACCTCTTCCTCGACGAGTACCGCGTCCATGCGCCGGTCACCCCGGGGCGCGTGCTGCTCTGGGAGACCATCGACCTGCTCACGGCACTGCTGCACACCTGGTCGAAAGTGCGCCTGCTGCGAGTCGAGCCCCGCCTGGCCATCCTGCTGCACCAGCTCCGGACGGCCGACCTTCGGCGTCCGGGGTCATCGAGAGGCGCTTGAGCGAGCGGGAGCGCCTCGAGACGGTCGGCGGCAGCGGTGACGGACCGCCCTCGCTCCATCCTCGCTGCCACCCCGGGGAGTGTGTCCGACCAAGTTCTCGGAAGCCCGTGTCGAGGCGACGGTTGCGCCGTATCTTTGGCGCCGAAGGTGTCAACGCGGCTCAGCGGGGGCAGGGCCAGCGTGGACTGAAACCTCAGGGGGGAAGGCACGCCCATGCGAACGTACGTCCCGATCTCTGCAGCGGTGTTGCTCGCTGCCTCCGCTCTCACTGTCACCGGCTCCGTACCTGTTGCGACGGCAGCGGCCATGACGACGGCCACGACGACGGTGACGGCCCCGTGCAGCGGCTCCGCGGCCGGCGCGGCCCCCGCGGCGTGGGACCACGTCACCCTGATCATGTTCGAGAACAAGCCGCTGAAGAAGATCATCGGCAACACCGCTGACGCGCCCTACATCAACTCGATCGCCAAGGCGTGCAGCTACTCGAAGAACGATCTCTCCCTGTCGACCACGAGCCTCGCCAACTACGTCGCGCTCACCTCCGGGTACACCGGCTGCGACAAGGCCGACACGAACGGCATCTGCACCCACGAGCTGCCGATCACGGCGAACAAGCCGCCGAGCTCCTGGCCGCAGGCCTCGAAGAGCATCTTCGAGCTGATGAACACCGCGGCGCCGGGCAGTGCGGTGGAGTGGGCGGAGGACAGCCAGGGCGAACTGCTACACCGGTGGGGCCGGCCTGTTCACGGTCACGCACACGCCCTTCCCGTACTACACGCGGACGCAGAACGACCCTGTGTCTGCAGTACGCCAAGCCGTTCCCCGCGAACAGCGCCGACGTGTTGTCCGCGAAGTTCAACCTCGTGATCCCGAACAAGCAGGACATCATGCACCTGGTGCCCAACAGCACGATCGCGCAACGAATCCAGAACGGCGACAACTGGCTCAAGGGCTACCTGCCGGGCCTGTTGAACTCCGCGACGTACCAGGCCGGCCGCTCCGCCATCATCATCACCTGGGACGAGGGCAACGGCAGCACGTTCACCGTGCCGCTGATCGTGATCACCCCCTACACCACTGCCGGCGGCATCTCCTCCGTCGCCGTCGACCACTACTCGGTTCTCAAGGGCATCGAACAGATGGTCGGTCAGACCCAGCTCCTGGGCCACGCCGGCGACCCGGGGAAGTCCTCCATCCGGGACGACTCGCTCTTCCGCCTGAAGTAGGCAGCCCGCCGCAGAGTTCCGACGCCGCACCTCTCAGACGGGGTCCTTGGCGAGGTAGGCGAGCGCTGCCACGACGAGCGCGGCCGTGCCGGTGTCGAGGGTCGGCTGGAGGAGAGGCGCGAAGAAGGGGGAGTGGTTCGGCGGCGCTGGGGTGCCGGCAGCGAAACCGCCCACGCCCCAGTAGGAGTACGGCGTTTCGAACGCGTCCGGGATGCGACTGAAGTCCTCGCTGGCCGTGACCCGGCCGAGGTCGACGACCTGGTCCCCGAAGTGCCTTCGGAACGCGCCGTTCACTGCGTCACCCACCGCGGCGTCGTTGGTGGTGAGGGGGTACTGGTCGTAGTACTCGAAGGTCGGCGGTTGCGGGGACCCGGCGCCGTCGCACTCCGCGCGCACGATGCGTTCGATGGCGTCCAGCACGTGGCGACGTACGTCGTCGTCGTACGTCCGCACGTTGAGCAGCAGCACGGCCCGGTCCGCGATGATGTTGCTCTTCGTCCCGGCCACGCTGCTGCCGACCGTGACGACGGCGAACTCTCCCGGTTTCGTCTCGCGGGCCACGATCGTCTGCAGCCGCAGGACGATGGAGGCGGCGAGCACGACCGGGTCGACGCTCAGGTGCGGCATCGAGCCGTGTGAGCCCTTGCCGAAGACCGTGATCCGGATGCTGTCGCCAGCGGACATCACGGGCCCGACCTGGGTGCCGATCGTCCCGGCGTCGAGCCCGAGGACGTGCTGGGCGAAGGCGACGTCAGGACGCGGTATGCGTTGTGCCAGTCCGTCCTCGAGCATCGCCGCTCGCTCCTGCCGCCGTCTCCTCGGCCGGCTGGAACAGGGCGACGAAGGTCCCGCTCCAGTGCTGACGCTGGTCGGCGAGCAGCTCGGCGGCACCGAGCAGGCACGTCACGTGGACGTCGTGGCCGCAGGCGTGGGACACCCCGATGGTGGCGCCCGTCTCGTCGGTTGCGGTCTGCGTCGACGCATACGGCAGCTGGGTCAGCTCGGTCACCGGCAGCGCGTCCATGTCGGCGCGGCTCAGCACCGTGTCGCCAGGTCCGTTCGCCAGAACGCCGACGACACCGCCACCCAGGCGCTGGACCTCGAAGCCCCACTCGGTCAGTCGCTCGGCGGCTGCCGCCGAGGTGCGGGATTCCCGGCCGCTCAGCTCGGGGTGGGCGTGCAGGTCGCGGTAGAAGTCCTCCCGCCAGCCGCGCGTGCGGTCCATCCCGGCGAGCACCTTGTCAGCAGCTGTCATCGCTTCACCTCTCGTGGTGTCCCACCGACCAGTCCAACCGGTGAGTCGACCGTACCCACCGGCGCCATGACTTCCCCGTGTGACTCCGGGAAGACGGCACCCTGTCCGCCCCGGGCGACGGTCGAGGCGCAGGCTTCGGCGTACCGTGTCGGCATGGGGAGCGCGGTGGTCCGGGAGGAGCTCGAGTGACCGCCCAGAGCGTCCTGCTGCTGCTCGACCTCGCAGGCACCGCCGTCTTCGCGCTCAACGGGGCGCTGACCGCGATCCGCGCGGCGCGGCTGGACATCGTCGGAGTGCTCACCCTCGGCATGATCACGGCCGTGGGTGGCGGCATCATCCGCGACGTCATCATCGGCGTCCTCCCGCCCGCGACGTTCAGGGACTGGCGCTATCTCGTGATCGCCGCTGCCGGCGCCCTCATCGCCTTCGCGGGGGGACGCAAGCTCCATCGCCTGGCCCTGCCGATCGAGGTCTTCGACGCGATGGGCCTCAGCCTGTTCGCCATCACCGGGGCCACCAAGGCACTTGATGCCGGCCTGGTCCGCTGCAGGCCGTCATCCTCGGCGCCGTCACCGCCGTCGGGGGAGGCACCATCCGCGACGTGCTGATCGGCCGCGTCCCGACCGTGCTGAGCAGTGGGTTGTATGCCATCCCTGCCCTCGTCGGTGCCGTGATCACCGTGGTGGGTGTCGAGATCGGACTTCACGGCTGGGTCCCGACGTTGGTGGCCGGGGTCGCCTGCTTCGCCATCCGCATGGTCGGGATCCGTTTCGACCTCAACGCGCCGACGCCACCCGGCGCCTCGCGCGACTGAGCCCCTACCGAGTGGGCGTCACATTCCGGCTGTCTCGATCGTCAGTAGAGCATCACGCCCCACGACCAAGGAGCCGACCATGAAGACCATGACCTGCAGATCCCTCGGAGGACCCTGCGACCTCGAGCACCACGGCGACAACGCCGACGACGTCATCAAGGCCCAGGACCGCCACCTCCGCGACGCGGAGAAGGCGGGGGACGCCACCCACCAGGACGCCCGCGACGCGATGAAGAGTCGCTGGCGGCACCCGAAGAAGTCGATGGACTGGTACCGCGACGCCAAGCAGGCCTTCGCCGCCACGGCAGAAGACTGACCCCCAGGCCCGCGCCCAAGGAGGACCTCTCGCGCCGTTCGATCTGGCTGGGTGGCCGCGGTTGTCGTCCTACCGGAGTACGAGGTCGGGCCCGACCTCGGCGCACGACGGGCAGCCCGCGAGCGCCAGTGCTTCCTCGACCTCAGACGCCATCTCGTCGAGCAGGCCTCGCACTCCGTCGGATCCGCCGGTGGCGAGGGCCCAGATCACCGGACGGCCGACCAGCACGGCCCGGGCGCCGAGCGCGAGCGCCTTGAGGACGTGTGATCCGGTGCGCACGCCCCCGTCGACGTAGACCTCCACGCGGTCGCCGACAGCCTCGGCCACCTCCGGGAGCGCCAGCGGGGTGGGCACGACCCCGTCGAGCTGGCGACCGCCATGGGTCGAGACGACGACGGCCGAGGCGCCCGCGGCCACACAGTCCCGGGCGGCCTCGGAGGTCAGCACGCCCTTCGCCACGATGGGCAGGCCACTGGCCGCGGCGAGCCGCTCGAGATCGCGGGGGCCGACGTCCTCGGCCTGCATCAGCCGTGGATCAGCGACGTCGCGGTGGTCGAGCGCCTCGATGATGCCGGTGCTCGGGAGCTCGGCCGGGAAGCCGGCGCGCTTGCGTGCCACGCGGGGAGTGTCGACGGTGACGACCAGGGCCAGCGCGCCGGCGGCAGCGGCGCGCTGGCCGATCTCGTCGGTGACGCCTCGGTCCTGCAGCACGTAGAGCTGCTGCCAGAAAGGTCCGGCCGCAGCCGCGACGTCCTCCACCGGACTGCTCGAGCGCATCGACAGCACGAGGAGACTTCCCGCCGCCCGAGCCCCGCGGGCGACAGCCACCTCACCCTCGGGGTGCGCGAGCTTGTGGGACGCGGTCGGTGCCACGAGCACCGGTGACGCCACGGGGTGTCCGAGCACCTGGGTGCCCGGGGACGTGGCCGAGACATCCCTGAGGACCCTCGGCCGGAGCAGCACCTCGTCCCAGGCCTGCTGCTGCCCTGCGAGGGTGCTCTCGGCCCCGGCGCCTGCTGCGAAGTAGGCGAAGACGTCCTCCGGCAGGGTCGCCTGCGCCCGCCCCATCAGCGAAGTGTGGTCGATCATCGTCGCTGGCCCAGCCGGTCGGCCTCGACCCGGATCCACTCCAGCTCGCGCGAGACGTAGGCCATCAGGGTGTCCAAGACCGACGCGGGATATCCCGGCCGGAACCTCTCGAAAGCCGCTGCCACCGTTCCGAAGCTCAGCGCGCGACCCGACATGCCGAGCATCCTGACATGGTTCGCGCCTCGAGGGGCTGGCGATCCGGCCGTCCCGTGCGGCAGATCTTCACCAAGCACTTGCCGCAGGCAAAGCCATCGTTCCCTCCCGGCCGTCGGCGGAGGCGCTGCAACAGGTGACCCGTGACCTGCTCGGCTCGCCGTGCGCGGCGTCGACGAGGTGGGGGAGGTGTCGCTGCCCCAGATGCGGCTGCTCTTCGGCCTTGCACCCGTTCCGGGCCATTGGGCGGGTGACCCTGGCGCGGATCGCCAAGCACCTCCTCGAGCTGACCTGAGCCGGCAGCGCTCGGCCGCTGGCGGCGGCAGGGTGTGGTGGCGCGGGAAGCGGGTACGACAGTCCTCGTCCGACAAACGCGCCGCCCACCGGCGCCAGAGGCACGAGGGACTCCCCATGACGGCATACAGCACCATCGTCCGTGCCACGCACGTGCTCACCAACGCGGCTTGGTTCGGCGGCTCCCTCGCGGGTGCCGTTGCACTGAACCCTGCCTCTCGGAAGGGTGACGACGCGCGCGAACGCGCGGAGATCGCCGACGAGGGATGGCGACGGTGGGGACCGGTGCAGGGGGCCGCGGTCGGCCTCCACCTGCTGAGCGGCATCGCCATCCTCGCCGACAACCGTCGTCGCGTCGTCGGGCACCGCCCGACCGCGGCGGCGGTCGTCCTCAAGACGGCGCTGACCCTGGGGGCGGTCATGGTGAGCGCCGAGGCGTACCGCTCCGGAGCCGAGCTCGGCGATGCGCTCGAGCGTGCCGAGACGGATCCGGCGGCCCGAGACCAGGCGCGGTCGCTCACCCAGCGGATGAGCTGGCTGCAGTGGGCCACCCCTGGTGCCACCGCAGGACTGCTGGTGCTCGATGCCTACCTCGGCGAGCAGCAGCGTGGCCCCGCGGGACTGCTCGACCCGCCGTCCAGCTTGAGGCGCCGGTCGTGACGCGCGAGTTCGCGTTCGCCTTCGAGGGCCGCTACCGGCTGCCCGCTCTCGCCTTCGGGATCACGCCGGCCACCGCGCAAGTCGTCGTCACCGACGACGAGCTCCTCGTGCGGTTCGGTCCCTGGCGGCTGCGCACCCAGCTGGCCAACGTGGCCGGCTCCCAGGTGAGCTCGGGGTATGCCTTCTACCGCACGGCGGGACCGGCCCACCTGTCGCTCGCCGACCGTGGCGTCACGTTCGCGACGAACTCGCGCCAGGGTCTGTGCGTGTCGTTCGTCCAGCCCGTCCACGGCATCGAGCCCACGGGCATGCTTCGTCACCCCGCCGCCACGGTGACGGTCGAGGACCCAGCGGCGCTCGCCGAGGCCCTGGGCCGCTGACGCCGAAGGGGCCTGGGCCGCCTCAGTCCCGCGAAGCCGCCACGGAGGCGAAGAGATTGAGGCCGAGGCGTTCGGCGAGGTACTTGGTGGCGAGCTGACCGCGAACGCTGTTGCCGGCCGGGTCCAGGGGAGGGGAGAAGGTCGCCAAGCCGCCCTTGCCCGGCGCGACGGTGACGATGCCGCCACTCACCCCGCTCTTTCCCGGCATCCCGACCTCGTAGAGCCAGTCTCCCGACAGCTCGTAGAGACCGGCTGTGGCCATGACCGCGAGCACGCGTCGGCACACCCCGCGCCCGACGACGGCGTGGCTGGTCACGGGGTTGATGCCCCCGTTGGCCAGCGTGGCGGCCATGACCGCAAGGTCATGCACGGTCACATCGAGCGAGCACTGGCGGGTGTAGATGTCGGTGGCTTGGTCGGGATCGAAGTAGAGGCGGCCGTAGCTCTCCAGCAGGTGGGCGATGCCCTGGTTGCGCAGGTTGGTGGCGGACTCGGAGGCGTAGACCTCCTCGTTGACGATCAACTCGCGTCCCGCGAACCGTGACAGCCCCTCCCGGATCCCCTCCCACTTCTCCTGCGCGGTCGCTCCGGGCGCCAAGCTCGTGGCCGCCATCGCTCCCGCGTTGACCAATGGGTTCATCGTTCGGTCGACGTTCAGCTCGACCGCCATCAGGGAGTCGAAGGGGAACCCCGTGCTGTTGACGCCGAGACGGCGGCGTGCCTCCCCGTATCCGATGGCGTCGCACACCAGCGCGAACACGAAGGGCTTCGAGACGCTCTGGATCGAGAACCTCGTCTCGACGTCACCGATCTCGAACGAGTTCCCGCGAGCCCCGACCACGGAGATCCCGAACCAGCTCGGAGACGCCTGCGCGAGCGCCGGGATGTAGGCGGCCACCTCTCCGTCGGCGTTCGACCGGTACCGCTCGAACGCTTCGGTGACGACGACCCGGACCTCCTCGGCCTGGGGCAGCTCCCCGGTGGAAATCGGCGACGCCGTGCCGTCCTCGTCGAACGGGAGCTGCTCGTGCATCGACAGCCGGGTCATGGGTCGCCTCCACCGCTGGATGCCGGAAGCCTACGACAGTCGAAGGCCTGACCACGCAGAGTCGGGTGCACCCGACTCTGGCATCGTCGTACCGGCCCCGTGGGAGACTTCAGCATGCGGGTGCTGTGCTCGACGACGGCAGGCGACGGCCACTTCGGGCCGCTGAAGGTGCTCGCCCAGGCGTGCCGCGCCGCGGGTCACGAGGTGCGAGTAGCCGCCCCGGCTTCGTTCGCCGCTGCGGTGCAGCGCGCCGGCCTGGACCATGCTCCGTTCGCCGATGCGCCCGCTGCGGCGATGGGTGAGGTCTTCGAGTCGTTGCCGAGGATGAGCCCCGTCGATGCGAACCGCACCGTGATGGCGGAGCGTGTTCGGCCGCCTCGACGCCCAGGCCGCGTTCCCCGATGTGTTGGCCGTGGTCGACGCGTGGCGACCTGATGTGGTCCTCCGGGAACCAGCGGAGCTCGGTTCGCTCGCTGCGGCCGAGGCTGCCGGAGTTCCGCACGCCGAGGTGGCCATCGGAGTCGCGGCCCTGATGGAGTGGGGCCGGACGTGCCTGGTGGAACCGCTGTCCGAGCTGGACGAGATCGCGGGATTCCAGGTCGGGCACCTCCTGCGGGGGGCGGGCCGCTCACCGGTGTTCACGATGGTCCCGGAGAGCCTGGACCAGGCTGTGCGCGGCTCGGCACCCGCCGATGCACCGGACCGCGCCGTGGTCCGGTTCCGGACAGAGCGCGAGGCAGATGGGGGGCGTCTTCCCCGGTCCTGGGGCGACCCGGACGCCCCGTTGGTCTACGTCACCTTCGGGACGGTCGCGGCCGGACTGGGGCACCTGAGCGAGGTCTTCGCGGCAGCGCTCAGGTCCCTGGCCGCCCTGCCCGTCCGAGTGCTGCTGACCACCGGCCACGGCGGTCGGGTCGAGCTGGCGGACGCGCCGGCGAATGCGCACGTCGAGCAGTACTGGCCGCAGGACCAGGTGATGCCGCTGGCCGCGGTGGTCGTGGGCCACGGCGGGTTCGGGACCACCCTGTCGGCGCTGACCGCCGGGGTGCCGCAGGTCGTCGTGCCGCTGTTCACCACCGACCAGCACCTCAACGCCGAGGCAGTGTCGACCCTCGGAGCCGGTCTGAGCGTCCTCGGTGGACCCGAGGCGATGCCCGACGCCGCGGCTGCCGTCAGCCGCATCCTGTCGGACCCCGACATCCGCAGCCGGGCCGGGGAGGTGGCCGCGCAGATCGCCGCGCTGCCAGTGGCTGCGGACGTCGTGGACGAGATCTGCCACCTTGCAAATCCCAGCAGCGTCGGCACCACGGCGGAACCGTCGCCCGGCACCTGAGACCCTCGGCCGACTACACCGGTTGGGGTGGCCAACCTGCGGTGACCGGTCTGGCGGAGTGCCCCGCCACCTGGGGTCGACCGTCGATGGTCCGGAGGAGCACCTCGGCGTGGTTCGTGACGTCGTAGGCAGCGCCGGCCCGACTTCCCGCGGCGCCTGGCGGGAGCCGCTCGTCCAGTTCTGCCATGTCCACGAAGAGCACGAGCTCGAGATCCGCACCGAGCGGGCGGGGGCGACCGACGGTGCCGCTCCGTGCCCACCATTCGGCGAAAACCTCCTGGTAGAGGCGGATCTCGCTTGCCTCGAACTCACGGTAGTGCGCCGTGCTCCGGTCACCCGAGGCCAAGCCGCGGGCAAGCCCGTCCAGGGCCCCGCAGGCGACCAGTGGCACGGCCCGGTTGGCAAGCCAACTCTGTGCGCGCGCGAGCCGGTAGTCGCTCGTCATCAGCGCCTGAGCCGCGTCAAGACGTCCGTGGACGACCAGGGCGTCCAAGTACAGCCGCGCCACCGCGACGGCCGGGCTCATCGGGTGCCCGAGCTCGTCGTTGCGCTCGTCGACCAGTCTCCCGCTCTCGGTACGCGCGGTACCCGTCGCCGTCACCGACCCCACGGCGTGCACTTACCCTCGTGGGGAGGCTGTTAACGAGAGGTGCGATTGCGGCTGGGGCGCCGTGCGTCGGACGACCGTTCGGGATGGTTCAGACGGTTGTCGGAGCCCGGCGTTCCTCGCCTCAGGACGCGGGCAACTGCTCCAGCTGGCGCGCGAGCTCGGTCAGGGACGACGCAACGAGGTCAGCGGCATGCATGGGCTCGGGGTAGGGGCCGCCCGTCCGGTTGATGAAGGCGGCCCGTAGCCCGGCAGCCTTGGCCCCGTGGATGTCCCACGGATGGACGGCGACCAGCATCGCGTTGTCGGCCGCCACGGCGCACTCGCCGAGCGCATACGCGTAGGCGGAGGCAGCGGGCTTCCATGCCGCTGCGTCCTCGACGGACAGGACTCTCTCGAAGGCGTCCCGGATGCCGCCGCGCTCGAAGAGGCCCTCGGCCACATCGGCCGCCCCGTTGCTCAGGGTCACGAGCCGCACGTCCATCGCAGCCAGGGCGCGTATGCCGTCCACCACGTCATCGTGCAGGGGGAGCTCCAGGAAGCCCGCCATGATGTGCCGGCTCGCCGCCTCGACGTTGGCCTTGTCGTGCAGCACGGTGTGCAGCGACGCACGCGCGACGTCGCTGAAGCTGGGGTTCTGGCCGGTGAGCGTCAGGGCGAAACCGTCACGCAGCAGCCCGGCGAACCACGGCGCTGCGAGATGGGGCGGCACACCGACCTCGACGAAACGGTCGCCGAGGTGCGTCATGTCGGACAGCGTCTCGTTGACGTCGAAGACGAGAAGCCGAGGTCGCCGCTCGAGGGCGGAAGGCGTCGCAGAGGTCATGGCCCCATGGTGGCCCCCGGGCCCGGGAGCCTCGTCGTCAGGTGCCTCGGGAAGCTCCGCGACGGCCCAGGTGAACGAGGCAGGCACCCTCACGCGCGAACGGGATCAGGCCCACCTCGACGTCAGAGGCGCCGCTGCTGTCCAGGCCGCGCGGAGCATCTCCTCGTGCATCGTGCACACGACCCCCGGGTGCGCGCGGGCCGACTCGAGTAGGAGCCGAGCGAGGCGTCCCCACAGGCGACTTCACGGCATACGACCCCGTCCTGCCCCCGCTCACGACGGCGCGGACGCATCGGCTGACGCTCACCGTCGAGGAGCACGAGCAGGAGGTGGCGCCCGGCGTCTGGCAGCGGCGGTGGACCCACAACGGCACGACGCCTGGCCCACCCTGCACGGCCGGGTCGGCGACGTCTTCGAGGTCACCCTCGTCAACCCCGGCACCATGGGCCACTCGATCGACTTCCACGCGGGTTCCCGGGCACCGGACGCCGTCATGCGGACCGTCCCGGCGGGCGGCAGCCTGACCTACCGCTTCACCGCGACGCGGGCGGGCATGTGGATGTACCACTGCGCCACGATGCCGATGTCGGCGCACATCTCGGCCGGACTCTTCGGGGCGGTCGTGATCGAGCGGCCGGGCCTACCGGCCGTTGACCGGTCCTACGTACTCGTGCAGTCCGAGGCCCACCTCGGTGCCAGCACGATCCGGAGCTCCGCCAGCGAGGTGGACGCGGCCAAGGCGCAGGCCGACACCACCGATGTCGTCAGCTACAACGGCGTGGCCTACCAGTACGACACGACGCCCCTGACGGCACGGGTGGGGAAGCGGGTCCGCTTCTGGGTGCTGGACGCCGGGCCGAACCGGGCCACGAGCTTCCACGTCGTCGGGGCACAGTTCGACGCCACGTATGCCGAGGGCGCCCGGCTGCTGCGTGCGGGCTCACCGGGCGCGGCGCCCATGGAACAGTGGTCGTGCAGCCTTGAGGACCACCACGGAGAGGACGTGCTGATGTGCAGCTACTGCGGATGTGCCGACCTCGAGGTGGTCGGGCGGTTCATGGCCGAGCACGAGCACATCGTCAACCACCTGGGTGCCCTGCGTGACGGGCTCGAGGACCCCGACCGCAGGCGGGCGGCGGCCGAGACGCTCGCCGCTCACCTTCTGCCGCACGTGGAGGCCGAGGAGGTCGGCCTCTTCACGGTGATGGCGCGTGACGAGCTCTTCACGGACCACATCGCCACGCTCTGCGGCGAGCACCATGAGCTCGACGAGCTGCTGGCCCGGGTCGCCGACGGCGAGGTCGAGCTCTACCCGCACTTCGAGGACGCGCTTCGGGAGCACATCAACCGTGAGGACAATGGTCTCTTCCCCGCGGCGGCCATCCACCTCGGCGGACCCGAGTGGGACGAGGTGGAGCAGCTGACTCCCCGGGTCGCCACCGCGGACCAGGCCCACCCGGGGTAGACCGGGCTGGATCCGGCCTAGCGTGCGGACGCGTCGCCCACGCGGGCCTTGGTGTCGGCCCTCGGCTCGGTCCGGCTCGGCGCCCGGCTCGTGACGGCCGGCCCGCGTG
>CAWKJV010000027.1:0-39198 GCA_963849965.1 uncultured Actinomycetota bacterium | reverse complement strand
CCGCATAGCGGGCGGCAGCGGTGACGAGACTCTGGCTTGATGAGCGGCGTTTGTGTGGGAGCGCAATTTCGTCTGGGGACAAGCAGCATGATCGAGCCGCGACTCGACGCTGCGTGTACTCGGGGCACCCCGGCGGGTTGCACCCCGCCCAGCCCGATGCTGCTTCGTTTGCCCGTCAGCTGTTCAGCCCATCGGCATCGTCTGGCCGGAAGGAATCGTCAGGCCCGGCAGCGCGTGGGGTGCGGCCACAAGGAGAAGACCAAGAGTCAGCAGTATGGCTGCGGTCGCAAAGGTGAGGCCGCGACGCCACGGGATGGTTTTCTCTACGGCGATCAAGGCGGCCACGAACGCCATCCAAGTCATGCTCATCACGCCCAGGGCGAAGAGAGAGGCCATGAGCGCCCAACAGCATCCGACGCACCAGGCGCCGTTTCGCATTCCCATCCGCACGGCCCCGGTGCGTCCATCGCGCCACGAACCAAGGAGAGTGCCGAGCGGGCTGCGACACTTTGCCAAGCACACGTTCTTGAGCGGCGTGATCTCGTACACGGCGGCCACCACGAGGGTCGCCGCAGCGACAAGGCGACCCCCGCGCTCCCAGCTGAGCGCCTCACCGAAAGCCGACGAGAGAAGCACCCCAACGGCATAGGCGACCAGTCCGGCAGCAGCCCACGTGAGCAGATACCCGCCGGTGAACAACCACGGCGACAGCGGCGAGTTCTCTTTCGTGACCTTGGCGTACAAGGCGATCGTCGGCGCCACCGAGGGCAGCATCATGGCGGCCATCATCACGACCCAGATGGTCAGGAACCACCCGAGGGTCCCCAGACTCGTCCACGGTCCAGCATCCATGCCGGACATCTCCCGCGCGGCCCAGACCCAGCCGAGGCCGGCCACCGTGAACAGGACTGCGACCAGACCAAGCCGGGCGCGCGCCGCGGCATACGCAGGCGCCAAACCTGCCTCGACGCGCGGCGCGGCCGACGATCCCATCGGGGTCAGGCGGCCCAGGAGAACTCGGATGTCGACAACCCGGTCTTGCCCTCGTAGGAGATTCCGAAGGCGTTGATCCGGGTGCGCTTCGCCTCAGCCATGGTGAGGTTCGACGCGACGGGGTGGAACATGCCGCTGAAGCGCACCGGTTCGCCGGTCTCCACCCCGAACGGGACGATGTCCTCGATCTCGAAGTCGATGGCGTCCCCCACCCGGACGCTGTGGACCAGACCGTCGTCTCTCACGTCGATCGTGGCGCGCTCCACGCCGACGACATCGCCGACGAGCGGCGCGAGCGCACCCATCGGGCCACCCAGCTGGCCGCCGAACACCTGGACGAGCTTGTCGAACTGCTCATCACTGGCCTCGTCGTCGACGTAGACACCGAGCCGCCAGTTGCCCTCGGTCATCACCTTCGGGGTGTCAGCGATCAACACGACCCTTCGCCCCGCGATGTCAGTGCCCTCCACCGTCCCCTCGCGGATGTTGAAGACGAAGGTGACCCGGCAATAGTCGTAGGTGGCGCCATGGTCCAAGGAGAGGTTGCACGGACACATCAGCTCGCACGAGCAGGTCTCCACGTAGCTGCCGGTTAGATTCCAAGCCATCGCGGCGCTCCTTCCCCAGCCCTTCCAGTCTCGCCATCCCGGCGAGGGCCGTCAACGGCCGGAAAACCGACCGGTACGCCGCATAACGGGGCTCACCGCTCGCCCCAAGGCCTTTGCGCCAGCACTATCCGCAACTGCCGGAATGGATCCCCATGCAGGTTGGCCTCGATGGTGGGGTTAGTGGCCCTCGGCACGACCCTGCTGTCCTGCCCCATCGTGGGGCCGCCCCGACCAAGGTCCCGATGAAGCTCTTCGTGACCGAGGCCACGTTGTGGGTCTCGTCCGCCGTCGAGGAGCTGTACTCCTTCTGGACCGGAACACCGCAGACGTCGACCAGCACCGCCCGTAGTTCACGGAGCGATTAGCTGTCCACCAGCTCGAACTGCTTGGCCAACGCGGCCGAGACCCTCGCTGTTACCGCCCGGCGCGCTGCGTCGTTCGCCGGGCACGACGCGGACATGGTGGCCGTCGGACCGGCGTGGGGGTGGCTCGAGCAACCCGCCGCGAGCAGCACCCCCGACGTCACGACTCCAAAGCCGATGGCACGCCACCACCGAGCGCGCTAGACGGTCCGCGGCCCGACAGGCTCAGTGCCCCCGGAGCCCTTCAAGCCTGCGTTCGTACCGGTGGCCACCCTCGAAAGCGTCCTCCTCCATGGGCGGCCCGTGTGTCACGACAGACACAGCCGCGAGCTCACCGAGACGATGCACCGAGACGATGCATCGAACGGTTGTAGCCCTAGGCAGATGCAGACCCCGTCGTCGAGGCAAGGAGCCGTCGCGCTCGACGACCAAGGTCACTCAGGTCCACCCGACCCTCCTCGGCCGCGGCCGCCAAACGCGCAGCCAAGTCCAAGGCCTCGTCGAGCTCAGGGCCGACGACGGCGGCCTCCTGACCCATGTCACGAAGGATCGTGCCCTCAGCCCTCGAGGCGATCAGGGGATCGGATATCCCATCGATCCAGACCCGGGTGCGGCGGCCATCCCCGCGGTCCTCCCCGGTGATTCGCTCGAGGGCAAAGATGCGATCCGCACGCGCGAACTTGCCGAAGCCCAAAGCCACCATCCGAGTGTCTGACCCCACGTGGACATCTTGACACCGGCCCGGTTGGTTGTTGGCGCGTTCCTCGGCGGGACGAGTGGAGCCAGGAGGATCCTGAACCCATGGCAGCAAGCACGTCGCCGAGGAACATGGCCATCCCCCTGGCCGCGTTCGTCGCCGGCGCGGTCGTGGCCCTGCTCGTCGGGGTGTTCGGCAAGGTGCACGACCCGACCCTGGCCGGCACCACGACTTTCGGCTTCCGCACGGTCATCGACATGAAGGTCGTGCTGTCCGTGGCGATCGGAGTCCTCGCCGTGCTCCAGCTCGTCGGAGCACTCTGGATCTACGGCAAGCTCGGCACCCCCGCGCCCTCGTGGGTCGGGACTGCCCACCGGATCTCCGGCGCAGTTGCTGTCGTGCTCATCATGGTGGTCGCCTACCACTGCCTCTGGGCGCTGGGACTGGAGACCGGGACGTTCGCCGCCGGAGGCGCCGTGCCGCCGCGCACCGTCCTCCACGGGGTTCTCGGCTGCGTCCTGATCGGCGCTGTGGTGGTCAAGGTGGTGGCGGTACGGTCACACCGCGCGCCCGGGTGGTTCCTCCCCGTGGCCGGCGGCCTGCTCTTAACCCTCATCGTGCTCGTCGTGCTGACCTCGGCCGGCTGGTACATCAGCACCAATGGCTGGCCCGGCTCGGGCGGCTACGGCTGAGCCCATCCGTGTGCGGCACCGCGGAATCAAGAGGGCGTCCGGCGCGCGACTGTTCTCCCCTTTCGGAGCTCGCCGACGGATGGGTCAGCCCACGTCGTGGGTCAGTTGATCGATCACGGCCGCAACGGCGAGCAACAGCACGGCATTCTGGCCGTCGGCGACCTCGACTCCATACGTGTCCGCGACCCGGAACCACTTTTTGGAGACCTCCGCCGCCTTCGCACCGTCCGCCGTGATCTCGTACTCGTGGTCGACGAGATTGCCCTGGACCTCCATGTCCGGACCGTCCGCCACGTCGACCGAGAACCGCTCACGCAACGGCGAGATCAGGGCCTTCTTCACCGTGGCGACGGTTCGCCCGGACGGGTCCTCGATCTCCATGGTGTCGCGCACCCGCAGCTTGCGCTCCTGGAGCTTCAGCAGCTCGTTTCCCGAGGCATCTTCCAGGACCAGGGTGTCGCGGATCCGCATCGCCTTGCCGTTCACCTTGAATATGCGCTGACCCTGCTCGTCCTCGATCCAGTAGTCGTCACCGATGGAGACGAGCTTCTGCCGCATGCGATAGGTCGTGCGGCCCTCGCCGCGCCGGTCATCTCTGCGCTCCTCGCGTCGTTCACGACGCCGATCTCCCAAACCCACAGCTGCCTCCTCAGGTCACCCGCCTCTGTCGAGCCCGTCCAGTACATGCCTGGCGGCAGCCGGACGTCTACGCCCGCAGCGGGTGATCCGAGTTCAGCCCTGAGCCAGCAGCGCCCTTCGTGCCCGGCACCTACGGATGGCTGGCCGGTAATAAGTCGGGCAATCTCGGCATTTCGCCTCGCGATTCGCGATGCCGGACATAGCCTCTGGGAGCCCACAGGAAACACTCAGAAACCAGGTCATGAACCCACGTCTTCGCTTGACCCTCGTCGTCGCTGCCGCTCTGCTCGCCCTTACCGGCTGCAAGGAGTCGGCACCCGAGGCCATGAGCCCGGTCGCTCTCGTCGGCTCGCAGCCCGTCGCCACCCCCGCCACCGCAGCGACCACCGACACCCCCGCGACCACCACCACCACGACCACTCCTGAAACCACTCCACCGACGCCGACCGTCGACACCGCCACCGCCGAGCGAGCCGCTGCAGTGGTTGCCGCAGCCAAGGTGCAGGCAGCTGCCAAGGCGAAGGCGGAGGCCGACGCCAAGGCCGCTGCGGCGAAGGCTGCGGCCAAGGCAAAGGTCGCCGCGGCAAACGCCAAGGCTCAGGCCGCCGCTCGCACAAAGGCCGCTGCGACGGCCCGAGCGGCTGCCGAAGCAAAGGCCAGGGCGGCCGCGCAGGCGCAGGCGGCGCAGGCACAGGCGGCGCAGGCACAGGCGGCGCAGGCGCAGGCGGCCGCCCAGGCAAGGGCTGCGGCAAGCGTCTACTACGCCAACTGCTCCGCAGTCCGTGCGGCCGGTGCTGATCCGATCTATGCCGGCCAGCCCGGGTACTCCCGCAAGCTCGACCGGGACGGGGACGGCATCGCCTGCGAGTGACGAGGCGAGCCGACGCTGAGGGCTGCGCAGGTCAGGCAGTGAAGCCCGTCGAGCGGATGACCCTCGCCGGGACGCCTGCAGCGATCGTGTCGGCGGGGACGTCCTTGGTGACGACCGCGCCCGCGCCGATCACGGCACCGTCGCCGATGGTGACACCCGGCACGACCGTGACGCCGGCTCCCAGCCAGACGTCGCGGCCGATCACCACGGGAGCCGGCTCCATGTCGGCGCGCCGTGCCGGGTCCATCGAGTGGTTGAGCGTCGTCAGCGTGCTGCCGTGGCCGATCAGCGACCCGTCGCCGATGGAGATGCCGCCGGTGTCCTGGAAGCGGCAGCCCATGTTGATGAAGACGCCCTCGCCGAGGGTGAGGTTCTGGCCGAACTCGGAGTAGAACGGCGGGAAGACCGTGACCGACTCGGCGACGGGCCTGCCCGTCAGCCGGGACAGCAGCGCCCGCACCTCGTCCGGCGAGCGGTAGGCGCCGTTCAGCTCGGCGAGCGTCCGCAACGCCTCCTGCGACGCGGCGTGCATGAACTCGTGCGCCTCCGACCCGCCCTCGATGAGGCGTCCGCTGTTCACGTGGTCGAGGAACTCGTGCAGGTCCATGCGTCACACCTTTCTACCGGCCGGCGCAGCCGGCGAACCGAGACAGACCCTCACAGCGTCAGCAGCACCTTGGTCGCGCGGCGCTCGTCCATGGCCTTGTAGCCCTCGGCGGCGTCCTCGAGCGGGAGGGTGAGGTCGAAGACCTTGCCGGGGTTGATCTTCCGGTCCCAGATGAGCTCGATCAGGTGCGGCAGGTACTCGCGCACCGGCGCGGGCCCGCCGTGGATGTGGACGCCGGCCATGAACAGCTCGTCGCCGGGGATCGCCACGTCGTGGGAGACGCCGACGAAGCCGACGTGTCCGCCGGCGCGTGCCGAGTGGATGGCCTGCATCATCGCCTCCTGCGTGCCGACCGCCTCGATGACCGAGTGCGCACCGAGTCCGCCGGTCAGCTCCTTGACGCGCGCCACACCGGCCTCGCCGCGCTCCTCGACGATGTCGGTCGCGCCGAACTCGCGCGCGAGCGCCTGCCGGTCGGCGTGCCGGCTGAAGGCGATGATCCGCTCCGCGCCCAGCTCGCGGGCGGCCAGGATGCCGAGCAGCCCCACCGCGCCGTCGCCGACGACGGCCACGGTCTTGCCGGGCCCGGCCTCGGCTGCGACCGCGGCGAACCATCCCGTGCCCAGCACGTCGGAGGCCGCCATGAGCGACGGGATCAGGTCGGCGTCGGGCTGGCCGGGGGTGGCGACGAGCGTGCCGTCGGCCAGCGGGATCCTGGCCAGCTCCGACTGGGTGCCGAGCGTGCCCATGAGAACGCGGTGCACGCAGTACGCCTGGTAGCCGGCCTGACAGATCTCGCACGTGTTGTCCGAGGCCCAGAAGGATCCGACGACGAAGTCGCCGACCTGGACGGTGCGCACCTCGGAGCCGACCTCCTCGACGACGCCGACGTACTCGTGCCCCATCACCTGGTGGTCGACCGGCTCGGCGCCGCGGTAGGGCCACAGGTCGCTGCCGCAGACGCACGTCGCGGTGAGGCGGATGATCGCATCGGTCGGCTCGATGATCCTCGGGTCCTCGCGCTCCTCCACCCGCACGTCGCCGGGTCCGTACATGACTACTCCACGCATCGCGTGAACTCCTTCGATCGCTTCACTCGTGGGCCAGCGGCCCACCGGGGCCGAATCGGCCCACCCCACGAGTGAAGCCCCCGACGAGAGGAAGGGGGAGTCCCTGTCGAGGGACGTACTGACAGGGCACCTCTCACGGCTCGGCCCACCTCGCCAACCGGCCTAGTCTCGACAGCGTGGACAACCGCCGAGAGGTGCGCGAGTTCCTCATGACCCGCCGCGCCCGCATCACCCCCGACCAGGTCGGCCTCCCCGTCGGCCGCGGCCGACGCGTCCCCGGCCTGCGCCGCAGCGAGGTCGCCACGATCGCCGGGCTCAGCGTCGAGTACTACGCCCGCCTCGAGCGCGGCCAGATCGCCGGCGCGTCGACCGGCGTCCTCGACGCGCTCGCCCGCGCCCTGCACCTCGACGACACCGAGCGCGCTCACCTGCTCGACCTCGCGAGGGCAGCCGACGGCATACCAACGTCCGGGCGCCCACGCCGACGGGCCGCGGGCAAGCCCGCGTCACGGCCGAGCCTGCAGTGGGCGCTCGAGTCGATCCGCGACGGTGTCGCCTTCGTCCGCGACCCGCACCAGAACCTGCTCGCCACCAACGCCCTCGGCCGCGCCTTCTACTCGCCCGTCATCGGCGAGGGCGGGCGGATGCCGAACCTCGCCCGGTTCCAGTTCCTCGACCGGGCCTCGCGCGAGTTCTACCCGGACTGGGACCTCTTCGCCGAGATGTGCGTCGGCATCATGCGTGCCGAGGCCGGCCGCGACCCGCACGACCGCGGCCTGCAGGACCTCGTCGGTGAGCTGTCCACCCAGAGCGAGGTGTTCCGACGCCTGTGGAGCGCCCACAACGTGCGCACCCACGGCACCGGCACCAAGCGCTTCAACCACCCCGTCGTCGGCGAGCTGACCCTGGCCTACGAGGAGCTCGCCATCACCGCCGAGCCCGGCCTCGTCCTCATGGTCTACACGGCCGAGCCCGGCTCCTCGTCCGCGGAGCGGCTCCAGCTGCTCGCCTCCTGGGCAGCCTCGACGCCGTCACCCACAGCGACCACCGACGCGACCACCGACGCGACCACCGACGCGACCACCGACGCGACCACCGACGCGAACGCCGCCGCCCCGTCGGTGAGCGACTGAACGAGCTCTCAACAATCGATGCGGGACCGTGCAGGGTGTGCCCGTACAGTCGGGCGGGTATCTCCATCGTTGACTGACCCCCGATCTCCGTGAGCGCCCCCACCATGACGACACCGACCCTGACTGCCGTGCCGTCGGCCAGGCGTACGCGCCTGCTCCCACCGACTCCCCGCCGCCGGTACCTCGTGCCGTCCGTGCTCGCGGTCGTCTTCGTCGTGACCGAAGGCCTGGCGCAGGCCGTGACGCCCTTCATCCGCAATGACGACTGGCCCTTCCTGCTGCCGCCGAACATGCACGGCGTGGTGCCGATCTCCTACTGGGACAAGAGCGAGGGCCGCTGGCTCAACACCGTGTGGTGGACCTTCATCGGGCAGCACGGCACCGCGACCTCCGCCGCGCTGACGTATGCCGTCGCCTACGTCCTGCTCGTCGCCGGCATGTGGCGGGCGCTGCACCGCGCGGGGATCCGACCCGGTCCGGTCGCCGACGTGCTCCTCGGTGTCGCGCTCTACGCCTCGGCCGTCTGGGTGCAGCTGCTCTACTGGCCCGGCACCCTGACGCCGTCCGTCGTCGTGGGCGCGGTGGCGATGTGGCTGCTGCCGTGGGCGGTGCGCTCACCGCGGCGCCTGGTGATCCTCGTGCTCCTGGCCGAGGTCGCGGCCGTCCTCACCTACCCCCCGGTGGGAGTGGTCGTGCTCGCCTTCGCGGTGGTGCTGCTGCGGACCGCCCCGTGGCGCCGCGTGCTCGCGGTCGTCGCCACGTGGCTGGGCGGCTTCGCCCTCGCCGTCCTCATCGCCTACACCCTGAACTGGCTGCTCAACGGGCACTTCCGCCTGCAGCTCGCCTCGTGGCGCCACCCCAACCCGCTGACCTCCTTCCAGGCGCTGGTCGTCAACGCGGGCCGGTGGTTCACGACGGTCGGAGAGCTGTGGGCCGCGCAGTGGTGGCTGGGACTGATCGCGCTGGCGGGAGTCGTCCTCGGTTGGCGCGACGCCACCGTCCGGCCTCGGCTGCAGCGCCTCCTCGTCGTCTTCGCCGTCGCCCTCGGGATGGACGCTTTGCAGACGCTCGTGACCGGCACCGTCACCGAGGCCAGGGGCCAGCTGTGGACGTGGCCGTTCGCGCTGCTGCCCGCCGCGCTGCTTCTCGCGGGCCGGCCTGACCGCGCGGAGCAGCCGGCCGCACGGTCCGGGACGCTGACTCGGGCGGCCACGGGGCTGCTCGCGGTGCTGGCCGTGGGCGGGGTGCTCGCCTGGCGGGCCGACATCTCCAAGCACCAGGCCGTGCGACAGCAGTATGCCGCGATCGCCGCCGAGGCCACGGCCCACCAGACCGGCACCGCCGCCCCGACGGTCATCGTCTACCAGGACCCGAAGCTGGCGACCACGAGGTCGGGCCAGATCATGGCCAGCACCCTGATGATGGCGGTGCACGAGGAGCAGGGCGGTGCCATCCCCCTGCGGTGCAGCCCCACCGACTGCTTCGACGTGGCGACACGGCTCGTCTTCAGCCCCGGGTCCCGGACGGTCGTCCGGCTCGGCACGGTCACCGGCCGCGAGCTCGTCGCGGTGGTCGTGCCGACACCGCCGAGCTGGCTCTGACCGACCACGCAGCCGTGCCGGCCGGGCGCCCGCGGGGGTCGCGCCGGTGGACCGCTACTTCACGGAGCCGGCGGTGAGGCCTCCGACGAGGTGCTTCTCGATGATCGCGAAGAGGATCACGACCGGGACGACGGCGATGACCGAGGCAGCGAAGAGCTGGTCCCAGTGCTGCTCGTAGCCGGTGATGTAGGCGCGCATGCCGACCGTCAGCGGCTTCTTGTCGTCGTCGATCATCAGCGTCAGGGCCACGACGTACTCGTTCCACGCGGCGATGAACGTGAAGATCGTCGCCGTGACGAGGCCCGGCAGGGTCAGGGGCAGCATGACGCGGCGCAGGATCTGCCACCGGCTCGCGCCGTCCAGGGCGGCGGCCTCCTCGACCTCGAGCGGGATCGAGGAGAAGAAGCCGTGCAGGATCCAGATCGCGAAGGCGAGGTTGAACGCCGGCGTTCGTGAAGATCAGCGCCCCGTAGGTGTTGATCATGTTGAGCTCGAAGAACTGACGGTAGAGGCCGACGACGAGCGAGGTGGGCGCGAACATCTGCGTCACGAGCACGAGCAGCAGGAACGGCCCGCGACCCGGGAAGCGGTG
Organism: uncultured Actinomycetota bacterium; assembly: GCA_963849965.1. Classification (GTDB taxonomy): domain Bacteria; phylum Actinomycetota; class Actinomycetes; order Actinomycetales; family Dermatophilaceae; genus Terrabacter. Next base: position 29,333 of record CAWKJV010000027.1, on the reverse strand, counting down.
CCGGGCCGTCATGAAGGCGGCCGGGATCGCGACGAGGACGACGATGACCGTCGAGCCGGTCGCGACGATGAGCGAGGTCTTGAGCCAGTTGACGAACCGGTCGTCGCCGAGCACCTGGGCGTAGGTGTCCCAGCTGCCACACCTTGGGCAGGAAGCTCGGCGGCGTGCTCTTGACGTCGGTGCTCGTGCGCAGCGAGTCGAGCACCATGACGAGGTAGGGCGCGACGAAGACGAGCGCGACCAGCGCGCCGCCGATCGCCATGAGGACGCGCTTGCGTCGACGGGGGTCGCTCTGGTGCGCCCGATTGCCCTGCGGTTCGGGGGCGCCCGGCCTCACGGGGGCTGCAGCCGTCGTCGTGCTCATCGGCTCGTCTCCTCGCGCCAGTTGATGATCTTGAGGTAGATCCCGACGACGACGAGGATCAGCAGCGACGTTGAAGATGCCCGCCGCCGCCGACATGCCGACGTCCTTCTCCTGGCTCTTGAAGGCCAGCTTGTACATGAACGTGATCGTCGTGTCGTGCAGGTAGCCCGGGTTGCGGTCGTTGAGGGTGTAGATGATCGGGAAGCTGTTGAAGACGTAGATGACGTTGAGCACCGTCGCGATCATCAGGGCCGGCCGCATCAGCGGCAGCGTGATGTTCCAGTAGCGCTGCCACGGGCTCGCGCCGTCGACCGTCGCCGCCTCCATGACGTCGTCGGGGATCGCGCCGAGACCGGCGATGAAGACGAAGATCGTGAAGGGCAGCGAGACGAAGACGCCGACGACGACCATCGAGAACATCGTCCAGCTGTCGTTGCCGAGGAAGTCGATCGGCGTACCGATGACGTGCAGGCTCGAGCAGGACGTGGTTGATGATCCCGTAGTTGTAGTCGTAGAGCAGGACGAACAGCTGGCTCGTGATGACGAGCGAGGCCGCCCACGGGATGATGACCGCCCACCGCACGAAGCGTCGGCCCGGGAAGCTCTTGCGAGGAACTGCGCCAGCGCGAGGCTGAGGACGATCGTGATCGGCGACGACCGCGACGACCCAGATCACGGTGTTGCGCAGGACCGTGCCGAGGTCGGGGTGCTCGAGCACCTTGGCGTAGTTGTCCCAGCCGGCGTCGCCCTTGCGCAGCCCGGTGATGGAGTACTCACCGCGCGAGGCGTCGAAGAGCTTGATCGCCGGGTAGAGGACGACGCCCGAGGATGAGCGCGAGCGCCGGCGCGAGCCAGAGCAGCGCGACGAGCGGGTGGACCTGGCCGATGCGGCCGGCCGGCGTCGGCGACGGCCCGCGCGCGACGGCATACGGGAACGGCCCTGCCCCGACCCCGCCGACGTGGCGGGGTCGGGGCTCACCGTGGTGCTCTCGGTCATCGGGGCGGTATGCCTCAGCCGCCGTTTTCGGCGGTCTTCTGCAGGCCGTCGAGGGTGGCCTTGGGGGAGCCGGTCATGGCGCCGCCGAGGTTCTGCTGGACGGCGAGCTTGACCTTGTCCCACGTCGGGTCGTCGGTCGGCGTCAGCTTCGCGTTGGGCAGCGTGTCGAGGTAGACCTTGAGCTTCGGGTCGCTCGAGAACTGCTGGACGCCGGTCTTCGTGACGGGCAGGAAGCCCTCGGCCTTGATGAAGGTGTTGACCTGGTCAGGCTGGTAGTAGAGGTCGTAGAAGGCCTTGACCGCCTTCTCGTTGCCCGGCTTCTTGAAGGCCATGAGGTAGTCGGTGACGCCGAACGTCTTGCTCTCGGTGCCGTCGTTGCGTCGGGAACGGCGCGACGCCGTAGTCGACCTTCTTGTCCTCGTCGAGGGCGCCGGCGAGCGGGCTGAAGCCGATGACCATGCCGGCCTTGCCCGACTTGAACAGGTCGAAGGCGTCGGCGCGGTTGGTGCGGGCGGGGTTGTTCTGCGTGACCTTCTCGTCAGAGAGCTTCTTGAGGAAGGTCAGCGTCTCGACGTTCTTGTCGGAGTTGATGACCCACTTGCCGTCGGTCTTCCAGTCGCCGCCGTTGTTGAACAGCCACATGGAGAACTCGCCCTGCGACTCCTCCGGGCCGAGCGGGAGGGCGTAGCCGACGTTGCCGCTGCCGAGCGCGGTGATCTTCTTGGCGTCCGCCTCGAGCTCGGCCCACGTCTTCGGCGGCGTTGGTGATGCCGGCCTGCTTGAAGAGCGTCTTGTTGTAGAAGAAGCGCGCGGGCCGAGGACAGGTCGGGGAAGCCGTAGAACTTGCCCTGGTACGTGCCGTACTTGACGAACGTGTCGAGGATGTCGCTCTTGGCCGCCGCCGGCAGCACCGCGTCCGAGTCGTAGAGCAGGCCGTCCTTCGCGTAGCTGGCGTACGCGTTGAGGTTGAGGATGTCGGGGGCCTGGTTGTTCTGGATCATCGTCGAGGACTGCTGGTCGATGTTGTCCCAGCTGACGACCTGCACCTCGAGGGTGTAGCCCGTCTTCTCCTTGTACGTCTTGGCGAAGGCGTCCCAGAACGCCTTGGTGTGGTCCTTGGAGTACTCGGCCGCGACGAGCTTGATCGTCTGTGGCCCCCTGGCCGCTGCCCCCGCTGGCGCCTGCGCTCGTGCCGGCACCAGTGCCCCCGCCGCAGGCGCCGAGGGCGAGGCCTGCGATGGCCAGGCCCGCGACGACCACAGACTTCTTCGTCGACGTCATGTCTCTCCTTGGTTCGGTGCCGGGAGTGCTGGCAGCGCGTCACGCGCCGACCCGGCCAACGGTGTCGCCCAACCTAGGGCGGCGTCTGTGCCTCCGCAAGAGCAATGATGACCGAAACTTCGATCGATTCGATCACAATCACGCAAAGTTGCGGCGAGAGCGTCACACCTCGTGCACCTCGACGCCCGCCTCGCGCAGCGCCTGCACCTCGTCGCGGTCTGCACCCACGGTAGTGACGAGGTGGTCGATGCGCTCGGCGGGACAGATCGACGCGAAGGTGCGCCTCCCGAGCTTCTCACCCGTGGCCACGCAGATGACCTGCTTGGACCGCTCGATCATGGTGCGGATGATCGCCGCCTCCTCCTCGTGCCGGCACGTCGCGCCCTCGCGCGCCGAGAGGGCGTTGACCCCGACGATGGCGACGTCGAGCCAGAGCTGCTGGAGCACGAGGGTCGCGAGCGGGCCGGTGACCTCGTAGGACTCGGGCCGCGCGACGCCGCCGAGCGAGACGCACTGGACGTGGGGGCGCAGCACCGCCTCGGTCGCGATGTTGAGGGCGTTGGTGACGATGGTGATCTCGCCGTCGGCCGCGAGGTCCTCCCGCGCCGTGATGGCCCGCGAGGTGGCGGTCGTCGTCGTGCCGCCGTTGAGCCCGATGACCTGGCCGGCCTCGCACGAGTGCGGCGGCCGCCGCGGCGACGCGGGTCCGGTCGTCGTCGGCCCGGCTGCTGCGGTAGCGGTAGGGCAGCTCGTAGGCGACCGACGTCGCGACGACACCGCCGTGGTTGCGGGCGACGAGCTGGCGCTTGGCGAGCTCGGAGAAGTCGCGCCGGATGGTGGCCTCGCTGACGCTCGAGCAGCTCGGCCGCCTCGCCCACGCCGAGGCGGCCCGTCGTCGCGAGGCGGTCGAGCATGACCGACCAGCGGCTGGCGCGGTTGCGGGCGGGATCGCTCTCTTCGGTCACGCGCTGACGATACCGCGCAGAACGATCAATGGACATGTGCATCTCTGCGCGTTTACGCTGTGATTCGCGCACACACAATCAGCCCTCCTCGGGCGTCAGTCGCCCGCCCTCGAGCCGCCGGGAGCCCCCATGCCGCACACCACCCACCTCGCCCAGGAGATCGCCACCCAGCCGGATGACTGGGAGCGTGTCGTCGGTCGCCTCGACGACGTCGCGCGCCACCTCCCGCCGCCCGGGCGAGCGCGTCGCGACGATCGGGTGCGGCACGTCGTGGTTCATGGGCCAGGCGTATGCCGTCCGCCGCGAGGAGCTGGGGCAGGGCCCCACCGACGCGTATGCCGCCTCCGAGCACCACCTCGCCCGTGGCTACGACCGCGTGGTGCTGATCTCGCCGCTCCGGCACGACGACCGAGGTCATGGCGGTCGTCGAGGAGCTGCGCGCCGCGGGCACGCCGCACGTCTCGTTCGTCGCGACCGCCGGCACGCCCGTGGCCGAGCGCTCCGACGCCACCGTCCTGCTCGACGACGTCGACGAGCAGAGCGTCGTGCAGACGCGCTTCGCCACGACGACCCTCGCGCTGCTGCGCGCCTCGCTCGGCGAGGACCTGGGACCCGTGGCCGAGCAGGCCCGCGCGGTGCTCGCCGAGGACGCCGCGACGGCATACGGCCCCCTCGTCGACGCGGAGCAGGTGACCTTCCTCGGCCGGGGGTGGACCAACGGCATCGCGAACGAGGCTGCGCTCAAGCTGCGCGAGTCGGCGCAGTTCTGGTCCGAGTCCTACCCGGCGATGGAGTACCGCCACGGGCCGATCAGCATCGCCGCGCCGGGGCGGGCCGTGTGGGCGTTCGGCGAGGTGCCGGAGGGGCTGCGCGAGCAGGTCGAGGCGACGGGCGCGCGGTTCGAGCACCGCGACATCGACCCGCTCGCCGACCTCGTGCGGCTGCACCGGCTGTGCCTCGGCAAGGCCGACGCGGCCGGCCTCGACCCCGACGCCCCCCGCAACCTCACCCGAAGCATCGTCCTCACCTAACCCAACCCAACCGACGACCCGACCAACCACCTTTCACCGTCGAAAGGCCACGTCTGGTCGCCTCCTCACGGTCGAGAGGCCACGTCTGGTCGCCTCCTCACGGTCGAGAGGCCACGTCTGGTCATCGGCCATACGTGGCCTTTCGACGGTTGGCACGCGGCCATACGTGGCCTTTCGACGGTTGGCACGCGGCCGTACGTGGCCTTTCGACGGTTGGCGACGCGGCCGTTCGTGGCCTTTCGACGGTTGGCGAGCGGCCGGACGTGGCCTTTCGACGGTCAGCGGGGGGCGAGGAGCCGCATGAGGCGGGCGGCCTCGTCGGTGACTGCCGTGCGTGCCGCGCCGAGGTACTTCCTCGTGTCGACCGTCGGGGACGCCTCGAGCCGCTCGGTCATCGCATGCGTGAAGACCTGGTTGAGGTGCGTGGCGATGTTGACCTTCGTCATGCCGGCCCGCACCGCGGCGACGAGTCCCGCGTCGGGCACCCCGGACGAACCGTGCAGCACGAGCGGCACCGGCACCGAGTCCCTCAGTGCGGCAATGAGATCCGTGTCGAGCTCTGCCGTGCGGTCGGTCATCGCGTGGCTGCTGCCGACGGCCACGGCGAGCGCATCGACACCGGTGTCGGCGACGAAGCGCGCCGCGTCCGCAGGATCGGTGCGGACACCGGGCGCGTGGACGCCGTCCTTGCCGCCGACCTCGCCGAGCTCGGCCTCGACGCTGACCCCGGCCGCCCGGCACAGCCCGACGACGCGACGAGTCACGGCGCGGTTCTCGTCGTCGGGCAGCGTCGACCCGTCGAACATCACCGACGTCAGGCCGAGCCGGACCGCCTCCTCGACGAGGGCGACGTCCTCGGCGTGGTCGAGGTGCACGACGACCGGTTGGGTGCACGCGTCGGCGATGGCGAGCGTCGCCGCCGCGATCGGCGCCAGGGAGCCGTGGTAGCGCACGCAGTTCTCCGAGATCTGCATGACGACGGGCAGGCCGACGCGCTCGGCCGCAGCGGCATACGCCTCGGCGTGCTCGAGCTGGATGACGTTGAAGGCCGCGACCGCACGACCGGCGGCCACCGCCTCGGCGAGCACGGGCGTCAGGGCGGAGCGGGTCACGGACGGATCTCCTCGATCTCGACGGTGGGGAGCAGACGGTCGACGTCGGCGGGGTCGACGGCGCCGGCGACGGGCTGCAGCACCGCGGCCGCCGACCACGCGACACCGCGGCGCAGCACCGCGGCCCAGTCCTCCCGGCCCGTCGGCAGGTCCCCGATGCCGTCGAGGTCGGCCGCGAGCGCGGCCGTCAGGGCGTCGCCCGCCCCGGTCGGGTTGCCGGAGAGCGAGCGGGGCAGGTAGGCCCGCAGCGCGAGGTCGTCGTGGACGAGGACGAGGCCGTTCGTGCCGTCACTGACGATCGCGGCCCGGGCTCCGGCCGCGACGAGCGCCCGGGCAGCCCCGGGCACGGACGGCACCTCGCCCCGGCCGAGTCCGGTCAGGGTCTGCGCCGCCTCGACGCGGTTGGGCTTGACGAGGTCGGGCCGCAGGCTCAGCGTGCGCGACAGGTGGGCTCCGCTGACGTCGAGGACGAGGCGCAGGCCCGCCTCGTGCGCCACCCGCGTCAGCCGCCGGACGAGGTCGGGGTCGGTGCCGGGCGGAAAGCTGCCCGACACCGTCAGCACCGAGGCCTGGGCTGCGAGCGCGGCGACCTCCTCCACGACCCGGTCCCAGACCCGTTGCGACTGACCGACGCCGGGCTCGTTGAACAGGGTCGCCCGACCGCCGGCCTCGACGACGGCCACGGACCGTCGGGTCGGGCACGGCGACGGCACGAGGCGGTGCGGCACGCGGCGCGCGCCGAGGTCGGATGCGAAGAGGTCGACGTCCGTCGCGCCGACCGGCGCCACGGCCACGGACCGGTGTCCCATCGTCGTGAGCACCGCCGCGACGTTGAGGCCCTTGCCCCCGGCCCGTTCGCTCACCGAGGCGACGCGGTGGGACTCGCCCAGCGCGACGGACGGGACGGCATACGTGATGTCGAGCGCGGGGTTCGGCGTGACGGTGATGATCATCGACCGACGAGGTCCAGGGCGATGGTGGCAGCGCCGAGCGCGCCGGCGCGGGCGCCGAGGGCGGCGGCCTCGACGACGACGTCCTCGCGACCCCCGAGTCGGGCCGTGAGGGCGGCACGCAGCGGCTGCGAGGAGGGTGTCACCCGCATGGACGAGACCGCCACCGATGAGGACCAGCTCGGTGCCCGACGCCCGCCACGATGGGCGCGACCATGCTCGCCAGCGCGTCGACGGCCTCCTGCCAGATGCGGCGGGCCTCGGGCTCCCCGGCCTCGACGCGGCGGGCGACCTCCTCGGCGTCGCCGACCAGTCCGGTCGCCTCGGACCAGCGGCGGCCGATCGCGCCCGCGCTCGACAGCGCCTCGAGGCAGCCCCGCTGCCCGCAGCCACAGAGCGGCCCGTCCGGCGCGACGACGACGTGGCCGATCTCGCCGGTCCACAGCGACCCCGTGACGAGCTGGCCGCGACAGAGGATCGCGCTCGCGAGGCCGGTGCCGAGCGGCACGAAGAGCACGTTGTCGGCCTCCCGCGCGGCGCCGAGGCGGTGCTCGGCGAGCAGGCCGGAGCGCACGTCGTGACCGACCGCGACCGGGACGTCGACGTGGGCGGCGACCCCGCCGCGCAGGTCGAGGTCGCGCCAGCCGAGGTTGGCCGACCAGACGCCGATACCCGCCACGTCGTCGACGAGGCCCGGGACGACGACGCCGAGGGCGAGCAGGTCGATGGCCTCGCCGGCGCGAGCCGTCAGCTCCACGACCTCGTCGGCCGCGACCTCGCCGAGCCGGGCACCGACCTCGTCGGGGGTCTCGCGGACCGTCTCGGCGAGCACCTGCCCGTCGGGGGTCACGAGGGCCGACTTGATCCGGGTGCCGCCGACGTCGATCCCGACCACTGCTTGGCGCATCACGCGGCGCAGTCTATGAGCATTCGTGCACGGTTGAACACCCGATCGATCACATTCGGACAGACTGTCGGTTGCGCATCTGCCCACCCTGCCATCCCCGGGCCGGCGCCGCGCGGGGAGCCGGCGATGGCGACGACGAGGACGGTGGACGCGGTCATCTGCCCCGCGGTCCACAGTCGAGCTCGGCCCAGGTCAGGCGCAACGAGCCTGCATCGGCAATCCGCTTGCCCGGCAAGGAGAAGGGCCAGCACGCTTGCCAGCATGACGCTGCACATCCACAACGTGACCTTCGACTGCGCCGACGCCCGGGCCCTGGGCACGTTCTGGTCCGAGCTTCTCGGCTGGAACGTCTACTACGACGATGACCCCGAGGTCGTCGTCGCGGCGTCGTTCCCGAGCTCCGGCCTCGGGCTGCTCTTCATCCCCGTCCCCGAAGGCAAGTCGGCCAAGAACCGCCAGCACCTCGATCTCGCCCCCGACGAGGGAACCCGCGACGAGTGGGTCGAGCGCGCGCTCGCCCTCGGCGCCACCGTCGTCGGCGACCACCGCACGCCCGAGGGCTCGGGCTGGGTCACGATGGCCGACCCCGAGGGCAACGAGTTCTGCATCGAGCGTGGCGCGTCCGAGACGGGTCCACGACCCGCACGCGCGTACCGCATCTCCACGTGACCGGCGCCGTGTGCAGAGATTGGGGTCCTGACCCCACACAGCGCACACAGGACGCCCAGGCGCGAGCCGTTCAGTCCCCGGCCTGTGCCAGCGCCACGGTCTTGGGCACGACGATCCGCCAGGCGTCGACGACGATCTCGCGCATCCGGTCCTCGTCGATCGCGTCGAGCCGCACCTCGACCCAGTTGAAGCGCAGGTCGGACCGGCGGGGCATGAGGAAGACGTCGGGCTCGCTCGCGACGAGCACGTCGCGCTCCTCCTTGGGGAAGGCGAAACCCAGCTGCGTCTCGTCGGCGGAGAACGCGAGCCACACGATCTTGCCGACGCGGAACTTGACGCGGTCGCGGACGAGCACCTCGTACGAGCGGGGCAGCTGCTCGGCCACGCGCCGCACGTCGTCGATGGTCACGGGCACCCCTCCACCCTGCCACGCACGGCCGCCGACGCCGTCCGATGCCTCTGAGGCACCGCTCCGCATGCCCGCTGCGCGGACTCGGCCCGGCACCCGCGAAGCCCTTCCGCGGACGGGCGCGACGGCATACGCTGCGCTCTGTCGCGACCCCGACGGCTGCGCGCCGGGCGGGCTGAAACGTCGACTCCACCACGACAAGGAGACGACGTATGCCGTCCAGCCACCCAGCCACCGTCCCGACCACGCCCACCGTCCCGGAGCGCCTGCTCGCCTTCCTCGACCGCCTCGGCACCGAGCTCGACCGTCGCGGCGACGCCGTCGCGCTGCTCGGCCTCGGCTCGGTCGGGCGCGACCTGCACCGCCTCGACGAGCACTCCGACGCGGACTTCTTCGTCGTCGTCGACGACGGGGCCGACCCGTGACCGCTACCTCGCCGACATCGACTGGCTCGAGGCGGCGCACCCGGTCGTGTGGTCGTTCGAGAACAGCGACGCTCGGCCGCAAGGCGCTCCTCGAGGGCGACCTCTTCGCGGAGTACGCCGTCTTCTCGCTGGCCGACATGGCGACCGCGGGCTACCCACCGGGCCGCATCCACTGGAGCCGCGCCGACGCGCCCGTCGGGCCTCGAGGTGCCGAGCGACGCCTGTGCCGCAACCGCCCTCGCTCGAGCACGAGGTCGGCGAGGCGATCACGAACCTCTACGTCGGGCTGCACCGCGACCTGCGCGGCGAGCGCCTCACGGCGACCCGCTTCATCCAGGGGTATGCCGTCGACCGCTGGGTCACGGTGCTCGGCCACCTGGGGCTCGGCGCGCGGCGCCGCGCAGGACGTCTTCGTCGTCGACCGGGGCGTCGAGCGGCGGTTCGGCGCGGACGCTGCTGCCGCTCGCCGACCTCGTGCCCGGCTACGAGCGCAACGCGCACGCGGCGGCGACGCTGCTGGGCCTGCTCGAGGCGCACGTCGAGCTCGACCCGACGATCGTCGCGGCGGTGCGCGACCTCGTCGCCCGCGCGAATGCCGCCGGCTCAGGCGCGGTCGAGCTCCAGCTCGTAGACGAGCAGCGGAGGTCGCGGACGGGCGACCAGTCGCGCTCGGGCGCGCGGGTGAAGCCGAAGCGCTCGTAGACGCGGTGCGCGGCGTGCATCGTCGGCTGCGTCGAGAGCACGAGCCGGCGGCGGCCGAGGGCCCGGGCGCGGTCGATGCACTCACGGACGAGGGCCGTGCCGACGCCGCGGCCGCGACCGGCGGGCGCGACGGCCAGGGTGCGGAACTCGGCCTCGCCGTCCCGGGCGACGTCGGCGAACGGGCCCGGGCCCGGCGACGAAGGCGACGCCGCCGAGCACCGTGTCCGTCGGCGTCGACGGCGACGAGCACCTCGGCGTGCTCCGCGCGGCGGGCGACGTCACGAAGCACCTCGAGGTAGGGGTCCTCCGGCGCCGAAGTCGAGCAGCCCGTCGTCGAGGTAGGCGGCGGCGGTCAGCTCACCGAGCCGCTCGTAGTCGCCCGGGCCGCGCCGCGCGGATCGTGAAGCCGTCCATGCGCGCCAGTGTCGCAGCGCTGCCCGGACGCATCGGCGCGGACGCCCAGTCGGCCCGGGCCGGCTGCCGGTAGCCGGCTCAGGAGGCGAGCCGCCAGGCGAGGACGCCGAAGAGCACGCCGAGCGCGTTGGTCGCCCAGTGCATGCCGACGCTCGCGAAGAGGCTGCCGCTGCGGCGGCGCAGCTCGCCCGCGACGACGCCCGCCGAGGGCGGTGAAGAGCACCGTGCCGCCGATGACGGCGACCTTGGCGAACGGGCCCGAGCCCGGCGACCGCGGACCCGATGGCGGCGTTGCCCGTCGCCGATGCCATGGCGGGGAAGCACGTGCCAGAGGCCGAAGAGCAGGGACGAGCCGAGCGAGCACCTGCCACATCCGGGCGTGCCGGGAGAGGAAGCCCCACAGCACGGAGCGGAAGGCGACCTCCTCGAGCAGGATCGTGCCGACGGGGATCATGACGAAGGCCGTGAGCAGGGCACCCGCCGGAGGCAGGTGGTAGCGCGCGTCGAGGAAGGCGGTCCGGGTGGAGGGCAGCAGGATGCCGACGAGGTAGACGAACGCGACGACGGCGATGACACCGAGCCCCCACCGGATGCCGCGCGCGTGGGTGTGCCGCGCGAGGCCGAGCTGGTGCCAGGTCAGGCCCTGCCACCGCGCGAAGGCCAGCAGCGCGACGGCGCCCACCGGGCCGAGCCACATCGTGTCCCAGCCGAGCACGTGGTTGCCGATGTTGACGCCTGCGAGGGCGAAGACGACGACCACCGTGGCGGCGAGACGAGCACGGCGGCCGCGAGCGATGAGAGCCAGACGGTGACGTCGCACCGGGTCGTGCCGCGACACGACGCCGCCGTCGAGAGATGGCTCGACGGCGACGGCAGCGGGGCTCACGACAGGGTGGCTCATTGCCTCCATTCTCGCAGCCCTTCCTGTGGATCAGCCATGCGCCGGGAGCGTCATGACCTCGTCCACCACCCCAGCCACTAGGTCCCACCCTGCCGTCACCACGGGTGAACCCGGACGCGGACGCTTCAGCGGCGGCGCTCGACGAGACCGCGGACGTACTCGGCCTGCCCGAGGTGCTTCATCGCGTCGTCGAGCACGGAGACGATCCGGATCGCCACCGTGACGGGCGGGTCCCAGTGCGCGTCGATGACACGCTCGTAGGCGTCCGCGTCGAGGCGCTGGAGCAGCGTGGCGGTGCGGTCGTGGACGGCGCCGTGGTACTCGCCGAAGAGCCCCGGGTCCACGACGGTGAACCGGCCGACGTCCGCCGAGCTCATGCTCCACCCGTGGGCGTCGGGCGCGTAGGGCAGCCCGAAGCGGTCGACCCAGCCGTCGCCGAGCCACGCGGACTGCTCGCCGGCCAGGTGCGCCACCTGGTCGTCCTGCTGGCGCGTCAGGTGCCAGACGAGCCAGGCGATGTGGTTCGCATGGGCGTCCGGTCGCCACAACAGCTCGTCGACGGAGAGCCCGTCGACCACCTGCGGCACACCCTCGCGGATGCGGTCGAAGCCGTCGAGCAGCAGGTCGCGCACGGTACCGGTCGTCACGTCGTCCATCAGCCCAGCATGCACCTCGGGGCGCGGCGGTGCAGCGAACCGGGCGCCCTGCGGCCGGCCAGACGCGGCGCAGAACCCCGCGCCGCACCGGCCCGCCGGGACGAAGCGGACCTTTCTCGCGCGATGTATCTGACGGGCTTCACCGGTCTCTGAACAGCCGCGCCCGCCACGAGAGACGCCCGGGGGCAACGACCGCGACCGATCACGACTCAGGAGACGAGCATGACCCTCAACCTCACCCCCACCGCCCGACGGGCCACGAGCCTCGCCGGACTCTGCGACGGTGCGGTCCACCTCCCCGGCGACCCCGGCTACGACGCGGCACGCCTGCCGTGGAACGTCGCGCTCGACCAGCGCCCCGCCGCCGTCGCCCTGCCTCGCACCGTGTCCCACGTCCAGGACGTCGTCCGCGCCGCCGCCGCAGCAGGTCTGCGCATCGCCCCGCAGAGCACCGGCCACAACGCCGGGCCGCTCGTCGCGCAGGGCCTCGACGACGTCGTCCTCGTCCGCACCGAACGGATGCGCGGCGTCAGCATCGACCCGACCCGGCGCATGGCCCGCGTCGAGGGCGGCGCGCTCTGGATGGACGCGACCGAGCCCGCCGCCGACCACCGGCTCGCGGCGCTGCACGGCAGCTCGCCCGACGTCGGCATCGCCGGCTACAGCCTCGGCGGCGGCATCGGCTGGTACGCCCGCCGGCTCGGCCTCGCCTCCAACAGCCTGACCGCGGTCGAGCTCGTCACCGCCGAGCGGCGAGCACGTGCGCGCCGACGCGACGCAGAACGTCGAGCTCTTCTGGGCGCTGCGCGGTGGCGGCGGCAACTTCGGCGTCGTCACGGCCCTCGAGTTCCGGCTCTACCCCGATCGAGACGGCGTATGCCGGCATGCTCGTCTGGGACCGCGACCAGGCCGAGCGCGTGCTGCGACGCTGGGCCGACTGGGCGCCCGAGGCACCGGACGCCGTCACGACGTCGTTCCGCTTCCTCAACCTCCCGCCGCTGCCGGCGATCCCGGAGCCGCTGCGCGGGCGGTCGCTCGTCGTCATCGACGGGGCGGTGCTCGGTTGCGACGCCGAGGCACGCTCGATCCTCGGCCTGCTGCGCGGGCTCGGCCCGGAGATCGACACCTTCGACCGCGTGCCCGCCCGGTCCCTGACCCGGCTGCACATGGACCCGGAGGGCCCCACGCCGGCCGTCTCGGACGGGACCCTCCTCGGTGAGCTGAACGACTCGGCGATCGACACGATCCTCGAGCAGGTCGGCCCCGGCTCCACGTCGTCCCTGCTCGCGGCCGAGCTGCGACAGCTCGGCGGTGCGCTCGGTCGGGCCCCGGAGGGCCACGGCGCCCTCGCGACGATCGACGCGGCATACGCCGCCTTCGGCGTCGCGATCGCGGCCACCCCGGAGCTGGCGATGCAGGGGCAGCTCGACGCCCACCAGTTCACCCGCGCGCTCGAGCCGTGGTCGACGGGTCGCAGCTACCTCAACTTCGCCGAGAACGGGGTCGACGCCCGCACGGGCTACACCGATTCGGCGTGGGTGCAGCTGAAGGGGATCCGGTCGGCCTACGACCCCGACGACCGCTTCGTGGCCAACCACCGCGTCCCCCGCCTCTTCGAGAACGGCCGCGTCAGCGACTGACCCGATCGAAGGAGCAGTCCGTCCGCCGGGAAGTGGGCACTCGACCGCAGGGGTCCGTCGAGTGCTCACTTCCTCACCGCCGACGAGCATGGGTGAGGATGGGGGCATGACACATCCCGGCTACGACGTCGACCGGATCCGGTGGCACTTCCCGGCCCTGCGCGAGGGCGCGGCGCACTTCGACGGGCCCGGCGGGTCCCAGGTGCCCGACACGGTCGCCACGGCGGTCGTCGAGACCCTGACCGCGGCCATCTCGAACCGCGGCACGGTGACGCCGGCCGAGCGGCGCGCCGACCGCATCGTCCTCGAGGCCCGAGCCGCGATGGGTGACCTCCTCGCGGTCGACCCCGCCGGCGTCGTCTTCGGGCGGTCCGCCACCGAGCTGACCTTCCAGCTCGCCCGCACCCTGGCCAAGGACTGGGGCCCGGGTGACGAGGTCGTCGTCAGCCGCCTCGACCACGACGCGAACATCCGCCCCTGGGCGCTCGCCGCCGAGGCGACCGGCGCCACCGTGCGCTGGGCGGACTTCGACCCGACGACGGGCGAGCTGCCGCCCGAGGCGGTCGAGGCGGTCGTCACGGACCGCACCCGCCTCGTCGCGGTCACCGCCGCCTCGAACCTCATCGGCACCCGCCCCGACCTGCCGGCCATCGCCGACGTCGCCCACGCCGTGGGGGCACTGCTGTGGGTCGACGGTGTCCACGCGACGGCCCACGTGCTCACCGACGTGCCGGCGAGCGGCGCGGACTTCTGGGTGTGCTCGCCCTACAAGTTCCTCGGCCCGCACCACGGGGTCCTCGCCGCGAGTCCGGCGCTCCTCGAGACGCTCCACCCGGACAAGCTGCTCCCGTCGTCCGACGCCGTGCCGGAGCGCTTCGAGCTGGGCACCCTGCCCTACGAGCTGCTCGCCGGGACGACCGCCGCCGTCGACTTCCTCGCCGACCTCGCCCTCACCGACCCGTCCCGGCCGCGCCGCGAGCGCCTCGAGGCCTCGTTCGCCGCGCTCGAGGAGCACGAGGACGCCCTCCTCGCCACGCTGGAGGAGCGGCTGCGCGCGATCCCCGGCCTCACGGCATACAGCAACGCGAAGCGCCGCACCCCGACGCTGCTCGTCACCGTCGAGGGCCACGACCCGCAGGACCTGCGTGCGGCCCTCGCGCGAGCGCGGCGTCAACGCGCCCGCCGGCCACTTCTACGCGTGGGAGTGCAGCCACCACCTCGGGCTCGGCCCGACCGGCGGGCTGCGGATGGGTCTCGCGCCCTACACGAACGCCGACGACGTCGACCGGCTCGCCACCGGCCTCGAGGAGATCTGCGGGGCGAGCCGGTGAGCCGTCCCGTGCCCCTGCCGGCCGGCCCCGGGCAGGAGTCCGTGTGGGACTACCCGCGCCCGCCGGCCGTCGACCCGAGCAGCGAGCTCGTCGAGGTCCACCTCGGCGGCGAGGTCGTGGCGCGCACGCGCGCGTCGCTGCGGGTCCTCGAGACGAGCCACCCGCCGACCTACTACCTGCCGCTCGACGCCTTCGTCGAGGGTGCGCTCGTCCCCGTCGAGGGCAGCACCGTGTGCGAGTGGAAGGGTCGCGCGGCCTACTTCGACCTCGTCGGCGACGGACGTCGGGCGGCTCGCGCCGCGTGGACCTATCCCGAGCCCGTGCCGACGTATGCCGTCCTGGCCGGTCACGTCGCCGTCATGCCCGGGCTCGTCGACGCCTGCCTCGTCGACGGCGAGCAGGTCCGTGCGCAGGAGGGCGGCTTCTACGGCGGGTGGATCACCGACCGGGTCGTCGGTCCCTTCAAGGGCGGCCCCGGCTCCTGGGGCTGGTGACTGGGCTGGTGACTGGGCTGGTGACTGCGCTGGTGACTGGGCTGGTGGCTGAGCTCTGAAACCTCACCCTGTGAGGGGGACGATCGCGGCGGCCGCGGGCGGCAGGGTGGGTCTCGACACCACTCGCAACGCGCCGGACGGCCGGCGGCGACGCA
Source organism: uncultured Actinomycetota bacterium (assembly GCA_963849965.1). Lineage (GTDB taxonomy): Bacteria > Actinomycetota > Actinomycetes > Actinomycetales > Dermatophilaceae > Terrabacter. Next base: position 13,930 of record CAWKJV010000027.1, on the reverse strand, counting down.
AAGGAGCATGAGATGGCTGCCTTCACGGTATGGAAGTTCGACACCCCGGGCGGCGCCGCACAGGCCGAGTCCGTCCTCGAGGACTGCCAGCGGGAGGGGTTCCTCAAGATCGTCGACCACGCGGTCGTCACCTGGCCCGAGGGGGAGTCGCACCCCAGCACGAGCCACGGCAACGACGAGAAGTGGCGCGGCACGGGGTGGGGCGCCCTGTGGGGAGTCCTGGCCGGCGCCCTCTTCTTCGTGCCGGTGGTGGGCGGCGTCGTCGGTGCCGCGATCGGCGCCATCAGCAAGGTGACCGCGGACGCCGGGATCACCAAGGAGCAGCTGACGACCATCCGCACGGAGGTGACGCCGGGCACCTCGGCGCTCTTCCTCGTCACCGAGGAGGGCGACCTCGACCGGGTGGGCGAGCGCTTCCACGGGGTGCACAGCAAGCTCATCGCGACCAACCTCACGGCGGGCGAGCGCCAGATCATGATGGAGACCTTCGGCGGTCGCTGAGCCCTGGGGGCCCGGGGGGCCCTGGGGGCCCTGGGGGACCTGGGGCCTCAGCGCGGCAGCTGCTCGATCCTGGCCTCGACGAGGGCGCCGTCCCGCACCTCGAGGACGGCGAAGGTCCCGGCCGGCTGGCGGCGGCGGTCCGTGGGAGACCCCGGGTTGAGGATGCGCACGCCGTCGCCGGTCTCGTCGAGCGGGATGTGGGAGTGCCCGAAGACGACGAGGTCGGCGGTCGGGAACCGGCCGCGCAGCCGGGCCGTGCGGCCCTGACGGTGGCCGCTGTCGTGGATCATCCCGATGCGCACGCCCTCGAGCTCGACCTCAAGGGTCTCGGGCGCACCCCACTCGGCGACCTCGGGCACGTCGTTGTTGCCCATGACGACATGGACCGGAGCGAACGTCGCGAGCAGGTCGAGGACGTCGGGGGTGCACACGTCCCCGGCGTGCAGGATGACGTCCGCGCCCTCCAGGTGCGGCAGCAGCGCCGGGGGGCACGCCTTCCAGTGCCGCGGCGCGTGCGTGTCCGAGACGACGATCGCTCTCAAGACGCGCTCCCGGCGCGCGGGGCGGTGGGCCACGGAGGGAGCAGCGGCAGCATGGTGTCGAGCTGCTCGTCCGAGACGAACGAGGGGTTGGCCATGAACGGCTGGCGCTGCACCTCGAGGCCGTCGATGCCCGCGGCCCGCAGCTCGGCGTCCTCGACCGGGTCCTCGAGCAGCGCGACGTCGATCTCGACACGCTCACGCACGGTGTGGGCGTCCGACGCGGTGCGCCAGAACCCTTGCGTCGACTCCGCCCAGGGCTCGACCTCCGCCACCGCGTGACCGAGTCCCCACACCCCGCGGCCCAGGCCGTCACGCCCGTCGCCCGACACCCAGAAGAGCACCTTGTCGCCGGGTGCGACGAGCCGCGTGCGATAGCTCGGGTGCACGGCCCACGAGGTCAGGCGTCGCTCGCCGGAGTCGAGCAGGGCCCGCAGGTCCCAGAGGGCCGGGTTGCACTTGAGCACCCAGGCCCCCAGGCGTTCGCGCTCGACAGCTCGCCCGGTCCTCGCGCCTCTCGTCATGCACGGCTCCTACCCACGGACGCGCTCGAGCACCTCACGCACGGTGGCCTCGATGAGCTGCACCTTGTAGCCGGTCTCCTCGAGCGGACGGGTGCCGTCGGTTGCTGCCGCGGCGGCCGCCGCCACCGTGTCGTCGTCGAGGGACGAGCCGAGGAGCATGGTCTCGACCGCGTTGAGCCGCAACGGAACCGGTGCCACCCCGCCGATCGCGAGTCCGGCCGAGGTGACCGTCCCGGCGTCGTCCCGCACCACGCGGACGACGGCCTCGACGAGCGGCCACTCCGCCTCGAACCGGCTGATCGCGCGGAAGTATGCCGCCCGCTCGCCCGCCGCCGGGGGTGGCAGCGTGATGCGGGTCAGCACCTCGTCGTCGGCGAGGAGGTGGTCGCGGCTCGGGTCGGACCCGTCGCCGAGCACGTCACCGACCGTGAGACTGCGCCGCTGCGTCGTGTCGACGGTGGCGGCATACGTCAGCAGGGCCATCGCGAGCGACGACGGGTGCGGGTGGACGCACGGCGCGGTGTCGAAGGCGACGCCGTAGAGGTGGCGACCGTCGCGGGCCGGGCAGCCGACGCCCCCGGACTTGAAGCAGGCGGTGTGCGGGTGGCGGAAGTACCAGCAGCGGGTGCGCTGGAGCAGGTTGCCGCCGACGGTGGCGGTGGCGCGCACCTGCGGCGTCGCCAGACCCGCGGCGGTCAGCGCGAGCGCCGGGTAGTCGGTGGCCAGGTCGCGCGCCAGGGTCGCGACGGTCGTGCCGGCGCCGATGGTCGTCCCGGCCTCGGTGCGTGCGATGCCGGCGAAGCCCGGCACGCCAGTCAGGTCGAGGACGTGCGGCGTCGCGCCCGTCGTGCGCAGCCGCTCCTGCAGGTCGGTGCCGCCGGCGCGGTAGACGAACTCGCCTGGGCCATCGGGCCGCTCGTCGTATGCCGTGAGGATCGTGATGCTCACCGGGTGACCTCCGTCCGCAGTCCCTCGAGCACGCGGTCCGGCCGGACCGGCAAGGTCAGTGGCCGCCAGCCGGTGGCGTTGAAGATCGCGTTGCCGACGGACGCTGCCGGGCTGATCGTCGCGACCTCGCCGAGACCGACCCCGCCACCGGGCACGCGGTCCCAGCCCTCCTCGTGGAAGTGGATGTCGATCTCGGGGGTGTCGCCGAGCTGCGGGATGCGGTAGTCCTCGAGGTTGGCCGTCAGGGTCAGGCCGGTGTGCGGGTCGAGGACCTGGTTCTCGTAGAGCGCGAGCCCGACGCCCTGGATGACCGAGCCCTCGCACTGGCTGCGCGCCAGCACGGGGGCGTGGATGCGGCCGACGGCGATGCCCCCGTGCACGCGCAGCACGCGGGTCTTGACCGGTGCGCGTGTCGACCTCGACCTCGCTGACGTGGACGGCCGCCGAGAAGCCCCGGCCGATCTGGATGCCGTTTCTCGTCACGGGCACGGCGCGCAGGCCGCGGTCACCCCCGCGCGTCGCCGTGGCCGACGCCCCGTCGGGGGCCCCGGCGAGGTCGGTGCCGATGCGGGCGCGAAGGCTGGTGGCCGCCTCGACGGCCGTCGACCAGAGCGAGACGGTCGTGCGGCTGCCACCCGAGGCCGGCCCGTGGGTCGCGCCGCTGTGCGCGTGCCCGAGACGGACGTCCACCGCGGTCGGGTCGACGCCGAAGACGCCGGCGACGGCACGGGCGAGCACCGTGCGGCTGCCCGTCCCCATGTCCTGCACCGCGGTCGAGGCCACGAGACGGCCGCCCTGGACCGAGACGACGACCTCGCAGTCGGGGTCGACGAGGTAGATCCAGTTGGCGGCGGCGAACCCGACGCCGCGGCGGTAGCGGCCGGTCTGGCTCCCGGTCGCCGGACGCGCCTGCCACGTCGGGAGCGCCGACGCCCAGCGGTAGAGCGCCTGGCGCTTCTGGTTGCCGTCCCACTGCGCGCGCAGCTCGATCGGGTCGCGGCCGAAGCGGTGGGCCGCCTCGTCGACGGTCTGCTCGAGCGCCCAGGCGATCGTCGGGCCGCCGGGGCCCCGGAAGGGCGCGCCGGGAGGGGCGTTCGTGACGACGTCGACGTCACGGGCCAGGCGCGGCGTGCGGTCGTAGACGAGCATGGCGAGCGACGCGACGCTGTTGCCGACGGCGACGCCGGCGTGACTGTCGGTGTCGACGGTGAGCGCCCGGATCGCCTGGGTGTCGTCGTCGACGAGGAGGGAGACGCGAGAGCGGCTGCCGGGACGGTTGCCCGTGCCCGTCAGCTCCTCGTGCCGGTCGAGCACGAGGCGCACCGGTCGGCGGCTGAGACGGCTGAGCGAGATCGCGGCGACGGCCTCCATCGTCAGGCTGAGCTTGGCCCCGAAGCCGCCGCCGACGTGCTCGGCGACGACCTCGACGCGGGTCGGGTCGAGGTCGAAGTGCTCGGCGATCTCGAGGCGCATCGACCCCGACGCCCTGGGTGCTGAGCCACACCCGGAGGTACTGCGGGTCGCTCCAGTCGGCGACGCAGGCATGCGGCTCGAAGGCGGTGTGCAGCTGCGCGGCCGTGTGGAACTCGAGGTCGACGAGACCCCGACGCCCCTCGGAGCGGGCCGACCGGATGCGCCGCTTGGCGACGGTGCCGAGGAACGGGGCGCGCGACGGGCCGTGGGTGTTGCCGTCCCACGGCGCCGGCATCGAGCCACCCTCGCCGGCGCTCGGCGCCCCCTTGCGGTCCGCCCGCGTCGCGTAGACGAGCGGGGCGCCCGGGCGGACGGCCTCGGCGGGGTCGAGGACGAACGGCTGAGCCGTGAACGGCACGTCAGCTCGCGCGCGAGCCGGCGGGCAGCCGCCGCGGACTCCGCCGCGACGACGGCGATCGGCTGGCCGGCCCACCGGACGCGCCGGTCGTCACCCAGCACGTCGATCCCGAGGACGCCGTCGGGGAAGGTGATCGGCCCGACGACCCCGGCGGCCAGGTCGGACCGGCGGATCGCGGCGTGCAGCATGCCGGGCAGCACGACGTCGGTCGTGTAGACGGCAGCTCCGGTGAGCTTGGCCGGCGCCTCGACGCGCTCGACGCGCTGCCCGCTCGCCCGTCGTCGTGCTCGCCGCGGCACGCGGCCGCGACGGCGCGGTAGATCCCCTCGTAGGAGCCGCACCGGCACAGGTGGCCGGCGAGCGCCTCGGCGATGGTCTGCGCGGTCGGGACCGTCCGACCCGTCGGCGCCGTGCTCGGCACGCCACCGGTCGTGGAAGGCGACGGCGCTGACGACGAATCCCGGTGTGCAGTAGCCGCACTGGAGTCCGTCGTGGTGGGCGAACGCGCGCTGGACCGGGTGCAGGTCGTCCCCGTCGGCGAGGCCCTCGACGGTCGTGACGTTCGCGTCACGCAACCGGGTCGCCGGAGTCAGGCAGCCGAGCACCGGCTCGCCGTCGACGAGCATCGTGCAGGCGCCGCAGACGCCGCTGCCGCAGACGAGCTTGGTGCCGGTCAGCCCGAGTCCGTCGCGGACGACGTCGACCGCCGACTCCGTGCCGTCGATCTCGACGACCCGCGCCTCGTCGTTGACCGTGGTGGTGAGCTCCATGAGGCCTCCTGCAGCCGCGATTGCGTCGGGACGAGACGATGCTCACCGACGCTACCTGCGCAGCGGCCCCAGCGCGATGATGGTGTCGAGGGGTCCGGTCGCGGGCCCGCGACGAGGAGGCACGGTCATGCGGATCGCGGTGCTGGGCACGGGTGGGGTCGGCGGCTACTTCGGTGGCCGGCTGGCGGCGGCCGGTCACGACGTGACGTTCCTGGCTCGCGGCGCCCACCTCGACGCGATCCGCGACCAACGGGCTCGTCGTCACGAGCGTCGCTCGGCGACTTCACCGTGCAGCCGGCGCAGGCCACCGACGACATCGCCTCGATCGGCCCGGTCGACGTCGTGCTGCTCGCCGTCAAGACGTGGCAGCTGCCGCCGGTGCTCGCGGCGCTGCCCACCCTCATCGGCCCGGACACCGCGGTCGTCACGACGCAGAACGGTGTCGAGGCGCCCGACCAGGTCGCCGCCGCCGTCGGGCGCGAGGCCGTGCTGCCCGGCATCGCCAAGATCTTCGTCCACATCGACGGCCCGGGCCGCATCACGCACGCGGGCGGGCCCGGCGTCCCTCGCCGTCGACGAGTGGTCGGCCACGCCCGGGCCGCCGTCCGAGCGGGTGGTCCGGCTCCGCGAGGCGGTCATCGGACTCCGGCGCCGACGTCGCCGGTGCCCGAGGACATCTGGGCCGAGCTGTGGTCGAAGATGCTCTTCGTCGTGCCGTTCGGCAGCCTCGGCGCGGCCCTCGACGCCACGATCGGCGAGCTGCGCACCGAGCCGTCGAGCCGTGCTCCTGCTCGAGGCCGCGATGCGCGAGGTGGAGGCGCTGGCCCGGGCACGCGGCATACGCCTGCCGGACTCCGTCGTGGCGGGCACGATGGCCTACGTCGACGACCAGCCCGCTGACGGGACGACGACCTTGCAGCGCGACCTGCTCGAGGACCGGCCGTCCGAGCTCGACGCCTGGACCGGCGCGGTCGTGCGCCTCGCCGCCGCGTCCGGCGTCGCCGTGCCGCTGCACCGGCTGCTGCTCGAGGTGCTGACCGGTCGCCATCCCCGCGCCCTGCCCCGGTGACGCCGCCCCGAGGGGGACACAACCCGGTCGGCTAGGTTCTGCGTCCGTGGAGTGGTTCGAGGCGGTGCGCGACCGGGTGGTCCCGGCGACCGGCGACGTCGCGCTCACCGCGCCCCGCCTGCTCGTCGTCCTGGGCGTCGCCCTCGTCCTCGTCGCCGTCGGACCGCTCTGGCGGGTCGTCCGCCTCGCCGTCACCCTCGTGCACGAGCTCGGCCACGCCGTCGTCGGGGTCCTCGTCGGCCGCCAGTTCACCGGGTTCGTGCTGCGCGGTGACATGTCCGGCCACGCCGTGACCCGCGGGCCGGTGCGCGGCGCCGGCCGCGTCGCCTCGACGTGGGCGGGCTACCCGATGCCGGCCCTGCTCGGCGCGGCGATGGTGTGGGCGGCCGAACGCGGCTGGTCGGCTCCGCTCATCACGGCCGGGCTCGCCATCCTGCTCTTCGCCCTGATCCGGGTCAGGTCGGTGCTCACGGTCGTCGTCATGGTCGTCGTGACTCGCCGGCTCGGCCGCCCTGTGGTGGTGGCGGGACGACGCGCTGCAGGCCGCAGGTGCTCGTCGGGCTCGGGGTCGTGCTCCTCGTCGGGGCGTGGCGCCACCTGTCCGCGGTGCTCCGTGACCGCAGCCGCGGCAGCGACCCCGGCGTCCTCGCGTCGCTGACACCCCTGCCCCGCCTGCTCTGGAACCTCTCCTTCGTGGTGGTGTGCGCCCTGGCGCACGTGGGTCGTCGCGGCCGAGGTCGTCGCCACCCTGCGCTGACCGACGGCGTATGCCGTGTGGTTCGACGGCGCCCCCGCTGCGCCGGCGCTCCCTCACGCGCCGTCGCGACGGGCGACGAACTCGACCGGGTTGTCGTCGGGATCGAGCACGTAGGCGACGCGCAGCGCCCGGAAGTCGCGCGGCTCCTGCAGACTGCGCGCGCCTCGTCCCGTCGCGAGCGCGTGGGCGGCGTCGACGTCATCGGTCCAGAGCACGATCTCCATGCCGCGGCCGCGCTCGTCGAGGTGGAGGTCGAGACCGTGCTCGTTGATGCCGGCCTCCGCGGAGCCGATGCCGATCCTGAGGCCCTGGAGGGTGAGCTCGACGTGGTCGGGCGTGCCCTCGGCGGGCGTCCGGAACGTCTCGGTGAAGCCGAGCGCCGACCAGAAGTCGAGCGTGTCGACCTGGAGGCCAAGCCGTCCGAGCGACTGTTGCTCGATTTTTGTGCCAGGCTGCCCGTCGGCCGGCTACTTTGCAACACGGAAGGCCGGGCCCAGTTCGCCGCTGAGTTTGCTCGCAACAGTCCGCAGTCAACCGTTACTTGTTGGCTGCTCGATCTGTATCCGATGCAGCAGATCGAAGCGACGCAGGCCGCCCACCAACCTGCAATTGGTTTGTACGGCTGATCCGCCGGCGGGCGAAGTCGATACGGTGGCCTGGGCCTTTACCAAGCAAGGCAACGGCGAACTGGTGCGTGACATGCTTCAGCTGGGCCATGAGCGGCTGGTCGTCGGCGGCACTTTGGCGGCGGCGATCGACAATTCCACGGACCGCTGGCTGCACGAGTTGCTACAGAATATGTTTGGCAAGGTTCAGCGGCAGGCCAGCGGCGGGGGCGTGCTGTACACGGCCAAGAAGACTGCGCCGCTGAAAAAGCTGAAGCAGTATGCGGCCGAGTTGGCTTTTCGCGATGGCGAGCGATTGATTCACTTGCGCACTCGTCCCGGTGTGTTCAACCATCGCGAGCTTGATGGCGGTGCTCGCGCCCTCGTGAAGTCGATGAACGTCTTGCCGGGGATGAAAATCCTCATCTGGGTGCGGCAGCGGCGCGGTTGGCGTGGCCGCGGCCTTGCGGTCGGACGGCGTGGAAGTGACTGCCATCGATAGCAATCCCCGGGCCATCGAAAGCACGCGCTGGGCCGCCGAACGGGATGAGCGTCGGAGCAGCGCACGGCTCGACTGCGATGGTCACAGACTAAATCGCCGAGAATACGATCTCGTTCTCGCGAACCCTCCTTACTATTCCCATTTTCGTATTGCCCGCTTTTCGTCGATATTGCCGCAGCGAAAAAAGGGCTGACCCCTGCTCTCGTCACTAAAACTCCGCAGTGGTATGTCGAACATCTCCCCAAACAATTCGCGTCCGTTCTCTAGCGAACCCGTCTGGCAACTATCACGTCATCACGGCCGAACTCTAGCCAAATGGCCTCTTTCGCCTCGGCCACGCCATCCCATTGGTCTAGTGACATCCCACCGTGGCCTAAAATGAAAGCCAGTGAATCTCACACCATTTTGAGCAGCCGAGGCGGTTATCGCAGTCTGAAACGGTCCTCGGCGAGAGCAATCTCGAGCGAAGTGCCGCTGGCTGTTCGGATTCTGCGTCGGCGGGCTGATCTTGCTGTCGTTTTGGTGGGTCGATCGGATCGCCGAGGGCTGATCGAGGAAACGCTCAAAGCAAAGGACGTGATGTTGTCGGCTAGCCCTGTTCAATCTGCATTGGCATTGGTGGACACCAATCCGGACAGCAGGATCGGCAAAAAGATGGTCGAGGCCACGAACAAGATGCATCAGGAGTGTCTACGATGTGCGGATTCTATCGACTCGATTCGAGCTCGCGCGACTCGCCAAGATCGAGCGGCCAGGGTCTATCCGGCCGAAGGCGAGAATCGCAAGATCTCGAGCGATGAAAGCCGAGGCGGAGATCAAGCTGGACGTCGATGATCCCCGCGTTCCATTGCCACGAGCATCGAGCCGGATTCCGACAGGGGCGGCCGAAGCGGGAACTATTGGATGCGGCGATCAACCAAACGAACAGCTCAATCCCTGTGCCCGTCCTTCGCAGCCGCTCGTTATTCGCAACGACAACGTTACGACTACTACCAGGTCGTCTATTGGTCAGCATTGCAAGTTGCACCAATTGCCATTATGCAGTACACTCGCAATCGGCCGCGGCTACGTATCCCGGGAGCAGCGTTTTTGATCCGGCCTCGCGGCCCTTTCGCGTCGTCCGCGTGAGCATGTCCGACGACGCGACGCGGGCCGCGTCGATCGCACGCGAGCGATTCTCTTGGCGGTCGGCATTTTGACCGTCTTTTTGGCGATGGTGGCGCTGTACTACGTCGTCAAATACATCGTCATCAAGCCGCTCAATCACCTGCGCGACGTCAGCGACGCAGTTGCCCGCGGCGACCTGGCCCAGCGGGCCGACATTCACACCAACGACGAGTTCGAGGATCTGGCCACGTCGTTCAACAAAATGCTCGTGCACCTCGTCGAGGCTCAAGGCGAGCTGCGCGAGGCCAACACCGAGCTCGACGACAAAGTCGATGAGCTGGCCCACCTCAACATGCAACTCCACGAGATGAACCGCCTCAAGGGCGAATTCCTCGCCAACATGAGCCACGAGCTGCGCACGCCGCTGAACAGCATCATCGGCTTTTCCGAAGTGCTGCAGTCGCTCGACGCCCTGAACGACAAGCAAAAACGCTACGCCCAAAACATTCAAAAGTCCGGCCGGCTGCTGCTGGACATGATCAACGACATCCTCGACCTGGCCAAGATGGAAGCCGGCAAGATGGAGGTGCGGCTGTCCGAGTTCCGCATCGAGGCGGTCATTGCACGCCCAGTGCGACATGGTCCGCTCGCTGGCCGAAGAGAAGAACATCGACCTGCGGCGTCGAGATCGAGAACGATCTGCCGCTGCTCTATCAGGACCAGGCCAAGGTGCAGCAAATCCTGACCAACCTGCTCTCCAACGCGATCAAATTCACGCCCGAAGGGGGCCGCATCACGGTCGGCGCCAGGGCGACACTCGCGGACAGATCGAGTTCTGGGTGGCCGATACGGGCGTGGGCATTCCCGATGCGGAAAAGGAAATCATCTTCGAAAAATTCCGTCAAGGGAAAGCCGTTCTCGGCCGCGATAACCTGACCCGCGAATACAGCGGCACGGGGCTGGGGCTGTCGATCGTCAAGGAGCTTTGCAAGCTGCTGGGCGGCGAAGTCAGCGTCGAAAGCGAATTGGGCAAGGGTCGCACTTCCGCGTCGTCATTCCCTGGATGCGGACCGACACCGCGGCGGCGGCCGCCAAGCTTGCGGCTCGCTTGGACGACGTGGCCGGCCCAAACGGCTGGAAAACCTACGCGGCGAAGAGGCCACCAATGTTGCCACAGCCGAATTCGTAGCTACCCTTCCCAACTCACCACGGTGCCCGAAATTACCGACTTCTCACCGTTCGGTGTTCGGATGAGTAACCCGCCATAGTGATCGATCCCCGGCACACGCCGCTAATCGATCCCCTTCTCGCTGCTGGATCGTCACCGTCTTTCCGGTCAGCAAGCACCGCTCCCGATACGCCGCCGCGGCCGCTTCAAAGCCACTCGCAAGTAATTCTGCCCACCGCCGATCGAATTCATCCAGGATGGCGATGAAGACGTTCGTCAAATCGCGTTCCAGGCCGTCAAACTCGAGCAAGGAAAGCGATTCCACTCGAGGCGCAGTTGAGGCTTGGGCTCGAGGCTTGAGGGCTAGGTCGCCAACTCGATTGTTCACATTGACCCCGATCCCCACGACTATCCGATCCCGCCAGCCTGGGACTGACTCGCTCAATATGCCTCCTGCCTTTTGCTCGCTCAGATAAATGTCGTTTGGCCATTTCAACTGAATGGCGTTGCTCGACACAAACCGCGAGAGGCATCAGCCACGGCCACACCAGCGACGAGCGCTACCTGCGGCCAGCGGCTTGGTGGCAAACGGTCAGCCGGAGCCTCCAGCACGAGCGAAAATGTCAGTGCCCCGTGGTTGTCAGCCAACGGTTCGTGGCGCGGCCGCGACCAGCCGTTTGCTGCTCTGTTAGCACGAGCAAGGGCAACTTGGCCTCGCCGCCTGCGCCGATTTCCAGCGCCCGGTCGCTGGTCGAGCCTAACGACTCATGAAAGTCGATTTGCGCGACTAGCCCAGAATCCGCGATTCGTGACAGATCAAACGTCATAACCTCAGGCCACCACTTTTCCCGGCAGTTGCACTTCAAAAATCGTGCCCGGTCCGGGCTCGCGGTCGCGAATGCGAATTTTTCCGCCGAGCCGGCGTAATCATTGTCCGGACGATATAGAGGCCCAACCCTGTTCCGGGCTTCTCGCGTTCGAGTTCCGAGCCCAGCCGCACGAATCGGCCAACTCAGGTGCCTAGCGATTGCGGAATCCCGCGGCCGTTGTCGGTACTCGTACCACAATCTTGCATCGCGTCCGCCGGCTGGATCGCCACGTTCACCCGGGGATTCTTCTTCGTTGGCGTACTTCATGCCGTTGTCGATCAGATTCCGGAATATCAGCTCCAGATCGACGCGCGGAGGCATGCACCGTTGCGGGCAGATGTTTCCAGCTCGATCGTCTCCGCCGGCCGCTGATATCGCTGGCTGACCATCCCGCGCACCGCTTCGATCACCTCGTCCAGCCGCACATCTTCCGGCTGCGGCGCCGTGCGGTCCTTCTCGATGCGGGCCACGTCCAGCAAATGGTTGATCAGCTGATCGAGCCGCTCGACATCCTCGAGCATGTCCCTGAAAAACTCTTCCTGCTCTTCCGCGGCTCACACTTCGGCGGTTGAGCGTCTGCAGATAGAGCTTGAGCGACGCGATGGGGCTTTTGAGCTCGTGGGTCACGCTGATTCGATGAAGTTCGACTGCCTGCCGGCTCAGGTTGATCGCCTTGATCGATAGCGTTAGGATCGAGGGCCTGACCGACGATCGCCAGCGTCAAAAGCACCGTGCCTGACGAAAGCAAGGCGAATACTTAAAGCACTGCTCCGCTTGGGATCCCAACCGAAATGCTTAGCAGAATCCAGCCGACCAGCAGCACTACAAGCACGACGAACATCACCACGCCCAGCGTGATGGGCCAGCGCAGGGAACGATGTTCAAACATTAGCGGTCGTAGAAAATTAGGGTTCAGGGACGCCGAGACACTGGCTCTGCTTGTACGATTAACCTATCGGAGCTCGCTACGCTGCTATCTTGAGTTGAGTGGCTACCCTCTGGTTCTCTGTGCCATACTGCCGCCCATGTCCGTCCTCGGCATCGGCACCGACATCATCGAATGCCTCCGCATCGCGCAAGATGATTGAGCGGCACGGGGAGCTGTTCCTGACGCGGGTCTATACGCCGCACGAAATCGAATACTGCACCGCCCGCAAGGCCGCGACCCAGCATTACGCCGGCCGCTTTGCCGCCAAAGAAGCGGTCCTCAAAGCCCTGGGCACCGGCTGGACCCGCGGCATTCAGTGGCGAGACATCGAGGTCCGCAACGAAATGGGCGGTCGGCCCACATTCATCCTTGGCGGGGCGGCCGCGCGAGCTGTGCCGAAAGAATGGCATCGGCGAAGTGCTGATCAGCATTTCCCATTGCCGGACTCATGCGACGGCTTATGCGTTGGCGGTCGGGAAGTAGGGGTGAATGGTGAGTCCGGAATTCTCACGAATTCAATTACTGCTGGCTGGATGAGTGGTCGTGCTGCTGGAGGATGATGGCTCGTTTGCGCGCTCTTCGCGGCGGGCGTCCTGATGAGGTTCGCCACGTGTTCGACGTTATCGATGCCTGGCATGACGAGTTTGCCGTCCGGAACGTGCCTCGGTGGAAATCAACGTGATCGTTCCGACGTTGTAAACATTCTGTCCATCAATCCCTTGGACGAAAGAGACGTCCTCGATATCGATCAGCAAAATGCGGTTGTGAACCCGCGAAAGATACCTCGTTGATGTAGGGGTAATTCGTTGGCTCTCAGCCTGTAGACCACTCCCCAGCGCAGTGTAAGAACGGAACACCAATACCACCCAAATCATCGTACACGCGATCGAAACGGCGATCAGAACGGCGTGGCAGAGGGATTAATACCGCTAAGATTATTCCCACGACCGTAATCACGGCCGCAATCGCCCAACTGCCGTACATTCCCTTGGGTGAAAACGTGCCCGACCAGAGTTCCCGCTCTGGTTCCTGGCTCGGTGAGGCAACTGACTGGCTGGTTTCCGTTCCGCCGCGCATTGTCGTGCGCGGTCACCACCGCAGCGCCCATCCGCTGTCCGCATTTGGGACAAAAAGCGGCGTCGGCTGGGACTTTCTTGCCGCAGGCCGAGCAAAGCATGGCGTAGCTACGGGCAGTGGTCAGATGCAGAAATCGACAGATGGCTATTCGGCGAATGAGGAGATTATAGGGCAAGTTTCAGGATGTATGCCGTGTGGGCTATCGGTCAAGAGACAAGAGCCTCGTTGTAGTGCGTTCTCACGGAGGACCCGGCGAGTACCTTGGGAACTCGACGCGAATTGCCGGTATGGTTAAGCAACCTAGACCTGTTCCGACTTTCGACCGGCTTCCTTTTTTTACCTGCCCGTGCGTTGTCCCTTTTGCCACTTCGATCAAGACCGGGTCATGGACAGCCGGGCCAGTGAAGATGGCTATGTGATTCGCCGGCGGCAGGGAATGCCTGCACTGCAAACGCCGGTACACGACTTATGAGCGGCTGGAAGAATTGGGGATCAAGGTCGTAAAGAAAGACGGCGTTCGCGAGCCCTACGTCCGCGAAAAAATCCGCGCTGGACTTTCCAAAGCCTGCTGGAAGCGACCGATCAGTGACGAGCAGATCGGTGGCATCATTGAGCACGTCGAAAGCTATATGTACGCCAATTGCGAGTCGGAAATCGAGAGCACGAAGATTGGCGAGCTGGTTATCGAGCGGCTGGCCGCTGTCGATCAAGTCGCTTCCGAGTTAGCCGATGCGT
>CAWKJV010000026.1:0-14219 GCA_963849965.1 uncultured Actinomycetota bacterium | reverse complement strand
GAGCAGCACCGAGCGCCGCGTCCCAGGCGATCGACCCGAGCGCGAGCATCGAGCGCAGCCGTGGCTCCGACAGCTCGAGGTCGCGGTCGAGCCACGGCGCGCACGTCGCCTTCTCCTCGGTCGTCGGCTTGTTGGCCGGTGGCGCGCACCGGACGGTCGCGACGATGCGCAGTCCCGTCAGCACGAGGCCGTCACCCTGACGCGACCGACGTCGGCTGGCTGGCGTACCCCCCGCGGTGGAGGGCGGCATACAGCCAGTCGCTGGAGCGGTCGCCGGTGACACGCCCTCTTGGTGCCGTTGGCCGCCGGCGCCAGCCCGACGATGAGCACCTCCGCGTCGGGGTCGCCGAAGGACGCCCGCATCCCAGTAGGGCTGGGCGGCGAACGCCGCGGCCACCCCGGGTCGCGACCGACTCGCGCCACTCACGCCGCGGGCACGCGCGGCACACGCTGACGCGGGCGTCGAGCTCGCGTATGCCGTCCGCCGCCTTCGCGAGTCGGCGCACCTGCGCGGGGGTGGCCGCCACAGGCGTCTCGGCTGCGGCCGGGTCACCGGGCCATCCGGAGCCGGCCGGGACCGGGGACAGGAAGAGGCCTCCCGTGACGGGGTGCTGGGCCGGGTTCGGCATGGCGGCAGGGCACATGGCCCCCACGGTAGGCGGGACCCGCGCAGACGGCATACGGACCCGGCGACGTCGTGAGACGGTGCAGGCAGGAGCTGACCGGCGAACCGGAGCCGGCCCGCAGGCGTCTCCGGTTCAGGGAGCCCCAGCGAGGAGGTGGCGGCGGCATGCCGCTGGACGACGAGGCGGTCGCGGAGATCTACCGCGAGCACGGGCGATGCTGCGACGCGTCGTGTGGCGCGGACGAGCGATGCCAACCGCGTCGACGACATCGTCCAGGAGGTCATCCTGCGCGTCTGGAAGCAGGCGCCCGAGGCCGAGAACCTGCGCGCCTACCTCATCACGACCGCCCGCCACCTCATCGTCGACCAGTACCGCGCGGCCGGTCGCCGTCCGCAGCAGGCCCAGCTCGTCGACGTCGCCGAGCAGGACTCCGCGCTCTACCGGGGGCTCGACCAGGTCTCGTCGAGGAGGGCCTCGGCCGGCTGCAGGCCAACCACCGTGAGATCGTGCGTCACCTCTACTATGAGCGGCTGACCGTCGCCGAGACCTCCCACCGGTCGGGTGCCCGAGGCACCGTGAAGTCTCGCGCCTACTACGCCGTGCGCAACCTGCGCGTCATCCTCGACGAGATGGGAGTGAACCGATGAACCCCGGATCGGGCGACGTGCACGCCCTGCTCGGCGCCTACGTGCTCGGTGGCCTGTCCGACGAGCACCCCCTCAGCGAGCACCTGCGCACGTGCGGACCGTGCCAGGCGGAGCTCGGCCAGGTGTCCGGGCTGCCCCGGCTCTCGACCTGGCCGGCCCCGAGGGCGGTCCCCACCTTGCCGACGGTCCCGCCGCCTTCGGCCCCTCTCGTCCGAGCAGGGCGACGCGCGCGTCACGACCCTGCTCGGCGAGGTCGCGCGGCGCCGTCGCCGCCGGCGCACCTGGCTCACGGCCCTCGCGGCTGCGGCAGCGGTGATCTTCTTCGCGGGAGGCGCGTGGTTCGGCCCGTCGCTCGTCGCGACGACCACGCCGACGCTGCCGACGGCGCCGCCGGCCGCGGCGGCGGAGCACGTGGCGGTGGCCGCGGTCCCCGGCAGCTCGGTCCGGATCGACGTCGCGCTGGTGAAGCGCGGCTGGGGCACCCAGCTCGACATCGACTGCGAGGACATGCCGACCAACGGCGAGCTCGCCCTCTGGGTCATCGACGCGAAGGGCCGGGCCGTGACTGCCGCCTCGTGGCGCGCGACGGCAGCTGGGTACTCCCGTGTCACCGGCGCAACCGCCCTGAGCCCCAAAGAGATCCAGACCCTTGAGGTGCGCACCGGCACGGGGAAGGTGCTGGCCTCCGCCCGGACGTGACCGCGCGCCTCAGAGCCCGGTGGGCAGTGTCGTCCCGGGTGGCGTGACACTGACTTTCGGCCCGTCGAAGGTGACCTCGCTCAGCCACATGGTGCGGCCGGGCGCCTGGACCCGATCGAGTCCGGCGCCCACGCGTGGTAGACCATGAAGACCCTGCCGTCCTTCTCCAGCAGCGCGCAGTGGCCCGGCCCGGCGGCGACGTCGGTGCTCGTCAGCACGGGGTCGGTGTCCTTGGTGAACGGCCCGGTCGGCGACGTGGCCGTCGCGTGCCCCACGGCGTACTTGTCGCTGCCGTAGTCGTTGGCGGAGTAGAAGAGGTGGAAGACCCCGTCCCGCTCCCAGACGAAGGGTGCCTCGATGAGCTGGCCCTCCCACGGGAGGTCTTGTCGCAGGAGGCGTTTCGGCTGACCCTCGAGCCGCAACCCATCAGCGGAGAGCCGCTGCACGGAGATCCACGTGTCGACGCCGACGGCGTTGCCGTCGTTCTTCCAGTAGAGGTAGGCCGTGCCGTCCTTGGCGACGAACGGTGACGCGTCGATCGAGCCGCCCTGGTCCTGCTCGCAGACGAGGGGTTTGCTGCTCGTGTCGCGGTAGGGGCCCTCGGGGTGGTCGGCGACGGCCAGGCTGATGCACTGGATCGCCGGGTCGGGCGCCATCGTCGTGTAGTACATGACCCACTTCGGGCCGAAGCGGTGCGCCTCGGGCGCCCACACCTTGCCGGGCGTGCTCCACGACGCCACCTGCGGAAGGGCGTCGCTGCCCTGCGTCCACGTGGCGAGGTCGTCGCTCAGGATCGTCTGGACGTTCATCCCGTTGCCGTTCGTGGCGATGGCCACCCACCCCCTCCCGTCGGGGAGGATCTGCGGGTCGGGGAAGTTGCTCGGCCAGACGGGATTCGTCGCCGCCGGAGCGGCGTGCGGGGCGGGGGTGGTCACGGTGTCTCCGGAAGGGGTCTGGGACCCGCCCCCGCAGCCGGCGAGCAGCACGCCGGCGAGGGCAAGGGTCCGCGCGGTCGGGATGGTCCGGGCGGTGCGGGTGCGTCTCATCCTGCTCCCGGGTCGTCCGGCCAGGTCGAGGCGTAGAACCGCAGGTGGTCGATGTTGGCCGTGACCGCCGGGGACCCGCGCCGCCGTGGGCGACGAGGCCGATGCGCGGGGTGGTGCCGGGCGGAAGGTCCACGTCGCTCCCCACGTCCAGTGCTCGCCGTCGCGGCTCGTGCCCGCACGGTAGAGGTGCTCGCCGGCAGCGTTCGGCGGTGGGCGAGCCGCAGCCACAGGGTCGGCGCGGAGGTGCCGATGATGGCGCCGCCGGCTCGTCTCCGCCGTTGGGGACGGCCCCCGGGTCCGCTGCGGTCTCACGGCCGAACTCGGTCTGACGGGTGTTCCAGATCGCGACGTTCGAGAGGCGCGCGAAGTCGTCGTCGTCCTCGTAGGCGACGAGCCCGACCTGCTGGTAGTTGCGCACCGTGCCGACGCCGAGGTCGAGCGTCGTCTTCGCCTCGGCGATCCAGTCGCCTCCACCCGGGGTGTCGTGGAGCAGGACGCTCGCGGTGTTGCCACCCCCGACGAGATCGGTCCCCTCGACGGGCCAGCGCAGGCTGCCGCCCGTGACGGTGACGGCCGGGTTGGGCCACACCGACGTGAAGCCGGCCAGGCTCGGGTCGTCGAACTCCTCCGCCTCGAGGAGCGCGCCGGCCTGGGGCACCGGCACCACGGCTCGCCGCGTCGGTGGCCGGGTTGACGACGACGTTGTCGACGACGGCCCCGGCTGCTGCTGAGGCGCACGGGGGCCGAGGCCGCACGGGCGTCCCCCTACCACGTGCACCCGCGCAGCCACGTCGGCGAGGTCGCTCTCGGTCACCTCGGCGGTGAGGCCGTCGGACGTCGCCTCGACCGTCACCGGGCGCCACGCACCTGCGGGGAGTCGCTCGGGCAGCGCGGTCGTGGACGACCGAACGGTGCCGTCATCGTCGACCTGGGCCGTGAGGCGGCCACCCTTGGGGTCGAGCGTCACCGTGGTCGCGGGGTCCCCGCCCGAGCAGCACGCGGAGCGGCTCGGTGCCGCGGTGGTCGAGACGCACGTGGAGCGACCCGGCGGGGGCCGACGAGCTCGTCGACGCCGTGCCGTGGACGAGCGCCGTGGAGCCGGTGACGGCGTCCGCGGGCCCGTCGACCAGCCCCTTGAAGCCGGCCGCCGACGGGTCGGTCGGGGTGATGCCGAGCCCCGAGCCCAGGGCCGGGGCCGGCTGCGGGGTGTCGGAAGGCCCGGCCCCGGCCCGGGTGCGGGGCCAGCCGTCGACCCAGTCGAGCCGGTCGAGCAGCATGGGACGACGGTTGATCCCGAACGGCGTCGTCAGCCACGGGTTGTTCCGGTCGACCGCGTGGTAGGCGATGAAGTCACGTCCCTCGGCGTCCGTGACCACGGCGTGGTGGCCGGCGCCGACGAAGCGGTTGCCGTTCTGCGTCAGCACGGTCGTGCCGCCGACCCGCGACGTGAGCAGCGGTGCCCTCGGCGTCGACGAACGGCCCGAGCGGTGAGCGCGACCGGCCGGCGAAGACGGAGTAGCCCGTCGTCGGGCCGGCGCAGCAGTTCGCGGCCGAGCCCATGAGGTAGTAGTAGTCGCCGTGACGCACGACGTAGGAGCCCTCGTAGCGGTTGTCGACGGCGACCTGCGTGGCCGTGCCGACCGGCGTCAGCCCGTCCGCCGACATCCGCGTCACCCACAGGCCGCCGAAGTAGCTGCCGTAGTAGAGGTAGCGCTGGCCGGCGACGTCGGTGAACCCCGCCGGGTCGAAGGTCCAGAGGAAGCCACCGCCCGCGGCTTGACGGGGCGGCACCGCGGGCGCGTCCGTCGCGGTCCACGGCCCGGCGGGCGTCGGTGCCGTCGCAACCCCGATCGCCGAGTCGTCGCCGGGGTTGAGCGTCGTGTCCGTGACGGTGAAGTAGAGGACGTATCGCCCTGCGACGTAACGGATGTCGGGCGCCCAGAGGCCAGCGGTGGGGGTCGCCCAGGACGGGCGGTTGCCCGAGTCGAAGACGGTGCCGAGGTACTCCCAGCTCGACCAGTCGCGGGTGCGCGCCATGTGGATCGCGCCGGGTGCGTCACCGGCCCTGAGCGGGTCGGAGGTCGCGTAGGCGTACCACCAGCCGTCGCGCCCGCGGATCACCGACGGGTCGGCGAACGTGTCCGAGAACGAGTCCGAGACGGCGTTGTCGTATGCCGTGTGGGCGGGGGCGGACGGCATACGCGATCCCGACGCGGGAGCGGCGGTCGTCAGACCGACGGCGGCGACCAGCGCTGCGAGAGTGGCGGTCAGGGGACGCATGCGGCCTCCTCAGCCCTTGACGCCGCTGCTGGCGACGCCCTCGATGACATAGCGCTGGACGAAGACGTAGAGCGCGAGGACGGGGATCGCGGCGAGCATGGCACCGGCCATGACCACGGGGTAGTCGATCGTGTAGGCGCCCTGGAGCCGGCTGAGACCGGCGGGCAGGGTGAGTCGCTCCGGGGAGAAGAGGACGTAGATCGGCCAGATGAAGTCGTTCCAGTTGGCGAGGTAGCTCAGCACGCCGAGAGTCACGAGAGCGGGCTTCGCGTTGGGCAGGACGATCGACCACCAGGTGCGGAAGGAGCCCGCCCCGTCGAGCCGAGCACTCTCCTCGAGCTCCTTCGGCAGGCCCATGAAGAACTGCCGCATGAAGAAGACGCCGAACGCACCGGCCGCACCCGGCACGACCAGGGCCCACAGCTGGTCGAGCCAGCCGAGCTTGTCGAGGAGCAGGAAGTTCGGCATGAGGAAGATGAAGCCGGGGACGAAGAGCGTGAGGATGATGCCGGTGAAGATCGCCTTCTTGAAGCGGAACTCCATGCGGGCCAAGGCATAGCCGGCGAGCGAGCACACGACGAGGACGAGTGCGGCGTGCATGGTCGCAGCCGCCATCGAGTTGGCGAACCACCGCAGCACCGGGCTGGCGGCGTCCTGGAAGAAGAGGACGTCGTAGGCCCGCAGCGTGGGCTCCTGAGGGAGGTACGTCGGCGGGACCGTGCGCGACTCGCTCTGCGACTTGAACGAGGTCAGGAAGATGAGCAGGAGCGGGCCGATGAAGACGAGGCTGAGGGCCCCCATGCCCAGCCAGAACAGGGGTCCGTTGCGGCGCCTCATGACTTCTTCTCCCTCAGGGCCCAGAAGTTGACGAGCGAGATCAGGGCGAGGAAGACCGCCAGGACGTAGCTCATGGCCGAGGCCTGGCCCATGCGGTACTGCGAGAGGCCGAGGTCGGTGATCTCCATGATCGCCGTGCGGGTCGAGTCGCCCGGGCCGCCCTTGGTGATGAGGTAGCTCTGGCCGAACATGTTGGCGCTGGCCAGCAGCGTCGTGACGATGACGAAGACGAGCACCGGTCGGAGCCCGGGGATCGTGACGTAGCGCAGCTTCTGCCAGGCGCTCGCCCCGTCGATCTCGGCGGCCTCGTACTGCTCGGCGGGGATGTCGGCGAGGCCGGCGAGGTAGATGACGGCGTTGAAGCCGATGGTCCACCAGACGGTCACCGCGGCCAGCGAGATCCACGCCCACGGCTGCGCGGTCGTCCACGCGGTGTCGCCGGGCAGTCCGAGCGCGCCGAGCACGCCGTTGACCATGCCGAACGACGGGTCGAGCAGGTAGCGCCACATGAGGCCCGACAACGGCGACACCGAGCACGAACGGCGCGAAGAAGACGGCGCGGAAGAACGTGCGTCCCGGGAACTTGCGGTTGAGCAGGATCGCCAGCAGCAGCGGCAGCACGACGAGGAACGGCACGCTGATGACCACGAAGATGCCGGTCGCCTTCATCGAGTTCCAGAACTGCTGGAACTGTGGCGACGCGCTGTCGAGCAGGTCGGCGTAGTTCTGCAGCCCGACGAAGGGCTTGTTGGGCAGCAGGAAGTCCCAGTCGTGCAAGGAGATCCAGATGCCCAGCACTCCCGGCACCAGCACGAACGTGATGAACAGGATCAGGAAGGGGGCCAGGAAGAGGTATGGCGTCCACCGCGAGCCGTTGATGCTGGAGGCCGCCCCCCGGGAGCGACGCCCACCCGGCGCGGGCGTCGCTTCCGAGGAGAACCCGGTGGGCTGTGTCGTCACAGCCATGTCGTCAGCCGCCGTACTTCTTCGCGTTGGCCTCGAGGATCTTCGTCGCCCGGCCGGCAGCGTCGGAGAGAACCGTCTTGGGGTCCTGCCCGCCCAGGACGGCCGCATTGACCGCCTTGTCGAACTCCGGCATGGCATCGCCGAGACCGGGCACGGTCGGCGGGAAGTGCAGGTCGTCGATCTGGGTGGCCAGGATGGCCTGCTCCTTGAGGGCCTTGAACTCGGGGGACTCACGCACCGAGTTGCGAGCCGGCACCTGACCGCCCTTGGCCCACTCGAGGCTCTTCGTGCTGATCCAGTTGAGGAAGACGCGGGCGGCTTCCTGCTTGTTCTCGTCAGGGGTGCGCATGGTCGGCAGCACGAACTGGTGCGAGCCCGCCCAGGCCGCCTTGGTGCCGCCGATGTTGGGCAGGGGAGCGACGCCCCACTCCAGCCCTGACTTCTCCTTGAGGGTGTTGATCGTCCAGATACCGTTCCAGTTGAAGGCCGTCTTGCCGTTCTGGAGGGCGACGATGTCGGCGTCCTGGGCGATCTTGCCCGGGGAGTATCCCTTGGTGACGAGGTCCTGGAACCACGTCAGTGCCTTGACCCCGGCGTCGTCGGCCCACAGGACCTGCTTGCCGTCGTCGGAGAAGAGCTTGCCGCCGAACTGGTAGATGAGCGCCTGGATCGACAGACCTCCGGTGAACGGGAAGGGGCTCGCCCAGTGTCCCTGGACGCCCTTGCCCTTCATGGTCTCGAGGGCGGCCATGTACTCGTCGTTCGTCATCGGCGGCTTCTCGGGGTCGATGCCGCCCTGCTCCATGGCCGTCTTGTTGTAGAAGAATCCGAGGGGGTGCACGTCGAGCGGGATGGAGTAGCGCTTGCCGTTGTAGATCCCGGCCTTCCACGGGACGGGTGCGAAGTCGCTCTCGTCGAGCTTGAGGGCGGCGGCCACGTCGTCTAGGGGCTGCACGACCTTGCGGGCGGCGTTCGTCGCCAGTGAGTCGGCGTGCATGATCGCGATCTCGGGACCCTTCCCGGCCGCCACCGCGGCAGGGAGCTTGGCGTAGTAGTCGGCCCACTGCATCGTGTTCATGCTCACGGCGATGTTCTGGTGCTCGGAGTTGAACTGGTCGACGAGCCGCTTCATGAAGGGGCCGTCACCGCCGGTGAATCCGTTCCAGAACTGGAGGGCGACCTTGGGGCCGGAGTAGCCGGTCGCGCCGCCTCCACCGGAGACGGCGGGGGCCTGACCGGGGACCGCGCCGGAGCCGGAGCCGCACGCGGTGAGGCCGGCGATACCCGCGATGCCGAGCGCTCCCGACAGGATCGTGCGCCGGGTGAGTGGCGAGGCCGGCAGAGGTGAGGTGGAGTTCGTCATTGAACGGTCCCTTCGGTGAGGCGGATGCAGTGCCAGGAGGTGGGCGGCAGGGTTGCCGTGAGGGTGGTGCCGTCGGTGCCGTCGACCGCCGCGTCCCCCGGGCGCGGGGTCACCCGGTCGGGGTGTTCCTCGGTGTTGGTCGCCGAGGTGTCGTCGTCGTGCACCTGGAGGTGCTCGACGAGGGCGTATGCCGTGGGGTGGCCCCCCACGGCGGCCGCGACGTCGAGCGCGAGCTCGGCCGTCTCGGTGCGGCTGCGGTTGACCACGAAGACGGCCAGGTCGCCGGTCTCGGGGTCGCGGGTCGCGGTGACGACGAGCTGGTCGACGGGCCCGAAGGCCTTGGTCGGGATCGTGTCGCAGGCGACGGCGGGGCGCAGCACGGTGCCACGGGCATACTTCGCCGTGAGCGCGAACGGGTGGAAGATCGTCTGCTTCCACGAGGCGCCACCGGGGCGGGTGGCGATGGGGGCGATGACGTTGACGAGCTGCGCCTGGCACGCCATCGAGACGCGGTCGGTGTGCTGCAGCAGGGTGATGAGCAGGCTTCCCGACGACGACGGCGTCGGTCACGTCGTAGACGTCCTCGATGAGCTCGGGGGCCTCGCGGATCTCGAGCGAGCTCTCGCCGTGGAAGCGCTCCTGGAACCACACGTTCCACTCGTCGAAGGAGACCATGATCCGCTTGTCGGACCCCTTGACGGCGGCGACGTGGTCGGCCGTCGCCACCACGGACTCGATGAAGCGGTGCATGTCCTCGCCGCTCGCGAGGAAGGAGTCGACGTCGCCGTCGACGGGCTCGTAGTAGGCGTGCGCCGAGATGTGGTCGACGAGGTCGAAGCAGCGCTCGAGGACGACGCGCTCCCACGTGCCGAAGGTCGGCATGCCGCGGTTGGACGACCCGCAGGCGACGAGCTCGAGGCCGTCGTCGACGCGGCGCATGGCGCGGGCGGTCTCCTCGGCGACCCGGGCGTACTCCTCCGCGGTCTTGTGGCCCATCTGCCAGGGGCCGTCCATCTCGTTGCCGAGGCACCAGACGCGGATGTCGTGCGGCTCGACGTAGCCGTTCTTCGCCCGGCGGTCGGGCCACGAGGTGCCGGTCTCGCCGTTGCAGTAGAGGAGCAGGTCGATGGCCTCCGGCACACCACGGGTGCCGAGGTTGACCGCCATCATCGGCTCGACGCCGACGCCGCGGGCCCAGTCGACGAAGTCGTCGGTGCCGACCTGGTTGGTCTCGACCGAGCGCCAGGCGAGGTCGAGCTGGGTGGGCCGGTCGGCCTTGGGGCCGACCCCGTCCTCCCAGCGGTAGTTGGAGACGAAGTTGCCCCCGGGGTAGCGCACGACCGTGACCCCGAGCTCGCGGACGAGGTCGGCGACGTCGGTGCGGAAGCCCAGCTCGTCGGCCGCCGGGTGGCCCGGCTCGTAGATGCCGGTGTAGACGCACCGGCCCATGTGCTCGACGAAGGACCCGAAGATCCTCGGCCGCACCGGCCCCACCGTGAAGGCGGGGTCCAGCCGTATCGTCGCTCGTCCCATGCGGTCCTCCTTGACCGTCGGCGGGCGGGTCACACCGCTTCGTTGCAACGGTTACCCATTTGCGTCTCCGCTGAAAATTACAACGGTTACCGAAACCTGTCCAGAGCTCTGCCCGGGGTCAGAGCGGGCGGCGTCCGCCGGGCGCTAGCCTGTTCCTCGACGAGGCAGGCGGGGAGCAGGAACGGACGGAGGCACGGTTGGCTGCGCGGCTCAGGGACGTGGCAGAACGTGCAGGAGTGTCGGTCAAGACCGCCTCCAACGTCCTCAACCACCATCCCCACGTCAAGGCGAGCACGCGCGAACGTGTCGAGGCCGCGATGGCCGAGCTCCACTACCGCCCGAACCTCTCCGCCCGCAGCCTCAAGCACGGCCGGGCCGGCTTCCTCGCCCTGGCCGTGCCGGCGATGGACTCCCCCTACTTCGCCGAGCTCGCGGCGCGCATCACCGAGGAGGCGGCCGCCCTCGGCTTCATCGTCCTGCTCGACGTCACGGGCGGTGACGCCGACGCCGAGCGCGTCGTTCTCGAGGGCATGCGGTCGCACGTCATCGACGGGGTCATCTTCTCGCCGCTGGCCCTCTCCGCCGATGAGATCGCCCGTCGCGCCGACAGCCTGCCCATGGTGCTGCTCGGTGAGCGCCCCGTCCCGACCGGCCTCGACCACATCGCCGTCAACTCGGTCGCTGCTGCCCGCGCCGCAACGGAACACCTTGTCGCACAGGGGCGTCGACGCATCGCCGCCGTGGGCCGCGAGTCCGTCAAAGGCACGGCGTCGGCGCGGCTGCGCGGCTACCGCCAGGCCCTCAAGGCCGCCGACCTGCCCTACGACACCGCGCTCGTCATCGGGGTCCCCCACTTCGAGCGCGCCGACGGCCACGCCGCGATGCAGCGGCTGCTCGACCTGCCCGAGCCGCCGGACGCCGTCTTCTGCTTCAACGACCTCATGGCCATCGGCGCGCTGCGCGCGTGCGTCGAGGCCGGCGTGCGGGTGCCGGAGGAGGTCGCCATCGTCGGATTCGACGACATCGCCGAGACCCGCTACTCCAACCCGACCGTCACGACGATCTCCCCCGACCTCACCGGCCTGGCCCGGGCCGCCCTCGAGCTGCTGTCACGCCGGATCGACGGCGACGACGGCCCGGCCGAGGACGTCGAGGTGGCGTGGACGCTCGAGGCGCGTGAGACCACTCTCGGCGTGCGCCGCCGGGGTGGCCCGGTTCGAGACTGAGCACTCGACGCACCCCCGATCGAGTGCCCACTTCCCGGCGGCTCAGCGGCCGGCCACGACCACCCGTGACCAGGTCTCGCCTCGGTCGCCGCTCTTCCAGTAGGCGCCCGAACCGTCGCCGGAAAGCGCGTAGAACGCCGCGCCGCCAGGGGCTCCGACCCACGCCCACCCGTGGTTGGGCAGTGGCGGGGCCGACCTCGGCTCGCGCCAGGTGGCGCCTCCGTCCCTGCTGAGGCTCATCGAGCCGTGGACGTCGGGGCTACCTCCGGAGACGGCGAGGAGATTCTGCGCGTCGGCGGCCGCGAAGGAGGTCGTGCCTGCGTTGGTGAGCAGGAGCGGCCCTCCGTTGACCTGGCGCCAGTTGGCGCCACCGTCGCTGCTCGACTGGACGGCATACCCGATCTGTCCTGCGGCGCCCCCCGAAGGACACACTGCGAAGAGAGTTGTCCCGGCTGCTGCGGTGACCAGCTGCACCGCCTGTCCGGTGCCGCACGAGGTGGGTGCGGCGCGGTGGAGGCCGTCGGGAGCGACGACGACCGGCGTCGGGCCCGGTCGTCCGGCGGTGGGCACGACGACCGGGGAGACGAAGGCCCGCCCGCGCTGCCAGGAGATCTGGGCATCCTTCACGCCGGATCCCCCGTCGATCGTGCCCGCGACATCGGTCGCCGAAGCAGCGGTGACCGGGGCCCGGACGACGCTGATGGCGCCATGGCACATTCCGTCCGAGCACCCCGGCGCCGTCGTCAGCACGACGTCGGTGCCGTCGGTCTCGAGGCCGATGACCTCGCCACCGGGGTGCGGGTAGTCCTGCCAGGTGACGCCCCCGTCGGTGGTACGCATCGCGGCGCCGCCGAAGGCCCACCCGACCGATGCGCTCGCGAACCGCACCTGGGTCAATGATCCCGCATCGCCGAGGCGGCCGGGGACCGACCTCGGTGCGGCGGTCGAGACGGGAAAGGTGTGCCGCAGGGTCCAGGTGGCGCCGTTGTCGCTCGAACCGGCGACGGCGGGGCAGTCGCCGCCCGCGCAGGCGACGGTGCCGAGCGCGAAGAGGTGGCCGGCCGCGCCGGTCGTGAGCGAGCGCACGACGAACGATGCCGGCACGAGCGCCGCCGACGGCGGCGACGGCGGCGACGGCGGCCGGCGGTGACAGCGGCGGCGACACGGGCGGCGACAGTGGCGGCGACGCGGAAGGGGTCAGCGTCGGCACGCTGGAGCGGCTGGGGCTCGTGGGCCGCGGCGACGGCGCCGACGACCCGACGACGGATGACGACAGGACGGGTCCGGCCGGCGCAGGGGGCGTGGTGCTGCCCCGCCCGAGCACCGCCGCACCGACCGCACCGAGCACCACGGCCGCAGCGGCGGCCCCGGCGGCATACCGCAGCCACGGGCGTCGCGACGGAGCCGAGACCTCGACGATCTCCTGCCAGCGCACCGGGTCGGCGTCGAGGGTTGGGGCAGCGGCGCGCTCGCGCGCGAAGAAGTCGCGCACGAGCGCAGCGTCCGGGTCGACGGCGTGAGGTCGGACGTTTGGCTCGGCGGCGCCGCCGGCCGGGTCTTCGGGGGTGCCCCGCGGGTCGTCACTCATCGCACGTCCTCCAGTTGTGCCGCCATCCGGCGGCGGGCATCGAACAGGTCCCGCTTGATCGCCCCTTCTGACTTTCCGAGCCGCGCGGCCACCGCGGCCACCGGCAGGTCGGCGTAGTAGTGCAGGATCACGGGCAGCCGCAACGCGTCGGGCAGAGCGAGGACGACCTCGCGGACGGTCAGCACGGTCGCGGTGTCTCGGTCGGTGCTGCCTGCCGGCGCCCCGAGCCGGCCATAGGCGGTCCCCTCCCGGGAGCGCTTGCGCCAGTGGTCCCTCACGAGGTTGGCCGTGACGGTGTAGAGCCAGGCCCGTGGCTCATGGACAGTGCCGCCCTCCCGCACGAGCCGGACGAAGGCCTCGGTCGCCAGGTCGTGCCCGAGCTCGGTGTCGCCGACGAGGCGTGCGGTCCAGCCGGCGAGCCTGCCGTAGTGGGCGTCGAAGAGCTGGCCCATGTTGGCGTCGCCCACGTTCGCGTCGGGCTCGTGGGGGTCGGTCTCGTGGGAGGCGCGCGGATCGCGCATCGCGCCCTCCCGAGGATCGAGCCTCACAGCTCTCGTCTGCTGTGCCACGCCATTGTGACGCCGCAGCACGTTCACCGGTTGGTTCTCTGCGCCGGCGCGTCGGCGTCAGCGACCGAACCGCGCGTCGTAGACGGCGTGCAGCTGGCCGTCCTGCTCCGCGGCATTGCCGACCGCGAGCGTCAGGGTGCCCCCGTTCGCGTCGTCGTGGTAGGCGACGTACGTGGTTCCGGCCGCACCCTGGGCGAAGATCCGCCGCCAGTGGGCGCCGCCCGGGTCGGCGTGGCTCCAGAGGGCACTGGCCACTGGCGCCGTCGCGTAGCGCTGGACCGCGACGTGGTCGCCACGTCCCCACGCCCGCACGAGCTGGTCGGCGTAGCCCACCGGCCCGACGGGACGCGCCCGTGAGAACCGCACGTCGTATGCCGCCTGCTGGTCGCCTTGGCCGAGGAGCACGTCGCTGACGGCGAGCGTGACGGTGCCGCCTCGGGCGTCGTCGTGGTACGTGACGAAGATGGTGCCCGCGGCGCCCTGCCAGCCGATCCGCCGCCAGCTCACGCCTCCGGGGGTGGAGTAGCCGAAGAGCGCGGCGACGACCGATGGCGTTGCGAGAGCGGCAGCGCCCATCCGGTCACCGCGACCCCAGGCCCGGACGAGCTGGTCGGCGTGGAGCACGGGGTCGGTGGTTGTTGCCTGTCCCACGGTGGCGACCGTGGACGTCACCGAGGCGGGTGTCGAGCCCGCGGCCACAGCCGGCGCGGCCAGTACGGCGCCGGAGGCCAGCAGGGCGATGCAGGGATAGGTGATCTTCATGGCGGTCTCCCAGAGGACTCCGGACGGTGTCTCCGTCCATGCTCTTGAGACGCCGGGGATGACCCGCAGGTTGGGGT
>CAWKJV010000025.1:0-6594 GCA_963849965.1 uncultured Actinomycetota bacterium | reverse complement strand
CCCCCACCGGGCCCGTGACGCCACCTCCGATCACCGCTCCGGGGACGGCCCGACGACGGGTCGTCTCGGGGGGCCGGCGACGGAGGGTCCCGTCGGCGGGCCGGCACGGCCCGCCGCCGGGAGGGGCGGGCGGCCTGGATCCTCGCGATCCCCTTCTGCCTGCTCTTCCTCGCCTTCACCGCCTGGCCGGTGATCCAGTCCCTCTTCATGAGCTTCACCGACACCAAGGCCCGCGACCTGCGACACCCCTTCAGTGTCAACGTCATCGGCCTGGACAACTACACCAAGGCACTGTCGGACCCCACCTTCCGCAAGGCCGCCGGCAACACCGCCTACTTCGTGCTCGTCGGTATGCCGCTGACGCTCGTCGTCGCGCTCGCCGCGGCGGTCGCGCTGGACAAGGGGATCACCCGCTTCCGCGCGGCCTTCCGCCTCGGCTTCTACATGCCGGTCATCACCTCGATCGTCGCCGTCGCCGTCGTGTGGCGCTTCCTGCTGCAGGACCCCGGCGGCCTCATCAACACGGCGCTCGGCTGGGCCGGCATCACCGGCCCCAACTGGCTCGGCGACCCGAACTGGTCGATGCCCTCGCTGATCCTCATGGCGTCGTGGCGCAACTTCGGCACGGCGATGATCATCTTCCTCGCCGGCCTCCAGGCGGTGCCCGCCGAGCTGCACGAGGCCGCCGCCATCGACGGCGCGAGCGCGTGGAAGCGGTTCCGCTTCGTGACGATGCCGCTGCTGCGCCCGACCCTGCTCTTCGTCATGGTGACCACCGCCATCGGCTACCTCCAGTTCTTCGAGGAGCCGTTCGTCATGACCCAGGGCGGTCCACTCAACAGCACGATCTCGCTGTCGATGTACACCTACCAGCAGTTCGGTTTCGGCAACTACGGCCTCGCATCGGCGATGAGCTACCTCATCTTCGTCGTCATCGCGATCGTCACGGCCCTCCAGTTCCGCCTGCTCCGAGAGAGGACCTGACCATGTCCGTCGACACCGCACAGCGGCCGACCGGACCGGCCCGCACCGGGCCGGGCGAACCGGCGCGCCCGCTCGGGCAGGACCGGGTCCGGCATGGTCGGCGCGAGCCAGGGCGGCCGCTGGTGGCTCTACCTCGTGCTCGTCGTCGCGCTCGTCGCCGTCATCGCCCCGTTCATCTGGATGGTGCTCGGCAGCTTCAAGGGCGAGGGCGAGCTGCGCCAGATCCCGCCGACCTGGCTGCCCGCAGCACGCCTCGCTCGACAACTACACGCAGCTGTTCAACAAGCTGAGCTTCGGGAAGTACTTCACCAACTCCATCCTCGTCGCAGTCGTCGTGACGGCCGGCAACCTCATCTTCTGCTCGATGCTCGGCTACGCCCTGGCCATGCTCGACTTCAAGGGCAAGAAGGCCATCTTCATCGCCGTCATGGGCACCCTGATGATCCCCGGCGTGGTGACCTTCGTGCCGCTCTTCGTCCTCGTCGCGAACGCCGGTCTCATCGACACCATCCCCGGCCTCTTCCTGCCGTTCCTCGTCAGCCCGTTCGGCGTCTTCCTCATGCGCCAGTTCATCCTCGGGCTGCCCAAGGACCTGCTCGACGCGGGCCGCGTCGACGGCGCCGGTGAGCTGCGGATCTTCTTCCGGATCATCCTCCCGCTGTGCGGTCCCGCCCTGGCGACGCTCGGGATCCTGACCTTCCTCGGCAGCTGGAACAACTTCCTGTGGCCGCTCGTCGTGGCGCAGTCCGAGGACCGCTACACCCTCCCGGTGGCACTCGCCCTCTACTCGACCGGCCAGAACAGCACGAACTACGGGCTGCTGCTCGCAGGCGCGACGGTCGTCATCATCCCGATCCTCGTCGTCTTCCTCATCTTCCAGAAGCGCTTCATCGAGGGCATCGCGACCACCGGCCTGAAGTAGCCCGCCGGACCCCCCTTTTCCGACCCCTCGACGCAAGCGTGAACCGAACCTGAAACGGAGCACAGCCCATGTCCGACCTCACCATCCCCGCGCGCCCGCGCGCCCAGCCGGCGCAGCCTGCTCATCGGGGGCGCCGCCTCCGTGGCGGCGCTCGCCCTGGCTCCGGCGGCCGCAGCGCAGGCGGCCCCCACCCGATCCGCGCCCGCCCTCATCCGACGCGGCGCCCCCGTCCTCGACAGCCGCCGCCTGCACGGCTGGGCCACCGACACGTGGCGCAGCATCGTCGCGATGACCGACCCGAAGACGGGTCTACCGGCTGACAACATCCCCGAGTCGCTTGCCGCCCAGGACCGCTCGGGCTACACGTCGCCGACGAACATCGGCGGCTACCTGTGGTCGACCATCGCGGCCCGCGAGCTCGGCATCATCAGCCGCGGCGAGGCGACGGCCCGCCTCATCCGAACCCTCAAGACGGTGGAGCGCATGGAGCACCACACGCCGAGCGGGATGTACTACAACTGGTACGACGAGGCCACCGGCAAGGCGCTCCACTCCTGGCCCGGCTCCGGCGACAAGGTCGTCCCGTTCTGCTCGAGCGTCGACAACGGCTGGCTCGGAGCCGCCCTGCTCGTCGTGCAGAGCTCCGACCGCGGGCGCCGCGCCGTGGGCCAAGCGGATCTTCGACCGGATGCGCTGGGACGCCTTCTACGACGACAACAGCGACCCAGCCCACCAGGTGCGTCCCGGCGGCCTCATCCACGGCGGCTTCTACCCCTACGAGAACGGCCGTCCGGGAGGCACCTACCAGGGCACCCACATCGGCGGCGACCCGGTGTGGCTGACGACGCACCACTACGACACGGCCGTCTCCGAGACCCGCATCACGACCTACCTCGGCATCCTCACCGGGCCAGGTCCCGGCGACGGCGTACTACGCGACGTGGCGCACCTTCCCGGACGCGTGCGACTGGTCGTGGCACGAGTCCCGCCCGACGGCGAGAACCGCACGTACTTCGGCATCGACGTCTACGAGGGCGCCTACACCTACCGCGGCATGCACATCGTGCCCGGCTGGGGCGGCTCGATGTTCGAGGAGCTCATGCCGGACGTCTTCGTCGACGAGGCCCGCTGGGCCCCGAACAGCTGGGGCCGCAACCACCCGCTGCACGTCCGGGCCCAGCGCGAGCACGGCCTGCTCGAGGCCGGCTACGGCTACTGGGGCTTCAGCCCGTCGAGCGACCCGTTCGGCGGGTACCGGGAGTACGGCGTCGACGCCCTGGGCCTCAACCCCGACGGCTACTTCTCCGACGAGCAGAAGACGAACTACGACGCGGGCTTCGGCGACTGCCGTCCGGCGACGAACCCGGCGCCGACCTACGGCGACGGTGTCGTGACGCCGCACGCATCCTTCCTCGCGATGATGCACGAGCCGGGTGAGGCGTACGCCAACCTGGCGAAGCTGCAGGCCGACTTCGACTCCTACGGTCGCGGCGGCTTCTTCGACGCGGTGGCCGTGCGGTCGGGCACCGTCGCGCGTCGCTACCTCTCCCTCGACCAGGCGATGATCATGGGCTCGGTGGGCAACGTCCTCGGCCAGGACGTGATCCGACGAGCGTTCAGCACCAAGGCTGTCGAGAGCCGACTGCGCCCGGTCATCGGCATCGAGCAGTTCGGCGCCAGCCCGGTGGCCTGACCGCCCCCCAGACCTCGTGGCCGCCGGACGCACGCGTCTGGCGGCCACGAGCCCCTCACCGAACGAAAGGCTTCACCCGTGCGCCCCGAGCTCCGAACCACCGAGGACGGCGTCGCCTACCGAGACCTCAACGGCAACGGCCGGATGGACCCCTACGAGGACCCGCGGCTGCCGGTCGACGAGCGTGTCGAGGACCTGCTCGGTCGCCTCTCCCTCGAGGAGAAGGTCGGCCTGATGTTCCAGACCGTCATCGAGGCCGGCTCGGACGGAACGGTGCTCGAGCAGCCGGGCGCCATCAGCAAGTCCCCGACGAGCACCGTCGTGCTCGAGAAGCACCTCAACCACTTCAACGTCCACGCGCTCGACGACCCGCGCATGGCGGCCCGGTGGAGCAACGCCCTGCAGGCGCTCGCCGAACGGACGCCACACGGCATACCCGTGACGGTGTCGACCGACCCGCGGCACGCGTTCATCGAGAACGTCGGGGTCTCCTTCTCCGCCGGCGCCTTCTCGCAGTGGCCCGAGCCGCTCGGGCTCGCGGCGCTGCGCGACGCGGACGCGGTGCGGCGCTTCGCCGACATCGCCCGGCAGGAGTATGCGGCGGTCGGCATCCGTGCCGCCCTGCACCCGACGCTCGACCTCGCCACCGAGCCGCGCTGGGCGCGCCAGGCGGGCACGTTCGGTCAGGACCCTGACCTCGTGACGGAGCTGGGTGTCGCGTATCTCAAGGGTTTCCAAGGGGATTCGCTCGGGCCGGGCAGTGTCGCGTGCACGAGCAAGCACTTCCCGGGAGGCGGGCCCGCAGAAGGACGGCGAGGACGCGCACTTCCCCTACGGGCGCGAGCAGGTCTATCCCGGTGGGCGATTCGCCGACCACCTCAAGCCGTTCCCGCCGATCATCGAGGCCGGGACGGCGGGGATCATGCCGTACTACGGGATGCCCGTCGACCTCGTCGTCGACGGCGTCGAGATCGAGCCGATCGGCTTCGGCTACAACAAGCAGGTCGTCACGGGTCTGCTCCGCGAGAAGCTCGGCTACGACGGCGTCGTCGTCACCGACTGGGAGCTCGTCAACGACAACCACGTCGGCGACCAGGTGCTGCCGGCCCGCGCGTGGGGCGTCGAGCACCTCGACCCGCACGGCCGGATGGAGCTCATCCTCGAGGCCGGGGCCGACCAGTTCGGCGGCGAGGAGTGCGTCGACATCCTCCTCGACCTCGTCGCCCAGGGTCGGGTCACCGAGGCGCGCGATCGACGAGTCGGCCCGCCGCATCCTCGCCGTGAAGTTCCGGCTCGGCCTGTTCGACGACCCCTACGTCGACGAGGACGCCGCCGCCGCGACGGTGGGCCGGGGCGACTTCCGCGACGAGGGGTATGCCGCCCAGTCCCGTTCGGTGACCGTGCTGCACAACGATGGCGGTCGGCTCCCGCTCGAGCAGGGCCTGCGCATCTACGCCGAGCGGCTCTCGCCCGAGGCGGTCGTCCGGCACGGCAAGCCCGTCGAGCGGCCGGAGGACGCCGACGTGGCCGTCGTGCGGCTCACGGCGCCGTTCGACCCGCGCTCCGACCTCTTCCTCGAGTCGTGGTTCCACCAGGGGTCGCTCGACTTCCCGCCCGGTCTCATCGCCCGGCTCGAGCGGATCGCCGCGGTGTGCCCGCTCGTCATCGACGTCGTGCTCGACCGGCCCGCCGTCGTGACACCGCTGCTGCGCTTCGCCTCGGCGGTCGTCGGCAGCTTCGGCAGCAGCGACGACGCCCTGCTCGACGCCCTGACCGGCACCATCGCGCCCGTCGGTCGCCTACCGTTCGACCTGCCCCGCTCCATGGACCAGGTGCGGGCACACGGCGAGGACGTGCCGGGCTACGACGACCCGCTCTTCCGCTTCGGCCACGGCCTCACGATCTGACGCGGAGCCGGGTCGAGGTGATCCGCGACGGCATACGGTCGGAACACCTCGACCCACGCGGTGGCGTCAGCCGGTGTAGCCCTCGACGGTGCGCTCGGAGCGCACCTCGGCCTCGTCGGGGTCCTCGCCGAACTCGCGCTTGGCCCGGCGCTGGCGCAGCAGGTCCCAGCACTGGTCGAGCTCGACCTCGACGCTGCGCAGTCGCGCGTGCTCCTCGTCGACGGTGATCTCGCCTGCCTGGAGCGCGCCGCGGAGGCGGTGCTCCTCGTCGATGAGCGAGGTGATGTGGTCCTGGATCGAGGGGTCGTCAGCCATGTCGTCACCTTCGCACGGCGCCGGCGGCGCCGTCGAGGGCTAGCATGTGGACGGTGACCACATTCGCGCTCGTCCCCGGCGCCGGTGGCGCCGCCTGGTACTGGCACCGCGTCGTGCCGCTCCTCGAGCAGGCCGGCCACGAGGCCCTTGCCATCGACCTTCCCGGCGATGATCCGGCCGCCGGGCTGGGCGAGTATGCCGCCCTCGTCCTCGACGCGGTCGCCGGCCGTGACGACGTGGTGGTCGTCGGGCAGTCGATGGGCGGTTTCACGGTGCCGATCGTCGCTGCGCGCCGCCCTGTCGCCGGACTCGTGCTGCTCAACGCGATGGTGCCGTTGCCGGGGGAGACGGCCGGCGCCTGGTGGGAGGCCGTCGGATCCGAAGGGGCGCGCATCGCGGCGGCCCGGGCCGGTGGCTACGACCGAGCAGTTCGACCTCGACACGTACTTCCTCCACGACGTGGACCCGGTCGTCGCCGCAGGTGGAGCGCAGCACCAGCGTCCCGAGGTCGAGCGCGCCTTCGAGACGCCGTGCGACATCGAGGCGTGGCCCGACGTCCCGACTCGGCGTCGTCGCCGGTGCCGACGACCGCTTCTTCCCGCTCGAGCTGCAGCGTCGCGTGGCCCGCGAGCGTCTCGGCCTCGAGGTCGACGTCGTGCCCGGCGGTCATCTCGCCGCCCTGTCACGGCCGGCCGAGGTGGCGGCCTGCCTGCTGTCCGCACCCCGACGGTCAGGCCATTGACACATACCGATATGGGAAATACGATCGTCCC
>CAWKJV010000024.1:0-4403 GCA_963849965.1 uncultured Actinomycetota bacterium | reverse complement strand
GCGTCGGCCATCTCACACTCGTGGTCGGCGCATCGACGGACCCGAGCCGTTTGCCCTGATGAGGGAATCCTGGGCGACGTCCTTTGAGTCGCGCCCCGTCGCATCGAGACTGCAGATCGGTCCGGCGGCTCCCAGTTGCCCGTCGACTCACACGGTGGAGTCGAGCGGTGGGGTGCTCGAGCACGCGGGGCCGGTACTCGACCAGTTGGATGCGGCCGTCGAAGGTGCGGCTGTCGATCATGTCGAGGGCGACGTCGGGGTAGCCGTCGTAGATGCGTTCTGCTCCCGTGGCGCCGGTGATCACCGGGAACATCACGACACGGAACCGATCGACGAGTCCACCTGCAGCAGCGACCGGCACAAGCTCAGGCTTCCGATCGTGCTCAGCAGACCCGAGCCTTGCTCCTTCATCGCCCGGACGGCGTCGACGGCGTCGCCGCGCACGAGCGTGCTGTTGGCCCAAGTGAGGGGGTCTTCGAGCGAGGACGAGAACACCACCTTCGACGCTCGCGTGAGCCCGCCGACCGACGCCTCTTCGTCGGCGCTGAACTCGTCGGTCCCCGCTGGCATCTCGCCGGCGGCGAAGCCCGACATCAGCCGATATGTGTTCGCGCCCATCAGGTACGTGACCTCGGGCTGCTCTTCGAGCCACGCGAGGTACTCGGGCCCCTGCAAGACCCCACAAGCCGGGCCAGCCCTCCCCCGACGCGTAGCCATCGAGCGAGGTGATGAAGTCGACGAGCAGTTCTGACATGGTCGTGTCCTTGTCCTTGGATGTCAGGTGGCCGGCCCCTGTCTTCGCGAGCACGGCGGCACGAAGTTGGACGGGGGGCGAGTCGAGAACTCATCGCAGCGCGGCTCAACCGCCGAACGGGGATCTAGTCGATCGGCTCGCGGTGCACCCACTCGACGAGGTCGTCGGACGCGAGCGCCCGCACGCGCGCGGCGTACCGGGCGAGGTCGGCGTCGTCGAGGAGGTCGCGCCACTGGCCGCTCGTGCCGCGGCTGAAGAACGCGGCGGGGTCGATCCAGTGCTCCGGACCACCGCCGGGGACGGTCGTGTCGGCCCTGCTGCGCATCGACTCGAACGTCGCCGCCTGGACCAGGCGGGGCCACCGGTGCTCGTCGACGTCGATGCCGAGGCGCGCGGCCAGCTGCCGCATCTGCCCCTCCAGGTCGGCCTTCAGGTCGTCGTAGTGCAGGTACACGACGTCGAGATCGTCGGCGGCGTCCCGGAACGTCTGCAGGTGCTCGACGGTGCGCCGCAGCGACGACCCGACCTGCGTCGACGGCGTCTCGTCGTCGACCCACTGCCAGAAGCGGTCCCGCTCGCCGTCGGGGCGCGGCGGCGGTGGCCGCAACGGTCCGAGCTCGATGCCGTCGATCGCTGCCGCCCGCTCGCGGGCGTTGAGGAACGCGCCGATGTCCATGTTGTCGATGTGGTGGTCCATCGACAGCGCCACGTCGCGGGGGTCACGCCCGACGCAGATGTACGTGACCGTCGGATCGTTGGGTATCCCGTCGAGCGGCGTGTGGGTCTTGATGAACCGGCGGTGCGTCTGGGCCTCCAGGTCCGCGAACACCTCCGTGCGGGCGCGGGTCACCATGTCGATCCACGGCGAGAGCGTGTCCAACGGGAGCGGGAGCTCCGGTTCCTGCAGGATGAGCAGCGCGCAGATCATCTGCGTCCACGTCGTCCCGCACTTCGGCGGCGTGCTGATGATGATGTCGCCGGGGCGAAGCTCGAAGCCGTCCCAGCGGTTGCTGTCGTAGACGGTCCCCTCGTAGCGGCGCACGAGCGTCATTTCCTACACCTCGCAGACGGCGATGGCCGGCGCGTCGCGTCGGGCCTTCTCGGTCGCCGTCGGCAGATCGGCCACGGCGTGTAGGTCGCACGGTCGGGGTTGATGCCGAGCGCCGCCGTGTCGTCCGGATTGAGGCGCTCGATGAGAGTCTTCGACGCAATCCGTCCGCCTGATGCGCATGCCTCGATACGTGCGGCCTCGTTGACCTCGTCGCCGAGCGCCGTCACCTCGCTGCGTCCGGTCGTGGTGATCCACCCGACATACGCGGTTGCCCCCCAGTGCAGCCCGAAGCGCAGGACCGCGTTCGCTCTGCTCCAGCTGGCTGCGGGCCGCCACGCCGGCCATCGCCTCGTTGCAGATCGCGAGCGGCGGCGATGCAGGCTCGCGCGCCGCCGACTCCGACCCCGCGGTCTCGGCGAGAAAGAACGCGCCCACGCCGTCGCCGACATGCCGGCCGACCAGGCCGCCGCCGTCCACGATGCACCGGTCGGCGGCTACCACGAACCGGCGGCCGACCGCGAAGTAGCCGGCGGTCGACAGGCGCCGGGCGAGGCCGGAAGAAGCCTCGAGGTCGGCGAACAGGATCGCCGCCGGTCGCCGGGCGGGCTGCGAGACGCCCAGCATCCGAGCGAAGTGGTCGAGATCGCCCTTCGCCGCGACCGCCCCGAGCGTCGCCATGCCCACCACGGGCTTGTAGAGCAACGCGGTGCCGGCAGCCTCCCGTCGGCCGCATGGATCCGCACACCGGTCGCCCAGACCTCCAACGTCGATCCCCCGTAGCCCGTGCTCGTCTGCATGAAGCTCAGTGCCGGCGCCGACAGCGGCTCCAAGCCATCGACGAGGTCACGGAACTCCGAAGCCACCATCTCAGTGAGGGCGTCGCGCCCGCCTGGTACGTCGGTCAGCGCCCAGCCGCCGATCTCGGCGAACTGGGTCCGCCGGCTCTCCGTGGTGTTCGGGCCGCCCGGTGCCGCCATCCGCGCCTCCGAGGCCTCCTCCCCGAAATAGAAGGCTCCCAGCGGCACGGTCGCGAGGCCGAGCGTCCCGCCCCAGCTCAACCGGAGCTCGTCCGTCGTGAAGGCATGGCGGAAGTCGCGATCGACGAGCTCCGCCCAGAAGCCGGCGCCGTTGAGTGCCGCCGCGGCGGCGGCAAGCGCAGCGTTCTCCGGAAGTGGATGCGGGCCCTGGTCGCGGATCGCCCGACCCTACTCACGGCGTCGCCGTGAGCGAAGGTGCGCCATGCGGTCGTGGATCGGCCTCTCTGCGCTGCTCAGGATGATCCGAGACGCCGAAGATGACTGCGTTCACCGGCGAGGGCATCTCCAAGTGTTGAATCGACGTGAAGCTTTCGATGCTGGACGACAAGGACGTGTACTACGACCCGTTCGACACGGCGATCAACGCGGACCCCTACCCGACCTTCCGTCGGCTGCGGGACGAGGCGCCGATCTACCACAACGAGCGCTACGACGTCTGGGCGATGTCGCGGCACGCCGATGTCGAGCAGGCCCTGGTCGAACTGGCAGACCTTCTCGTCGGCGCGCGGCGACATCCTCGAGGTCATCCAGTCCGGCATCGAGCTTCCGTCCGGCGTGGTGCATGTTCGAGGACCCCCGGCGCACACGATGCACCGGGGCCTCATGTCCCGGGTCTTCACGCCGAGGCGGATGAACGCCGCTCGAGATGCAGGTGCGGCGAGTTCTGCGTCCGGTGCCTCGATCCGCTCGTCGGCGCCGACCGGTTCGACTTCGTCGCCGACCTCGGCGCAGAGACTGCCGATGCGGGTCATCGGCATGCTCCTCGGCATCCCCGACGCCGACCAGCCGGCCATCCGCGACCAGGTCCGACGCCGTCCTCCGCACCGAGGCGGGCAAGCCGATGAAGGTCGCGGCACGACGCGATCACCAACGGCGAGGCCTTCGCCGAGTACGTCGACTGGCGGGCCGACCACCCGTCCGACGACCTCATGACCGCCCTGCTGAACGCCGAGTTCGAGGACGAGACCGGCGCGACCCGCCGGCTCACCCGCGCCGAAGTGCTCACCTACATCGAGTGCTCGCCGGCGCCGGCAACGAGACCACCGGCCGCCTGATCGGCTGGCTGGGCAAGGTCCTCGGCGACCACCCGGACCAGCGCCGCGGCTGGTCGAGGACCGTCGATGATCCCGAACGCCGTCGAGGAGACGCTGCGCTTCGAGCCGACGGGCCCGCACCTCGCCCGCTACGTCACCCAGGACGTCGAGCTCTACGACACCGTCGTGCCGGCGGGCAGCGCCATGCTCCTGCTGGTCGGCTCGGCCAACCGCGACGAGCGGCGACACGACGACCCCGACCGCTTCGACGTCGGCCGCGACCACGGCCAGCACCTCACCTTCGGCTACGGCCTGCACTTCTGCCTTGGCGCCGCCCTCGCCCGGCTCGAGGGCCGGGTCGCCCTCGACGAGGTGCTCAGCCGTTTCCCGGACTGGGAGGTCGACCACGCCAACGCCCGCATGTCGACCACCTCCACCGTGCGCGGCTGGGACTCGCATGCCGGTCGTCGTCGCTTGACGTCCAGGGTGGCGCGAACCGCCGTCGGTGGACTGCGAGGTGAGCGACC
>CAWKJV010000023.1:0-17635 GCA_963849965.1 uncultured Actinomycetota bacterium | reverse complement strand
CGTCCTCTCTGCAGGCTCCTGACCCCGTCCAATCCGCTGATCGCCCGCAGCGACACAGGATCTCCGCTTCCATGGGGTGATGACGCAGGTGGGGCTCGGGGCCCGGCTGGGTGATGGTCTGAGGGCGCGGGCCCTCCGGGTCAGCTCGCCCAACCTCGATCCTGCGGTCCGGGTCGTCGTGGTCCTCGGGCACCTCGTTGCAGTGCTGCTCTGTCTCATGGTCGCCACCGGGTGGCGCGGGCCCGAAGTGGTCAACACGATCACCGGTGATACGTACTGGCCGTGGCAGTCCCTCATCACGGTTGTAGCACTCGGCCTGGCCACGGAGGCGGTCACGGTGGGGGCCGTCCGGTCGAGAGCGCTCGCGCGCGTGCCGCTGAGCGGGACTGCGGCCGTCCTCGCTCTTCTCACCTTGGGCTCGCTCCCCGTCGGGCCTGCCCACGGATGGTTGGTCGCGCTCGGATGTGCCTGCACCGCAGTCGCGCTCGCCCTGCCCCCTGGGCGCAGCGGCCGTGAGACCGCGCGGTGCGTACTCGTAGCAACGGTGCCGGCCATGGCGTTCACCGCTACCGTCCGGAACTCCGACGTCGACCAAGCACTCGACGCCCTCCGTGCTCGCGGCCTCGCACCCTCGGCAGCGATCCTTCTCTCGCTGCTTGCCGTCTTCGCCTTGGCGAGCTCGGTCGAGGAACAGCGCGAGCGGACCGAGCGCCTGCTGCCCTGGCGAGTGACCACAAGGGGGGTGCTCGTGGCGTCGGCCCTCAAACTGGTTCTGATGGCTGCGCTGTACCTGAACTTGACCGGTGGCTTCCTGGGCGGAGAGACCTTCTGGCGCCCCCGCCTCGACCGCCCCCTGTCGTGGATCCACGCGTCGATCGTGGCTGTGCTCATCGTGTGGGTTGGAGTGCGGAGCCGGCGGCGACCGCTGGTGGCGGGCGACTTCACGCCACGGCTCGGCGCCCTGACGCTCGTGGTAGGCGTCATGGAGGTGGCGGCGCTCGCCACGATCGTCGTCATGACGATCGTGGGTACCGTCTCGCCCACCGTTGATACCGGGGCTCTCTTCGCCTTCCCCAACTGGGTGATCGACCACGTCGAGACGGTGCAGCTCGTCGCCGCCACAACCATCCTGCTCGGGGCCACTGGTGAGCTCGCGATCCGGCGCTGCCTGACGGCGGGCCTCTACCTGTGGCTGGCCGCCGGGGTGTGGCTCCTCCCTGCCCTGCTCGGTATCGCTTTCGCGTCCGACACCACCCCGACAGCATGGTCGACGCCCGGACAGGTGGAGACCGTGCTTACCATCGTCGTCCTCGCCATGGCCGGCACCGCGCGCACCGCCGGTCTCGAGCCGAGGGCATTGATGCTGCTCGTCGTCGTCCCACTCGTCGTGCTGCACCTCGACAGCTTCTGGCCGGAGGCGTGGACGGACCACTTGACCCAGGTCGCCGTCGTCGCGGCAGTCGTCATTGCTCTCTGGCTCAGACCCCCACCCGTCTACTCCGATCGGTACCGCAACGAGCGCAGCCGCGTGTTGCTCGTGGCGGGTCAACTCGGCCTGCTCACGCTCTACATCTACCTCTTCAACGACGTACAGCTGAGCGCGCGCCTAGGTTCGGCCACCACCATCGCGTGGCTCTGGCTGGGCATCCCGGTCACCGCCGTGCTGACGGCCCGGGTCGCACGCCGCAACTGATCGCTCCGCAGCGGCGTTCGGGGGGCTGACGGTCAGTGACGCCGCTGCCGGGGCCGGCGGTCGTGGTGCCGGTCGGCCGCCTCGCGCAGCTGTGACACGACCTTCGACTCGGCGTCCTTGAGGGCGGCCTTGGTATCCGTCAGGTTCGAGACGCCGACGATGGTCGGCAGGCCGCTGACGCAGACCTCGACGGAGGTGTGCATGCCGGGTTGCCCACGGTCCTTGACCCGCAGCCCGATGTGGACCATCGACGGGTCGAAGCGCTCCAGCTGCGTGAAGAGCTGGGTCAACGCGTGCTGGATGAAGGGAAGGTCGTCCTCGTGGTACCCGTCCTCGAGTCGGACCTGATCCATGAAGAGGCTGGACGCGCTCATGCCGAGCTCCTTTGCCACAGGGCCGCCGTTCTCGACGTCCATGTCGAGTCTATCCAGCAGTGTTGTGGATAAACCCGTTTCGTCCGTATGAGAGTGGTCACCCGTTAGGGGGGCGTCAGCGGTCCCCGTGCCCCGAGCGCCGGACGTGGCGCCTGATCGACCCATCCGCGGCGAGCACGTCCGCGGCACGGTGGAGGCGGGCCAGCACCACACCGTCGTCGGGCGGCACGCCCGGACCTGCCTCGAAGAGGGCCAGAAGGGGTCGCTCGACGAACAGCCCCGGCACCCGTCCCTCGGGCCCGATCACGTCGTCGGCGGCCTCAGAGCAGGTCGGTGAGCTCGGGCCTCGCAGCCTCCCGGACCGCGGTGAGGGCGTCGACGGCGGTGCGGGCACCGCGGGCGGCCGCGGCGATCGCCTGGCACTCCTCGACCGAGTGCAGCGAGAGCGCCAGGCGCACGACGGGGACCTTGCTCGGCGCCATCGAGAGCGACGAGACGCCGAGCCCGACGAGGACGAGCGCGAGCAGCGGGTCACCGGCCGACTCGCCGCAGACGCCGATCGGCCGGTCCACGCGGGCCGCACCCTGGCACGCGAGCCCGACGACGTCGAGCACGCCCGGCTGCCACGGGTCGAGCAGGTCGGACAGCGCGCCCTGCATGCGGTCGGCGGCCATCGTGTACTGCGCCAGGTCGTTGGTGCCGAGCGAGCCGAAGTCGACCTCGCCGAGCACGTCGTGGGCCCGCAGCGCGGCTCCCGGCACCTCGATCATGACGCCGGCCTTGGGCAGCCCGTTCTCGCGGACGCGCCGGGCGAACCACGCGGCCTCCTCCGCCGTGGCGACCATCGGCGCCATGACGCGGACGTCGGCGCCGGTCTCGCGGGCGGCGATGGCGAGCGCCTCGAGCTGGGCGTCGAGCAGGTCGGGACGCTCGGCCGAGAGGCGCAGGCCCCGGCGCCCGAGGGCGGGGTTCTCCTCCGGCCCGAGGTCGGCGAACTTCAGCGGCTTGTCGGCGCCGGCATCGAGGGTGCGCACGACGACGCGGCGTCCCTCGAACGGCGCGAAGACGCCGCGGTAGATCTCGGTCTGCTCCTCGACGGTCGGCGCCTTGGTCGCCGAGAGGTAGACGAACTCGGTGCGGAAGAGCCCGACCCCCTCGAGGTCCTGGGCTCCGGCCGCGACGGCGTCCTCGACGCCGCCGATGTTGGCGAGCAGCGCGACCTCGACACCGTCGGAGGTGCGTCCGGGACCCGAGAGGTGCGACAGCGCCTCGGCCCGACGGGCGGCCCGCTCCCGCTGGGCGGTGACGTGCGCCATGTCGGGGTCGATCGTCACCTCGCCGGTGTCCCCGTCGAGCGCGACGGGCGTGCCGGGCGGGATCTCGGTGGCGCCCGCGAGCTGCACGACGGCGGGGATCCCCATCTGCGCGGCGAGGATCGCGGTGTGGCTCGTGCGGCCGCCGGCCTCGGTGATGATGCCGACGACGAGCCGCCGGTCGAGCGTCGCCGTCTCGGCGGGCGCGAGGTCCTCCGCGACGATGACGCTCGGCTCGGAGAAGGAGGGTACGCCGGGGGCCGGGACCCCGAGCACCGCTGCGACCGCTCGGGACCCGACGTCACGCAGGTCGGCCACCCGCTCGGCGAAGTAGCCGCCGAGCGCCTCGAACTGGGCGGCATACGTCTCCACCGCGTTGGCGATGGAGTGCGCCCGACCGTGGCCGGCGGCGAGCTCCTTGGCCGCGGCCTTGACGAGTCCCTTGTCGCGGGCGATGAGGGCGGTCGCCTTGAGGATCTGCTGGGCCGTGTCGTCGACCCGAGTCGCCCGCTCCTCGAGCGAGACGGCGACCGACTCGAAGGCCGCCCGCACGTCGGCGAGTGCCGCCTCCTCGTCGTCGACCGCGCCCTCGCCGGCCGGCGGCCGGACCGGTGGCGCGACCTGCACCACCGGTCCGTATGCCGTGCCCGGGCTGACGCCGATGCCGTGCCTGGGTCTCCGACTCGGCCATGGTCGTTACTCCGCGTCGAGGTCGCGCGAGAGGAGCGCGACGAGCGAGTCGAGCGTCTCGTC
Organism: uncultured Actinomycetota bacterium; assembly: GCA_963849965.1. GTDB lineage: Bacteria > Actinomycetota > Actinomycetes > Actinomycetales > Dermatophilaceae > Terrabacter. Next base: position 13,502 of record CAWKJV010000023.1, on the reverse strand, counting down.
GGCGCCGTCGCCGTCGGCCGTCAGGACGACCTCCTCGCCGTACTTGGCCCCGAGGGCCATGACGCCGAGGATGCTCGTCGCGTCGACCGGGTCCTCGCCGGGCTTGGCGATCTCGACGTCGAGACCGGACTCGGTCGCGGCCTCGACGAAGAGGGCGGCCGGGCGGGCGTGCAGGCCCACCGACGAGGCGATGGTGACGGTGCGGGTTGCCATGGACGTGCTCCTTCGTTGGATAACGGGTGGTCGTGCTGTCGGTGAGGATCAGACGGCGATCGAGCTCACGCCCTGATCAGACGGTAGCGCTCGCGTCGACCTCTGCAAGGTGCGTGTCGCGCGACTTCAGGGCGACGACGATCACCGTCATGACGATGACGCCGATGACCAGGGCCAGCAGGAAGAGGAGGAAGTTGCCGATGAGGGGCAGCACCCAGATGCCTCCGTGCGGGGCCCGGAGCGTCGCGCCGAACATCATCACGAGGCCACCGGTGACGGCCGAGCCGACGACCGAGGAGCTGATGATGCGCACCGGGTCGGCCGCCGCGAACGGGATCGCGCCCTCCGAGATGAACGAGGCGCCGAGCAGCCAGGCCGCCTTGCCGTTCTCGCGCTCGGGCTCGGAGAAGAGGTGCGGGCGGATCGTCGTGGCGAGCGCCATCGCGAGCGGCGCCACCATGCCGGCGGCCATGACCGCGGCCATGATCTTCAGCTGCGGGGCGTCGGCCACCGTGCCGGCCGTGGCCAGACCCGGCGGTGGCGAAGAAGTAGGCCGCCTTGTTGACCGGGCCACCGAGGTCGAAGCCCATCATCGCGCCGAGGAGGATGCCGAGCAGGACGGCGCTCGAACCGCTCATGTTGTTCAGGCCGGTGGTCAGCGCGTCGCTCAGGGCCTTGATCGGCTTGCCCAGGACGGCGATGAAGATGCCGGCGGTGATGAGGGTCGACAGCAGCGGGATGACGACGACCGGCATGACGCCGCGCACGCCCTTGGCCACCTTCCAGTGGGCGATCCACCGGGCGACGAAGCCGCCGAGGAAGCCCGTGGCGAGGCCGCCGAGGAAGCCGGCGCCCATCGTCGCGGCGATCGACCCGCCGACGATGCCGGGGACGAGGCCGGGTCGGTCGGCGATGGCGAAGGCGATGAAGCCGGAGAGGATCGGCACGAGGAACCCGAAGGAGGCCCCGCCGATGACGAAGAGCAGCCCGGCCCACGAGGTCAGGCTGAAGGCGCTGAAGTTCTGGGCGATGTTGTACTGGTCGGGCGACGTCAGGTTGTACTTGACGATCTCGATCGGACCCTCGGCGCCGAGCGCGACCTGGGCGAGCATGAACGACAGGGCGATGAGGATGCCGCCGGCCGCGACGAACGGGATCATGTAGGACACACCGGTCATCAGCCACTGCCGGATCTTCGTGCCCGTGCTCGCGCCGCTCTCGACCTTCGAGGTGAGCCCGCCGGACCCCCCGGCTGCGGATGCCGCGCCACGGCCGCCTCCGACGGCCGCCTCGCCTTGCTCGGGTCGGCGTCCCACTCGGCGACGAGCTGCTCGGCCTGGGTGACGAGCGCCGGGCCGTCGGAGATGCCCTTCTTGACGCCGACGTCGACGAGCGGCTTGCCGGCGAAGCGGCCGGCGTCCTTGACCGGCAGGTCGTGGGCGAAGATGACGGCGTCGGCGGCAGCGATGACGTCGGCGCCGAGCGGCGTGGACCCGGCCGACCCCTGGGTCTCCACCCTCATCGTGTGACCCGCGGCCTTCGCGGCGTTCTCGAGGCCCTCGGCCGCCATGTAGGTGTGGGCGATACCGGTGGGGCACGACGTGACACCGACGAGGTTGAGCACGCGCTTGGCTGCCGGTGCAGCGGCAGCGCCGGTCCGGTCGGCACCCGCGGTCGCCGTGGCGGCTGCGGCGGCCGGCTGGTCGAGCGCGACCTCGTCGCTGACGATCCGGACGACCTCGGCCTCGGTCGTCGCGGCGGCGAGCGCGGCCTTGAAGTCCTTCTTCATGAGGGCGCGGGCGAGCTTGGGCAGCATCTGCATGTGGGCGTCGCCGCCACCCTCGGGGGCCGCGATGAGGAAGACCAGGGTGGCCGGGCCGTCCTTGGCGCCCCAGTCGATCCCGTCGGCGGAGCGGCCGAAGACGAGCGACGGCTCGGTGATGGCGGTGCTGCGGGCGTGCGGGATGCCGATGCCGCCGGGCAGCCCGGTCGCCATGGTCTCCTCGCGCTTGCGCACGTCGTCGAGGAACGTGTCGATGTCGGTGCACCGGCCCGAGGCGACGAGGCGCTCGCCGAGCCTCCGGGTCGCCTCGTGGCGATCGGCACCGGTGAGGTCGAGGACGACCTGCTCTTCGGTGATCAGGGACATGGGTTTTTCCTTTCCGGAGGGACGATCAGGGGTTCGGCGTCTGTGGGCGCGTCACGAGAGGACGCGGTCGAAGTCGGGCTCGCGGGTCAGCTCGGCGCGTATGCCGTCGAGGTCGTCGGGTGCGGGCACGCGGCTTCCGGGGAGGGTGACCGCCGCGGCGCCCCACGTCACCCCCGTCAGGAGGGCGTCCGCCGGGGCGCGCCCGGTGGACAGGCCGTGGAGCAGGCCGGCGAGCATGCAGTCGCCGGCGCCCACGGTGGACAGGGGTGCCGTGATCGTCGCCCTCGCGTGCGCGCACTCGTCGGCGGTCACGAGCAGGGCGCCGTCGCCGCCGAGGCTGACGGCGACGACGTCGATGCCGCCGGCGACGAGCTCCCGGGCTGCGTCGCGGACGTGGGCCAGGGTCGGCAGGTCGTGGTCGACGAGCTCGGCGAGCTCCTCGTGGTTGGGCTTGATGAGGTGCGGCCTCGCCGCCACGGCCGCCGCGAACGGTGCGCCGGACGAGTCGATGGCGATGCGTCCGCCCCGCTCGCGCACCCGGGTGACGAGGGCGGCATACAGGTCGGTCGGGGCCCCCGGGCGGCAGGCTGCCGCAGCCGACGACCCAGTCGGCGCGCTCGGCCCCGTCGGCGCGCTCGAGCGTCGTGGCGAGCAGCGCCTCGACCTCGGCGGACGACAGGTCGGGGCCGGGCTCGTTGAGCTTCGTCGTCGTGCCGTCGGGCTCGAGGACGCTGATGTTCATCCGGACCGAGCCGCGCACCGGCACGGACGCGTAGGCGACCCCGGCGGCGTCGAGCAGGTCCTCGAGCAGGTGGCCCTCGGGTCCTCCGCTCGGCAGCACCGCGACGGTCGCGTCGCCCTGGGCTGCCAGGGCGCGGGACGACGTTGACCCCCTTGCCGCCCGGGTCGATGCGGCTGCTGCGGGCCCGGTGGACCTCGCCGCGACGGAGCGCGTCGATGAGGACGGCGCGGTCGATGCTCGGGTTGGGCGTGAGCGTGACGATCATGCGGTCACCACTTCCGGTCCGGCCGCACGGATCTCGGCGGCGACGTCGTCGTCGAGGTCGGTGTCGGTGATGACGACGTCGACGTCGGCGAGCTGGGCGAATCGGTGCAGGTGGTCGTCCCCGGCCTTGCTCGAGTCGGTGAGGACCACGCACTTGCGGGCGGCGCCGACCATGGCGCGCTTGACGAGGGACTCGGACTGGTCGGGCGTCGTCAGGCCGCGGGCGACGGAGAGGCCGTTGGTGCCGATGATCGCGACGTCGACGACGACGTCCGAGAGGGCGCCGGTGGCCCAGTCTCCGACGGCGGCCCCGGTCGTGCCGCGGACGCGCCCGCCGAGGAGGTAGAGCGAGATGCCGGGGTGCGTCGACAGGACGGTCGCGGCGGCGAGGCTGTTGGTCAGGACCGTGAGGTCGAGGTCGGGCGGCAGCATCTCGGCGACGGCCAGCGTGGTCGAGCCGGCGTCGAGGATGATGCTGCCGCCGCTGGGCAGCTCGTCCAGGGCGCGGGCCGCGATGCGGCGCTTGACGTCGGCGAGGCGGCCGGAGCGGGTGGCGAGCGTCGGCTCGACCTCGAGGCGCTCGACGGGGATGGCACCCCCGTGCACCCGGCGCAGGGAGCCGCGGCGCTCGAGGGCGGTGAGGTCGCGGCGGACGGTCTCGGCGGCGACCCCGAGGGAGTCGGCGAGCGCGGTGACCTCGACCCGGCCGGCACGACGTGCCTCGGCGATGATGCGCTGCTGCCGCTCCGCTGCGTACATCGGACTCCCTCGTCCTGGTGGTCTGCGTCGTGGCCCCTTCGGGCCGTGACACAAGGAAACCACCGGCTCGGCGCGAAGTAAATAGATTCGGGCACCCGTTTTTGTGGGTTTGAATCCGAACTGGCCCGAACCGGGCGAACCGGACCTGCGCGGATCCGAGCGGCGGCGAGGCCCGCGGCATACAGTTCGGCCATGCAGAGCAGCACCTTCACGCTGGCCACGCCGACGGCACCGACGTCTTCGTCAACCGCTGGCTGCCCGACGGAGACGCCCGGGCGAGTCGTGCAGATCGCTGCACGGGATGGCCGAGCACTCGAGCCGCTACGCGCGCTTCGCCCAGCGCCTCACGGACCACGGGTATGCCGTCTACGGCTCCGACCACCGAGGGCACGGTCGCACGTCCGGGACCCGCGCCAGCTTCGCCGCCAAGAACGGGTGGCAGAGCGTGCTCGACGACCTGCGCGCCGTGACCGACCGGGCGCGCGAGGAGCACCCGGGCCTGCCGGTCTTCCTCGTCGGCCACAGCATGGGCTCGTTCCTCGCCCGGGCGTATGCCGCCCAGCACGGGTCCGAGCTCGCCGGCATCGTCCTGACCGGCACCGCCGGCGGCGCCGGGGCCCTCGGCAAGGTCGGCGTCTTCCTCGCGGCGACCCAGGCGCGCCTGCGCGGGCACACCCACACGAGCGGGCTCTTGAACACCCTGACCTTCGGTCAGTACAACTCGGCCTTCAAACCGACGCGCACCGAGTTCGACTGGCTCTCGCGGGATCCCGCCGAGGTCGACAAGTACGTCAACGACCCCGACTGCGGGTTCGTCTTCAGCGCCGGGGCTTTCACCGACGTCCTCCAGGGCCTGGCCGAGGTCAACACCGACCAGCTCGCCTCACGCGTGCCCAAGGACCTGCCGGTGCACCTCGCCTCGGGTGACATGGACCCGGTCGGCGCCAACGGCAAGGGCGTGCGCCAGGTCGCCGACCAGCTGCGCCGCGCCGGCGTCCAGGACGTCACGCTGACCCTGTGGCCCGAGGCCCGTCACGAGATCCTCAACGAGACGAACCGCGACGAGGTCGAGATCGAGATCGTCGACTGGCTCGACGCCCACCTCGTCCCCGCCGCCGCCTGAGCGCTGACGCGATCGTCAGCTTCGCGCGTTCCACGTCAGTGCTGCGCCCCGTGCAGCAGTGACGTAGGCAGCCCAGGGAAACACCCTCCGTCGCTACGTCAGTCTGCGCCCGGTGCAGCAGTGACGTAGGCAGCCGGAAACCTCCGGTCGCTACGTCGTGCTGCGCCCGGTGCAGCAGTGACGTAGCGTCGAGACATGAGCAGTTGGCTGCGGGCCTCGTCATGAGTCGTCCCGTGCGCATCATCCTGGGCGTCCTCCTGTTGCTCGTCGGCGCGCTGTGGACGTTGCAGGGACTCGGTTACGTCGGCGGGAGCGCCATGTCCGGCGTCACGCTGTGGGCGGTCATCGGCCCGATCGTCGCCGTCGCGGGCCTCGGGCTGGCGCTGTCCCGACCGCGGCGCCAGCCCTGAGGCTCCGCTACTGACGACTCCGACCGAGGTCAGCCGCTGAACTGACGGGGCTGCTCGCCGGGGTGCTCGGCGGGCTGCTCGACGGGCTGATCGGCAGTCGCCACGGGCTCCGTGCGGTCGGCCGGGACCGGTGGCGTGGGTGGCGGGGGTCCCTGAGGCACCTCTGCCCCACCCTCGTCGAGCTGGAACGGCGGGTAGACGTCGGTCATCAGCGTCACGTACGCGACGACGCGGTAGACCCAGCGGTTGAGGCCGATGACGAGGTCGAAGAGCGCCCGTGGGTAGTAGCCGGCGAAGAGGAGCGAGAGGCCCGCGATGAGCACGAGGAGGCCGATGAGGCCTCCGCCGAGCACGTCGAGGTGCGAGTCGCCGGTCCTGGTCCGGTCCCAGGCCCACGTGCCGCCGCCGACCAGCAGCCCGACGATGATGTACTGCGGGATCGCGAGCAGCCACCACTTGACGAGGACGAGACCACGCGAGAGCCGCGCCGGGTAGGCGATGTCGAGGCGCGCCGGGTAGTCCGGCTCCGGTCCGAGGCTGAACGGCGGGTAGCGATCGGTGCCGAGGCCGCCACTGCTGCAGTAGTAGGACACGCGCCACGACCACTGCAGGACGCCGAGGTTGAAGTCGAAGAGTCCACGTGGGTACCGGCCGGTGAAGAGGATCGCGAAGAACGCGACGACGCAGACCACCGAGAAGGCGAGCCACAGGAACACCAAGAGGAAGAAGTGCGGGATCGCGAGGAACCACTTGACCAGCCACATCCACCGCGAGAGCGGCTCGTCGAGGCGAGCGTCCAGGCGCGACCGGACTCACGGCCCGTGCGTGCGGGAGCCACGCGGCGGGTGCCATCGCAGCCATCGACCCGCTGGTCGGAGCGCCGGTCGGAGCGCCGGTCGGAGCGCCGGTCGGAGCGGTGGCCACTGGCGACAGGGCTGAAGGGGGTGCCGAGCGCCGGGTCCCGCTCGCGCCGATGATGATGAGTGCGACCGCACCGCCGGAGATCAGCAGCCCGAGGCCCACCATGAGCAGGGCCAGCGGCAGGAGGAATCCGGCCCGGACCCCGATCGTCGACGAGACGGCCACGCCGCTGCTGCCGTCGGCGTTCATGATCACGGCAGCCCACTGTCCGCCGGTGACGCGCCAGGACAGCTGCTGCTGGCCGGCGCCGGTGGCCGAGGCGGTCCAGAACGTCTGGCTCGTCGGGGCGGGTGCGCGAGCAGCGCCTGGCGTCGACCGCAGCACGGCCGCGCGCTGACCGTTGGCGCGGGGGTCGGTGATGCCGACGACCTGGTCGTGGGCGACGCCGCCGAGGTAGGCCGACAGGCTGCTCGCGGGCGCGATGCCGAGGAAGACGGTCTTGCCGGAGGCCAGCGGCTGGGCGCTCACGCGGACGTCGACCTGGAGCCGGTCGAACACCCATGACGGCACGTCGGGCCGGGCGGCGACGACGGTATCCCCAGCGGTGATGGCCGGCGAGGAGCTCGACAGGACGGGCATCGTCATGGACAGGTAGCCGGCGCTGTCCCGGGCGACGGCATACGTGATGCCGAGGGCCGCCCCGCCGAGGAGCAGGCCGAGGCCCGGGAGGATGAGCAGGCAGCCGATGATGAGGGCGACGAGGTGACGGCCGGCCGGGTGATAGCCACCGGTGGAGGGGACCCACTCGGCGCCTTGGTTGCTGCTGGGATTGGTGACAGGTGAGCTCATGTGAATCACATCCTGGGGAAGCGGCCACGGACGAGCCGGACGAGGGCCTCGAGAATGCCGATCCCGCTGCCCACGAAGCCGATGACGAGCAGGACCCGGGCGACGACCTCCCACGCGGTGCCGATGACATCGAGGGGGAAGACCTGCCAGAACTGCATGATGGCGACGAGTCCGAAGCCGATGGAGACGATGTCGCCGAGGGCCCGCGCACGAGGCAGGTCCAGGACGATGTTGACGAGATCAGCAACCGCGCGCGCGATGATCGAGGCGTTGACGGCGCCGATGACGAGGACGGTGCGGCCGGTGAGGAACGGCACGGCCTGCCAGCCGGGCCACACGTTGACGAGCACGAGCATGAGAAGCTGACCAGCAGGGAGCCGACGTAGCCTCCTCGCCGGCCGGGTGCCGTTGCGACGCCGCGAGATTCGGGAAGATGACCTGAGCGCTGGTCGCGCGAGTCGGAGGGACGGGGCTCGGCGGGGGCACTCATGGCGCACTCCCGGCGAGCGTGGCGTCCGCAGGTGGGGCGTGATGGCCGCCGCGGATCTCCAGCGGCAGGGCGGCGCGCACCGCCGCGGCGAGGCCGCCCCGGACCACCTCGCGCAGCTCGTACCGGGCCCGCACGAGGGGCGCCGCCACGGTCAGCACCCGGGTGAGGTCGATGGGGGTGCCGCTCACGACGGCCTCGCACTCCCCCGCCTCGACGGCCGCGCGGATCGTGGCCTCGAGGTCGTGGACCTGGACCGAGCCGTAGCCCATGGCGGGCAGGACGCCACGCGCATTCGGGTACTTCGCGTAGGTCGCGACGATCGACCCCACGGCATACGGCGTCGGGTCGATGATCCGTGCCGCACCGGCTGCGCGGGCGCCGACGACTCCGGCGCCGTAGGTCATCGACCCGTGCGTCAGCGTCGGGCCGTCCTCGACGACGATGACGCGGCGTCCGGCGACGGCGCTCGGGTCGTCCACGGTGACGGGGCTGTCGGCGCGCAGCACGGTCGCGCGCGGGTTGAGCGTCCGGACCGAGGCCTCGACGGCCTCGATGTCGGCCGTCCGCGCCGAGTCGCACTTGGCGATGACGACGACGTCAGCCATCCGGACGTTGGCCTCGCCGGGGTGGTATGCCGCCTCGTCACCGGGGCGCAGCGGGTCGGCGAGGACGACGTGCAGGTCGGGCACGTAGAACGGCAGGTCGTTGTTGCCGCCGTCCCAGAGGATGACGTCGGCCTCCTGCTCGGCCTCGCGGAGGATCCGCTCGTAGTCGACGCCGGCGTAGACGACGACGCCGGCGTCCAGGTGCGGCTCGTACTCCTCGCGCTCCTCGATCGTGCAGTCGTGGCGGTCGAGGTCGGCATATGTCGCGAAACGCTGGCACGCCTGGGCTGCAAGGTCGCCGTAGGGCATCGGGTGGCGGACGGCGACGACGCGCAGGCCGAGGTCGGTGAGCATCCGGGCGAGGTAGCGGGTGGTCTGGCTCTTGCCGACACCGGTGCGCACGGCGGTCACGGCGACCACGGGTCTCGTGCTGCGCAGCATCGTGCGGCGCGCGCTGTGGAGCCGGAAGTCGGCGCCCGCTGCGATGCAGCGCGAGGCGACGTGCATGACCTGTTCGTGGCGCACGTCCGAGTAGGCGAAGACGACGACGTCAATGCGTTCCCGCTCGAGCAGGTCGCTCAGCTCCGACTCGGCGACGACCGGAATACCTTGCGGATACAGCGATCCCGCGAGCTCCGGCGGATACCGCCGTCCTTCGATGTCGGGGATCTGCGTCGCGGTGAAGGCGACGACCTCGTGGTCCGGGTCGTCGCGGAAGACGACGTTGAAGTCATGGAAATCGCGTCCTGCGGCGCCGAGGATGACGACGCGGGTGCGATGGACGGGGGCGGTGTTGGTGCTGCTCATGGCCATCTCCGCGGCTGGGCCACGCTGTGACCGACACACCCCACTGCGAGTAGTCCTGGCTGCGGGACCCGCCTCTTCGAGTCTCCCACCGGGGGTTGTCGTCCGTCGGTGAACCGAGAGCGGGATCACCTCGCATTCCGGTGCTCGTGGCGCGCCGCAGTGCCACGATCGAGGGGTGAGCGACACGGCCGCACGACCCGGGGCCCGTGAGCGGACCGGCCCGGCCCCGGGCACCCCGACGCACGAACACGTCTCCCTCGCCGAGGAGTGGGTGGCGAGCAACTACCACCCCCTGCCGGTGGTGCTCTCACACGCCGAGGGGGCCTGGGTCACGGACGTCGAGGGGCGCCGCTACCTCGACATGCTGGCCGGCTACTCCGCCCTCAACTTCGGCCACCTGCACCCGGCGCTCGTCGGGGCGGCAAGGGCGCAGCTCGAGCGGCTGACCCTGACGAGCCGCGCCTTCCACAGCGACCGGCTCGGCCCCTTTTGCCGCGACCTCGCGAGGCTCGCGGACAAGGACCTCGTGCTACCGATGAACACCGGCGCCGAGGCGGTCGAGACGGCGATCAAGACGGTCCGGCGCTGGGGCTACGAGGTCAAGGGCGTCCCGGACGAACGGGCCCGGATCGTCGTCATGGACGGCAACTTCCACGGCCGGACGACGACGATCATCAGCTTCTCGGACGATCCGGTCGCGCACGACCACTACGGCCCCTACACGCCGGGCTTCGACACGGTGCCGTTCGGCGACATCGAGGCGCTGGAGGCGGCCATCACCGACGACACCGTCGCCGTGCTGCTCGAGCCGATCCAGGGCGAGGGCGGGGTCATCCTCCCGCCCGACGGCTGGCTGCGCGACGTGCGTGAGGTGACCCGGCGCCGCAACGTGCTCATGGTCGCCGACGAGATCCAGTCCGGTCTGGGGCGCACCGGCACGACCTTCGCGTGCGACGTGGAGGGGGTCGTGCCCGACGTCTACGTGCTCGGCAAGGCGCTCGGCGGCGGCATCGTCCCGGTCTCGGCCGTCGTCGCGGACCGTGACGTGCTCGGCGTCTTCACGCCCGGCAGCCACGGTTCGACGTTCGGGGGCAGCCCGCTCGCCGCCGCAGTCGGCCAGGCGGTGGTCGGCCTGCTGTCAACGGGTGAGTTCCAGGCACGCGCGCGGCGACTCGGGGCCCTGCTCGAGAGCGGGCTGCGCGAGCTGCTCGGTCACGGCGTCGTGGCCGTGCGCTGCCGTGGCCTCTGGGCGGGCGTCGACTTCGACCCCCGGCTGCTGACCGGACGGGAGGCCTCGCACCGCCTGCTCGAGCGGGGGGTCCTCGTCAAGGACACGCACGGCTCGACGGTGCGCATCGCTCCCCCGCTCGTCATCAGCGAGATGGAGATCCAGGTCTTCCTCGATGCCTTCGCGGCGATCCTGCACTGAGCGGCGATCCTGCGACAGCCCCGCCACGCTCGGCGCGGTCCCGGATGCCCCGCAGCATCTTCTGGCTCATGAGCGAGCTCGCGACCGCGATGGGCTCGACGAGCAGCGGCGACCACCGGTGGCTGTAGGCGAAGCGCTCGCGGGTGATGAGCCGGGTCGCGCGGTGCGGGTGGCGGCGCAGGACGAAGGACCACGTGAAGTCGTAGGGAGCCGCGGCCGGGTCGCCCGGCATGGCGGGTGCGGCGTGCAGGACGAAGGACCGTCCCGGCTCGACTGCGGTCACCGCGAGGGCCACCTTCGGATGGAGGCGCACGAGGTCACCGGGCGCGAGGTGCTGCCAGTCGTCGACAACGGTGTCGGCACTGTGCAACCGGCAACCGGCGAGGTTCTCGAGCCGGTCGTAGCTGTAGAAGCCGCCACGGTCGGCGCCCATCTGCACGACCCAGCGCCAGACCTCCTCGGGCGGGGCCTCGATGGTGATGGCGCGGGTCGCGACGAGGCCGGGGTCGCGCAGGATCTCGTCACCGGGCAGGCGCTCGCGGGTCTCCTCGGTGGTGGCGCCCCAGTGCAGTGCGGACCAACGCAGCGTGACCACGGCCAGGGCCGCGGCACCGGCGACGACCGGCGCGATGACCGGTGCGAGGAGTCGCCTCATGCTCACCACGGTAGTCCGGGCAGCCTTGGCGGGTGGAGCGGTTCGCCCCGGAAAGGATGGAGCCCGGCTCGCGCCTGCGAGTCCGGGCCACCAGTGACGGTTCACGTACCACAACGGGCCAACCGTCGAAGTCCTGTCCTGGTAACGACTGTCCTCGGGTCCGGGGCCTCGATGGGGGACGACACGCCGACGTGGCCCTGATCGCTGGGACGGCCGAGCCGGCGCGCCCGCGCGCGCCGTCACGGCACGCCGGACAGCTTCCACATGGTTCCGTCGGTCGTGTCGATGAGGGCGGCCCGGTCGCACCGCAGCGTGAACGGCAGCCGGTCGGAGACGGCCTCGACGACGGACGGCAGCCGCGCGCCGGCCACCCCGGTCGTCGCTGACACGTGCGGCATCCAGTGGCCGGGCTCGTAGTGCCGGTGGATCGTCGCACCCGTCCCCCGCAGCGCCTCGACCGCGCGCGCCTGACGGCTGGCCAGGGCGGCCGTGGTCGAGCCGGCGAGCGCCGCCCGCCCGCGCGGGAAGACGACCGTGCCTTGCACGGCCACCTCGACCGGGCCGGCGTCGCAGGGTGCATCGACCAGCCCGTCGACCAGCTCGTCGACCGCGGAACGCACCGCCTCCTGCTCCCAGGCCAGCAGGACGGCATACGACAGGTGGGGCACGTGCTGGCCGTGGGTGTGCGTGAGCAGCGTCGGGATCCCCTTCGCCTCGAGCCGCTGCCACAGGTCGCGGACGAGGCGGTCGGACGCGGGGTCGAGCAGGAGACAGAGCGCGAGCGCCATGGCTCATTGTGGACGCCGAGGCGCCGCCTACGCTGGGCCGGTGAGCCCCGTGCCGAGCGACCTCGACGTCGTCAACGCCCACCGCTACGTGTCGCTGACGACGTTCCGCCGCAACGGGGCACCCGTGTCGACGCCCGTGTGGATCGCGCGTGACGGCGGCGAGCTCGTCGTCGTCACCGTCGACCCGAGCGGCAAGCTCAAGCGCCTCGCGCACACCTCCCGGGTCGAGCTGCGGCCGTGCGACATCCGCGGCCGCGTGCCCGAGGGGGCGCCGACGTATGCCGGCACGGCCGTCGTCGACCGCACCCCCGAGGGCGTCGCCGCGGTCAAACGCGCCATCGGGCGCAAGTACGTCATGGCGCGCCTGGGCGACGCCGTCGCCGCGGTCACCGACCGGGTGCGGCCGCGGACCCCACGCGCCGGCATCCGCATCACGCTGGGCTGACTCGCAGCCGCAAGGTTGGACAAGACGTTTCGTCGCGGCGCTGACCTGTGGTTATGTTGGCGAGCATGAGCCACACCGCAGGTGCCCGGCTGGTCCAGCGCCAGCTCGGCCTGATGCTGCGCAGCAAGGTCGCCGGCGACGACGCCCCCGACCGTGCGCAGCGCATCTGGGGCGCCGAGGGCGAGCGGTGGTTCACGCCCGAGGACCCGGTGTGGCGCGTGCACGCCGACGCCTCGATGTTCCCCGCCGGCGTCACGTCGCTGCTGCTGCAGATGCTGCACCCGATGGCGATGGCCGGGGTCGCCGGCCACAGCGGCTACAAGAGCGACCCGTGGGGCCGGCTGCAGCGCACGAGCCACTACCTCGCGACGACGACCTTCGGCACGGTCGAGCACGCCGAGGAGGCCATCGCGATGGTCCGCTCGATCCACGAGCGGGTGCGCGGCAAGGACCACCTCGGCCGGCCCTACCGCGCCGACGACCCGCACCTGCTCATGTGGGTGCACGCCGCGGAGATCGACTCGTTCCTGCGCGGCTACCAGACCTTCGGCGACGAGCCGCTGACGGAGGCGGAGGCCGACGTCTACGTCGCGCAGGCCGGGATCCCCGCCGCGCGGCTCGGCGTCGTCGACCCGCCCACCTCGGTCGCCGAGCTGCGGACGGTCCTCGCCGCCTACCGCCCCGAGCTCGAGTCGACACCGGCCGCACGCGAGGCCGCACGCTTCCTGCTGCTCGACCCCCCGCTGCCCTTCTACGCCCGCCCCGGCTACGGGACCCTCGCCTCCGGCGGCGTGTCCCTGCTGCCCGGGTGGGCGCGCGAGATGCTCGGCATCCCGCTGCCCGGCGTCGTCTCGACGCTCGTGGCGCGACCGCTCGGGCACCTCGGCACGGCGGCGGTGCGGTGGGGCATGGC